>JAAVEC010000011.1:0-222755 GCA_014801485.1 Bacteroides sp.
CGAGTCAACTTCTTTCAGGGTTAGATACTTCTGACAGTCAACCAAAATCAGGAAAAGACAATTATATGGGGTGGACGCTTTGAAAAGCGTCCGTACTGCTTGGTGTTTGGTGAGTTATGTGGGGGGTGGACGCTTTGAAAAGCGTCCGTACTGCTTGTTGTTTGGTGAGCTATGTGGGTGTGAAGATTGCCATATAACACGACAGGCCGCGCTGGGGGCGCGGCCTGCGGGTTATTGGAGGGGGAGGGGATTTACTTCACGAAGAGCTTGGTGGTCTTGTTGCCCTGGCGGCGGATCACAATCTGACCGGCTGCGGGCTCGTTGATGCGTACGCCCTGGAGGTTGAAGTATTCAACGGGTGCGTTCTCGTTGTTGTCGACAGCAACTTCGTTGAGGCCGCCGAGGTCGTCGGTGAGGTTGAAGGGGAGTACGATTTCGCAATCTTTATACCATCCGAACCAACCATGGGTGCTGGAGTAAGCACCCCAATCGCCTTCCCAGGTAATTGTGTTGCCGCTGTAAGTACCTTCAATAATGTCAATCTTTGTACCATTAACGCCTATGATAGCAGCGCTACCAGTGGCATCTCCTCCTAAAGCTGTTAAATCGTAGTTGAACCAGTACCAGGTATCAATAAACATTTCTTGTGCATCAGGGTCAAGCTGAACGGGAATAGTGTTTACGCTTGTAATTAAAGAGTTGGGCTGGAACATGAATGAATTCAAAAGAACGCAATCGCCAAGATCTTCGCCACCTAAGGTATAGCCTTCTGCGTATTCGCTGCTGCACCATGACATGTATTCGGTGTAGGTATCGAGATAATATCCATCATCATCTGTGTCGCGCTCTGAGAAGTAGACAACAGTGTTGAAGTCCAGTTTTGTCATTTCAAGGTTGTCGAACCATGCGTAAGCATATCCCTCCAGGCCTTCTACACCGTAGCAGAAGAGGTCGTCGCTGGAAAGGGTGCCATCTGCGTTGATGTTGATTACGCAGTCGCCATTGCGGTCTTCGGTGTCGTTGGCTTCGTCCCAGCCATAGAGCCACATATCCATGCTGACACCGGGGTATTCGGGATCATCTTCTACTTCTTCAAGTAACTGGGGCTTGCAGGTGATTGTGCCGGCTGCAAAATCCACAATACCTTTAACGTTAACATCGGAGTAGCGGAGACCTTTCAGGATTACTTCATTAGGTTCGGTGCCTTCTTCGATATTAAGTGTGCTACCAACCTGCTGCGTGGTGCCCTGAACATAGGCATTGATGGAATATCTGTACATGCCGGTGAGCTCATCCATTGTGGTGGCAGCAGCTGCTTTAGCAGGGGCATGTTTCACAGAGGGAGTGGCATTGCGCTCAAATTTGCCTGCACGCTCGATGGTTGCGTTTTTGGCAAGGATTCTGGCAGAAACGACCTTTGCGGGGCCGCTTACTTGGTTGGAAGTTTGGAGCTTCTGCTGTGCCGAAGCCGAGAGAGCCACGGCGGCAGCGAGAGCGATTGTGTAGAGTTTTTTCATGCTTTACGCTTTATTTGTTAGTATTGTTGTTTCGAGAGTGATGTGTTGCAAAAATATGCCGTACAACATCAATTGCTCGCAAATTTACGGCCACTTTTTTATATTTCCAAATAATTAGGATAAAATTTGTGATAATATTTGAAATATTGCAATCCGGGGGTGAATATGTGTCAAATTGCCAAAAAACAAGTAGCGCTGCCGGATGGGGAGCGCTACTTATCGGGTGGTGCAGGTGGGGATTAGCGAGCGGCGTAGAAGGTGCCGGTGGTTGCCTGCTGATAGGCGTAGAGGCCTGCAGCGGAGATTTCGACGGTGCGGAGGCTGCCGTCGGCGGTGGGGAGTGCCACGTGGGTGTCGTCTACGAAGGTGAGGATGGTGTGCTGCGTGCCGTCTACGTCTACGCTCCAGGAGCGGTCGTCGGCGTGGAAGTCGAGGCGCACGATGCTGCCGTCGTTCTCGGATTTGATGGTGTAGCCTTTGCCGTCGCAGTGCACGAGATAGCGGCCGTCGGTGCCTTCGATCACGCGTGTGCCGCATGCCACGGGGTTGTTGCCGCTCCAGAATTCAATGCTGTTGAGCACGAGCACGTCGGCGAGTGCGCTCACTTCGTAGACGGGGAGTACCCAGAATGCGAAGAATACGAGTTCGTTGAGGAACTTGTTGCCGATCTGTCGGTTCCAGGAGAGGAGCTTGTTGGTGAGGCTGAAGGAGCCGATGCATGAGCTTCCCAGGAGGGAAACGCTGAGGAGGCACACGAGAGCTACGCTCAGATAGGTTTTTTTCATAATGTGATAGTTTTTGTGTATGGATTGGGTTATTTGTTTTTTTGTGGGGTGGAGGACGCACCATGGTGCGTCCCTACTTTTTTGNNGGGTGGACGCTTTGAAAAGCGTCCNTACTTTATGCCTGGATTTCTCGCTTGGCGGTGTCGTAGAAGGCCATTATTTCGCGCACGTAGCCCACGGGCTCGGAGCCGCGGCAGTAGCCGTAGCGCACGACGGGGTCGTTGTAGTATTCGGGCTTGGATTTCATGAGCAGGGCCTGGGCTACGTTGCCGTCCCACACCTGGGGGTCCATGCCGTATTTCTCGCAGAGGCGCATGGCGTCGAGCACGTGGGCGATACCCACGTTGTAGCTGCCCACGACGAATTTGAGGCGTTCGCGGTCGTTCGGCACGTAGGACTGCAGCTGGCGGTCGAGGTCGCGCAGCAGCTGGGTGGCCACGTTGATGCTGGTTTCGGGGTTGTTGAGGGCCGAAACGGGCGTTTTGTAGCCGCGAGCGGTGCGTGGCATAATCTGCATGAGGCCTCGTGCGCCCACCCAAGAGCGTGCGTTGGGGCGGAATCGGCTTTCGGCCCATCCCTGGGCAGCGAGCAGGCGCCAGTCCCATCCGATGCGCTCGGCATAGGTCTTGAAGAGGTTGTCGTAGCTGGAGATATAGCCTTTGCTGAAGTCGAAACGCTCGAAGGTGCGTCCCTTGCTCAATTCAAAGTATCGCTTGAGGAGGTCGGAGTTGTCGCGTCGTGCGTCGGCTGTGGCCATCCATGTGTTCACGCTGTCGGCGAGCCATGCGCGCTGCGGAGCCACACCCCAGGCGGCTTTCTGGGGGAAGCTGAGTTCGAGGCCCACGTCGAGGTCGCGGTAGTAGGTGGCGTTGAGGCGTGCGATGTCGCGGCTCACGACGGTGAGCGGTATTTCGCCCTTGCTCACCATCTCGATGAGGTCTTCGCCAATGAGCGAATCGGCCTCGATGGCGTGGATGCGGATGCCGCCGCCCAGCTCGTCGTTGAGGTGGTGCATCCGCTGCTCGTATTTAGAGCCTGCTTCCACGTAGACGTCCTTGCCGGGTAGCTGCGTGACGTCGGTGATGGCCGGCTGCCCCTTCACTCGCGGCTGCACGAGCACCTGGGTGGTGAGCAGCTCGGGGCCGCACGGCACCACCCGGTCGCGGTATTGCGAGGTGACGGGCACGTCGCAGGCCAGGAGATCGACGGTGCCGCTGTCGAGCATGGCCACGGCTTCGCCCATGCTGCGCGCCACGCGCAGGTCGAGCACCATGCCCTTTGCTTGGGCAAAGTCGCTCACGAGGGAGTAGTCGTAGCCCATGGGCTCGTCGCGATATATAAAATATGTGGTGGGGCTGTAGAGAGTGGCCACGCGGAGGGTGTCGGGCAGAGGCTCGGCGCGGTGTCCGGCGCTTCGGCCGCATGATGCGAGCGTGCCGCCCAAGGCGAGGGTGGCAGCCGCAAATGCTATGATGGTGCGTGTGTTCATATCTCTATAACGCCTGCGCGGGGGTAAAAGTTACTTGAGCGAGCGCTCGATCTTGTGCTTGTCGCCCACGACCCATAGGATGTCGCCTTCGGCAAAGACGAAGTCGGGGTCGGAGTCGATATACTCGTCGCCACGGTGCACGGCCACGACCACGGCATCGTAGGCATCGCGCAGNTTTGCGGTGCGCGGTGTGGCACCGATGAGTGGCGANCCGGCAGCGAGGGCCACGGATTGCAGTCCCACGTTGGCGGCCGGGGCTGCATCGGGCTCTCGCTCGGCCTCGATGGCCGGGAGTACGTCGTGNAGTTGCTCGTCGTTGCCGATCACGGCCAATACGTCGCCGGGAAAGATGCGTGTGCGGCCGTTGGGGATGGGTATGTTCTGCTGGCCACGCTGGATGCCCACCACGTGCACTCCGAAGCGNCGTCGCAGGTCGCTGTCCATGAGTCGCTCGCCCACGAAGTCGCAACCGCTGCCCACGGTCATGTAGGCCATGTGCAGGTCGTTGACCACGAGGTTGTTTCGGCCGCTGCGGCGCAGCTCGCGCTCGTTGAGGTTGTCGCGAAATTTATTCTCGATGCGGTCGAGGCGGAAGCGCAGCCTGCGNGAGAGCAGCACCACGACCACCGTGAAGAGGATGGTGACTACGGCCACCAGGAATCCNGATGAAATGGCGATGTTCACGGCATAGGCCGCGAGGGCCAGCGCCACNANGCGGCGGAAGATGTTGATGACCAGGGCCGGCACGCGTGCCAGCGAGAGGTCGAGGCCGCGTGGCACGCGTGCCTGCACGGCCAGAGCGAANAGGAANGGCGAGAGCAGGGCCAGGGTGCAGATGGCCGTGAGCAGGGCAGGGTTGGCCCAGTGGCCCGTCCAGCGCTCCATGAGCGGGAGCAGGAAGCGGCGACACACGATGTCGATGGCGATGCCCACGACGGTGTAGCTCACGGTGGTGGCGCCGTTGCGCTGCAGCATGGCTTTCCACACTCCCGGGGTGGCCTGCTCGCGCACGGCATCGCTGCGGTAGCGGTCGATCACGCCCCGCCAGCGCGGCGGCAGGTGGCGCTCCACAAAGTTGTAGACCGGCGTAGACATCTTGATGAAGTAGGGGGTGGTGAAGGTGGTGATCACCGACACAGCCACCACGATGGGGTAGAGCGTGGGCCTGAGCACNCCCAGGCTCATGCCCAGCGTGGCAATGATGAAGGCGAATTCGCCAATCTGCGTGAGCGAGAATCCGCTCTGGATAGCNACCTTGAGGGTCTGGCCCGTGACCAGCATGCCCGTGGTGCCGAAGATAATCATGCCCACGATAACGACGGCCGACAGAATGAGAATCGACTGCCAGTATTCCACGAGAATATCGGGCTGCACCATCATGCCCACGGAGATGAAGAACACGGCCCCGAAGAGGTCTTTCACGGGNGTGACCACATGCTCGATGCGCTCGGCATAGCTGGTGCCGGCGAGGATACTGCCCATCACGAANGCGCCCAGAGCGAGCGAGAATCCGCAAGCCACGCTGAATACGCTCATGCCCAGGCAAAGGCCCATCGACACCACCAGCAGCGTCTCGCTGTTGAGGAAGCGGCGCCAGCGGTTGAGCAGGGAGGGGAGCACATAGACTCCCACGAGGAACCANATGATGAGGAAGAACATGAGCTTGGCCACGCTGAAGAGCAGGTCGACGCCCTCGACGGAGTTGTTGACGGCGATCGACGACAATATCACCATCATCACCACGGCGAAGAGGTCTTCNACGATGAGCACGGCCAGCACCAGGGATGCGAATTTCTGCTGNCGCATACCCATATCGGTGAAGGCCTTGATGATAATCGTGGTGGACGACATNGAGAGCATGCCGCCCAGGAAGAGGCTGTTGATATTGTTCATGCCCATGAGGAGGCCTGCGCTGTAGCCNGCCACCATCATTCCGGCCACGATGATGAGAGCAGTGACCACGGCCGATCCTCCGGCGCTCACGAGCTTCTTGAAGCTGAATTCAAGACCCAGCGAGAAGAGCAGCACGATGATGCCGATTTCGGCCCAGAAGTCGATATTGGCCTCGGTGGTGACGGAAGGGAGGTAGGCAAAGTGGGGACTGGCCAGAAAGCCTGCCACGATATATCCCAGCACCACCGGCTGCTTTATCCACTTGAAAAGCACCGTGACGCCGGCNCCCAGCAGGAGGATGAAGGCCAGGTCGGAGATAAGTCCTTCTATATCCATTGTNTATTTTTTGGAGTCGAGTTCGTTGAGGAGTTCCTGCACGGCGCGGCGCAGCTGGTCGTCGCGTCCGGCGGCAATGCCTTCGGGAGTGTTGAACACGAGCACGTCGGGCTCAAGTTCCTGATTNTCGAGCACNGAGCCATCGGCCAGGCGGTAGCCAATCACGGGAATGCCGAAAATCATGGACGGATCCTGCATGCGCACCCAGTTGACCGAAGTCATGGTGCCGGCTACGGGAGCACCCACGAGGCGGCCTATGCCGCGGTGCTTATACACCCATGGCGTGCCGTGGGCGTTGCTGTAGCAGGCCTCGCTCATGAGCATGATGCTGGGCTTGTTCCAGCGGCGCGAGGGCATGTCGCAAGTGGCTGTGCCGCGTATTTCCTGCGTGAGATATTTTTCTCCGCTCAGCAGCACCTCGATATCCTCGTGGAGGCGTCCGCCGCCGTTCCAGCGGATATCGACCACCACTCCCTCGCGGTCGTTGAATCGGCCCAGCAGGTCGCTGTAGACGCGCCTGAAGCTGTCGTCGTCCATCGACTGGATGTGCACGTAGCCCAGTCGTCCGCCCGAAAGGCTGTCGACTTCGGCGCGGCGTGCATCCACCCAGCGGTCGTAAAGCAGTGCCGAGAAAGCTCCGGCGCTGATGGGGAGCACCACTTCCTCCACGGCGTGGCCGGCGGGGGTGCGGAAGGTCACGAGAGTCTTGCGGCCGGCGATATCTGCCAGTAGCTCGGAATAGTCGGTGTCGTGGCTCAGGGCTTTGCCGTTGATGGATTCAATGACGCTGCCGGGAGTCATCTGCGAAGCGGCCTTGTCGAAGGGGCCGCCGGCCACTATTTCCTCCACTCGCAGGCCGGGGCCGGCGTAGCTGTAGTCGTAGAGCAGGCCCAGGGATGCGGTGCGGTCGGCCTGCGACGAGCCCGGGGCGGAGTAGCGTCCGCCGGTGTGGCTCACGTTGAGTTCGCCCAGCCATTCGCTGAGGAGCTCGGCGAAGTCGTAGTTGTTGGCGATATGGGGCATGAACTTGCGGTAGGCCTCGGTCATTGCCGGCCAGTCCACGCCGTGCATGTCGGCGGTGTAGAAGCGTTCGGCTTCCTCGCGGGCCACGTAGTCAAACATATAGTTGCGCTCGGCATCGTGGTCGAGACGCATGCGTGCGTTGTAGCTGATGGGCGTGGCCTTGGCGCTCTTGGGGTCGAACTTGCGCAGCGACGCCCCCGTGAGAAACATCTTCGAGAGATCGGGAGTGGCGTCGAAGTGGCCTCCGCCCGAGATCTTGCGGAGCATTTCCATGGAGCCGGCATCGTCGGCTCCCTCGCGAAGCACCATCTTCCAGAGCATGGCTCCGTCGTCGGCGCGGGTGGTGAAGTAGAGCGTCTCGCCGTCGGCGGTGAGGATAGCGTCGATGAGGTCGGCCGAGAGGGGAGTGAGGCGCACCACGCGCTTGTCGATACCGTCGAGTTCCACGTTTATGGGCTTGACCTTGTCGGTATCGTCCTTATCCTCCTTGGCATCCTTGCCTTTCTTGGCTTTTTTATCGGCGCTGTCGGGGGTGTCACTCTTTTTGGCGCTCTTATCCAGCTCTTTGCGCAGCTTGTAGTCTTCCTCGCTGAGGGTGAAGCGGTCGTAGGCGTCGCGGTTGAGGAAAACGAGCATCACATCGTACTGCGAGCCCCACGAGGCGTGGTTGCGCATGCCGTAGCGCTCGCTGCCGAAGAGGATGGCGTTGCCGTCGAGCACCCAGCGCATAGTCTCGTCGAAGTAGCCGCTGTTGGTGAGGTTGGTCATGGTGCCGTCGGCCACGTTGACGATGGCCACGTCGGAGTAGGGTTCGTGGCGGCGAGCAGTGATATCAAGGGCAATCCAGCGTGAGTCCGGGCTCCAGCGGTAGTTGAAGCCGCCGTCGCGCTGCGGATGGGTGGTGCCGTCGGCAATCACGCGCACGGCACCTGTGGCCATATCGCGCACGGCCAGGGAAGTGCGGTCGAGCACAAAGGCCAGCAGCTTGCCGTCGGGCGAGAATGCCGGGGCGGTGCGTTCGTGGCCGTCGTCGGGGAAAAGAGCTTTTTCGTCGAATGAAGTGGCGTTTGCAAAGTTGCCCTCGGCATCGGCACGGCTCATTGTGGCGGTGTAGATATTGCTTCGGCCGTTGCGCTCGGAGGTGTAGACGAGCGTCTTGCCATCGGGGCTCCACTGCACGTCGCTCTCGGCCTCCGGGGTGTCGGTCACCTGAGCGGTGGTGGGATATTCCACGGAGGTGACAAAGACGTTGCCGCGATATACGAGCGCCATCATCTCGCCGTCGGGCGAGGGTGCGGCTTCCGATGCTCCGCGCGATGCGGCGAGCTTCTCCACGTCGGGCAACGACTCGTCTATAAGACTGATAGCCACTTTCGAGGGCTCGGCGCCCTCGCGCATGGTGTAGATCTCGCCGTCGTAGGTGAAGCACAGGGTGCCGTCGGCGCCCCGGGAGAGGAAGCGCACGGGGTGGGTGGCGAATGAGGTGACGGGCACCACGCTGCCGTCGGGGGCCATGCGGTGGACGTTGCTGCTGCCTCCGGCGCGCTCGCTCAGGAAGTAGAAATTGCCGTTTCCGGCTGCGGGATTGGTGTCTTCTCCGCGGCGGGCGGTGAGGTTGGTGTGGGTGCCGGTGCGTGTGTCGTAGCGCCAGATGTCGCGCGTCACGCCCGAGGTGTGGTGCTTTCGCCACTCGTCTTCAAAGCCCTTGACGTCCTGATACAGGAACGATTCTCCGCCCGGCTCCCAGCTCACGTAGCGTGCCGGGGTGGCCAGCACGCGCGTGGTGGCACCGCCCTCGGCCGGCACGGCATAGAGCTCGGTCATGCGGCCCGAGGGGAAGAGGGCGCTGGCGGCGGGGTCCTGAATGGCAGCCGAGAAAAGCACCTGGGTGCCATCGGGCGTGAAAGCCTCGGGGATTTCGGCCGCCGAGTTGTAGGTGAGGCGCCTGGGGGCTCCTCCGGCGGCATCGACGATGTAGACGTCCATATTGCCGTTGCGGTCGGTGGCGAAGGCTATCGAGCGGCCGTCGGGGCTCCACACGGGGTTGGCCTCGTAGGACGGGCCTGAAGTGAGGCGCGTGGCCATGCCTCCGGCGGCCGGAACGGTCCACACGTCGCCCTTGTAGCAGAATGCGATCCGGGAGCCGTCGGGCGAGATGCGCACATCGCGCATCCACAGCGGTGTGGTGGTGGCGCCGAATACTGCCGGAGCGGCAAGAGCCAGCAAAGCAAGAATCTTTTTCATATCGTTGGTTCAGATGATTATTTTGCGGTGGTTGATAATATACACGCCAGGGGCAAGGTGGGTGAAGCTGTTGAGGCCCCGGCGGAGCCGCAGCGTGCCCGTGCGGCCGTCGATTGTGGCGTAGACGACGTTGCGATCGTCGGGAGAGTCGATCAGGAGCGTGCCGGCAGAAGCGGTGATCACGAGCCCCGGCACAACGTTTTCGGCAATGGAGCTACCGTTGCCCCATTGGCGCTTGAGCCATTCTATTTTCGACTCGAAACGACTGAATGCCACCTGTGCCGATGCTTCCTCATTTTCGTTGCCATAGGCCGGCCAGCGGCGATAATTGGCTGCNGCAGCGCCGGATATGCTTGCTGCCATGCGCTTGCCGCCGGCCACAACGGCCTGAGGGCCTCCGGCGTTGAGGAATTTGCCCCATTCATCGCGCACGGTGGCGAGGAAATCGGGGAAAGTGCGGCAGATGGCGCCTATCCACACCTGATGATACATGCCGTCGTAGATGAAATTGTCGTTGCCGTCGGAGAAGAGCGCGCTGCCGAAGTCCCACACCGGGCCGAACTGCCAGCGCTCCCCGGCGCCGCGCTGCCTGAAGAGGTAGCAGCTGCCGTGGAAGGATTCGTAGTCGTTCATCATTTCCTGCACGATGTAGTATCGCGCGAGCACCACGGGGTCGACCAGAGATGTGAAAGCGGCGTAGTCGGCGGCATCAATGGCATCCTGGATGCCCTGCATGGCGCCCGAGAGATAGCTGCTTTGCTGCGCGGACAGCTCCTCCGGCGACTTGTAGGTGAACCAGATGGGATAACTGCCCTCGTAGACCGTGACGTGAGGGTCGGAGTCGTAGTTGTCGATTTCCACGAGCCAGCCGCCGTCCACGTCGTCGGTGGCCAGGTCTTGCTGCTCGGTCACGTTCACGCGGTCCTTGTCCACACGGATATTCTCGGTGAGGAAATAGAGGCCTATGTAGTCGCCGTTGAGCACCACCTCCACGGGCTGCTGCGCGGGTGTCCACGCCAGCTTGATTTCCTCTGAAGCGGCGAATCCCAGCGTGTTGCGCATGAAGCCGATGTTGTCGTCGGCATGTGCCAGCAGCACGAAATGCTTGCTCTTGTTCATGCCCAGGAGGGCGGCCTTGGCGCCCAGCTTGATGCGATAGGGCTTCTTGTCGAATCCGGTCCAGGTGTAGTTGCCGCGGCCGCGAATCTGCAAGGGCAGGGGAGCTTCCTCGCTGCCGAAGGCCTCCACGCCGTCTATGCCCATGGGGTCGAGGCGGTAGGTGCCGTTCAGGTAGTTGTCTTTCGAGGTCACGGCCTCATATCCGTCGGTGTCGATGTGGAGCACGGGCAGCGTGCCCGACCATTCGGCCGAGGCGGAGCGCATGAAGCGCATGCGCATCGCGGCCACGTCCACCTGCACGGTGAGGCGTCGCTGCTCGGGTGCCTGAATGTTGCCTGAGGCATTGTGCTCGATAGCCACCCATTGGCCTATACGGGCCGATTCCACCGGCTTGAGGGCTCCGGAGTCGAATTCGCTCCAGCCGTTGCCGGCCGACGATGCGCCGCTCACGGTGCTCATCTTGAATTCGCGGCTATCCGAGAANTCGATTGAAAGCGTGAACACACCATCGGNTTTATCGAAAGCCAGGGGCGTTTTTGCATCCCAGTTGTTGAACNGCCCCACAGCATAGAGGGCGTCCTGCGCAGCTGCGGGAACAATCCACGTCAGCAAAATGACGATACTCAGGCAGATATTTTTCATAACCCTGCAAAAATACAAAAAAAAGTGCAAAGGTCCGACGACCTTTGCACTTTTTTCGGCATATCGGGATATCACTTGGGAGCACCGGCGTAGACGCTCTGCAGCGTATAGGCCGGGTCGGTGGTATAGTAGGCTTTGTTCATGATCTCCACAGCGGGCTGCGAGCGCTTGCCAATGAAGGCGCCGGTGGCATGATTGAAGAGGCCGAAAGCCTCATTGCCGGTGGAGGTGGAGCCGTTGTCCCAGAAGAAGAGAGGCAGGCCGCGGTCGGTAGCGGCTTTCCACACATACTCAAGGTAGTAGAGGCGGAAGCGTTCGTCGCGGTCGTTGGCGCGCGTGGTGGCACCGCATTCGCCCACGTAGACGCCCGTGCCGTTGTTCACGTATTTTTTGACGAGCGAGTCGAAGGTGTCAGTCACGTTGTCTTCGTCGCCCCACGATGCCTTCTTGGCAGCATTGCCGGTGTGGCCCCACTCGGTGTATTTGCCCTCGATGGCAAATTCGTTGGGATCGTAGAAGTGCACGGCCACGAGCAGGCGGTCGGTGGCGGAATCGTCAGGGAGCACGAGATGATCGATAGTGAGCGCCGGATTGGTCACGTAGCCGGGGATGCCCAGGTAGCGGGTGGCGTTGTTGCCACCGGTAGCTCGCACGGCGTCGACGAATGTCTGATTCCAGCCGTTGAGGGTGGCGTATTGCTTGCCGCCGTCCTTGCGGTTGTCGCCCCAGCCCCATCCGCCATCGTGGATTTCGTTGAACGCCTCGAAAATCAGGAACTGGCCGTGATTCTTGTAGCGCTCGGCGATCTGGGTCCACATAGCTTTGATCTGGGCCGTCACGGCCTTGTTCTTTTCGGCATCGTTGGCAGCGGCCTTGATGTCGAGCCATGTGCCGCCGTCGTGGTGGATGTTGATGATGGCACGCAGGCCGGCGTCATGGGCATAGCCGATGACTTGGTCGATACGGTCGAGCCACGCCTGGTCGAGCGCATAGTCGGGTGCTTCGCCGAAGTGGCCGAGCCAGGTGACGGGAATGCGCACGGCGCGGAATCCGGCAGCGGCGAGGGCGCGGAAGAGCTCGGCCGTTGTGGGCTGGTTGCCCCAGGCGGTTTCGGAGGCCACGCCGTTGTTCTGTGCGTCGAACTGATTGCCCAGATTCCATCCCATGGCCAGGGCGCGTGCNAAGGCCACGCTGTTGTCGATATCGTCGAGGGAAGGCACGGGCACGGGGNCNGGTTCCACCGATTGGGCGGCGGCCTGCTCGATGGTGGCNGTNGTGGTGAGGTCGCCGGACGTGAAGGTCACGGTGGTACTGCGCGCATCGCCGTTGTTGGGGGCCACGGTGAAGACGAAAGTGGCCACGTCGTCGGTGCGGTTGCTCGACTTGCGCGTCACCCAAGAGTCGGCGGCCTTNGCCGTNGGCACGCGATGGGATTTCACCGTCATGGTGACTTCGCCTCCCTCGGCTGCCACGGGCGAGCCGCTGATGGTTTCTACCGAGGCGTAGGCCTCCACGGGGTCGGGATTAGGCAGGGGTTCCGGCTCATTGTTCTTGTCGGANCAGGCCCAGATTGCAGCGGTGGCACACATTGCGGCCGCTATTGCTTTGAGTCGTTTTATCATAGTGATTGGTGTTGTGTTTTTCTTGATATATGCAAAGTTACGACAATTTTTCGGATTGCCGCACATTCAGGCTACTTAAAAAATATTAAGGGGGTCTTAATCGAGGGTGATCACCGTGATTTCCGGTGTGGCTCCTATGCGCATGGGCAGACCCACNGTGCCGAGGCCGGTATTGACATAGAGCTTGTGGCCGGCGTCGTCGGAGTANAGGCCGCCCCAGGTGGGGTATTTCCACACGGCCGGCGAGAAGCTTCCCACGCGCATTTGCATGGCGTGGGTGTGGCCCGAGAGAGTGAGGGCGATGTTGACTTCGGGCTTGCCCGAGATGCTGTCGAGCCAGTGGGCCGGATTGTGGGANAGCAGAATCTTGGGCACGGAGTCGGCGGGGGTGGGATAGGCCCGCAGCAGGTCGCCGTGGGTGCTGAACGGCGGTTCGCCGATATTTTCCACGCCTATGAGAGCGAGCGAGTCGGAGCCGCGTCGCAGCCACGCCGTGGCATTGTNGAGCATTTTCCANCCCATGCGGCGCTGCATGGCCCGGAGGGAATCGGCNTCGGCCAGGTGGGCTTGCTCAGACGGCCAGCTGTAGTAGTCGCCGTAGTCGTGGTTGCCCATTATGGAGTAGACGCCCATGGGAGCGCGNAGCTGNGAGAGNGCGTNGGTGAAGGGGNGCAGCTCGTGGCTGTGGCGGTTCACGATNTCNCCGGTGAAGAGAATCACGTCGGGCNTNAGGCTGTTGATTTCGTTCACGGTGCGGCTCACGAATGTGGTGTCGCTGCCGTAGGTGCCCACGTGCCAGTCGCTTATCTGGACCATGCGCAGGCCCTTGAGATTATCGGGCAGATTGGGGATGGNGACGGTCACTTCGTTGACCTTGAGGCGAAATCTCTCCACCAGAGCGCCCCACCACATGGCGCAGAAAATACCTGCTCCGGCCACTATTCCCANGGCCGTGAGCCAGTGCCAGCGGCGGCGGTGCCACAAGTGGGGCACGGCAGCGACGGCATCGAAAATCACAGCCGCGTATTTGGGGAGGTAGAATGTCCAGTAGCCGTANACGGCCCACATCAGGGAAATAAGGAACGAATCCTCGCCCACGCGCTTGGGCACNGCAATGAGCGCCACCCACACCAGCGACAGGACTGCGGCAGAGGCCAGCTGAAGCCGTTGCAGGCGCCTGTGGCCGGCCAGCCGGCGGTAGATATACCAGTCGACGGCCAGATTCACGGCCAGGGCCACGAGAGCTATCAGCAGAGGCAGGCGCATCAGATTTCAACTCCTGCTCCGGTGCAGGCTCGCAATTTGTTCACTACGGGGTTGGCATACATCATAAGCATCATGCCGCGCATGAAGGCGCGTTCCTCGGGCGTGACGTCGGGCACGTCCACCTGGTCGAGCTGGCCGTTTATGTAGGCGTCGAAGCGCTCCATATCGCTGCGGCTGTAGCGGTCGGAGAAGCGATTTGTGGCGTTGTATTCGTCGTAGGCGATGTAGTTGCCGGGATAGAGATAATATCCGCGGTGTATNTCGTTGTCGATCAGGCGGCANGCTTCGTGAATCACGGCGCCGCGGTTGTCGTTGTCGAAGCCGGCCATNGCGGCGTTGATGCACTTGCCCAGGCGGAAATGCACNTGGCCCTTGTGGCGTAGCATTCCGGTCTCCATGCTCAGGAGGTCGTCGCGCTGGCTCTTGTGGAAGTTGGGGTCGCGGCGGCGGAGCAGAAATTCGCGTGCCTTCAGGTAGTCGTTGGGNTCGTATTCGTAGCTGATGCTCACGGGCATGAGATTCACTTCCATCACCCGGTCCTTCACAGAACCTTCACCGGCCAGGCTGATCATCTTCACGAGGCTTTCCTGCGTGAGGTCGTTGCTGTCCTTGGCGCGTCCCTCGCGCTGTGCGATCCACACNGATTCNTGCTTCCGGGTGATGGTGAAGTGGATGTAGGCCGAGAGCTGCTTGGCGGCTTCGAGAGCGGCCGTGACCTTNACGTCGCGCTTCACTATGAAGCTGCGGTTGAGCTTCACCAGGTCGCTTATCCACTCGTAGATGAGCAGATTGTTGCCGATGGCCACCTGCGTCACGGGCATGCCGCTGCGGATGAAGCAGAGGTTGAGAAACGAGGCATCGAGCACGATGTCGCGGTGGTTCGTGATAAAAGTGTAGTTGAGGGCGGGATCGTAGTTCTCCACTCCGTCGAAGGTGATGCCCGAGGTGGTCTTGGCGGCCAGAAACTCCAGGAACTTTCCCATCACGCTGCGCTGAAACTCGTCTTGCGAGGGCACGTTCACCAGTTCGCGGCAGAATTCGTCGTAATCGACATCGGGCATCACGTAGCGGATGGCGTGCTCAAAGCCCGGTTCGCGCACGAGCGAACTCATTTTTTCGTGGAACTGTTCGTCGTCGTATGGAGCAATATCTTTAAATTCTTCGGGAATTGTCATGATTTTGGTTCGTTGTTTCGACCTGCAAAATTACAGAATATTTTCGATTTAAACGCTGTGGGTGGCCGAATAGTTGCGCCAGCGCTCAATAAGTGCGGTCATATCGGCCGGTATTTCAGAGGTAAAAAACATTTCTTTGCCGGTGGCGGGGTGCACGAAGCCCAGCGTGCGGGCATGCAGAGCCTGGCGCGGACACGTGGCGAAGCAATTGGNTACGAAAGCATTGTAGGATGCCGAGCGTAATCCGCGCAGCGGCACGTCGCCGCCGTAGCGCGCATCGTTGAAGAGGGTGTGGCCTATNTGGCGCATGTGCACGCGAATCTGATGGGTGCGACCGGTCTCAAGCACGCAGCGCACCACCGATACGTGGCCCAGGGGCTCCACCACCTCGTAGTGGGTNACGGCATGCTTGCCGCGTGCATCGCCGGGAGGATACACGGCCATCTGCAGGCGGTCGCGCTCGNTGCGGCCGATGTTGCCCTCGATGCGTCCTGCCGCGGGAGAGGGCACNCCCCACACCACGGCCACGTATTCGCGGCGCGTGGTCTTGTTGAAGAACTGCTTGCCCAGGTGNGTCTTGGCATCGGGTGTCTTGGCCACCACCAGCAGGCCCGAGGTGTCCTTGTCGATGCGGTGCACGAGGCCCAGGCGAGGATCGCTCACGTCGTAGTCGGGCGTGTCGCGGAAGTGCCATGCAAGGGCGTTCACNAGCGTGCCGGAGTAGTTGCCGTGGCCGGGATGCACCACCAGTCCGGCGGGCTTGTTCACCACCAGCACAGTGTCGTCCTCATATACTATATCCAGGGGGATGTCTTCCGCTATCACCTCGAAGTCGTAGCGCGGACGGTCCATCACCACCTGCACCACGTCGAGGGGCTTCACGCGGTAGTTGCTCTTCACGGCNCGACCGTTCACGATAATGCAGCNGGCCTGCGCGGCCTGCTGGATGCGGTTTCGGCTTGATTTCTGAAGCCTGAGGGCCAGAAATTTGTCTACGCGCAGCATCTCCTGGCCTTTGTCGGCCGTGAAGCGGAAATGCTCGTAGAGCTCGCGGCCGTCGCCTATGTCGACGATGCGCGGCGCCTCCTCGGCTACGGCGCCATCCTCGGGGTCGAAAGGTGTGGTGCTCTCGCTCATCAGTCGAAAATTGAGTTGTCGTGGGGCTCGGTTGCTGCCTCGGCGGCTGCGTCCTCGCTCTCTTCTTCATAGGTGCTCTCGTCGGGCTCCGGGGCGTTGCCCACCTGAAGCGTCACGGTGGCCGTGATGGGTATTTCGCTGTCGACGTGCAGCGGACGGCCGTCGCAGGTGGCTCCCTCCACGAGGTCGGGATACTGCGAGGGCACGTTCACGATGCGGATGCCCGTGATGCCGATACCGCGCAGATAGCTCACGGCCTGGCGCGACGACACTCCCGTTACGGGCATGGTGATGCGCACCATCTTGGGCGAGAAGGCCGTGATGGTGACGTAGACCTGGCGTCCGCGCTTCACCACGGCTCCGGCGCGGGGCCAGCTCTCGATCACGGTGCCGGGAGGCGTGTCGCGGTCGTAGACCGAGTCGGAGATTTCAATCGAGAGGTCGCAGTCTCGCAGCAGCTCAGCGGCATTGGAGTAGGGGATANTCTTGATCTGCGGCACGGTGGAGGTGGCGCCATGGCGCGTCCACACGTTCAGGAATATCATGGCGAACCACACCAGCAGCAATCCCGTTGCCGCGATGATAATGAGGTGACTTATAATGTGGTGCTTCTTGTAGAAGCTTGTTATGAAGGATTCATTGGAGTTCATGGATGCAAAAATAATGATTTTTTTTCGGACGTGAGCAAATTTTGCTAAATTTGCGAATAATATACCTAATAAGAATATAAGAAATTATGAGGATACTGAAAAATATACTCCTGGCGCTGGGAATAGCCGTGGCTGCCGACAGCGCAGCCGCCGTGAAGCCCGACGAACCTGACTTTGCTCATCCGCGCCGGATTCTGCAGCAGGCCTACGGGGTGCTGTCGTCCACCGAGGGCGACTCAGCCGCCGGCCCGCAGCGCGTGAAGGCCTTGCTCGAAATTTGCACGGCGGCGCAATCGATCGACCCCGACAGTGTGTTTGATCTCGTAAAGCTGTGCGACGATCTTGCCACCAAGGAACGCGCTCCGGCTGCTGCATCGATGATGAAGCTCGTGGGTGCCCGAATGCTCCATCAGGCCTATGAGGAAAACAGCTACGTCTACGACCGCCTCACCACGCCCGACGAGCCTCTGCCGGCCGATATCCGCGAGTGGAACGGCCGCCAGTTCAAGGCCGGAGTGGCAGAGCGCCTTTCGGAGGCATGCCGTATGGCCATTGCCAATCCGGNGCCTCTGGCCGATTATGCCGATGCTGTGGAAGCCGACGAGCGCACGCTGCTCTACTTCCCCACCGTGGCCGATTTCGTGGCCTGCGATGCCGTGGAGCTGTATCATGATATCGAAAATCACGACCAGGCCGAAAAATTGTGCACCGCGATGCGCGACGCCGCCGCTACGGGCTCCCCGGCCTATTACTACTGGGCGGTGGAACTGCTGCGAAGCGGCGGAGAAGCTCCTCTATATAAATTCTATACGGAACATATCGCCGATGAATACGCCCGAATTGCGCTCCTGAAACTTGCCAATATGGTCGTGAACGGATGGGACTCGGGAGTGGCGGCCGTGCGCGACTACGACGAAGAAGACCCCGAGGATGCGGATAGCTCCGCGCAGGTGACCAAGGCAATGGTGGAGCAGCTGCTGGAGGCATCCCTTGAGCGTTTTCCGGGCTACTGGGAGAATGCGTCGTTGCGCAATCTGCTGTCGCGGATCCGTCAAGGAAGCGTGAACGTGAACGCTCCGTTCCTTGTGTGTCCCGGCAGGCCGTTTGACATCGGCGTGGAGGTGAAGTATCTGAGCAAAGCTACCGTGAATATATATTCCGTAGACCCGCTGCCCGTGAATCGCGGCAACGTGCCTTTCAGCAGCCTGAAACTTGCCCGCCGTCTCGACTACGACCAGGATAAAAACACGGCATCCGTCAAATACGTGACTCCCGTCACACTCGACAATCCTGGACGGTACGTGTTTTATTGCGAGGCCGACGGAGTCATGGACAAATCGCGCTACGTGGGCCTGTGGAGATCGATTGTGGCCACGCCCTATGTGCCCTTGTGCTTCACCGGCACTAAAGATCAGGTTGTGGCCATGGCCGATTTCGCTACCGGCCAACCGGTGGAGAATGTGCGCCTGCTCTTAAGGAACGATTCCGATGCGTCCCACACCGTGGGCACCACCGACAAACTGGGTCTTGTGAAATTTGAACTTGCTGCCAATACCAGCGAGGTGCTCTCGGCAGTGACGCCTGTAGGAAGGAATATCAATTTCGGATGGATGATGCGCCTGAGCTCACCATGGCAGGGACGTGAAGAACCGGCCACACATTATCATGCTTCAATATTGCCCGACCGCCCGATTTATCATCCCGGCGACACGTTGGGCTGGGCGGCGATCGTGGACTATAGCAGCGACGGACTCAAATCGCGCAATGCTGCCGCCGGCCTCAAAGTGAAGGTGCTTTTCCACGATGCCAACCATAATAAAGTGGCCGAGACCGAAGCCGTAACGGATGCCTATGGCCGCGTGTATGGCTCGTTTGAGGCTCCCGCCGATGGCCTCACGGGCTATCATTATATCTTTTTAAGCACCGACAAAGGCATTGTAGGGTCTTGCAGGGTGATGGTGAGCGACTATAAGATGCCCACATTTGAAGTGACGGATGTAACGGTTCTGCNCGATATGCCGGCTGCCGGCGACGTGACGTTGCGCGGCCGTGCCGAGACGTATTCGGGTATGCCCGTGGCCGACGCCGCAGTGAGCGTGGCCGTCAACAAGGTGTTTCGCTGGCGCTGGTGGCAGCCTGATGGTTACGTGGGTGGCATCGAAGGCAAGACCGGAGAAGACGGCAATTTCGAGGTGGTAGTTCCGGCCTCGATGCTCCAGGGGGCTCAGTCGCATGATTTCATGGCCGATATCACCGTGACCGCCAAGACTGCCGAGACGGCATCGGCGCGCAAGGGCTTTACCAACGGCAAGCCCTACGCTATAAACGTATCGGGCAGCTCGCAGTATCTGCGAGCCATGACGAAGACGATACTGCCCGTCGATGTCTATGATGCTCAGGGCACCAAAGTGGATATCAAGCTTAAATGGGAGCTTTTCGAGACCCGAACCATGAAGGCGGTGGCTTCCGGCACATGCTCGTCTATGTCGCCCGTGGCCGATCTCGACAAGGTGCGTGGAGGCTACTATATGCTCAAAGTGGCGCCCGTGGACAGCGCTCTGGCCAATGCCGTGGAATCGGCAAAGCTTATTATATATAATGTGGAATTGAACTCCATTCCGGATGATATACCTCTGCTCGTGACCGATAGCGATATAACCACCGATGTTTCCGGTCGCGCGGCGTTCCGTTATGGTGTAGGTCGCGACAACGTGTGGCTGTATGCCGCCCTGTGTGTGGAGGATAAGATTGTGGAGGTGGAAGTGCAGAAGCGCGATAAGGGATTCCGCCACCTCTCGCTCGACCTGCCCGAGGGCGCCGATAATGGTGTGCTCGATATTGCCACGGTGGTGGATGGCAAAATCACGTCCTACAGCGTGCGCATCACTCGCCCGGCATCTCCGCAGGTGGAGATAGAGACCGTGAGTTTCCGCGACCGTCTTGTGCCGGGTGCCGGTGAGCAGTGGAAATTGAAGATCACGGGTCCCGGAGCCTCGGATGCGGCAATGGTGGCCACGATGTATAATCACGCGCTGGATGCCTTGCAATCAATGCAATGGCCGTCGCGTTTCAGTTTGGCGGAAAAAAGTCCGCTGATGTCGCTCGGCACTCTCAACGATGGCATATACACGTCGTGGCAAATGGCAGACTTAAAGTTGCTTGATGCTCCCACGCTGTCGATTCCGGCATTCAAGTATCTGCAGTATATGGTCTATGGCCGCATGTACGANATGGCTGCGCCGATGATGCGCAAGATGNCGGTCGAGAAGTCGTTGCAGGCCACCGCCGGTGCGGCCGACGTGACNATGAGTATGGCTAATGTTGCCGAAGACTGTGAAGAGAGTTGTGAANATGAGGCTTTAGCNGATGGCGGCGTCTCTGAAAATGGTGGCGTCCGAGAGGCGGAAAACGATTTCGCCTANCGCGACGCCGAGGTGGCGCAGGCGTTCTGGATGCCCTCCGTGGCCACGGATGAAGACGGCANCGTCACGCTCGACTTCATTGTGCCTGATGCCAANACCACATGGCGCTTCCATGCGCTTGCATGGTCCCGGGAAATGGAAGCCGGCAGTATTATCCGCGATATTGTGGCCAATAAGCCCGTGATGGTGCAGCCCAATCTGCCCCGCTTCCTCAGGCAGGGCGACAAGGCGCGCNTGCTCGCTACCATATATAATAATAAGGAGGAAGAATCCGATATCACCGCCACGGTNGAGCTCTTCAATCCGTCGACCATGCAGGTGACGGCCACGGCTGAATCCACGCAGCGCGTGGCCGCAGGAGCGTCGGCCGTAGTGGCGATCGACGTCGAGGCTCCCTTNGATGCNTTAGCCGTGGGCTACCGTGTGCGATGCACCGACGGCACNTTCTCCGACGGCGAGCAGGCTCTCGTGCCGGTAGANTCGGCCGAGTGTGATGTGGTGGAGTCAACTCCCTTCTATCTCAACCCCGGCGATAANTCCCTTTCGATACACATCCCCTCCGACCCTGANGGNACCTACACCCTGCAATACTGCATGAATCCCTCGTGGTCGATCGTGAAAGCACTGCCCGGACTCGTCACCTACGATGCCACCACTNCTACCGAAGCNGTGCACACNCTNTTTGCCGCATGCACNTCGGCTGGTATAGTGAAGCGCAATCCGGCCGTGGCNGATGCACTNAAGGCTTGGAAAGATAAAGCCCCGGTATCACGTCTGGCNCAAAATGATGCGCTGAAGACCGTGGCNCTCAANGCCACGCCCTGGGTGCAGGCTGCTCAGAGCGATACCGAGCGGATGGCTCGCCTGAGTCTTCTTCTCGATTCCTCTAATGCTGCNGNNCAGATNGCTGCAGCGATAAAGTTGCTCGGGAAACTCGCTGATAAAGATGGCGGACTGCGCTGGGGGCCGTGGAGCCGGGAGTCTTCGCAGTGGGCCACGTCTATGGCCCTTCACGACCTCGGANTGCTGCGCATGGCCGGCGACCTCCCGGCCGATGAGGNACTCGACCGCATGATGCGCGATGCGCTGAAGTATCTCGACCGCGAGCTGGAAAAGGATTGTGATGGAAAGGTGGAGCCCAGCATGGCCTATGCCGTTGTGCGCAGCATGTGGAAGGATGTGCAGCCGTCGGCGTTCGGTAGCAAGGTGATTGAGGCCACGCTGCGCGACTGCGCGGCCGGATGGCGCAAAGNTTCGACCTCGCGCAAGGCCAATATGGCNATATTGCTCTCTCTCTATGGCCGCAACGACGAGGCCGCTGCCATAATATCTTCCGTGAGTGAATTTGCCGTGAANTCGCCGTCGCAGGGCGTGAGCTTCCCCAGTGTTGCCGATATAGAGCAATATGCGCCNATGCTCATGGCCTTCGGCCGCGTGGATCCTTCTTCGGCGCTCATCGACGGAATGCGCCAGTGGCTCGTGGTGCGCGAGCAGGCCACGGTGGGTCTCGGAGCATCGGATGCCACTCAGCTCGTGGGCGCATTCATCAGCAGTGGCACGCCGTGGCACACGGATAATGCCCCCGCCACAGTCACTCTCAANGGGAANCCCGTNCACCTGGGTGATGCCTGCAGNTATGGCGGCGAGGCCACTGTGNCCCTGGGGCNCGANGCCGCAGGCAAGACCCTCACGGTAGCTCCCGCGGCGTCCGTGCCGTCGTATGGTGCNGTGATCAGCAGCTATCGCACGCTGCCNGGCCTTGTCAAGGCCGTGGATTGCGACGGTCTTTCGATCGAGAAGCGCATGATGCTCGTGGGCGCTGATGGCTCCACTACCTATACCGATGAGATGCCTCTGGGCAGCCGCGTGCGGGTGCTTCTCACGCTCCACGTGGGCCGCGACATGCAATANGTGAATATCGTCGACAATCGTGCCGCNGNGCTTGAGCCCANGGTGCAGACNCCCGGCATGNCGGAAAGCGGTGGCGCATATTTCTATCGCGAGAACCGCGACGCATCCACGCGCCTGTTCATATCTTATCTGCCCAAGGGCACCTATCAGATCAGCTACGACTGCACCGCCGCCGTGGCCGGCANCTTTGCCGGCGGCCTCGCCACGGTGCAGAGCGCCCTTGCACCCTCGCTCACCGCTCACTCGGCCGGCAGCGCTCTTGAGGTGCGGTAGACTATGCCTTTCTCCCCGGATGTGTATCGTGCGCGTCCGGGGAGAATTGTATCTGCCGCTTATAAATCGTAGGAAAATTAGGTTAAAAAAGTTATAATTATCACAAAAATTGCATAGAAATAGGCATTTATATATTTTTAACACTTGCTGTTAATTCTATTTGCTCAGGTATTTATAATTTTGCACGTCNAAAAAATAGAATAAACTTAATATTCCATTCTTGCTTATGAAAAAAATCTACGCAATCGTGCTCTTGGCCGTGATGGCCGCAGTGNGCACATCCNGGGTNTTCGCCGAGAGCGTGACGTTCAGAATTCAGGATACCGATGCGGTTTCAATCCAGATTTCGGGCANCTATCTCAATCTCACTGCCGGCGANAACGTGATNGAATACAATCCTACGGATTACCANACGGTCTATATCAACGCCAAGGATGGTTTCCGCCTTCAGAGCGTGGAATGCGTGGACTCTCCGGAAAACAACCTGTACGTAAGTTCAGGCATGAGTGCGTCGCTCTACCTGACGCCCTATGTGGATGGCCGCGTCTATGAGATCAACACCCAGAATCTCGCCGAACTGCGCACGGCGTCGGTCACCGTCACCGTCACCGACGACTACANCCAGGTGGTGGGCTACCGCACCGGCACCGGCAAATTCGAGCTCACCGGCGAAACCACCGAGGTGAAATTTATCCCCGGTGAAGAATCGCCCCTGATGTTCTCCTCCAAGGATTATAAGCCTCTCTATCTCGTGAAGCTCAACGGCAACAAGGTGACTTCTTCCGGCAGCCAGGTGAACGTGCCCGTAGCCGATGGNGACGAGATTGAAATCACCGTGAACTTCCCGGATGTGGACGTGCCCGTGACCATCACAATCCCCGAGGATGCCAAGGGAGCCATCAAGGCTTTCCGTGTGAATTACGAGGAAGTGTCGAACTATTACGACGAAGATTTCGCGCTGCCCGCCGGCTCGACCTTCAGCATTGACTTCGACACCAACAACTATCAGATTGGTTCCGTGACCATTAACGACGAGCCGCAGCCCACCTACTACGTGTCCTACACGCTGGGCGTAGATCCCGTGGATGTGGTGATAGATGCCCATCCCTTCGGCACCCTTGATTTCGTGCTCAACGTAGACGATCCTTCCCACATCACCGTATATCCGGGCCAATCGCAGTATTCGGCCGAGCCCTTTGAGCTCACTGCCGGAGAGAATCACTTGAGCGTGGGCGAGAACAATCCNTATATCTACCTCAAGCTTGCTACCGGCTACTTCATCTCCTCCATNACCGATGGCGACGGCGTGAAGCTTGTTCCTCAGTACAATTCGCTGCAAATCACTGATGGTATGACCATCAATATCACCACCGACCAGCTCGTGCTTGACGGCAAGTTTGCCCTCTATATCGACAGTCTTGAAGGAGTCTATTCCGCAACCTGGAGTGATGAGGAATCCCGCGAGTATCACAATATCTCCGAGGCNGGCTACACCGTGATTCCCTTTGCCACGCAGGCATCCATCCTCTATATGGTATCTGTGAGCGGAAGCAATCCCTACTACGCCTATAAAAACAACGAGGCCATTCAGAACCTCTACACCAGCAGCTATTTCACCCAGCAGAGCTATCCCGAAAACGGCGATGTCTATAAGGTCTACACCCAGGGCGAGGCTCCGGATTTCTTCGAGATNAGCTTCCAGCTTTTCGGCGAAGGCACCGAGGACGTGCAGGTGGTGACCGACCTTATTAACCTCTGCCCCGACTTCACCTCCGGCCTCACCGTGCTCACCGGTACCAACGTGGCTGTGTATCTGCCTGAAAACGGCGACTTCACAGTGACTCTCGATGGCGAGGATCTGGAAGCCGACGACAACGGAGCCTACAGCTTCGCAGCCACTGCCGACCATTCCGTGGTTGTAAAGGCCTTCACCGGTATCAGCAACGTNGCNGCCGAGGGTGCCNCCTNCGGCCCCGTCTACAATCTTCAGGGNGTGAAGGTGCTTGATCANGGCGATNCCGCAGCCATCAACGCTCTGCCCGCCGGCATCTACATCACCAACGGCACTAAAGTGGTGGTTCGGTGAACTTTGAAATGAACTCGATTAATTGATGAATATCGCCGGTTGCATGCCCCTGCGGCAGTGCAACCGGCTTTTCAAACTATTAAAAATTACATGAACAACAGAATAATTGCCACTGCGCTCATGCTTGGAGCAATCGTGTGTGTCGACGCACAGAACGATGCTCTTTCTCTCCGGAGCCGGGCTCAGCTGCGCCGGCATGGAATCGAAAACTCCACATCTTCAAGTGCTGCCGGTGCACGCCTGCGCAAGGTGTCGGGCACGAAGGAACACTCTCAATCCACCGCAGCCTTTCTGCTCGTGCAGGAAGGCACCACTGCCGAACAACTCGCGGCCGAAGGCATGCGCGTGCTCACGATGCGCGGAGATATTGCCGTGGTGGAGGTGGATTATGCCGACGTGGAACGNTGCTCGCGTCTGCCCATGNTGCGCTCGTTTCAGCTGCAGCACGACGTGAAGCCTCATCTCGACAAAGCCCGCGAGGCCACCGGAGTGGACGATATTCACAANGGTCTTAACGGACTGTCTAAAGCCTATACCGGCGCCGGAGTGATTGCTGCCGTNGTGGATCAGGGCGTAGACCCCAACCACATCAGCTTTACGCAGCCGGATGGCACCTCGCGCATCGGTTTTCTGGCCCACATCCGCCCCAATGCATCCGGCTCTTCGCTGGCCGAGGATTTCTATGGCCACAACGTGTATCAGGGCGGTGCGATTTCATCCTTCAGCACCGACGACCGCACCACCTACCACGGCACCCACACCCTNGGTATCCTGGGCGGCAGCTACAANGGCGAAGTGGAGATAGCCACCGGCCTCAACGGCANCCTGCCCGAAATCAAGAAAATCGACAATCCCTACTACGGCGTGGCCACNGGCGCCGANCTTGCAGTGTCGTGCGGCACATTGGCCGATGTNACTATCGCCTATGGTATGGACCACCTCTTCAGCTACGCCCAATACATGGGTATGCCGCTGGTCTACAGTCTTTCACTCGGCAGCAATGCGGGTCCGCACGANCCCAATTCCACNATGGCGCGTTTCCTCGACCAGGTGGGCGAAGAATCCATTATATGTATCTCGGCCGGTAATGAAGGCGACCTCAAGATAGCCTTGACCAAGACGTTCACCGACACCGACAACAGCGTGCGCACTCTCATCCATCCCTATCTCTATCAGTACAGTCCTGATGGCGGTTCGGATTTCACCAACAACACCATCCGCTACGGCTCNATAGCCATTTACTCCGACGACGACACGCCATTCGACCTGCAGGCCATAATCTACAATAAGGACCGCAACTATCGAGAGGCNAAGCGTATGCCCAAGGTTGGCGACGGCGTGGGCACATATTATTGCAGCTCCNCCGACTATCAGATGGACGACACCGACGTCATAGGCGATGCCACCTTCGTAAAGGCTTTCGACGGCTATGTGGGCGTGGGTGGTATGATCGACGAGGAGACCGGCCGCTACTACGGCATGATCGACTACTANGTGATCGACACTGAAGAAAACCGCACTTCGGGCACNTACGTGCTCGGCTTTGAAATCACGGGCAAGGACGGCCAGCGCATCGACTGCTATGGCGACGGCCTCACCACATGGATGGAAAACTACGGCCTCGACAAGTTTCAGGACGGCAGCTGCAACGGCTCTATCTCCGATATGGCCGTGGCCCACAACGTGATAGTGGTGGGCTCCTANAACACCCGCAACACCTTCACCGCCCTNGACGGCTGGGAATCNTCCTATGAGGGCGACGNCTACAAGCNCGGAGGAGTGAGNGGATTCTCGTCGTTCGGAACNCTGGCCGACGGCCGCAACCTGCCCACCGTGTGTGCTCCCGGAGCCGCTATCATTTCGGCCATGAGCACTCCCTATCTCGACAATGCCACCTCCGGCTATAGCGATGCCAATAAGGCTGCTTTCTGCGATTATCTCAACTCCGCCCGCTACACCGACGCCNGCGGTCGCACCCACTACTGGAAGCAGGAGATAGGCACCTCGATGTCGTGCCCCTTCGTGGCNGGCTGTATNGCCCTCTGGCTTGAGGCCGACCCCACGCTCACGGTAGACCGCGTGCGCGACATCATCGAGACCACGGCCGTGGTGGACGAAGACGTGCTGGGAGCCGATCCCGTGCGCTGGGGTGCAGGCAAATTCAATGCCCTCGAAGGNCTTAAGGAAGTGATACGCAGGGCCTCCGCAGGCATCGGCGACGTTATCACCGATAATACCAACGACCGCCTCATCGTCACCGAGANTGCNCGCAACGTGTTTGAANTATTCTGCGGCGACGGCAGCGGCCNCATCTCGCTGCAGGCCTATTCCCTGGCCGGCTCGCAGGTGGCATCCNTATCCGTCGAGGCCGACCAGGCCACCGTCGATGCCGGAGCATGGGCTCCCGGCGTGTACGTGGTGAGCGTCAACGGCCGCCACTCCACCAAGATTTGCGTTAAATAACCACATTGAAGAGTATGAATATATTTAAGAAGAGCTTNTGCGTGGCGCTGGGCGCACTCGCATTATGCGGCGGAAAGGCCGNGGCGCAGGATTCCGCCGAGGAACCNGCGGTCACTTTCCGCACCAACATCTACGACACCTACGGCGATACAAACTCGTTTCATATCGTTCTCGGAGCCACGGAACCCACCTACTTCGACATCGACTACGGCTTCGGCCCCGAGGAAGTGTATGTCGACGTTGCATATTTCGACCAGGATTCCCAGGCCATGAAGGGCACGGCCATTCAGTGCCGCGTGAGCTCCGAAGGCATCGTGCGCATCTACGGCGATGCTTCCAAGCTCGATTATTTCGATGCCGAAGGTTGCTATATCGACTGGATCGATATGGACCGGTGCACCAATCTTGAGATCATAGATCTCCAGCACAACGAGCTGAAGCGTCTCGACCTCACGCCCTTCACCAAGGCCGCGGCGATTTATCTGTCCGACAACACCTTCACTCCCGAGACTCCCCTCATCGTGGGCCCGAATAAGCCCAATCTGATGATTCTGGAAATCGACATCACCGAGTATATCGACGAGTCGTTCAACCTCAGCGATTATCCCGCCATGGTGAGCTTCGACGCCTATCACTGCCGCGGGCTGCGCAACATCGACCCCTCGGGGTGCCCCAATCTGCAGGTGCTTTCACTCGAACTCACCGACGTGGCTGCCGTGGACGTGTCGCAGAATACCAATCTCACNAGCCTTAACATNTCCGATACNCGCGTGACCACCGTCGACCTCAGCCGCAATGCCAATCTGCTCACTTTCCTGGCCGAGCACTCATCAGGCACCATCAACACCGACGTGCGGCTGCAGAGCATCGACCTCAGCCATAATCCCAACCTCGTGATNGTGTCGCTGGGCGGTAACGGCCTCACNGGTATCGACCTCAGCCACAACCCGCTCATCACCAATCTCAACCTCAAATACAACAACCTCAGCACCATCAATCTGGACGCCAACACCAGCTTGTACTCCGTGAATCTCACATATAATGATCTCACCTATGCCACACTGCCGCTTCCCGGGGCAGAGTGGGGCGAGTATTATTATTTCCGCGATCCGCTCCCCTGCGAGCGCAGCTACGCTGTGGGATCGGTGCTCGACCTCTCGGAGAGCGTGCTGCGCGAAGGCACCACCACCACCGTGAAGATGTGGCGTGCGCCCATCGCTCAGGAAGTAGTTGAGGTGGATGAGTCGGCCTATCAATATGCCGATGGAAAGGTCACCTTCAANCAGGCGTTCACCGANTCTGTTTACGTGGAGTATATCAACTCGGCGTTCCCCGACTATACCCTGCGTTCGGGCTCCTTCATGGTCAAGAGCGCGGCCGACTTCGGCAAGCCCTCTCCCATAGTCACGTTCCGTCCTTCATCAGTGGCCGGGGATGTGAAGTTCGGAGTATCGCTTTACGGCGCATCAGCCGCCTCGCCGCGCACCATCCACGTAAAGGCCGGCGACAGCGAGGAGCTCACCTTCGCCGTCACTTCAGCCGACCCTGCCAGCCCCACGACCATCACCCTCAATGCTGCGGAAGCATCTAAGGATGTGGTGATAGGTATCGAGGAAAGCGACGTGCTCACGTCGCTCGTCATCAGCGACCAGCCCCTGGCATCGCTGGATGTCACGGCGGCCACCGAGCTGCGCCGCCTCAGCGTCACCGACTGCTCGCTGCGCTCCATCGACCTGCAGTACAACCGCTGCCTTGAGACTCTCGACCTCTCGGGCAACCGCCTCGGCAATCTCTCGCTCCTCGCCCCCTCCGGCGGCTACGAGAAATATGTGCTCCGCGAGATCAAGGCCGAGCGCAACCAGATCTACAACTTTGAGATTGCAAGCAACCGACAGGTGAAGACCCTCGACCTCTCCGACAACCGCCTCACCGCGCTCAACCTCACCAACTACAACGACCTGCGCGACCTCGACCTGTCCAACAACCGCATCGAGGGCATAATGAGCCTCACCTACCTGGCCTCGGCCGAAACAATCGACCTGCACAACAATAGCATCGACAGCCTCACGATCGATGCCATGCCCGCTCTCAAGACCTTCAACGTGGCCTCCAACAAGCTCTCTATCCGCACGCTCCCCCTGGCCTCGGCTTTCCCCGCCGGATGCGACTACACCTACGCACCCCAGGCCCTGTGGTATATCGTGGATAAAGCTCCGGGTATCAACCTCACGGCCCAGAACAGGGTGATCGACGGCGCGGGCACCACATTCGTGTGGAAGAAGGCCGACGGCACTCTGCTTCTCCAGGGCGTGGACATGGAGTGCACCGACGGTGCCACCCGCTTCCTCAACACCGAGCTCGGCGAGGTGTATTGCGAGATGACCAATCCGGCCTTCCCCGACCTCAGCGGCGACAACGCGTTCCGCACCACCAACACTCTCGTCGTGGGTGCGCCCAGCACCGTGATTGCATCCTTCAAGTGTGCCGGAGCCACCGATCAGGCCAACGTGATTTTCCGTGCCAAAGCACCCACTGCCGTGTATATCGACTGGCGTGGCGACGGCACGGAGTACCTCCAGTACGAGGTTCCGGCCGATGCCTATCGGTCCTTCACCGATCAGATTGCCTATGCCGGTGCCGAAGCCAAGGTCTACACCTACGGCTCGGCCGACGAGCTCACTGTGTTCTCGATCTACAATGTGCCCATGACGAGCATAGATGCATCTCCCATGACCTCTCTCACGTCGTTCTCCGTGGGTGGAGCCGGTCTTGACGAAGATGGCATCGTGTTCCCCGCATCGCCTGATATCAGGGAGCTTAATCTTGAAGACAACAACTTGAGCTCCATGACGTTCGACTCATTCACCCGTCTGCGCATGCTCAACCTGGGCTCCAACAACTACGAATCTTTCGATGCCACCGGGCTCCCCGGAATTGAAGTGCTGGTGCTGAACCGCAACAAGATTTCCGACCTCAAGTTCAACAACCCCGTGCTCTGGGGCCTGGCTATCACCGACAATGGCATGGAAGAAGTGAATCTTGCCGGCCTCACCGCCCTGCAGGAGCTCGCCATTTCCGGCAATAATCTCTCCACTATCGACCTCTCGCCGGTTGCTTCCACCATCAAGGTGCTGGATATCACCAACAACCGCTTCACCTTCGCCACGCTGCCCGACACCACCGGGCTGCCCGAGCTCACCAAGTTCTACTACGGCACTCAGGCCAGGCTCGACGTCGAGTGCATCGACGGCAAGGTCGACCTCAGCTCGCAGGCCACTGCCGCCGGCGTGGCCACGCAGTTCTACTGGTATCTGGGCGAAGTATATATCGACACCGATACCGGCGAAGTAGTGGGCGAAGCCCTTGATGGCGACAGCGACGACCCCGAGTACACCGTGGACGGCGGCGTCACCAGCTTCCACTACACCTTCTCCGACAAGGTCACCGGTTTGCTCCTCAACGAGGCTTATCCCAATCTGGCGCTCTTCACCAATCCCGTCACGGTCGACACCTCCACGGGTATCACCGAAGCAGCGGCCGATCTTGACCCGGACACCCTCGTGGATGTGTTCACGCCGGCAGGCATCTGCGTGCGCCGCGGCGTGCGCGCGGCAGAGGCTCTCCGCGGCCTCGCCCGTGGCATTTATCTCGTGGGCGCCCGCAAGGTCTACGTCAATCAGTAAGCCCCTCCCGGGCATTCTATAGGCGCGTCACCCCGGCCGGGGTGGCGCGTTTTGCTATTTTTTGCACAAAGATATGCAGTGTGTCGCAAATAATGCGTAACTTTGCGTATCATGAAAATGACCGCATTTTCCCTCTCTATAACCAAGCAGGCCGTGGCAGAATTGCCCACCGTGGAATTCGACGGCCCCATCACCCTGGTGGAGACACCGGAGCAGCTCGACGCCGCCCTGGCCGATTTGTGCGACCACTCGCTCGTGGGATTCGACACCGAGACAAAGCCCTCCTTCAAGAAAGGATGCGTGAANAAGGTGGCCCTGATGCAGCTTTCCACCGACACACACAACTACCTCATACGCCTCAACAAGCTGGGTATCCCCGAGNCCCTGCGCCANTTCCTGGAGAATCCCGCCATAACCAAGGNGGGNCTATNCATTCACGNCGNTTTCAACGTGATGCGACGCACCGAGCCTCTCGATCCGCAAGGATTCATCGAGCTCCAGAATTTCGTCAAGGAATATGCCATAGCCGACTGCTCCCTGCAGAAGATCTACGCCATCGTCTTCGGCCGCCGCATATCCAAGCGCCAGCGCCTCACCAACTGGGAGGCTTCCACCCTCACGCCACAGCAGCAGATGTATGCCGCCCTCGACTCTTGGGCATGCCTCCACATCTACCGCTACCTGCGCGAAGGCAAGTTTGANCCGGCGGCCTCGCCTTATAGAGCCTTGCCGCCCGAAACCGCTCCTGCCACCACATGAACCGCAGAATCAAGCGCAGCACGCTCATCCCCGCCATCCTGCTCGTGTATCTCGCAGTGATGGCAGCTATGGGATATCCCGAATATGCCGCNGGGCGGCAGTCGGCCCTCTACTACTTCGGCATCATTGCCATCACCCTCATAGTGCTCGTGCTTCTTCACTTNAGTCTCAAGCGCCGCGAGCGCCTGCGCGAGGAACGCGAAAACGACATTGACAGCAACAAATAACAGAAACACAATATACCACACAATGGCACATAAAGCTCTCTTGATCATCCTCGACGGATGGGGCATCGGCAACCACACCCACAGCGATGCCATCTATAACACTCCCACTCCCTACTGGGACCACCTGCTCGCAACNTATCCNCACTCGCAGCTCCAGGCCGGAGGCGAAGACGTGGGATTGCCCGACGGACAGATGGGCAACTCCGAAGTGGGACACCTCAACATCGGCGCAGGCCGCATCGTGTATCAGGACCTCGTGAAGATCAACAAGTCCATCGCCGACGGCACCATNCTGCAGAATCCCATGATCAAGCAGGCATTCGAGTATGCCANGACAAGCGGCAANCGCATGCACTTCATGGGCCTCACCAGCAACGGCGGCGTGCACTCCTCGCTCGACCACATCTTCGCCCTCTGCGACATCGCCAAGCACTACGACCTCAAGGACGTNTACCTCCACTGCTTCATGGACGGACGCGACACCGACCCCCGCAGCGGCAAGGGCTTCATCGAGCAGCTCCAGGCCCACTGCGCTCAGAGCGCCGGCACCGTGGCCAGCATCATCGGCCGCTACTATGCCATGGACCGCGACAAGCGCTGGGAGCGCGTGCGCGTNGCGTATGATCTTCTCGTCAAAGGCGAGGGCAAGCAGGCCACCGACATGGTAGCCGCCATGCAGGAAAGCTACGACGAGGACGTCACCGACGAATTCATCAAGCCCATCAACAACGCCACCGTCGACGGCACCATCGGCGAAGGCGACGTAGTCATCTTCTTCAACTACCGCAACGACCGCGCCAAAGAACTCACCGTGGTGCTCACCCAGCAGGATATGCCCGAGGAAGGCATGCACACCATCCCCGGCCTGCAATACTACTGCATGACACCCTACGATGCATCCTTCAAGGGCGTCTACATCCTNTTCGANAAGGAAAACGTGGGCAACACCATCGGCGAATACCTCTCCAAGCTCGGNCGCAAGCAGCTCCACATCGCCGAGACCGAGAAGTATGCCCANGTCACCTTCTTCTTCAACGGCGGCCGCGAGCAGCCCTTCGACGGCGAAGACCGCATCCTCGTGCCCTCGCCCAAGGTTGCCACCTACGACCTCAAGCCCGAAATGAGCGCCCCCGAGGTCAAGGACAAGCTCGTAGAGGCCATCGGCGAAAAGAAATACGACTTCATCGTCGTTAACTACGCCAANGGCGACATGGTGGGCCACACCGGTGTNTACCCCGCNATCCAGAAGGCCGTCGAGACACTCGACAAGTGCCTGCACGACACCGTAGAGGCAGCCCGCGCCAACGGCTACGAAGTGATCATAATCGCCGACCACGGCAACGCCGACAACGCCGAGAACCCCGACGGCACGCCCAACACAGCCCACTCGCTCAACCCCGTGCCCTTCGTCTACGTGACCGAAAACAAAGCCGCACGCGTTGAAAACGGNCGCCTCGCCGACGTCGCNCCCTCGCTCCTCCACATCATGGGCGAGAAGCAGCCCGCCGAAATGACCGGCCACGACCTCATCGCCGACTGATCCGGCTCCTATCTCACAGCGAGGCCGCATCCCCCGATGCGGCCTCGCCANCTATATGTATCTTAATGAATTTGTTGAAATTGAATTTATGGGCGATGTAAATCACAGAGAAGTGTCGTATTTGCCTACGATATGGTCGCCGCTCTCGGGNNGNCCGAAAGCCTGCTTGATAAATAGTGGTGTTATGAAGTGCGGAATTTTATTTTTCATATTTGCGATANCGGCGTTATTCANNTGCAACGGCACGGGTGCTTCAGCTTCGCCGGACGATAAACTGCGCGGCAGCATAGATTCAATAATCAGTGCCCACGACGGCACGGTGGGAGTTGCCGTGCTCTGCGACGGNAATGTGCTTGCGGCAGGTGATACTGCCCAATTGCCGTTGATGAGCATNTTCAAATTGCACGGAGCTATCGCATTACTCGGCACCGACATTGACATCGACTCTCTTATCACGGTTGATTCCACCAACCTGGCCCTGAATACCTACAGTCCCATCCGCGACAGCATAGGCGGAGGAAGTGCCGCGCTCACGGTGGACAGNCTGCTGCAATATTCCGTGGGCAGGAGCGACAATAATGCCTGCGACATACTTATCGACCTTGCAGGCGGAATAGACCGTATCGACCGATGTATCCGTGATATGGGTATCTCAGGCTGCACTCTTTCCGAGACAGAAGCTACGATGCACGAAGATATTTTGCGGAGCTATCGCAACAAAAGCACGGCCGAAGCATTGTGCCGCGTAATGGAAGCCGTTTACGGCGATAAAGTTCTCACTCCGGATAAGTGCGGCTACTTGAGATCGCTGTTGCAGAACAGCACCACCGGCCGCGAGAAAATTGCGTCCGGGCTCCCCGCCGGAGCATTTGCGGGCCACAAGTCGGGAATGTCGGACCGCGACGCCGGCGGCATGCGGCTTGCCACAGGCGACGTTGCCGCAATCGCTCTGCCCGACGGCCGCATGGCTTTCCTTGCGATACTCGTGAAGGATTCGCACGAAACCTCAGAGCAATCAGCTTCGCTATTCAAGGAAATAGCCGAAGCCGTTTACGGTAGTTTAACCAATCCTTGAGCGTATGCGACTGAAAACAAAGCCGCACGTGTCGAAAACCGGCACCTCGCCGACGTCGCTCCCCCCCGCACCACGCGGCCGCATCCCCCATGCGGCCGCGCTTTTTTATTGCTTCACAATGCATCCACGACGCAAGACGCGCCGGAGAGCGCGTCCCGAGCAGTAGCCGTGGCGGTAAGCGGCACCGGGCCGCGCACCCCGCGGTAAAAGAGCCGCTCGCACAATTGCGCTTTTTTTTTGAACCCCTGCAGTACGGACGCTTTTCAAAGCATCCACCCAAAATTGAGGGGAAAAGCTTCGGAGACGCTACTTGTCGTGGGCGGTTCTATGCACCTCATAAATTCACNACAACAATCNTGTCNTTGTATNANNTTGTTNTCCAGNNNATTATGCGAGTGCTCATCATGAATAGCGCCGCCGAGTGCGGAAATGTAGGAACTTTAGCATGATTCTTATCGTAACTTTGCAGTGTAAAACAAAAAAGGCGCCCCTGAGCTCAGGGCGTCAGCCGGCCGGCGTTTTACAACACCGAGATAATCAACCCGAGTTATTAACCTTTTAATCATCCAATCTATAAATATGTTACATCTTTTATCCCACCATCCCCGCGCTCCCTCCTGAGCAATGGGGCCGCTTCCGCAAGCTCCGACAATCGCGCGTCCTCGCAGCTGCTGAAAACGTCCCGCCACCACAAAATAAAGTGTTTGTCTTCGGGTGAAAATCCGATGACGGCCACACCTACACGCGACTCTGAATAAGGGGCACGCCATGGAGCGCCCTTTACTCGGAGCCGCGTTAATTCGTTGCACAATCGCCTCCCTCCACAATTGGGCTCGCTGCTGTCTTGGGTGTGGATTTTGTGCCTATAAATTCGGATGTATGGCAAAAATGTAATACCTTTGCGTTGCATACACATACAAATAAACGCATTGAAGAGGAAAGAACTGATATAAATCGTTACAGAGAAAGGTCAGTGCTTCCCCATTCTAATACGCAATAACAACCCCAACGCAAATGAAAGTAAGTATCGAAAAACAGTCAGACGGCTCATATATTGCCTATAATACTACCCTCGATAAAGTGCAGTTAATTGGCACAGGTGACACAATAACGGAGGCGAAAGAAGATTTCTTCAACACCATTGAAGAAGTGAAGGATAGTTATACAGAGCTTGGCGACGAAATGCCGGCATGCCTTGCCGAAGATGTAGAGTTTCGCTTTGATTTGTCTTCATTATTTGAGTATTACCCGATGATTAACGTAAGTGCTCTCGGGCGATATGTCGGAATCAATCCCGGATTGATGCGTCAATATAAAAAAGGTGATACGCCAATTTCCGACGCGCAGCTGAAAAAAATTGAGGCTGGTATCCGTCGCCTTGGTTCCGAATTGGCTGCTCTTCATCTTGTTTGATTTTGTACTCCATTTCATTTCAAAGAGCTATCATGTCCTCTCGTTATCCACGGCGGGGTGCATTTTTCTCGCCTGAGCATATCCCGGTCGGTAAACATCTGTTCAAACGTAGGTTTTTTGTTTTTCATAAATATTTTGTAAATTTGCCCCCGTCTGTCAACCGGGGGCACCATGTTAATCGTTTTTCTCTATAGTGTCGAGAATTTCGTAAATAAGTCCCTTGATTCGATTGACGATAGGTTGGTTGTTCGAAGTCTCAATCATTGCCAACAGGTCGAGGATTCGGAAGACCAACCGTTTTAATTCTTTAATTTCATTATCCGACCGCATACGCAAAGCCGCTGACAGCATAAATCTGGCCTTGTTTAACTTGACAAATTCCGATAAGGCTGAATGCATCCTTGCCATCCACGGTGGGGGTGCATTTTTTTTTGAAAAGAATACTTGAAAATTTGCATTTTCAACAAAAGTTGACCACCTTTGTATTCTCCGAGACATCATCAGAGCGATAGTCAAGGAATTGACGAGAGTTTAACCCCCAATCACTCCACAAGATCCCTCTCCGAAAGGGGAGCGGCTTTGACAGATAATAAAATGGAAGAGCTTATACAAGAAATTATGGTGCGTGCCCAATCTGAAGAGGGTGCGAGACTGGCAGAAGATGCTGTGGCTCGTTACAGGGCCTCGTGCGATGCTGAGCGTGTGCTGAATCTAAAAGAGCACGACATTATGAAAGTGCTGAAAGTGTCGTATATAGCGGAGCGCTTCTTTGGCCGTTCACGTTCTTGGCTGTGCCACAAGCTGAATCATGATATCAAAAACGGGAAGCCCGACGACTTCACCAGGCAGGAACGTGAAAAGCTGAAGGCAGCCCTCGACACTATTGCCTACGAGATACAAACACTGTCGGATAATCTGTAGTTAACTTTGCATCGTCCATCTACGATTCCGACAATGGCCGACGACCTGGTTCTCGGTAGCACCCTCGCCATCCACGGCGGGGGTGCATTTTTCTCCCCGGAGCATATACCGGTCGGTAAATATTATGGTTATGAATATTTCGCCTAAATCAAAATGTTTCGTATCTTTGCGAAATACAATATTTAAAGATATTGGAGAAAGAACACCAAAGGAATTGCGCGATGAATAAATGGTTTTATATGGGCTGGGCGATCTCAGCGGTTATTACTTATATTATTATTGGCCCGGGCGATTTTTTATCTCGCGTCTTCATCAGCGCATTGGCAGGCATTCTCGGAGGTATATTTATCTGGATAATATTTTCTCTGATGTTCGGCCTCTCGTATAAAGATAAACGAGAGGTGGTGGAATGGCTGAATAAAAAGCGGGAGGAGTATGAAGAAAAAATGCTCTATGCAATGCAGTACAGGCACGTCCAGGATGCAGCGAAGGAGATTGAACGGCTGTTCCGTGCCAATCCCAAGATGGAGCTGCACAGGTATCTGCCATTTCGTGCGTGGTACAAGTATCACAAGGATTTTCAGATGCGCGATGCCGAGTTTTATGCCCGGCTCGTGGAGGACGGAATGACGCCGGTTGAAGAGGACCCCCTTTATGATCCGGAGGCTCCGGCATGGGAGCATTTCACCTGGGACCGATATCAATACGGCGATGAATTTGATCCTACCGAAGATTTATCCGGCCGTGGCCGTTATCACTGTTATGAAGACGATGATATAACGGGTGGCCGCAGTCTGCGCAAGGATGCGGAGGAAGGCTTTTATTTTGGTGCAGGCTTCGGCGCCGGCGACAGCCTGTTTAATAATTAAGAAGCCGGCGCGTGCCACCGGGCTATATACGACAAAAACCCGCTTGGGGCGGGTTTTTGCTGGAGGTACCTAGCGGAATCGAACCGCTGTACATGGTTTTGCAGACCATTGCCTAACCACTCGGACCAAGGTACCATTGGTGGGATTTGCGACTGCAAAGTTATAAGTATTTTTTGATATTTGCAACTATTTTTGCGAGTTTTTTATCTTGCCAGCGAAAGATTGAGCGAAAGGCCGTAGGATGTGTTGGTTGTGGGGTAGGAGCTGGTGGTGATGATGGGGTTGTTGATCTGATGCTCGAAATAGGCGGCGAGGGTCACGCGACGGCTCAGTACGTAATTGGCGGTGAAGTTGATTCGCCAGGAATCAGTGCCGCTTGTGGGCTGTGCGTAGTTGGTTTCGATGCGGCGTATCAGGGCGGTGTTGTGGTTGTAGCTCACGTCGGCGTTTAGGGTGAGGTCGTTGCTCACTCCGGTCTGCGTGCCTTTCATTTTGAGCACTGTATTGAAGCCCACGATTTTGTAGCCGGCTCCCACGGTGAGGCCGCTGCTGGAGGCTTCCACCACTTGCCCGGCTGCTGTGTTGAGGGTGAGTGTGCGCTGGTCTTTGTATTCCACGTTGATGCGCAGGTCGTTTTTGAGTGTTACGTTCACGCCCAGGAGTGGAGCGAAGCGTTCTGTAATGGCTACCGACGAGATGTTGAAGGGCGAGGATGGGATGGGGCGTCCCGTGAGCTCGTCGAGGGTGAATCCAAGGCGCTCGCCATCAAGGCTCACCCAGTTGAGATACGAGGAGTAGGAGCCCACGCTATAGGTGCACTGGTAGGCGTGAGTCAAGGTGAAGGTCTTGAAGATGTCGCGCATTCGTCCCAGGTTGATGAAGCCGTCGTAGGTGACGCGCCAGTTGGGTAGCACGGCCGCGAACGAGGGGAAGGGGTTGAGGTATATGCTTGCGGCTTTGCGGCCAGAGTAGGCTGCGATGAATGCCGGAATGAGCACGTCGCCGCTGGTGGCGCTCACGGCTCCCACCTCCGGGGAGAAGGGCGCTCCGGCCTGTGCGGTGCCGCTGATGAAGCCGGCGTCGGGGTAGCTGGCTCCGGCATATTGCGACTCCACGCGGTCGCGCACCACGGGGATATTTTCGAGGAATCGGTCGAAGGCGGCGCTGGCGTAGCCGTCGGATGCCTTGGAGCCGGCCAGGGCAGTGGTGATGGCCATGTGGGTCTTGGTGTAGGTGCCGCTATAGGTGGTGGGCATGCCCTCATACATGAATTGCTTCTGCTGCGTGCGGTTGTCGGTGCGGTTCATCGTGAGCTGCACCTTGAAGCCCTTGAAGGGTTCGATGGTGGCCTCGATATTCAGCTCCCGGGCGTTGCTCCACATTGCGGGCGACGTCTGGCCATCGTTGGTTATGAGCCAGTTGCGCTCAAGCGCTTGGTCGATATAGTCTTCGCCGGCAAAGCCGAAGGCGAATCCCAGGCCGGGGGCCATGGGGCCGTAGTTGTAGGTTTGACCGAAGATATCGCCGATGTCGGGCAGAAACAGAGGCAGGGAGAGCTGGCGCGTGTTGCGGTAGCGCACGCTCAGGTTGCGGGGCGACATTGCCAGTCGCAGGGCGTATTCGCCCACGTTGCGCCACAGCGATTTCTCGTCCTTGATGATTTCCAGGATGCTGAATTTCACGTTGGTTCCGTCGCCGCGGGTGAGCACCTCTATGTTGTTCTGGTCCACGATGCGGGTCTTCACGGCAAAGGGTTTGCCGTCGACGGTGGTGGCGGAGACGCGCACCTTCTGCGTGCGCAGGTTGTGCTTGATGGTGAAAGAGGTGTCGGGCTTGAGCGTATAGGTGCGCTCGAATTTCTTGGCTTTGCGCTGGCGCTGCGCGGTGGGGCGCTTGTTGGCGAAGCGTGAATTCACGGTCTTGAGCAGCGGAACCTTGTTGTAGAAAGTCTCGAAGTTGAGACGGCCGTCGGTGGTCCACGACGACTGGCTGGCGATGGTGTTGCCCAGGCTCACGCCGTCCACTTCGGCACCGCGGTCCCAGCGGTAGGTGGCGTTGTAGCTGAGAGAGCCGGTGAGCATGTCGAGGAAGGGGATGCGCGAGAATGGAGCCTTGTACTGGCCGTTGAAGGTCTGGTTGTAGCTCCATGGGGTGCCCATCGAGAGAATCGACTGCCACACCGTGTCGCGCCACTCGCGGTATTGGTCGGGGAAGAGCTTGCGGTTAACGGCGCCCACGGTTTCTTCGATACGGGCTGATGTGTTGCTGTTGAACGAAAGCGAGAGGGTCTTGGTGATGTTCCAGTTGAGGTTGAGGGTGCGGTCCCAGAGGAAATTCTTGCTCACCGACACCGGCAGCTGAAACATCTGGTCCACCTCGGAGCGTGTCTGCTGCTCGTAGTAGTAGCGGCTCATGTTGGTGTTGAAGCTGATGCTCGTGGGCAGCCAGTTCAGTTCCCAATCTTTCAGGAATTTTGCGTTCTTGTTCTTGGTTTTAAGGTTGCGGAACGGGCGGAACGGCTTGAAGAAGGGCGAATAGGCGTAGGCCAGCGAGCCGCGATAGTCGTTGGTGTATTCATACTCCGTGGTGGGGTCTTTCTTCGTTTGCTTGCTGTAGCTGAAGTTGAATGTGAAGTTGGCCGGATCCCACGGCATGGGGTTCTTGCTCTTGACGCCGAAGTTGAGGCCCGATATGGAGAAATTGCGTATTGTGGTGTTTTCCTCGGCGTAGGCCAGGATACTGTCGCGCTGCTGCTCGGTGTTGCAGTCGTCGAGGGCATCACTCAGGAGCACGTCCTGGTCGAGCGGGTTGTACTTTGGCGTGGTGGTCTCTGTGGTATAGGAGTAGTAGATGGGAGCGCGCAGCTTCACTTTCTCGGGCAGGAGGCGGCCCAGGTCGGCCTGCACGGCCACGTTGTAGCGGTGGTAGTCGTCGAGGCGTCGCTCGTTGAGGCTTTGGTCCACGCTTCCGAAGCCCGAGCTCTCCACGTGGGCTCCCAGGTTCACGGTGGCTATATCGCTCATGCTCAGGGTGGCGTTGGCCTTGGCGGCATAGCCTCCCTGCTCGTTGAAGTCGGTGACTTTGAGCTCGTTCACCCACACGGTGCCGCTCTTGGTGGTGGCCGAATTATTGCGCACGCCGATGAGTAGCACCCTCACATCGCTGAGCGTGGGATTGCCCAGCACGGCTATGCGGTTGCGCTCGTTGTCGGGGTCTCGGCCGGTGTAGAGTGTGGCGAATCCCACGCCGTCCTGCATGTCGCGCTTGGCGCGGTTTCGCTCGGTCTTCAGGTCTACGAGCGCCTGGAGGTTCACGTTCAGGAAGTTGTTGCGGGGCCACACCACGTAGCGGTCGCTCTCGGAGTAGGTGTTGTAGTTTCCGGGTGGAGTGAGTTCCAGCGGAATTTCGTATTCATAGAAGTTGTTTTTCACGTCGGTGCCCAGGCGCACGATGAGCGAGAGATCGCCCGAGCGCAGGTCGGTGGTGTAGTCGATAAGGGCTTCGGCGTGGTTCCACATCTGCAGGCGCTTGTAGTTGCGCAGGTCGAGCTGCGTGTTGCGATACACGGCACGCGCATCCCCGGCGTTGAGGTTGAGCACCTTCAGCGACATTGATTGCTCGTTGAGCTGCACCACCTGGCTCTGGCCGGGGTCGGTGATGCGGGTGACGCCCGGTGGCAGCACATAGTTCACGGGCGTTCGCCGGGAGTTTTCCTCGATGTTCACCACCGAGATATCCAGTTCGCCCTCGGCGGGTGCGTCGCCGCGTGTGTTGAGGTTGAAATCGTAGGGGCGCCATTCGCCGCGCACGAGTTCGAGCGATGCGAAGCGCAGGTGTGTCACGGCCTTGAAGCCGGTGAGGAATATGCGTGCAAAGCGGATGGTGGAGAAGTCGTTGATGGAGCCCACCTTGCGCTCATAGTCGGAGAGAGGTATCTTGAACTGGAACCACTCCACGCGCAGGTCGTTGCCGTCGACGGTGCGCTGCAACGACTCCTGGCGGTCGGTGATGTAGTTTTTGCCCACCACGAGGTCTTCGGGACGGATCGACACCTTGTACTGAAAATATCGCTCGTATTCGTTCAGGGTGTTGTCTTGGTTGATGTCCTCCACGTCGGGGCCGCTCTTTGCCGACTGGTAGAGCGGGTCGGTGGACTCGTCGGGGTTCAGGGAGTTGCCTTCCACGCCGTTGTAGCGCTTGTAGCGGTCGAGCACGCCCAGCCGCTGCTCGTCGTAGTCGTAGCCCAGATAGAAGTGGTAGTTGTCGCCGGCTGGGTCGTTGAATGGCGAGAAGGCCTCCTGCTGCATCTGCTCCTGAGCGGTGGCCGAGAGGCGCGAGCGCAGCCCGGCGAGGTATCCGGCATAGCTTTCGTGGTCGTATTCCATCTCGTTGGGCAGGCCGTCGAGGCCCACGTCCTGCACCACACGCGCGCCATTGGCGTTGTCGAAGCTGTAGGTGAGCGAGTTTTGGCGCGACACGCGACCCCACACCGTGTTTTCGAGATACTGGTCGTCGCCGTCGTAGGGTATGCCGTTTTCGTAGCTCTTGAGTCCGTCCTTGAGGATGTCTTCGCTTATCTCGCCGAAGTTGAGGTAGAGATCGCCTCCCTCGGTGTTGGGGTTCTCGGGATCGAGGAAGGGATTCAGGAGCCAGAACTGCACGTATTCGATATTGCTCTGCTCAAAGTTGGTGTTGTCCATGCGCCGCATGATGCCGCCCCAGCGTCGCTCCGGGTTGAGCAGCTCGCCGCCTTCGCTGATGGATGTGTTGTCGAGGTTGTAGGGGCCGCGCTCGGTGGGGTAGAAGGATAGGTTGAGCGTCTGGATAGTGGCCGATTCACCATAGCTCTGGTCGCGGCCGGGGTATATTTCGCGCGTGTAGACCTCGCGCACGTAGGGGTTCGACAGCTGCTTGAGGTCGCTCTTGAGGTAGCCGGGAGCGAGCGACGAGTTGCGCTGGGTGAATAGGCGGTCGATGTAGTACCAGTTGAGCAGGGCACGGTTCTTGCCGTAGTCCACGTTGTTGCTCAGCGCGGCCTCCGGAAAGAGGGCGTTGGAGCCCTGCTCCCAGGGCGTGGAAGCAAGCTGCCAGGCGTAGGGCGAGCGCAGGTCGATGCCGGATTGCGACGATTCAAAGTCGTCGACGTAGCTCGAACCCCGGTTGCTGCCGCTCTTCTGCGAGTGGGGGATGATGCGGGCGTATTCGGCGGTGAGGCTCAGGCGCGACGGCGCGGTGGCGTTCACGGTGGGTATCTTGTTGAGCAGATTCGTGAGCCACATGAATTCGCCGTTGTAGCTCAGGTTGGCTCCCAGCATGGTGTTGCTCACGGTTTCGTCGCCGATATTCACCTTCTCGGTGAGAGCTTTTTCGGAGAAGTGCAGCAGGGTGGCGCCCACGTTCAGTTCCTTGCTGAACTTATATTGCAGGTCGAGACCCATTAGCGTCTTGCGCTGCGTGGAGAACATCGACTGGTTTTCGAGCGTCACGCTGATACTCTGCCCGGAGTCGATGATGCTCTGGTTTGTGATGGTGACGATACCCATGGCATAGTCCACGGTGTAGTCGGCGTTCTCCGTGAGGGTGACGCCGCCGGCGGTCACGATCACCGATCCGCGCGGCACGTTCATTGCGTTGAGGCGTATCTGCGAGCCGGATGAAGCCTGATATTCGCCGCTGAGCACGAATTTATTCTTGTCGGCAAACTGGCGGGCGACGATCAGAGTGCTGTCGTACAGCTCGTTGTAGACGTATTGCTCGGCCAGGACGGGGTCGGCGATCTTGGCGGCGAGATGGGCGCCGAATGGCTCTACCACGGGGAAAATCACTTTGCCCGTCTGGGCATAGATGGTATAGCCCTCGATGAAGTCGAAGAAGCCGTCGGGGTTGCTCTGCTCGTTGGAGTCGATGCGGTCGAGGTTCATCACCTGCAGCAGCGGCTGGTTGTTGAGGCCGGGCACGGGCAGGTAGTTGATCTGCGTGCCGGTGGTGTCGCTCAGGTATTTGATATTGAGCTTGAATTTGCTTTTCTGAATCTGGTAGCCGCCTATGGAGTAGACGTTTTTCATCATGAGGTCCCACATGGGCATCTGCGGCGTGGTGGTTGTGCCCTTGAGCATCTTCACGTACAGCGACTGGTCGGTGGTGGTGATGTCGCCGGAGAATTCGCCCACCTGATACACGCGGCCGTTGTAGCTGTACTCATAGGCCACGGCCAGCACTTCGTCGGCCGCGATGGCCGATTTTATCGAGATGTAGCCCAGGGTGCTGTTCAGGGTGTACTCCGACGACGACAGCAGCCTTGCGCTCTCGATTTTCTCGTAGTCGCTTCCGCCCTCGATGCCGTAGGCAGCTAGGGGTTCGAGAGCCTGCGTCACGGTGTTGATGTTGCGCGCTCCGGGGTAGTCGGTTTTGATCACCTGAAGCAGGTTGTTGCTGGCATTGGCGGGATTTTCCAGGGAGGGGTCGGGCTGCCAGTAGCGGTTGGCCAGATGGTTTTCTTCGCCCAGGTCCTGGAATGCCACGAGGTTTCGGCTCTGCTCGAATTTTCCGCCCTTATTGGTGACCCACACTTCGATACGCGTGATTTTCACGCCGCTGCTCACGTAGGGGAGCTTTGATGCGAAGCGGTCGTAATTGTCGCGGAAGAAGTGGCCCAGGAAGAAGTGGCGGTTGGCGTCGTACTGGTCGGCGTTGACGGTGAAAGCCGTGGTCTGCGATCCACCGCGCGAGCTCACGGATTTGCTTTCCGAGTTTTGCTGGCTGAGGAGCGCCGTGGCCGTGAGCTTGCCGAATTGCAGCTTGGTCTTCAGGCCGAAAAGGGCGCTGCTGCCTCGAATGAGCGACGATCCGGTGGTCATCGACACGTTGCCGGCCTCGATACTTTTCACGATATCGTCTTCTTCGCCCTCGTAGGCCAGCTTGATGTTTTTGGAGTCGAAGTCGAAGGTGGCGTCGGTGTTGTAGGTCATGTTGAATTTCAGGCGGTTGCCCACCGAAGCGTTCACCGTGGCCTGCACTTTCTGGTCGAAATCGAAGTAGGTTTTGCGGCGCGAGCCCAGCGACAGGGCCGGATTGTCGGTGAAGTTGCTCTTGATGCCCATCGCCACCTGCACCGAGCCCTGCGTGCGCAGCTGCACACCGCCCGGGCCGAAGATTTTTTCCAGCGGTCCTAGCGCAAAGTTCATGTCGAGGATATTGAAGGGCTGCTTGTCTTTCTGCTCCGAAACGATAGAATTGCGCTCGCGGTAATACTCCTGCATGGAGCGCCTGAGCTGCCAGTTTTCGTACTGGCCCTTGCTGAGCATGAATGGCGTGGCGATGTCGATATCGCCCACGCGGGTGCGCACCACGTAGCAGCCCGTGGCCGGGTCGTATTGCGCCTCGGTCTTGATATTGGAAGGCATATCGAGGTCGTAGGCCAGTTCGTCGGCCATCAGGTCCTCATAGCTGCGGGGCACGGTGCCTCCTATGGGTAGCGGCAGGGGCACAGTGTCGATAGGAGCCTCCGGGGCGGGATAGGCAGCCGGGGCCGGCGCCTGAAATGCCTCCGAGCGGCCCGGCGACTGGGCAAACGCACCATAGCACGCACCGGCCACGGCCACTACTGCGGCCGAGATTGCCAAAGCTATAAAACGCGCACGCGCGCGTGAAGGGTTGTTATGGTTGCGTCTGTGTCTGTTCATCTTAGGGTTGCCCCCGGCCGCCTACATCATCGAGAGAGCCTTGCGGATGGCCGCCTCCACGCGCGTGGCAGGATCGGCATCAAATATCTTCTGCAAGGCTTTCTGGCTTTGCTGGCGAGTGTAGCCCAGGATTGTGAGGGCCGTGAGAGCCTCGTCGAAAGCCTCGTTGGTCTTGGCGGCAGGTTGCTGAGATATTAACGTATCGTCAGGGGCATTTATTTTGTCGCGAAGGTCAACTATTATTCTTTCGGCCGTTTTTGTGCCTATGCCTTTCACGTTTTTGAGGCGGCGCGAGTCGCCGGTGGAGATCACGGTGGCCAGTTCGGCCGCCGGAATGGCCGAGAGGATGGTGCGGGCCGAGCCGGCTCCCACGCCGCTCACTCCTATCAGGGCACGGAAAATCGAGCGCTCCGTTTCGTCGGAAAATCCGTAGAGCACCCAGGCATCGTCGCGGATGGATTCGTGCACGAGCAGTTTCGTGTCTTGCACGGTTTCGAGGGCGGAGTAGGTGGGAAGCGTGATGTTGAGCAGATAAGCCACGCCGCCGGAGGTTTCGATGGTCACGTCGGTGGGCGTAAGGGCGGCCACTTTGCCGCGGATATATTCAATCATAGATAGGGTGTGAAAATAAAAAAGTCGGTCACCCTCATGGGGGCAACCGGCTTATGATTGCATCGAGTCGCTGTATTATTCGGCAACTACCTCAGCTACTTCGGCAACAACGGTGTCAACAGCTGCGCTGTCGGCGGCGGCGCTGTCAGCAACTTCAACAACAGCAGCAGCTACTTCAACTGCGCTGTCGCAGCATGCGCTATCGCAAGCGTTGTCGGCCTTTTCTGCGTTGCCGCAGGAGAACATCGTAGCGCTGAAAGCGACTGCGAGGAAAAGAACTAACTTTTTCATTTCTTTTGATAATTAGAGTAAAACAATATTGTTATGCTTCAAAAACGATGCAAAGTTATAGGTTTTTTTAATTTCAGCAAAATTATTTAGCATTTTTTTCTGCTGTAAAGCATAAATATTTAGTGTTAAAAAATCTTTACGTTTGCAAGTTGCTGATATTTAAACCTTTAAAAATGCGCCCGGGAGGGTAATTCCTATCGTGCCTCAGGCATTGCTCTCGGCTATTTTATTGGCCATCACCACGGCTTTGGAGATGTGGTCGCAGATGTGGTCGGGGCCCACGAGGGTGTCGATTCCGGCGTGTACCAGAGTGTCGCGCACGCCCGGACGCACGCCCGAGAGCACCACATGGATGCCCTCGCTCTGCGACGAGCGGATGAGTATCTCCAGGTTGTGCAGAGCCGTGGCGTCGATAAAGGCCACCTTGCGCATGCGCAGGATTCTCACCTTGGGCTTGCTTCCCAGGGTGGAGCGCATCATTTCGTCGAATTTAGTGGCGATACCGAAGAAGAACGGGCCGTCGATTTCGTAGACGCTCACGCCTTTTGCCACGTTCAGCACCTCGTGCTGCGAGAGGTCGGTGCCTTCCGCCACGTCGAGCTGCTCGGAGTAGACCTTGATTTCCGTGTTTTCCATCACGCGGCGCAGGAAGAGCACCACGGCCAGAAGCAAGCCAATCTCGATGGCGATGGTGAGGTCGAAGATCACCGTGAGCAGGAATGTGACGGCCAGCACCGAGATATCACTCTTGGGAGCGTGGAAGATTCCCACCACGGTGCGCCATCCGCTCATGTTGTAGGCCACCACCATCAGCACTGCGGCCAGGCAGGCCATGGGTATGAAGTTGATCAGCGGCATGGCGAAGAGGAAGATGAGCAGGAGCACGAGTGCATGGATGATGCCTGCCACGGGGGTGCGTCCGCCGTTGGTGATGTTGGTCATGGTGCGTGCGATGGCGCCGGTCACGGGGATACCGCCGAAGAAGGGCACGGCTATATTGGCAATACCTTGGCCTATGAGCTCGGTGTTGCTATTGGTGCGCGAGCCGGTGACGCCGTCGGCCACGGTGGCGCTCAGCAGCGATTCGATTGCTCCCAGCATGGCGATGGTGAACGCCGAGGGCAGCAGCAGGTTGATAGTGGCCATGTTGATGGTGAAACCATGGGGCGTGGGGATGTCGGTGCTCATGGAGCCGAAGCGCTCGCCGATGGTCTCTACGTGGAATCCGGGAATATATAGAGTGGCCACGAATGCGGCGGCCGTCATTATCACGATGGCGATGAGCGCTCCCGGGAGTTTCTTGGAGATGCGCGGAGTGGCTATGATAATGAGCAGCGACACCACGGCCACGATGGTGGTGCTCAGGTCCACGGCGTCGAAGTTGCGGAGATACATTCCCCACTTGGGGATGAACTCGCCCGGGATATCGCGCAGGCCCAGGCCGAAGAAGTCGTTGATCTGCGTCGAGAATATCGTGAGGGCGATACCGGCCGTGAATCCCACCACGATGGGATAGGGGATGAACTTGATCACCGTGCCCAGGTGAAAGAGTCCCATGGCCACTAGGATGATGCCGGCCATAAGTGTGGCGATGGCCAGGCCCTGCAGGCCGAATTGCGCGATGATATTATAAACGATGACGATGAAAGCACCCGTGGGGCCGCCTATCTGCACCGAGTTGCCGCCCAGAGCCGAAACCAGGAAGCCGCCGATGATGGCTGTGATGAGGCCGATGGAAGGGCTCACGCCCGAGGCGATACCGAAAGCGATAGCAAGAGGAAGGGCCACTATGCCCACGACAACACCTGCGGTGAGGTCGGCGCGGAAGCGTTCCATGCTGTAGTGGCGCAGGGTGCCCAGTAATTTGGGCCGGAAATCAATTGTACCCGATAAGTGCATGTTGTAAAAATGTCGGTTAAGTCGCACACTGCGACGTAGTTGTGATTGGAAACCTTTTGAAAAACGGGTGCAAAGGTAGTGAAAAAAACTTAAAATATCAAGCTCCGGCCGCGATTCCGCGCCATATTGCGCAAAAAAATAAATTATGGGCAATTTGAGGCCTTTATTTTTGGAGAGTTGTAAATTAATGTATAAATTTGCGGAAAATCATTATCACAATCCTCAAAAATCCGAGAAGGCTGCATGTATAAAGCACACACACATATTACGCCGTCTGCCATTCCACAAGGAAATGCAGGCGGTATTTTTTGCAGCCCTGATACCATGAAGCAGGAGTGCATCTCCTATATTAATTATTTGTTCCTATGAATTTGACTGCTCTCGAATGCTTGGCCGTTTTCTGCGTGAGCCTTTTGCTTGCGGGTATAATTATACCTCAGATATTGCTCATAGCATTCCGCAAAAATCTTTTCGACGAGATCGACGAACGCAAAATCCATCACGGCCGCGTGCCGCGGCTGGGGGGCATAGCCTTCATGCCGTCGATGATATTCTCCGTGGCTGCCATCGGCGGCTCCTTTACGCTGCTTGGGTTTCTGGACTTTTCCTTTTATGGGCCCGACGACCTGGTGCGTTGCTGTTTCGGCCTGTGCGCCCTGATGATCATGTATCTGGTGGGAATTGCCGACGACCTTGTGGGGGTGCGCTACCGCGCCAAATTCATAGCCCAGATTATCGCCGCCGGATTTCTCGTGGCCTCCGGCGAATATATCGACAGTCTAGACGGCTTCTGCGGCATCCATGGTATTCCCGTGTGGGTTGCGCTTCCGTTTTCTATCCTGGTGGTGGTGTTCGTGACCAATGCCATCAACCTCATCGACGGTATCGACGGACTGGCATCAGGCTTGTGCTCCATCGCCATGCTTTTTTACGGCTGGGTGATGCTGTGCTGCAACGAAATCACCTATGCGCTCGTGGCCTTTGGCACGCTTGGTGCATTGATCCAGTTCTTTTATTATAATGTGTTCGGCAATGCCAAGGTGGGCAAGAAAATATTCATGGGCGACACCGGCGCTCTCACCACCGGTATAATCATCTGCTTCCTGTGCATGCGCATCTGCAGCGTGGACCAGAGTGTGGGCGGCTTCAAGGGCGATTCGCTGGTGATAGCCTTCGCGCCGCTGCTGGTGCCCTGCTTTGATGTGGTGCGCGTCTATATCCGCCGCATCCGCCATCACACCAATCCCTTCCTGCCCGATAAATCCCACATCCACCACAAACTGCTGGATGCCGGGCTGCCGCAGCGCACGGCTATGGTGTCGATTCTTATTTTCTCGCTGCTGCTCAGCGGCTTGAACTACTGGCTGGCCGCCTATCTTAATATCACCGTGCTCTTCATTATAGATATTCTCATCTTCATGGTTGCGAATATTTGGCTGAACATTGCAATAAATCGACGGCACGCTCGTAATAATATATAATATAGACGCTATAGATGACGGACGAAACAAAAACGGTGCTGGTGGTGTTCGGTACGAGGCCGGAGGCAATAAAGATGGCTCCACTCGTATTAGAGCTGCGCAAGCATCCCCGTGAGTTTCGTACGCTTGTATGTGTCACCGGTCAGCACCGCAGTATGCTCGACCAGGTGCTTGAGGTCTTCGGGCTGCAACCCGACTATGATCTCGACATCATGCGCCCGGGGCAGGACCTTTTCGACGTCACGGCGCGCGTGCTCGCGGGAATGCGCGATGTGCTCGACCGGGCCAGGCCCGATTGCGTGCTGGTGCACGGCGACACCACCACCTCCACGGCAGCCGCTCTGGCGGCGTTCTACAGGCAGATACCCGTGGGCCACGTAGAGGCCGGGCTGCGCACACGCGACATCTACTCGCCGTGGCCTGAGGAAATGAATCGCCAGCTCACCGCGCGCCTGGCGAGCGTCCATTTCGCTCCCACGGCCACAGCCCTGGCCAATCTGAAGGCCGAGGGAATTGACCCTGAACGGATAGTGGTCACGGGCAATACCGTGATAGACGCCCTGCAGCTCGTGGCCGGCAAGATCGGCAGCGACGATGCGCTCGCCGCCGGGCTCGATGCACGGCTGCGCGTAGCCGGCTACGACCCCGCGAGGCTCTCGGCCGGCCGTCGCATGGTGCTCGTTACGGGCCACCGGCGCGAGAATTTCGGTGACGGATTCAGGGCTATATGCCGCGCGCTGGCAAGGCTGGCCGTGCTTCATCCCGATGTGGATTTTGTCTATCCCATGCACCTGAATCCCAACGTGCGCAAGCCTATAGCCGAGGTGCTCGGCAGCGGAGATTCGCGCAGCGATAATCTCTTTCTGATCGAGCCGCAGGAATATATGTCGTTTGTGCGCCTGATGTCGATGGCGGCTGTGCTGCTCACCGATAGCGGTGGCATCCAGGAGGAGGCGCCCGGGCTGGGCAAGCCCGTGCTCGTGATGCGAAGCACCACAGAGCGCCCGGAAGCCGTGGATGCCGGCACCGTGAAACTCGTGGGCACCGACGAAGACCGGATTGTGGACGAAGTGTCGCGCCTGCTCGACGACGGGCAGGCCTACGCGGCCATGGCCAATGCGGTGAATCCCTATGGCGACGGCAGGGCATCGCGTCGTATAGTTGAAGGTTTATACAATTTCATAAGGTAAAAATATAAGGTAAAAGTAGCAATGAAAGCTTGCTTCGTTGGACTTGGATACATAGGACTGCCCACGGCGATAATCGCCGCAGCACGCGGAGATGTGGATGTGGTGGGAGTCGATATCAATAAAGATGTGGTGGCCCAGACCAATGCGGGCCGTCTTCACTTCATAGAGCCCGGCATGGAGGATATGCTCAGGCAGGTGCTCGCTGCCGGAAAGCTGCGCGCCGCCACCACCCCGGAAGAAGCCGACGCATACTTCATAGTAGTGCCCACGCCATTCCGCTGCGGCCATCAGCCCGACGTGAGCTATGTCGAGGCCGCCACGCGGTCGGTGGTACCGTTTCTGAAGAAGGGTGATCTCTTCGTGATTGAATCCACCTCGCCGGTGGGCACCACCGAAGCCATGGCCAAGATAATCTATGACCTGCGCCCGGAGCTGCGCGGAGAGATTTTCGTGGCCTACTGCCCCGAACGCGTGCTTCCCGGCAACGTGATTCACGAACTGGTGCACAACGACAGGGTGATAGGCGGCATGGACGAAGAATCCACGGAAGCCGCCAAGAGGTTCTATGGCCGCTTTGTGGAGGGCAAGCTCCACCCCACCAATTCGCGCACGGCCGAGATGTGCAAGCTCACGGAAAATGCCTCGCGCGACGTGCAGATAGCCTTTGCCAACGAGCTGAGCCTCATCTGCGACGCTGCCGGCATTGATGTGTGGGAGCTTATAAGCCTCGCCAACCGCCATCCGCGCGTAAATATCCTGCGCCCGGGATGCGGAGTGGGAGGCCACTGCATCGCGGTAGACCCGTATTTCATCACCTCGGCGTTCCCGGATCAGTCTCGGCTGATAGCCACGGCGCGTGAAGTGAACAACTACAAGGCCGAGTGGTGCGCCGAAAAAATCAAGAATGCTATCCTGAGATTCCGCATAGAACAGGGGCGCGCACCCGTGGTGGCTCTGATGGGCCTTGCTTTCAAGCCCGATATCGACGACCTGCGCGAGTCGCCCTCGCGCCAAATCGCGGCCGATGTGATTGCGGCCGATACGGGTGCCGATATACTCGTGGCCGAGCCTAATGTGACCGCCCATCCGGACTTCGCTCTCACGCCCTACGAGGAAGCATTCCACCGCGCAGATATAGTGGCGTTTCTCACGGCCCACACTCCGTTCAAATCCCTGACGGCGGAATGCGGCGACAAAGTGGTCCTTAACTTCTGCGGCATCTGATATCTACCCGGGGTGTATGAAACTGTCGGTTATCACAGCCTCACTGAATACGGCAGCCGTCATTGAGAGCACGCTTCAGAGCCTGGACGAGCAGAAATTCCAAGACTGGGAATATATCGTGGTGGACGGCAACTCCACCGACGGCACGTGCCGGATTCTTGAGCAGTGGCAGCAACGCATGGGCGAGCGGCTGCGCTGGGTGAGCGAGCCCGACGCAGGCATATACGACGCCATGAACAAGGGCATAGCGATGGCCCGGGGCGATGCCATAGGATTTCTGGGAGCGGGCGACACCTTTTACGACGAAATAGCGCTGTCGATCGTGGCGAAGGAGCTGCAGAAGCGCGAGGTGGATGCCGTGTACGGCGACCTGGTGTATGTCTATCCCGACGATATGGATCGGGTGTGGCGCTACTGGCGTGGTTCGCAATACCGTCCGGGTATCTTCAGCAGAGGGTGGCAACCGGCCCATCCCACGTTTTTTGCCCGCAGGAAATGCTTCCGCGAGCTGGGGGATTTCGATAAGGACCTGGTGATTTCGGCCGATTTCGACCTGATGTTTCGCTTTCTTGAGAAGCACCAAATCAGCAACTACTACGTGCCGCGCACGCTCGTGAGGATGCTCGCCGGCGGCACGAGCAACCGCAGTGTGCGCAACGTCGTGGTGGCCCACCGGAATATCTACAGGTCGTTCAGAAAATACGGCTACAAGGTGCCCACGCTCTACAGCGTGCGCCGCCTCATTCCCAAGGTGCTGAATATGATAGAGAATTATTTCAGCAGCAAATAAGACCCGGTTCCCCAATATTTGTTAACGCTGAGGACGCATATCGGCGCGAGATTTTTGTCTTGTGATGAAGGAGCGGTAGCCGTAGCTACGTGACTGAAGAACAAGGCAAAAATCTCGCGCCGGCGATATGCGGTGGTAAGGTAACTTTCCGCCCCGTTACACAATTACAATCACCTAAATTCGGTTATATGATTTTAACCGGTTATAACATGTTAGGATAAATTGGGATATAATAATGACTTGACACTTACGCAACGTAACTTTATTTTAAGATATTCTTCCTGAAATTTTCAAAACTAAGTCAAAGACGGATATATTTGATATTCTAGTGGACGGAGGAAAGAAAATTAAGGGTATAAAAAGACAGTTGGCGGTTGATTCAAATGCCACGGCCAATCGTCATGCATCTGCGTCCGCTTGTATCGGTCACAATGCAACCGCATTGCTCCCTCACTGCGCGAACACATCTGCATAACGCTTGACCGCCTCAGCGTAAACAAATATTGGGGAACCGGGTCTAAAAATAAATCGCCGGACTCCAGAGATGGAATCCGGCGATTATATTATAGGGTGATTTTTCCGGGCTGCGGATTTACATCATGCCGCCCATGCCTCCCATGCCACCGGCAGGCATGCCGGCTGCGGGATTTTCTTCCTTGATGTCGGCGATCACACACTCGGTGGTGAGGAACATGCCGGCGATGCTGGCTGCGTTTTCAAGAGCCACGCGGGTGACTTTGGCAGGGTCGATCACGCCGGCCGAGAGAAGGTTCTCGTAGCTGTCGGTGCGGGCGTTGTAGCCGAAATCGCCGTTGCCTTCACGCACTTTCTGAACCACTACGGCTCCCTCCACGCCTGCATTGCGGGCAATCTGGCGCAGGGGCTCCTCGATGGCGCGCTGAACGATGGCAATACCGGTCTGCTCGTCGTCGTTATCGCCCTTGAGGTTGTCGAGTGCGCTGAGTGCGCGGATATATGCCACGCCGCCACCGGGCACGATGCCTTCGGCAATGGCTGCGCGGGTGGCGCTGAGAGCGTCGTCCACGCGGTCTTTCTTTTCCTTCATTTCCACCTCGCTGGGGGCTCCGATGTGGAGCACGGCCACGCCGCCGGCCAGCTTGGCCAGGCGCTCGTGCAGCTTCTCGCGGTCGTAGTCGCTGGTGGTGGTTTCGATCTGAGCCTTGATCTGGGCCACACGCTTGGCGATAGCTTCCTGCGAGCCGGCACCGTTGACGATGGTGGTGTTTTCCTTGTTGATGGTCACCTTCACGGCCGAGCCGAGATCCTGCATGGTGGCGGTGGAGAGCTGCATGCCCTTTTCTTCGCTCACGACGGTGCCGCCGGTGAGGATAGCGATGTCTTCCAGCATTTCCTTGCGACGGTCGCCGAATCCGGGAGCCTTCACGGCGCAGATCTTGAGCGAGCCGCGCAGGCGGTTGACTACGAGGGTGGCCAGTGCTTCCTGGTCAACGTCTTCGGCGATGATGAGCAGCGGGCGACCGCTCTGGGCGCTCTGCTCCAGGATGGGAAGGATGTCCTTGAGGTTGCTCACCTTCTTGTCGTAGATGAGGATGAAGGGATTGTCCATCACGCATTCCATCTTTTCGGGATCGGTGACGAAGTAGGGCGAGATATAGCCGCGGTCAAACTGCATACCTTCCACGATATCGATAGTGGTTTCGGTGCCTTTGGCCTCGTCTACGGTGATAACGCCTTCCTTCTTCACCTTCTTCATGGCCTCGGCGATCAGGCGGCCGATGGTNTCNTCGTTGTTGGCCGANACGCGGGCNACGTCNTCGATTTTCTTGAAATCGTCGCCCACTTCCTGGCTCATCTCACGGATGGCACCCACTACGGTGGTGACGGCCTTGTCGATGCCGCGCTTCAGGTCCATGGGGTTGGCGCCGGCGGTCACGTTCTTGAGACCCACCGCGATGATGCTCTGTGCGAGCACGGTGGCGGTGGTGGTGCCNTCGCCGGCATCGTCGCCGGTCTTGGAGGCTACTTCCTTCACGAGCTGTGCGCCCATGTTCTGGAAGGGATCCTCAAGCTCGATTTCGCGAGCCACGCTCACACCGTCCTTGGTGATATGGGGAGCGCCGAATTTCTTGTCGATGATTACGTTGCGGCCTTTGGGACCGAGCGTCACTTTCACGGCATCGGCCAGAGCGTCGACACCTTTCTTGAGCTCTTCGCGAGCCTTGATATTGAATTCGATTTGCTTTGCCATAGTTATTTTGCCATAGTTATATTGTGCTTTTTATCTNCNTGNGGGTTATTTTTCGATTATGGCCAGAACCTCGCTCTGTCGCATCACGAGCACTTTCTCGCCATCTACTTCGAGTTCGGTGCCGGCATATTTGCCGTAGTAAACTTCGTTGCCTTCGGCGAGCACCATTTCCTCGTCTTTTGTGCCGTTGCCCACGGCGATAACAGTGCCTTTGAGGGGTTTTTCCTTGGCGCTGTCGGGAATGATGATACCGTTGATGGTGGTTTCTTCTGCTGCGGTCGGGCGGATGATTACGCGGTCGGCCAGAGGTTTAAGTGTCATAATATATTTTATGGTTATGGTTATTGTAATGTTCTACACCTATAATGCATATTTCGTGCCAAACTGCGCGGCGACTGCCGCGGCTGACATTTTGTCGGTTTTCGCAGTAATAACAAAAGCGAAGGCGNCCGGGTTCAAAGNGTCACCCCCACGAAGAACTCAAAGTTGATGCCNGGCATGGGGCGAGAAAGCACCGAGAGGTAATCTTCGTTGAAGAGATTGTTGACGGCCAGCTTGAACGACAGGCCGCAGGGCTTGANGCGAACGGTTTTTTCGAGCTCGGCGTTGCTCATGTAGTAGGCCGGAAGGCTGCCGGAGAGAGTGACGTCGTTGCTCGACATGGTATAGCGGCGCGAGTANCTGCTCCATTTGTAGAGCAGAGNCCAGCCGCGCCATTCCAGCCGCAGAGACGCCGATGCGGAGCGGCGCGGCACNTAGGGGAGCTGCTTGCCGGTGGAGTGGTCGGCGGCGCTCTGAGGCTCGCCNACGTTCACGGAGGGNGTCCATGAAGCGGATGCTGATGCCGAGAGCTTCCAGTGGTGCGAGGGCTGCCAGCCGGCCGNGGCACGTGCTTCCATGCCATAGGCGTGCACAGACAGGACGTTGCGGGGAGAGAAAAATCCCTTGAGCGTGGGCAGCCACNGAATCCAGTCGTCGATGCGTGAGTCAAACCATCCNAGAGCAGCCGANGCATCCCAGNTNCTGCCTCTGAGGCCGTTGAGCTCAAGGCCGGCATCGTAGCTGAAGCCCTTCTCAGGCCTTAGNTCGGGGTTGCCTCCGGGCATGAAGTAGAGGTCGTTGATGGCGGGATAGCGGTAGTTNCGCGCTACGGAAGCCCGTGCCGAGAGACCGATGCGGGGCCACACGATGGCATCTATCATGAGTGCAGGCATGANGGGCGACCACGAGGAGGCATTGGCCTCCTCGCGCACGATTGCGGCGATTCCGGCGCGGGGGAACGGCCGCCAGCGCGCCGTGGCGGCNGCCGAAAATTCCGAGCGCTTCACGGNGTAGCCAATGGCCGCGGGAGCTGCCGTGGGATTTTCNATTTTGTCGTCGAAGCTGCGCACGCCGTGCTGTCGCAGGGCNGCNGATAGCTCCACGCTGAGGTTGAACGGGAAGCGATATTCGCNGGAAGCGTGGCCGTAGAAGCTGTTCACGATGCTGCGCGAGCGGGTCATNGCTACCTGCGTGCCGGAGCCGTTGTCGCGGCTGTAGTCGTAGTGCGCCGATGTGTGGATATAGCCGGCGCGCAGCTGNGTGGTGAGATTGGTCGAGAAGTATTTCCAGGATGCCACGGCGCGCAGGGTGCTCTCGCGCTGCACGTTGCTGAAGTCGCGCTCGTCGCCGTAGTCGGTGGTGAGCATGGGTAGTTCGCGCCTCGAATTCATATACCACACGCTTGCTCCGGCTGTGGAGGAGTTGCCCCGGTAGTACACGTCCTGCAGGGCGTGGAAATCGCGGAACGCTCCGCTGCGGTTGCGCTCGCGGGGATGATANGAGGCCACGATGTTGTGGTGGTCGTCGTAGACGTTTTCTTTTTTGTCGTGATTGATATAGGTGTAGTCGTTGGCCGAAGATGAGAATACCACGCGTGTGGAGCTGCTCCAGCGCTCGCCGCCGTAGCTTGCGCGCAGGTATTCGTCGAAGGTGGAAAATGAGCCTACGCCCTGCACGTATTGCAGCTTGAATCCATCACTCCTGACGGGCTCGGAAGCCAGCTGCACGAGGCCGCCCAGGCCACCTGCCGTGGCGGCCAGCGACGAATTGCCGTGCAGCAGCGAGGCGCGGTCGATGAAGTAGGCCGGGATGGTGGAGAAATCGGTGGAGCCGATTGTGGGGTTGTTCACGGGCATGCCGTTCCACGTCACCTGCGTGTGGCCGGCCGATGTGCCGCGGAACGATACCGTCGACAGCGTGGCGCGTCCGTAGTTTTTCACGAACAGCGACGAGTTGAAGCCCAGCACGTCGGCCATCGACAGGGCAATGTTCTGCTTCAACGCCGCAGAGTCGATGGCAGTGCGCTGCACGCCGGTCTCGGCCAGCGGGCGGCGGCCCTGCACGGTGAGTTCGCGCAGCCGGGTCTGAGCCTGCACGCCGGCGGTGCATCCCAGAGCCATAAAGGAGCAATATGCCTGCCGTCCTGTTCATTTCCAGCAGAAGGCTCCGGGAGTTACGCCCACGATGAAGCTGTCTACGAGCCGGGCGTCGTCATCGTAGCGGTAGACGGTGGCCGCCTGCTGATAGTCGGCAGCGTCGGCCACATAGACATTGCCGTCGGCGGGGCTCACGGTGAGGCTGTAGAAGCGTCCTTTGACGGGTGCGGGGATAAAGGGCTTATCGGGCAGCGCGGGCGAGTCCACGTCCATGCGCCACACGCCGCCGTTGATCCAGTAGAGGGTGGAGCCGGAGCTGTCGGTGCACAGGTCGAATGGTGTGTCGCCGCTTTCAAGTCTCATGCGTAGCACCACCCGGAAGCTCTCGGTGTCGACACACAGCAGTGCCGGCCTCTCGTGGCCGGCGGCGTTGCCGGCGTAGCCGCCGTCGGTGAGTACCCAGAGGCGCCCGCGATTGTCGGCTGCGATGGAGCGCGGCTGCACGCCCACGTCGAGCACGTCGGTCACCTCGTCGGTGCGGGTGTCGATCTTGATTATCTGCCGCTGATAGCTCCAGCAGTTGCAATACACGTATTGCCCCAGCTGCACCATCTGCTCGGTAGAGCCCGTGGCAGCCTCCATGCCGGGCACTTCGATATAGCCCGTGACGGAGTAGCGCCGCGGGTCGACGATGGATATACGATTGTCCCACAGCTGGGTGATGTAGGCCTTCGTGTCGTCCACAAAGTGGATATAGCGCGGCGAGGGCAGGTTTTCTATCCGCCCGGTTTCTTTGAACGTGGAGGCATCGATGGCAAAGACTACGTGACTGTTGTTCACCACGATCCAGCCGCGTCCGCCGTGCATGGTCATGGATTGCGCCACGTCGCCCAGCTTCATGCCGTTGGCACGCATGAACACCTCGTTCTGCACCCGGCTCGTCGCCGGGTCATAATAGCTGAGGGTGGCGTTGCCATATTGGAAGTTGCCCTCACACACAATGAAAAGACCCTGCGAAGGTGTCGCAAAGTCTTCCAATTCGCCGTACTCCCACTTCATGCAGCCCGATAGGGCCGCACAAAGCAGGATTATGGCAATATGAGCAGGGCGCAGTGTCATCAGTTGGGGAAGCGCACGGCCACGTCGTCGATGGCGAAATAGGCCGGAGTGTTGAGGCCCCACTCGCCGCGCAGGTCGTCGCTGCCGTCGATGTTGAATTCCACCTTGGCCACTTCGCCCAGGTCGGAGAGATCCCAGCGTGTCCAGTCGCTCACGATGTCGGTGCCCTGACACAGCTTGAACTCCAGGCGTGCGGTCTCGGCACCGGCGGCATCGTAGCCGATGGCGATCACCTTGAACCACGAGGCGGCAGTGGCGGCGGCAGTGTAGGCGTTGCCGTAGCGCAGCACGGAGGCGGTGTAGGAAGTGTTGGTGATGTAGAGGTGGTCGATCACTCGCTCGATGCCGTCGGTAAAGGCCAGCGCGGGCAGCTTGTCCTTATAGCTTTCGCCGTCGACGTAGCCGTTCTGCACGGCAAAATTCCGCGAGCCGTTGTGGCCGGCCTTGTCGGAACTGCCGGTGGGCACTGCCAGCTGGTCGGTGTATTGCAGTCCTTCTTCGACTGCGAGCCAATAGTCGCTCACGACGATTCCGCCATTCCAGAAGGGGCCGTTGTCGAGAATGCCGCTGCCCAGCATGGTGTTGCCGGCGTCGGCCCAGTGGTAGTCGGCGCTGGTGAAGTCGCCATATAGCAGCGCACCGCCATATTGGGTGTCGTCGATGAGGTCGCTCCACGTGGCGATATTTATGCCGTCGAGGTCGTAGGGTGTGAAACGGGCGTCGGCATCTTCAAATGTGAGCGTACGCAGCTCGTAGGCCGGGCCCTCGGGCATGTCGGGTTCGTCGTTGTCGTTGCTGCAAGATGTGGCCAGGAGGGCAAGGGGCAGCAGGTAAAGTGCTTTTCTGTACATAATACTTCTGAGTGTTAAGTCGCCCGAAATATTCTGGGCTGAAAGCACTTCCGGCATTATGCGCACTCGTCCGGCCGTGATTCTTGCCCGTGGTCCTGCAGGCGACAAATCATTAATCATTAATAATGCGCAAAAGAAGGTTTTCTGACTTATTCCCTAATTCTCTCGGCGTCTTCTCAGCGACGAATCGCCAATGACTTAAGTGCGAGAGCGGCGGCACTCAGCAGGTGCCAGGAAAATACAGCAGCAGGAACTGTTGCGGATTCACACCGCATTCCCTACGCTTTTGCACGGCAAAGGTAAAACAAAAAAATCAATCATGCAATACCTCAAGGTCAAAAACCTCGGTATCAGGGAAGTGGCGAGCTACGTATCGGCCAATGAATGAGCGCGTGTCGGCTGCAATCACGGTGTCGCTGTCGAAGTAGTGGTTGTAGACCACTGCTGCCAGCTCTATTCCGCGGCGGCTCAGGGCTTCGAGAGATAGCAGGGTGTGGTTGATGGACCCAAGGCGCCCATTGGTCACGAGCACCACGGGCAACCGGCGTGAGGCAATGTAGTCGATCGTGGTGTGGTCGTCTGTCACGGGCACCATCAGGCCGCCGGCACCTTCTACGAGCACGCAGTCGAATTGTTCGAGCAGCTTGCCGGTGGCGTCGTCCACGAGCGAGAGGTCGATCTCGCGGCCATCAATACGGGCGGCCAGCTGGGCCGAGGCAGGGTAGGAGAAAATAATGGGGGCAGTGGTGCCGTCGATGTCGCATGGCTGCAGGGGCAGTCCGCACAGGCGGCGGTGGGCTTCGATGTCTTCCGACGAGTCCCGGCACCCTGTCTGGATAAATTTCTGGGTGATTACGCTGCGCCCGGCGGCAGCGATTTTCTGAGCCAGCCACGCCGTGGCGTAGGTCTTGCCGGCATCAGTGTCGATGCCGCTTATGAAAAGAACGGGGTAATGCTTCATGGTTTCTTGCGAAGAATGATAAACAGAGGTTTGTAGGTCAGGCAATAACGCCCGTCGGAGTCGGGGAGCAGACGGGCCGCCACGCTGCGTGCGCCGGTGGCTGCGCGGCTCAGGGCGTTCACCCCCGTGCGGCTTATATGGCGCATAGCGTCCATGGCGTTGTGGAAGCGGCACACTATGGGGAAGCCGCCAATGTGGATTTTCTCGACGCAAGGCTGCGAAGCCGCGAAGGATTCCCACACGCCCGCGTCCGGCAGATGCAGGCTGTGGCCGGATGCTCCGGCGGTTTCGTGCATGTTGCCGCGCGAGAATGTAGATACTGCCAGGATTCCGCCGGGCTTGAGCGCATGCAGCGCGCGGCGGGCAAAACTGAGCTGCGAGTTGAACCACTGGATGGCAGAAGCCGAGACGATCATATCCACCGAGGCGGCAGGCAGCCCGGAAATGGCTGTCTCGGCGTCGCAGCAGCGGTAGCTGCCGGAGGGAAGGCAGTCGGGAGCCTGGGCGGCGATGTCCCAGAATATCATGCGGGCCGCCGGCCGGGCGGCAAGCAGCCGGCGCGACAGCAGCCCGGTGCCGCAGCCTATCTCAAGCACGGTGGCCTCCGGCGAGGCCAGGATAGCCGCGCTGTCTTTGTCGCGCAGCTGATTGGCCATGTAGCGTGCGATCAGCGCCTGCGCCTCGGCATTGGCGTCATAGCTGCTGCGGGCACCCTCGAATCGCTCGGCCACGAGGCTTTTGTCTATAAAGAAGCGGTCGAGGAGAGCCTGGAAGTCGGGCAGGTGCGGCGAATCTATTTCCACCACGTCGCAGCCCTCGAATGCCTTGAGCTGGTTGGCCGGCGGAAAGATGGAGTCGCGCATGGTGGCCACGTAGTGGTCAAACGGCGGCGCGGCCGTGCATTCGCCGCGGGCCACGCGGCAGCCGATGGCGGCGAGCTCCTCGCGCAGTTCTTCGACGGGTCGCTGCGGCATACGCCCGGCAAACGCTTTATAGCCGGATGCTCCGCCACACATGCGCCGCATGAAACGCGCAAGATTGGCCTCGTCAAGATTGGCGAGCGTGGCATCGAACACGCCCTGCGGAATACCCAGCGAATCGTGCACGGGGCAGGGCGTTCCGGCCACGGCTATGCGCCCGGTTGTCTTCTCCGCTATCGCTCCGTGACACGCTTGGGCGGCGTGCACGCCCATCGACCATGCAAGCACGGCCACTTCGTCGTATCCTTCCGTCCACCGGGCGTTGAAGTCGAGCGAGCGGTAGTCCCACACGGCCATGATGTCGTAGCCCGGCCTCTCCAGGCCTTGAAAGGGCCTATGGTCCATTCCCCAGCCTGCAAATATTATAATCAGGCGGGATTCGCCTTTCCGTGATATATATGCGTGCTTCATTAATTGCGGATGATATGTCGTAGTGGTTCGAGGCACCCGGCACTGAGGGATGCCGAGAGCGAAAAGCGCAGCCGGTCCGTGCCCGGGGGCACGGTGGGAGTGCGTATGGGCAGCACATGGAAACCATGGGCATCGAGATGCTTCGATAGATTCACGGCCGACTCCGGCGTGCCGGTGATGAATGGCGCTATGTGCGACGGCTCGCCGTCCAGGCCGAGCACATCGTAGAGCGTGCCGGCCAGACGGGCCAGATGGGCGCGCTCGCTGTCCATTCCCAGCGCTTTTTCAAATACAAGGCGGTTCCATGCCGCGCACAATGGCGGCATGGCCGTGGAGAATATGAGGCTGCGGGCCTTGTTGATCATGAAACCGCGCATCTCCTCACTCATCACGCCGAAGGCTCCCGTGCCTGCGAGGGCCTTGCCCATAGTGCCCACGATGATGTCGACCTCGGAGCTGCGGCGGGAGGCTGCGCACAGCCCCAGTCCTCCGGGGCCGGCGACGCCCACGGCATGGGCTTCGTCCACGTAGAGCATGGCTCCCGGGTGGGAGGCCTTGGCGTCGGCGAGAGCGCCGATATCGGCACGGTCGCCATCCATGCTGTAGATGCTCTCGGCCACTATGAGCACGTAGGGATACTGCGCGCCTTTATTGGCGATTATGCGCCGCAGGTGGCCGTAGTCGTTGTGGCGGAATCGCTCCATGGGTGCTCCGCTCAGCTTGATGCCGTCGATGATGCTGGCGTGCACGAGCCTGTCGGCCACCACGAGGGTGTGCTTGTCGGCTGCAAGAGCCGCAATCATTCCGGTATTGGCATGATAGCCGCTGTTGAAGAGTAGGGTGGGGCGTCCGTAGGCTTGCCCGATAGTGTGTTCGAGGGCCGTGAATTCGTTTTGCTGCGTGGCCAGCAGCCGCGATGCAGATGCCGTCATGCCATATCCGGCCGCGAGAGCCTGCTCCATGAATTCCCGGCGCAGAGCGGCGTCGGAGCCCAATCCCAGATAGTCGTTGGTGGATAAGTCCACGCGCTGCGCGCAACGTGTGTCGGGCGGCAGGGTGCGCAAGTTGCCGTTTTCGCGCAGTGCTTCAAGAGTGGCTTCAATATTCATTGCCCGGAAGTGAGTTTTGCCACGATATCGATCAGCGCTCCGCACAGGTGCTCAAGCCGGCTGTCGTCAATCACGTAGGGCGGCATTATGTAGACGTTGCGGCCGAAGGGGCGGATCCACACGCCGCGCTTCACGCATTCGCGCTGAAACTCGCCCACGTTTACGGGCTCCCTTGTCTCCACCACGCCGATGCTGCCGAGCACGCGCACGTCGGCCACTCCGGGCAGTTCTGCGGCCGGAGCCAGCAAGCGCTTCATTTGGCTTTCGAGATGTGCCACCCGCGATGCCATGTCGTGCTCGCGCAGCAGTTGCAGCGATTCGCAAGCCACGGCGCAGGCCAGCGGATTGGCCATGAAAGTGGGGCCGTGCATCATCACCCCTGCCTCGCCTCGCGAGATAGTGTCGGCCACTTCGGCGGTGGTGAGCACGGCGCTCAGCGTCATATAGCCGCCGGTGAGGCCTTTGCCCACACACATGATATCCGGCTGCACGCCGGCATGTTCCCACGCAAAGCAGCGCCCCGTGCGCCAGAAGCCGGTGGCTATCTCGTCGAAAATCACGTATATATCATGCTTGCGGCACAGTTCCACGGCCTGCCGGAGATATTCGGGATGGTAGAACCACATGCCGCCGGCACCCTGCACCACGGGTTCGAGGATGAGGGCTGCGAGTTCGCCGCAGTGCTCCTCTATAGTGGCCTTGAGCGGGGCGATGTCGTCGGGATTCCAATCCCCGCCGAAGCGCGAACGGGGCTGCTCCACGAAATAGCGCACGGGCAGCGCACTGCCGAAGGCGCCGTGCATTCCTGTCACCGGGTCGCACACGCTCATGGCGTTCCACGTGTCGCCATGGTAGCCGCTGCGTATTGTCACGAAGTTGGAGCGCCGGTGGTCGCCGCTGCGGCTTATNGCCGCCTGCACCGCCATCTTCATCGCCACTTCCACGGCCACCGAGCCGGAGTCGGCAAAAAACACGTTGTGCATGTTGTCGGGGCCCATTTCGAGCAGCATTTTGCCCAGGCGGATTGCCGGTTCGTGCGTGAATCCGCCAAACATCACGTGGCTCATCTTTTCTATTTGCCGCACGACGGCGGCATTGAGCCTCGGATGATTGTAGCCGTGGCAGGCACACCACCACGACGACATGCCGTCTATCAGCTCCGTGCCGTCGGCGAGTCTAATCATGCAACCTTCCGCCGAATCCACCTTATAGGTGGGCAGCGGGTCGATTGTGGAAGTGTAGGGATGCCACAGATGCTCGCGGTCCCATGCGTCGTGAAGAATGTCGTTTTCGTTCATGCTGCAAAATTACGCAAAAATCCCTGCCTCCCCAAACAGAAAATCGCCCGCAGATGATGCTGCGGGCGATTTCATGGAATATTATGGAATTCAAAAGCGAATTCTTACTGGAGCTTGAAGGTCACAGGCAGAGTGTAGGTAACCTTAACGGGCTGACCGTTGTTACGGCCGGGGTTCCATTTGGGCATAGCCTTCACTACGCGGAGGGCTTCCTTATCGAGTGCGGGGTGACGGCCGCGAATCACGCGAACCTTCTCGATCGAACCGGTCTTCGACACCTCGAATTCCACTACCACACGGCCCTGAACGCCTTCTTCGGCTGCGGCTGCGGGATAGTTGATGTGGTCGCTGAGCCACTTATACATGGCAGCTTCACCACCGGCAAATTCGGGCTTCTGCTCAACCATAGCGATGTTGTAGACTTTTTCTTCTTCAACGGGCTTGGTTTCTGCGATAACCTGCTCTTTTACCTGCACTTTGTTAAGGTCGTTGGTACCTTCGGTGATATCGATGGCACCGGCCTGTGCTTCGTTCTGCATCATATCCTCCTGGTTCTTCACCTCTTTATCCTTCTGGAAATCGTCGTCCTGGACGATGAGAAGGTCGGTGATACGCTGCTCGTTGGCAACTTCCTCGGGGGCGATTACTTCTTCGGGTTCTTCGGGTATTTCAAAGGTCTCTTCCTCCTCGATCGGTTCCTCCTCGGCCTCGTAGGTCACGATTTCCTGCTCGGTAGCCGAGATCAGCTGCTCGTCTTCGGCCTTGGAGAATACGCCCTTCATCATAAGGATGAGAAGAACGAGGATGATAGCGAGGGCGGTGAGAACAATGATCGCCGCTTTATTGTGACGCGAAACGGACTCTTTGCGCAGCGTGTACGCACCGAATTCCTTATTTTTGCCTTCGAAGACAATGTCGCGCCACTCTTGTGATGAAAGATCTACGTCTTTTGCCATTTTACTTTCTGGTTAAAGGGTTAGGAATTAGCCTTTCGCACAAGCGGACGAATAATGGTTTCACCGGGATGTGTCTGCTCATAGTGCTTGAGCAGAACGGTATCCGTGTGGCTGGGGAGCTCGATGCTGTAACGGGAGATCTGGTTGATGTTCATCTCGTCGATAGCATTGATAAGACCTTCGTAGGTGGTGTTGGGACCGGGCTTGATCACAACTACAGGACGGGTCTTCAGGGAGTCGGCCGCGTTCTTTTTGGCGAGGCGGTCAAATTCTTCCTTGGAGATTTCCTTGTTTTTCCACTGCTGCTTCAGAGTCTCGTATTCAGCCATTACCTGCTGGTTCTTGCCACGGAGAATCTTGCGGATGCCCTGAGCCTCGCGGTTCACGTTGCCGATGAACTGTTCCTTCGTGAGGTACTTGGAGGTCTGGAAGAGGGTGTCGGCGATACCTTCATAATAGTAGATATTGTGAATGGTCTTGCCGGTCTCACCGTCCACCTTGGGCTTCTCGCCGTCGTACTCGGTGTCGAGAATGAGCGTGATAGCTTCAGACTGTTTAGCCTGGCTCTGCTGCTCTTTTTTCACGTTTTCGTTGGTGGGGAGCACGATCTGCAGGGTCTGCGATTTGATCATGGTCGTACACAGCATGAAGAACGTGATCAGAAGCATGTTCATATCCACCATGGGGGTAAAGTCCACATGGATAGACATCTTTTTCTGGGCGCCTTTCTTTTTCTTGCCGCCCTTGTCGGATTGTTCTATTTGTGCCATTGTGTCTTTACTTTACTGGGTGGGTTCGTCTTCTGATTTGAGAGCAGTCATAAGGCTGAACTTGTTCAGCTTCATGGTCTGAAGGTTGTCGAAGACCAGCTGGACAGTCGTGAAAGGCGTGTCCTTGTCGGCCTTGATGGCGATACCTTGTCCTTTACGCATCAGTGCAGTGTAGAGGTTGCTGAGGTTGGCGCGCTGCTCCTCGGTGAGGGAGGGGTCTTCGCGCTGCTCGTTGTTGATGCGCTGTGCCACGTTGTAGATTGCCTTGAGCCAGATCTGGAAGTCGTTGAGGCGTCCGTCACGATTTTTGTTGTCGTTGATGGGTATGCCCACGTTGGCGTTCGTGAGGTCGCCCTGTTCCTTGTCGCGCTCCGTCACGCTCATGTTGAGCAGCTCGGGAAGGTGGGCAAAGGAAGTGCCGAACATGTTGGTCTGGCGGAAGGCAGCCTTCTGGGCTGCGTTGAGAGCGATGGGACTGTTCTTGTGCTGGTCGTTGTAGATGGCCACGGCCTCGTCGAGCATCATGCCGCGAATTTTTTCGCTGGAGAATACCGAGTCGGCGTCGCCGGTGAACGANATGAAGAGTTTACCTTCTACGGAAGATGCATCTTCGAGCTTGCCGCTCTTATCGGCGCTGGATACGAGGACGGTGACCAGATTGTTCATGGGCACTTTTTCCTCGCTCACCGATGAAGGCGTGTACACGATGGTGGGCTCTTTCTGCAGGAAGGTGGAAGTCAACATGAAGAAAGTAAGCAAAAGAACAGTCACGTCACTCATCGCGGTCATGTCGATGAGCGTACTCTTTCTTTTAATTTTTACTTTTCCCATATTTACCTGTTTGAGAGTTTGTTGTTTTTAAACCGGATAAATAGGGGATTAGTGGGTANCGGNGANCGTCTGAACGNTAGAGAAGCNGATTTCGTCGATGGCGTAGGTGNGAGTATCGATCTTGTTGGTGTAGTAGTTGTAAGAGATTACGGCGAATGCACCGGTGGCGATACCGAAGGCGGTGTTGATAAGAGCCTCGGAGATACCGGTCGACAGTTCGGTCGAGTCGGGAGCACCGCTCTGAGCCAGAGCCTGGAACGACTTGATCATACCCATTACAGTACCGAGAAGACCAACGAGAGTACCGAGGGTGGTCATGGTAGCCACGATGGGGAGGTTCTGCTGCAACGAGGGCATTTCGAGAGCGGTGGCTTCTTCTACGGCCTTCTGCAGGTTGAGCACCTTCTGCTCCTTGGTGAGCTCGGTGTTCTTGTCCATTTCTTCGTAGCTCTTGAGAGCGGCTGCAACAACGGCTGCAACGGTGCCCTGCTGCTTCTTGCAGAGGTCCTGAGCGCCCTTGATGTCGTTGTTGGTGAGGCACTTCTTCACGCCGGCAACGAACTTGTTGATGTTGCCTTTACCCTTTGCGGAGTTGAGGGCGAAGTAGCGCTCAACGGAGAGAACGATCACAGTGAGGAAGAGGGTCTGAAGCACAGGCACGATGAAACCGCCCTTGTAGATGGTGCCCCAGATGTTCTGAGGATGGCCGTCCTCGTCGAAGTGCATGTCGTTGCCGAACCAGAAGATGAACAGGCAAACAGCAACAACGGCGCATGCGATGATGACCCAGATGGCGTTTTTGATGCCGGGTGCGTTGGATTTCTTGTTGTCGGCTGCCTTAGCGGGCTTGGCGGCAACATTGGGCTTTTGAGCTTCCATAGTTGTTTTTGTTGAGTTTAAATGGTGTTGGTTGATTGGTTAAAATATTGATTTTCTATTTCTTTCGGGCGCAAAAGCGCACCGGGATTTTCGTGGTTGACTGAGTTTTTAAGGTGATATATGTCTTATTTTTATACAAATGTTACGCAAAAGTATAAAGACTTTTTCGCTTTTCAAAATAAAACGGCGTCAAAAATCAAAAAATATAGCCGCCACGGGCGTTTTTTAGCGGATTTGGCGGCCATGAATGTTTTTTAACCTAAAATTTGAAAATTTTCTAATAAATATAAATATGTATAAAGAAAAGTGAGTAACTTTGCAGCATATTTGACAATCATAATCGATTATGAAAATACACATAAAGAAGGGTCTTGACCTGCCCATCGCGGGAGCGGTGACGACATCGGAAGTGCGGATTGTGCCGGCTCCCGCGGTTGCCGTCGTGCCCGACGATTATCCGGGTTTTCAGCCCAAGGTAGACGTGGCCGAAGGAGATGTTGTGAAAATGGGCGATGCCCTGATGCACGACAAGCGTTTCCCGGAGGTCAAGCTGGTGTCGCCGGTAGCCGGCAAGGTCACCGCTGTGGAGCGCGGCGAGCGTCGCCGTCTGCTCAAGGTGGTGGTGGAAGCCGCAGGCGATGATTTCAAGAAATTCGACCTCACGCGCAATACTGCCGAAGAGCGCATCGCTCTGCTGGCCGAGAGCGGCATGCTGGCTCTCATGCGTCAGCGTCCCTACGACGTGGTGCCCGCTCCCGACGCGCTGCCACGCGACATATTCGTGACGGCTATATTCAGCGCCCCCCTGGAACTTGAGACCGGGCGCCGCATCGTGGCCGACGACAAAGCTCTACTTGAACTTGCAGTGGGATTCCTTGCGCAGATCACTCCGGGAAAGGTGTATCTATCGCACCGCCCGTCGTGGACGCTCGGTCCCGTAAAAGGCGCCGTGATGGTGGAGACGGATGGCCCGCACCCGGCCGGCAATGCCGGCGTGCAAGCCGCAAATATCGCTCCCGTCAATAAGGGCGAGACAGTGTGGACGCTCGATGTGGAGACTCTGCGCCGCATTGGCTACCTCCTGCGCCACGGCAAGGTGGATCCGCGTGCCACGGTGGCCGTGTGCGGCCCGGCTGTGGAGAAGCCCTACGTGGCAAGCACCATAGTGGGCGCTCCTGTCGAGGCGCTGCTGAAGGGCGTGACGATGCGCGACAGCAAGCACCACCGAATCGTGAGCGGCAACGTGCTCTCGGGCCATGTGGTGGCCGAAAACGGCTATCTGCGCTACCCCTACCGGATGATTACCGTGCTCGACGAAGGTGATGATGTGGACGAGTTCATGGGCTGGGCGTCGATGTCGCCCTCCAAGATGAGCGTGAGCCGCACATTCCCCGGCCACTTCCTGAAGCGCCTTTTCAGGCCCGATGCCCGCCTGCTGGGCGGCCGGCGCGCCATGATCATGAGCGGAGAATACGACTCGGTGATGCCTATGGACGTGATGCCCGAGTATCTGCTCAAGGCCATTATTGCACGCGATATCGAGAATATGGAGAAGCTGGGCATCTACGAGGTGGCTCCCGAAGATTTTGCCCTGGCCGAATACGTCGACACATCCAAGATTCCCCTACAGCACATCGTGCGTGAGGGCCTGGATTATCTGCGAAAAGAATTGGAATAACAACAACACATCTCTATAACGTGAAATCACTGAAGAATTTTTTCGACAAGGCGCGCCCCACTTTCGAGCCGGGGGGCAGATTGTCGGCTCTCGGAAGCGTATTCGACGGATTTGAAACGTTTCTGTTCACGCCGCGCACCACTTCGGGGCCCAGCAGCGTGCATGTGCACGACGCCATCGACTCCAAGCGCACGATGATCACTGTGGTGCTGGCTCTCATGCCGTGCTTCATCTTCGGCATGTATAATACGGGCTACCAGCACTGGCTTGCCCTGGGTGCCGCAAGTTTCCCCTTCTGGCAGCTCATGCTTTATGGATTTCTGGCCGTGATACCCCGCGTGGTTGTCACCTATTTCGTGGGTCTGGGTATTGAATTTGCTTTCGCGCAGTGGCGCAAGGAAGAGATTCAGGAAGGCTTCCTCGTCACGGGTATCCTGATTCCGATGATATGCCCCATCGAGACTCCCCTGTGGATGCTCGCCGTGGCCACGGCTTTTGCTGTGGTTTTTGCCAAGGAAGTATTCGGAGGCACCGGCTATAATATAGTAAATGTGGCTCTCGTGGCCCGCGCCTTCCTTTTCTTTGCCTATCCGGCCCAGATGAGCGGCGATAAGGCCTTTGTGGCCACCGGAACTGCGCTGGGCTACGGCACTGCGCTGCCCGACGGCTTCACCTGCGCGACGCCTCTGGGGCAGATAGCCACCGCGGTGTCGCCCGACAGCCTTGTGACCGTGACCGGCGTAGACGGCCGGGCACTCACGGCCTGGGATGCTTTCCTGGGTCTCATCCCCGGCTCGTTCGGCGAAACGTCGGTGCTATGCATCCTCATAGGTGCCGCAATACTGCTCTTCAGCGGCATGGCCAGCTGGCGTATCATGCTGGGCGTATTTCTCGGCGGCCTCGGCATGGGACTTATCGCCAATCTCACGGCCACGCCCACCTATCCCGCGAGCTTTATGCCCGCCTGGGAGCAGTTGCTTTACGGCGGCTTTGCATTCGCAGCGGTGTTCATGGCCACCGATCCCGTGACTGCCGCCCGCACCAGCGCCGGCAAGTGGATCTACGGTATCCTCATCGGAGTGATTGCCGTGCTGATCCGCGTTTACAACAACGGCTACCCTGAAGGCGCCATGCTGGCAGTGCTGCTCATGAATGTGATGTCGTCTTTCATCGACTGGTGTGTGGTGCAGGCAAATATCCGTCGCCGCATGCGTCGTCTCATTGTTAAAACCGATGCAAATGAATAAGCAAGGAAACACCTACACTATCATATACATAGTGATTCTTGTGCTCGTGGTGGGTGCCGCGCTGGCTGCTACGTCGATTGCTTTGCGTCCGCGCCAGCAGGCCAATGCCGATGCCGACAAGATGCGCCAGATTCTGCTTGCCGCTCGCGTGAACACCACAGCCGGCGATGTGATTGCCACCTTCCGCGAGCTCGTGGATGAGCAATATGTGGTCAACTCCCGCGGCGAGCGCGTTGAGGGAGATGCCTTCACCGTGAACGTGGCCGAGCAGAGCAAGCTGCCCGAGGCCGAGAGGGATCTGCCCGTGTTTGAATGCAAGTTGCCAGATGGCTCCATCAAGTATATCGTTCCCGTCTATGGCGCAGGCCTCTGGGGGCCTATCTGGGGCTACGTGGCCGTGGATGCCGACGGAAGCACCGTCTACGGAGCCTATTTTGCCCATCAGGGCGAGACCCCGGGCCTGGGTGCCGAGATTGAGAAGCCGGCCTTCAGCAACCAGTTTGAAGGCAAGGAACTGTTCAAAAACGGCAGATTCCTGCCCGTGGCCGTGGTCAAAGCCGGCCAGAAGCCTCAGGGCGACGAAGACTACGTGGACGGAATCAGCGGCGGTACAATCACCAGTAAGGGCGTAGGAGCCATGCTCGCCAATTGTCTCGCACCCTACGAAGCCTTCTTCTCCACACTTAAAGACTAAAGAAAATGGCAGAAAAGATAAGCAACAAATCAGTGTTCTTCAACCCGTTTTCGAAGGACAACCCCGTGGTGGTGCAGATTCTCGGAATCTGCTCGGTGCTGGCAGTCACCGCCAAGCTTGAGCCTGCCATAGTGATGGGCCTGAGCGTGATAGCGGTGCTCGCCTTCTCCAACGTGATTATTTCGATCCTGCGCTCCACCATCCCCACAAATATCCGCATTATCGTGCAGCTGGTGGTGGTGGCCGGCCTGGTAGTGATCGTGAGTCAGCTTCTCGAAGCCTACGCCTACGACGTGAGCAAGCAGCTGAGCGTGTTTATTGGGCTCATTATCACCAATTGCATTCTTATGGGCCGTCTTGAGGCCTTTGCAATGGGCAATCGTCCNTGGCCCAGTTTCCTCGACGGCGTGGGCAACGGCATAGGCTANACCATCATCCTCGTGATCGTGGGCTTCTGCCGCGAGCTCCTGGGCAGCGGCACGCTCCTGGGCTATCNGGTGGTGCCTCAGGCTTTTTACGACGCCGGCTACGTGAATAATGGCCTTATGATTCTGCCGCCCATGGCCCTCATCGTGGTGGCCTGTATCATCTGGGTGCAGCGTTCGGTCAACAAGGATTTACAAGAAAAGTAACAGCCCCGCAGTATGGAAAACTTCAATATTTTCATCCGGTCGATATTTGTCGACAACATGATTTTTGCCTACTTCCTGGGCATGTGCTCGTTTCTTGCCGTGAGCAAGAACGTGAAGACGGCGCTGGGCCTGGGAGTGGCTGTCACCTTCATGCTGGTGATCACTCTCCCCGTCAACTATCTGCTTCACACCTACGTGCTCAGTGCCGGAGCGCTGTCGTGGCTCGGCCCCGAATATGCGCAGGTCGACCTCAGNTTTCTTTCGCTCATCGTGTTTATCGCGGTGATAGCGTCCATGACGCAGCTTGTGGAGATGGCNGTGGAGAAGTACAGTCCCTCGCTTTATGCCTCGCTGGGTATCTTCCTGCCNCTGATAGCCGTGAACTGCGCCATTCTGGGCGGTTCGCTGTTCATGCAGCAGCGCGACTTCGGCAGCGTGTGGACGGCAGTGTGTGCCGGTGGCGGCTGGGGNCTGGGTTGGCTCCTCGCCATCACATCTCTCGCTGCNATCCGCGAGCGTCTTGCGCAATACAGCANCATACCCGCGCCCCTGCGNGGTGTGGGCATCACCTTCATCATCACGGCACTCATGGGCATAGCGTTCATGAGCTTCCTGGGCATTAAAATCTGATAAAGCATGATTTCGACTACTATTTCGACAGGCACGCTCACGGTGCTCAGTGCCACGGGCATTTTTCTGCTGATCACGCTCCTGCTGGTGGCTATCCTGCTGGTGGCCAAGCATTATCTGGTGCACACGGGCGTGGTGAATATAAAAATCAACGACGACAAGAACGTCGAGGGCCTGAGCGGCACCACGCTGCTGTCGTCGCTGGCCAACAGCAACGTGTTTCTTTCCTCCGCATGCGGCGGAAAAGGCAGCTGCGGACAGTGCCGCGTGCAGGTGCTGGAGGGTGGGGGCGAAATCCTNCCCACCGAGACCGTGCACTTCACACGCAAGGAAATTAAAGACCACTGGCGCCTGGGATGNCAGGTGAAGGTGAAGGAGGATATGAGCATCCGCGTGAACGAGAGCGTGCTNGACGTCAAGGAATATGAATGTGAGGTGATTTCCAATAGCAATGTGGCCACATTCATCAAGGAATTCATCGTGGCGCTGCCTCCCGGCGAGCACATGAACTTCATCCCCGGNTCTTATGCGCAGATCAAGATTCCGCCCTTCTCGATGGACTACGACAAGGATATCGACAAGGCGCTTATCGGNCCGGAATACCTGCCGTCGTGGGAAAAATTCGGATTGTTCAATCTCAAGTGCGTCAACACNGAGACCACCGTGCGCGCCTATTCTATGGCCAACTATCCCGCCGAGGGCGACCGCATAATGCTCACGGTGCGCATCGCCACGCCTCCCATGAAGCCCAAGCCCGAAGTNGGCTTCCAGGACGTGATGCCCGGCATCGCTTCNAGCTATATCTTCACGCTCAAGCCCGGCGACAAAGTGATGATGAGCGGNCCTTACGGCGATTTCCATCCCATCTTCGACAGCAAGGCCGAGATGNTGTGGATAGGCGGCGGAGCAGGCATGGCTCCCCTGCGCGCGCAGATCATGCACATGACCAAGACNCTCCACACCACCGATCGCGTCATGAACTACTTCTACGGAGCGCGTGCGCTCAACGAGGTGTTCTATCTCGACGATTTCCTCAAGCTTGAAAAGGAGTTNCCCAACTTCAAGTTCCACCTTGCGCTNGACCGTCCCGACCCGGCNGCGGATGCTGCCGGCGTGAAGTACACCCCGGGATTCGTNCATCAGGTNATCTACGATACGTATCTCAAGAATCACCCTGCNCCTGAGGATATCGAGTACTACATGTGCGGCCCCGGCCCCATGAGTAATGCCGTCAACGGTATGCTCGACAGCCTGGGCGTTGATCCTTCAAGTATTCACTACGACAACTTCGGCGGATGACAGACCCTGTGAACTACATATTCGNGATGCCCCTGAAGGTGAGAGACTACGAGGTAGACTCTCAGGGTATCGTGAACAATGCCAACTACCAGCATTATCTTGAGCACACGCGCCACATGTTCTGCGAGCGGGCCGGTGTGTCGTTTCGCGATATGCACCTGGCCGGTATCGATCCCGTGGTGCGACGTATCGAGATCGATTATCTCCACCCGTTGGGGCTGGGCGACACCATGATAAGCAAGCTGGCGCTCCAGCGCCAGGGACCGCTATTCGTGTTTCGCCAGGATATATTCACGCTGCACGGCGAGCCCGTGGTGCGTGCCATAGTCAATATAGTGTGTCTTGAAGACGGCCGCCTCACCCGTGGCGAGAAACTGGCCGACGCATTCAAGGACTTTCTTTGAAGCACCATGACCGAGCTGTGCACAAAAATAGCATTCTCCATGCTGCGTGGCATCAACCGTGCCAACGCTCAGGAACTGCTGCGCCGTGCCGGCTCGATGGAGAGCATCTTCACCCGCACCGAGGCCGAACTGGCCGAGCTGCTCGGCCGCTCGGGCGGCATTGCGTCGCGCCGGTACCGCGACTCCGTAATGGAGCAGGCGGCCGGCGAGGAGCTCTTCGTGCGTAATTCGCAGGTGAGCGCCTGCTGCTGCACCGACGATGAATATCCACGGCGCCTGCACATGTGCGACGATGCGCCGGCCTTGATCTACACGCTGGGCCACACGCCCCTCGACAGCATGCGCACCGTGGCCATAGTGGGCACGCGGCATGCCACTCCCTATGGCATCGAAACCACAAAAAGGATTGTGCGCGAGCTCGCTGCCCGCTACGATAATATAGCCATCATAAGCGGCCTCGCCTATGGCATAGACGTGGCTGCCCATAGGGCTGCACTGGCCGAAGGCATCCCCACCATAGGAGTGATGGCCAACGCACTCAACACGGTGTATCCGGCCGACCATCGCGACACTGCCGTGCGCATGGTGCGCGCCGGCGGCATGCTCATTTCGGAGTATCCCACGTCGTCGCGCATCCACCGCGGCTTCTTTCTTGCCCGCAACCGCATCGTGGCAGGCCTTGCCGATGCCGTGGTGGTGGTGGAAAGCGACATCAAGGGCGGAGCAATGGCCACGGCACGTATAGCATCGGCCTACAATCGCGAGCTCTTTGCTGTGCCCGGCCGCGTGAGCGACGTGCAAAGCCGGGGATGCAACGAGCTGATTGCCACGCAGGCCGCCGTGATGCTGCGCGACGCTTCCGATATAGGCCTGGCTCTCGGATGGCCCGAGCGGGCCGCAGAGGGCACGCAAGGAGAGCTGGCTCTTGAATTGAGCGACAACCAGAAACTCGTTGTCGACTACCTGCGCGAGCATCCCGAGGCCGGAATCAACGATATGTGCGTGGGGCTCGGTATGAGCTATTCGTCGCTCAGCTCGCTGCTCTTCGAGCTCGAAATGAGCGAGCTTCTGATTCCGGTTCCCGGCGGCCGCTACATGATTGCCAACGCCTGAACCCGCACGCCCCGGTTTTGTTTATGTATAATATCAAATATTCTTAACCCCTCTCTGATAACCTAATGGAAAAGAAATTCATCCCCGAATCGGAGCTCATCATCAACCCCGACGGCTCTGTATTTCACCTGCATCTGCTTCCCGAGCAGCTCACCGACCGCATCATCCTCGTGGGCGATCCCGCCCGCGTGAATATGGTGGCCGAGTTCTTCGACACCATCACCTTCGAGGTGTCGAGCCGCGAGTTTCACACCATCGGTGGCACCTACAAGGGCAAGCCCATCATGTGCCTTAGCCACGGCATCGGCCCGGACAATATCGACATCGTGATCAACGAGCTCGACGCACTGGCCAATATCGACTTCAAGACCCGCGAGGTGCGCGACAAGAAGCGCGTGCTCACCATGGTGCGCATCGGCACCAGCGGTGCCCTCCAGCCCGAGCTGAGTCTGGGTACTCCCGTGATTGCCGAGCATTCCATCGGCTTCGACGGCGTGCTCAACTACTACGCCGGCCGCGACGAAGTGGCCGACCTCGAATTCCAGCATGAGTTCACCAAGCACACCCAGTGGAACGACAACTGGGCCAAGCCCTATGTGGTGCCTGCCGATCCCGATCTGGTGGCTCAGATCGGCGGCGACGACATGGTGCGCGGTATCACCATCTCCGCCGTGGGCTTCTACGGTCCGCAGGGCCGCGAGCTGCGTCTGCCTCTGGCCAATCCCGGCCTCAACGCCAGCATCGAAGCCTTCCGCTACAATGGTCGCTGCGTCACCAACTACGAGATGGAGAGCGCACCCCTCCAGGGACTGGGCAAACTCATGGGCCATCGCGCCATGACCGTGTGCTCCATCATCGCCAACCGCTTCAACACCGAGGCCAACCCCAACTACAAGAGCGGCGTGCGCGACCTCGTGGCCACCGTGCTCGACCGCATCTGATTTTTCAGAACAGAGAATAAAGGCCGCCGGCGATACACTCCCGGCGGCCTTTTTGTGTCAAAGATCTATGACCACTCCCGTGGAGAACGACGTGAAGTCCAGGCCGCGGGTGAGCACGCTCATGGGCGAATAGCGCACGTAGACGCTCAGTCCGTTCATGCCCACGGCTGCGAAAAGATCGGCCGTGAATTTGCGGCGTGCGATGCGCGATGTGCTTTCGCGCTGCTTGGCCCCATCGGCGTCGAGCCAGCGGGAGCGCAGGCTTCCGTGGGTGTTGAAGCAGAGCATCGGGCCGAATGAATAGCGCAGCCTGTGACGGGGCGAAAAATACACATTCTGCGTGAACAGTACGGGCAGCGTGAGGCTGAACACCTTGACGCGCGACGATTGCAGCGTGATATCCGGATCGAATGGTGCGAAGTCTACGCCGCCGCGCTCGTCCGCCGTGAGCCGCAGGTCGGGAATTGTGCGGTAGTTGCGCCACGAGATACCCAGCCCCGCGCTCAGTGCGCAATCGCTTTTGTAGAAACGCAGTGCCACGCCCAGCACTTGCAGCCACGACAGCTCTATTGAGCGTCCCATGTCGAAGCACTCCGAGCAGCCCGATGCTTGCACGAATCCCACCAGAGGCATCGAGCTCACGATGTCCCAGCCCATGCGCTCGTTGCCCCATAGCTGTGCCGCCAGGCGCTTTGAGTTTTGGCGGCTGCTCACGATTCCTCTGNCCGGATATGGTTCGGTCAGGTTGATGAGCCCGGATGCATCCTCCACCGCCACGNGCAGGCAGCTGTCGGTCTCGACTATCGTAAGTGAAGCGTTCTCGGAGCGCAGCAGTGTATCGCAGTTCTCTGCCGCGTGGGCGCACGCGGCCACGCACACGGCTATCGCAGATAAAATATTCTTGATCATAATCAGAAAGTGGAGATGAAACCTACGGAGATGGCTTTGAACTCCGGCCCGAAACCATCGTTGAATATTGAAGTTGGAGAATAGCGCAGATATATGCCGGCCCATTTGATGCCGCCGGTCACTACCAGGTCGGGCGTGAGCGCGCGGGTGTGCAGTCCCTTGAATGTGTTGCGGATGGTGGTGTTTCCTTGGTGGTATGAGGAATAGGCGCTCGCGGCGAAGTTGAAGTTGAGCCACGTGCCCGCGCCGATGTAGCCGTTGCGGCCTATGCTGTAGTACAGCATGAGCGGAGCGATCACGCGCCACGTGCGCAGGCGCGAGGTACAGCGGGCGTTCTCCGGCCCGGCGGTTATAAGGAGCCTGCCGTGATCGGTGTCGAAAGCCATTTCACTGTCGAGCGACCACTGGCTGTAGCCTATTCCCACACCTGCGGTGAAACTAACGTTGCCCAGGCTGATTCTTCCGTCCATGAAACTCGCCAGACCCACTTCCACGGAAGCNCCNAGGGGAGTGTCGCCCACCGGCAGGCCGGCGCCGATATACACTCCGTCGCCAGGCGTGAAGCCTTTGCGCCTGCTTTCTTTCTTCTTGCNNGGCAGGGAGCCGAAAATGGAAGAGAAATCGATGGTCACCTCGGGCTGNATGGCCGAGTCTGCCGGCAGCGTTTCCATTTCGTACTCGTAGGTAAATCCCGGTTCGTAGGGCTGGCCCTNGGCCTTGATCTTGAGCAAGCCGCCACTGCGGCACACCGTCACGGAATCCAGATCATGAAGCGCCACCACCGTATCGGTGTTCTCCTGCGCGTGCCCCGGCAGCCACGAAAGCACTGCGGCGGCAATCACTAATTTGTAGTATTTCATTTCTTCAGCAGTTTCTTTAATTGCGCTATATCGGCTTTTCCTTCGATATACACGAGAATTACTTTTCCGGANCCCTCCAAGGCCGAATTCAGGTAGAGCACATAGCGGTTGAGGCCTCCCTGCGGCCGGAAGCGATAAAGACCGTAGTACAGCTTGCCGGCGCGTAGTTGCACCTCTCGCTCGGCAGCCCCGGCTCCGTCGCGTTTCACCAGCCTTTCTATCTCCGCCACGGTTTCGGGCTGCGGATTTTCCACCGTGATGCTGCGGTATAGCTCAAGTTTCATTTTCCTGAGCTGCCCGCCGGAAATATAGGTCTCGGAGCCCCATTCATTCCCACGGGAGTTGCCGAACAGCCGGTTTATGGCCAGGCCATCCTGCGCGAGCGCCGTCATGCAGCCGCACGAGGCTATCAGCAATGTTATCAGGCGTATATATCTCATAGTATCAATAATATTTCGTTGAATTCCTCCTGCACGCTGCTTTCGGCTTCGCCTATCGCGCTCAGTTCCTCGGCCATGATTGCCAGCACCGGCTCGGATTGGTCGATGCGGGTGCCGTTCACGTATGCGAGATACGCNTCGTCGGGCGCGCTGTTCCANGCGGTGATCTTCCATGCGCCTATGGCCAGAGCTATCACCACGGCTGCGGCAGCCGCCGCGCGTCGGATAAGGCGTGCTCCGCCNATGTGCCGCGTGCTCCGCTGCGCGGCAAACACTCCCAGCACGGCCCGTGCCTCGTCGGCGTCCTCGCCTTTCACCTCGGGCGAAGCCAGCGCTTTGCGCAGGGCTGCTTCCTCGGCATCGCTCGTGAGGCCGTCGAAGTATTTGTCGATCAGTGCTTTCAAAGCTGTGTTGTTCATTGTCTACAATTGTTGCTTACGGTATAAATCTCTCACCGTGCGGCGTGCACGGCTCAGAATCATTCTCACATTCGCCTCCGAGATGCCGTAGCGCTCCGCGATATCGCCGATGTCCCACCCATCGCGGTCGCGCAGATAGAGCACACGGCGTTGCTGCTCCGTGAGCGCACCTTCGATCAGCCGTGTCACGTGCGCCAGCGTGTCGGCCATATCGGCCCGCTCCTCGTCCTCGCGTGCCGCCGGCTCGGCTGCTTCAGTAGTGGGCTGCATTCTCGCACGCTCCCTGAGCGTGTCGATACCCGCGTTTCGCACGGCTGCCGACAGCATTTTCTCTGCCTGTTCATGTGATGTGATGGCGTGTCGGTGGCGCCACAGCCGGAAGAACGCCTCCTGCAGCGCGTCGTCGGTATCGTCGCGCGAGCCGGTGAGGCGCAGGGCGGTGCGTCTCAGCCTGTGGCCGATGCGGTTGAACGCTGCTATTAGTGATTCGTCTTCCATTCTATATACAAGACGGCGCCGATGCGGATTTGCAACAGCGCCGTCTTGTTTTTTATCGATTTTTTTTCGTCGGAGACCCGAAAAGCCTCTTAATCAGGTCCGGGCGGTGCATCTTTTGCAGGCTGCGGGTGATTTCGAGCTTATACGTGCGGTCATACCAGAAGAAGTAGCGCCTTTGCGCCAGCTTCTCCTGCGGAGTGCGTGCCGTATACACCTTTTCGAGCGTATAGGGGTGATAACCCGAGTAATATATCTCCGTGGCCACTGTCATCGGGGTGGGGGTGAAGTCCTGCACTTGTTCCAGATGGAAGTTAAGGTCTTTGGTCTCTGCCGCGAGCATCGCCATGTCGATTTCTCGGCATCCGGGATGACTGCTTATGAAATAAGGTATCAGTTGCTGCTTCAGTCCGTGGGAGAGATTCACCTCGTCGAAAAGCTTCTTGAAGTCGTAGAATAGGGTGAATGGCGGCTTGCGCATCACGCTCAGCACCTCGTCGCTCGTGTGCTCGGGGGCCACCTTCAGGCGTCCGCTCACGTGGTTGGCTATCAGTTCGCGGCAATACCGGCGGTTGGTGGCGTCGGTGTCGCGATCGCCCGTGCGGTGCATGGCCAGGTCGTAGCGCACGCCGCTGCCCACGAAGCTCTTGCGCACGCCGGGCACTGCATCTGCGCTATGATAGATGTCGAGCAGCGGGCCGTGGTCGGTGCCCAGGTTGGGGCAGGGCGCCGGATGCAGGCACGACGGTCGGCGGCACTTGGCGCAGATGCTCTTGTCCTTGCCTCCCATGGCGTACATATTGGCCGACGGGCCTCCCAGGTCGCTGATGTAGCCCTTGAAATCGGGCATGGCCGCAACTTGACGCACCTCGGCCATTATCGACTCTTTGCTGCGCGAGGCAATGAACTTGCCCTGATGAGCCGATATGGTGCAGAACGCGCACCCGCCGAAGCAGCCCCTGTGCAGGTTCACGCTGTGGCGTATCATCTCGTAGGCCGGTATGCGCTTGCCGCGATACCGGGGGTGGGGCAGGCGCGTATATGGCAGGTCGAATGCAGCATCAATTTCTCCGGGCGCCATAGCAGGCCACATGGGATTCACCTTCACGGCCTTGCCGCCCGTGGCCTGCCACAGCGTGGCTCCGCCGTCCATGGCATTGCTCTGCTGCTCGATGTGGCGGAAGTTGGCTGCCTGGCTCTTGGGCTTGCGCAGGCACTCCTCAAATGGCGCGAGCACGATATTGCGCTCGTCGGGATCGGGAATTTCATCTGCGGGNAGCATCACCACGGTCTGGCGCAGGTCTGTGATCTCCGCTATCTTTTCTCCGGCATCNAGCCGGCGCGCCAGTTCCAGGATGGTGTGCTCGCCCATGCCGTAGAGAATGATGTCGGCGCTNCTGTCGGCGAGGATGCTCGGGCGCAGGCGGTCCTGCCAGTAGTCGTAGTGGCTCAGGCGGCGCAGCGAGGCCTCTATGCCGCCGGCCACGATGGGTGTGTCGGGGAAGAGCTTGCGAAGGATTTCNGAGTAGACCACCGTGGGATAATCCGGNCGCATTCCATGGCGGCCGTCGGGAGTGTAGGCATCGTCGCTGCGGCGCCTGCGGGCAGCGGTGTAGTGGTTCACCATCGAGTCCATGGCNCCGGGCGATATTCCGAAGAAAAGACGCGGCGCACCGAACTTGCGGAAGTCGCGCAGGTCGTCGCGCCAGTTGGGNTGCGGCACGATGGCCACTCTGTAGCCGGCCGCCTGCAGCGTGCGGCCTATCACGGCCGCGCCGAACGACGGATGGTCCACGTAGGCGTCGCCCGAAAACAGCACCACGTCCACGCTGTCCCATCCCAGNGCCTCCATTTCCTTCACCGATGTGGGGAGCCACGCCGTGGGGCGCAGGGCGGNATATTCGGCCGGCGTGGACGGACGGTTGATTTTGTTGCTGCTCATAGCTTGGGGGTATCAGAGGGTTTCGAGACGCTGCTCCATCTTTATCACGGCGTCGCGCAAGCGTGCGGCCTCGATGAAGTCCATTTCCTTGGCGGCCTTGAGCATTTCGGCACGCGTGTGGTTGATATGGCGCTGGAGTTCCTCGCGCCCCATATATGCCACCACGGGNTCGGCGGCGATGTTGGTCTGCGAGCTGTATTCCTCGGCGTAGGGGATGCTNCGCNCGGCTTCCTTTCGCTTTGCGCGCTCCTTGGCGTTGCCCTTGGCCTGCGTGCGTGCGGTGCGTGCCTGCGGGGTTTCCTCGTCGTCGATGTGCTTGTCGAGCCCCACGATGGTCTGCCGGGCCTTCACGATGGCCTGCGGCGTGATNCCGTGGGCCTCGTTGTAGGCCAGCTGTCGCGTGCGGCGGCTGTCGGTGGCGTCGATCGTGCGCTGCATCGATTGGGTGATTCGGTCGGCATACATTATGACCTCGCCGTTGAGGTTNCGTGCGGCACGGCCCACCGTCTGCGTGAGAGAGCGGTCGCTGCGCAGGAAGCCTTCNTTATCGGCGTCGAGGATGGCCACGAGGCTCACCTCGGGCAGGTCAAGGCCCTCGCGCAGCAGGTTCACGCCTATGAGCACGTCAAACACTCCGGCGCGCAGGTCGTCGAGTATCCTGATGCGGTCGATGGTGTCCACATCGCTGTGGATATAAGCNGTCTTCACGCCCAGTTTCAGGAAGTAGTCGTTGAGTTCCTCGGCCATGCGCTTTGTGAGGGTGGTCACGAGGGTGCGCTCGCCTCGTTCGATGCGCAGCTGTATCTCTTCCAGCAGGTTGTCGACTTGTCCGGCCGTGGGGCGCACCTTGATTATGGGGTCGAGCAGGCCCGTGGGNCGTATCACCTGCTCCACCACCACNCCCTCGCAGCGCTGCAGCTCATAATCGGCCGGTGTGGCGCTCACGTANAGCACCTGCGGCGTGAGCGACTCGAATTCCTCGAATTTCAGGGGCCTGTTGTCGAGGGCGGCNGGCAGCCTGAATCCATATTGCACAAGATTCTCCTTGCGCGAGCGGTCGCCGCCGTACATAGCNCGTATCTGCGGCACCGTCACGTGGCTCTCGTCGATTATCGTCAGGAAATCCTTCGGGAAGTAGTCCAGGATGCAGAAGGGGCGCTCGCCGGGCTGGCGCCCGTCGAAGTAGCGCGAATAGTTTTCTATGCCGGTGCAGTAGCCCAGCTCCTTGATCATCTCCACGTCGTAGGTGGTGCGCTCATATAGGCGGCTCGCCTCAAGCTCCAGGCCCTCGCGGCGGAANAATTCCACGCGCTCGCCCAGGTCGAGCTGTATCTGCGCCACGGCCGAGGCCTGGCGGGCAGGGGATGTCACGAANATGTTGGCAGGGTAGATCTTGAAGCTGTCGTGCTTGCCCAGCGAGATGCCGTCGGAGGGATGAAAAGTGGCGATGCTCTCTATCTCATCGCCCCAGAATACNATGCGCAAGGCTATTTCCTCGTAGGCCAGGAAGATGTCCACGGTGTCGCCCTTGACGCGGAAGGTGCCGCGCTTGAAGTCTACCTCGTTGCGCGAGTATAGGGCAGCCACGAGCTTGCGCAGGAAGGCGTTNCGGGCGATTTTCATCCCCACGTGCAGGTCGAGCACGTTTTCGTGAAAATCTTCCGGGTTGCCGATGCCGTAGAGGCANGACACGCTCGACACCACCACCACGTCGCGGCGCCCGCTCAGCAGAGCCGATGTGGTGGCCAGGCGCAGGCGGTCGAGTTCTTCGTTGATCGCAAGGTCTTTCTCGATATATTTGTCGGCCGANGGGATATAGGCCTCGGGCTGGTAGTAGTCGTAGTAGCTCACGAAGTACTGCACGGCGTTTTCCGGAAAAAACTGCTTGAACTCGGCATAGAGCTGTGCGGCGAGCGTCTTGTTGTGGCTCAGGATGAGAGTGGGCTTCTGCACGCGCTCTATCACGTTGGCCATCGTGAAGGTCTTGCCGGAACCCGTCACGCCCAGCAGCGTCTGAGCCTCGGCGCCATCCTTGATGGCGCGGGTCAGTTGCTCGATAGCCTGCGGCTGGTCGCCTGTGGGTTGGTATTTTGAGTGGAGCTTGAAATCCATATAAATATAAAGTATTATGCAAATTTACAAAAAATATAGCACAAAAATCCGTCGCGCTGAAAACCTTTTAGTTAAAGCAATGTTATAAATGTATAATTTCTCATATTCCTTCACATAAACAACACACAAACACGCAATTTCTCATCAGTCATGAAAAAGTCGTTATTCCACCTCCTTTTGCTCGCCATTATTCCTGTTTTGGGTTTCACTTCCTGCTCAAGCGACGATGATATACCCGANGCACACTTTGAACTCGACATCACCGGTGGNGTGAGTGTAGACGGTATTATATATGTGGTTCAGGGCGAAGACCTGATTATCAACGGCATTGAGGTNACCAACCTCGAAAGCAAAGACGAGGCCTTCATCACCTCGGCAGCCTACTACTGGGATACCGACCGTATAGGCATCGCCACTGTTCCGCCCTACGGCATGACNATCGAAACAACAGAAAACACCCGTATCGGCCGCCACAATCTGGCCATCGAGTGCCCCTTATATGTGGTGGACCATAGTCCCGCAATGGCCAATCTCTTCTATCTCGTAGAGGTAGTGGCCGCCCCGGAAGATATTCCTGCCGGCAACACGCCTGCAGCGCAGAACTTCGAGGCCCGCAGCCACATACTCCGCTGATTCTCCTCTTTCCCTCCCTTCCCCCAAAAACCGCATCCCGCACCACGGCGACGCGGTTTTTTTTGTACGGATAGCCATCCCCCGCAAAGCGTGCGCCCATAATGTCCTCAAAAACAAGCAGTAGGGACGCTTTTCAAAGCGTCCACCCATCAAAAGGCAGGAGCCAAAGCCTCCGCCCCTCAAAAGGCAACGGCCACATCATCCNCTCTTTAAAGAGCCAAAAAAATGAAGCTACTCTCACGAGCAGCTTCACCTCTAACCTATGATTCACTTATTGTTATACTATTGCTTTTTGCTATGCTTTTTTCACGTTGCAAATTTATGGCTCTTTTTTGAATTGACAAAATATTTTCAAGGTTTTTAACGTTTAATAATATATATTTAGAAATATGCAAAATTTTTGAAAAGCGATACTGTTATAAGTCGAAACTTATTGCTAAATTTGCAGTGCGCTACAACCTGCGCGATCACAACTAATACATATTTTATATATGCGCCTGATTATTCAACCCGACTACGACCTCCTCTCCCTCTGGGCTGCCCACTACGTGGCCGCACGTATCAACGAATTCAACCCCACGCCCGAGCGTCCCTTCGTCCTCGGTTGCCCCACCGGCTCGTCGCCCCTGGGCCTTTACCGCAACCTTATCCGTCTCAACAAGGAGGGAAAAGTGTCGTTCAAGAATGTCGTGACCTTCAATATGGATGAATACTGCGGCATACCCCGCGAGCATCCCGAGAGCTACCACAGCTTCATGTGGAACAACTTCTTCAGCCACATCGACATCAAGCCCGAGAACGTGAACATCCTCGACGGCAACGCCCCCGACGTGGCCGCCGAATGCGCCCGCTTTGAAGATAAAATCAAGAGCTATGGCGGCATCGAACTGTTTATGGGCGGCGTGGGCCCCGATGGCCATATCGCCTTCAACGAGCCCGGATCGTCGCTTACTTCGCGCACACGCCAGAAAACCCTCACGCGCGACACCATCATCGCCAACTCCCGCTTCTTCAACAACGATGTGAACCAGGTGCCCAAGACCGCCCTCACCGTGGGCGTGGGCACAATCATGGACGCCCGCAGCGTGCTCCTGCTCGTCAACGGCCACAACAAGGCCCGCGCCCTGCACCACGGCGTGGAAGGCGGCGTGTCGCAGCAATGGACCATCTCGGCCCTGCAGTTCCATCCCAAGGCCATCATCGTGGCCGACGACGCTGCATGCGAGGAGCTCAAGGTGGGCACCTACCGCTACTACAAGGATATCGAAGGCGCCAATCTGGATCCCAACACTCAGCTCTGATGCGTATCCTGCTTGCAGCTGCAGCCATAGTGCTCGCGTGCGCCTCGGCCGCAGCCGAGGTGCCGCCGGGCGTGCGCTTCGGCAACGCTGCCGAGGATACCACGCGCATCAACGATATTCTCAGCCGGGCCGTGGAGCGCGCCATCAGTTCGCCGCAGGAGCGCACGGCCTATATGGGACGCCTCTTCCTGGACACGCCCTATCAGGGCCACACTCTGGAAGGGCCCGAGGAGATGCTCACGGTGCGCCTCGACTCGCTCGACTGCACCACCTTCGTGGAGACGGCCATGGCGTTGAGCGCCACGGCCGGAGAGAAGCGCACATCGTGGCGCGACTTTATCTATAATCTTGAGCGCCTACGCTATCGCGGCGGCAAGCTCGACGGCTACCCCTCGCGGCTGCACTATATCTGCGACTGGGCCGTGGATAATGCCCACCGCGGCAATATCACCGATGTCACAGACCGCATCCCTCGTTGCAGCTACGTGGTGCGCAGCATCGACTTCATGAGCAACCACCGCAACGCCTATCCGGCGCTCGCCGACTCGGCCAACTACGCCGGGATTCGTGCCGTGGAGATGGGCTATCGCAANCACCGCTTCCCCTATATAAAGAGTGGCGACCTGCGCATGCGCGAGGTGCGCGACGCCCTGCGCAACGGCGATGTGGTGGCCCTCGTGACCAAGCTTAAGGACCTTGACGTCACCCACATGGGCATAATCGTCAAGGACGCCGACGGCGTGCCGAGNCTGCTCCATGCCTCGTCGTCGCACCACAAGGTGGAAATCACCTCAGTGCCGCTCGACGACTTCATGAAGCGCAATCCCTCGCTCATTGGCATCCGCGTGTTCAGGCTCAACGACTGAGCTTCCGTTTTCCCGGCTCTTGCCCGGAGGCGCGATCTGAGTGCGTCAAAAAAATCATTCCTACAATTATGCATCTGCATCCCGCTGACATCCAGCGGGATGCAGATTTTTATATTAGAATCGCGTCGCGACGGACGAAAATGTAGGAATATCCCGTGGCGATGTGTCGTAACTTTGCAGTGTAAAAAGAAAAACGCCTGAAGAGCTCAGGGCGCACCCGGCCGGGATTTTTTTACGCCTCGTGATAATCAACCCTATTCTATAACCCGTTTAATCCACAACTCTATCAACATGTTTCATCAATTTTTGCATCGTCCGCGCGACGGGCATTAGACTTCCATGGGGCCGCTTCAGTAAGTTTCGACAATAGCGCTTCCTCGCCACTGCTGAAAACGCCCCGCCTCCACACAAAATAAAGTGCTACAGGAACAGACACGCCGCCCGCGCTACCGGGGCGCGGCGGCTGTCTGCTCCTTCTTTTCATGCGCATTCTGCCGGCCCATATATCAGCCGGCTATCCGCGTTATGCAAAAATAATGTTTTTAAATATTAAAAAGTGTGATTTGCTATTGAAAACCTTAATAATTATCTTTAATTTTGTAGCTCAAAACAAAAGATTTTTATGAAGACCAATCTCAGCTCTCAAATCAGCCTTGAACGTATACCCAAGCGTTATTACGACCCTCAGGGCGAACTCGAGCAGGCAGCTCTGCGCCGCGAAGAAAAAATTTATACCCGGATTTTTGAGAACATGAACGATGGCAGCGCCTATCTCGCGCGCCACGTCGTTGAGCTCATCAAGAAGAATCTCGCAGCCAAGAATCGTTGCGTGATTGCTCTGGGTGCAGGTCGTTCCACGCACTCCGTCTACGCTCATCTCATCGAGATGTACGAAAAGGGTGAAGTGTCGTTTGACCGCGTGATTGTGTTCAACCTCAGCGAATTCTTCCCCCTGCAGCCCGACGGCCCCTCCACGCTGGCTCGCCTGCGCGAGGTGTTCCTCGACAAGGTGAACGTGCGTCCCGAAAATATCCACACCATCAATCCTGCCGTGACTCTCGACGATATGTTTGCCTACTGCCGCGAGTACGAGCAGCAGATCGCCGACTGCGGCGGCCTCGACCTCACGCTCTGCGAGGTGGGTCCTCAGGGTTCGCTCGCATTCAACGAGCCCGGATCGCTCTCCACGAGCGTGACGCGCCTGGTGCTTCTGTCGCCCGACGTGCGCCACGACATCAAGAAGGAATACAAGGTGGACAATGCACCCAAAACGGCCGTTACCCTGGGTATGGGCAACATCCTCGCCTCGTCGCGCGTAATGACTATGGCATGGGGCGAAACCCGCGCGAAGGTGGTGGCCGAAGCTATGGAAGGCCCCGTCACCGACAACGTGCCCGCCTCCTTCCTCCAGCTCCACAACCACGCACGTATCGCTCTCGACCTGCAGGCTGCATCCGACCTCACCCGCATCTCGCATCCCTGGAAGGTGACCTCATGCGAGTGGACCGACAAGCTCATCCGTCGAGCTATCGTGTGGCTCTGCCAGCTCACCGGCAAGCCCATCCTCAAGCTCACCAACAAAGACTATAACGACAACGGCCTGGGCGAGCTCGTGGCTCTCTACGGATCGGCCTACAACGTGAACATCAAGGTGTTCAACGAGCTTCAGCACACCATCACCGGCTGGCCCGGCGGCAAGCCCAATGCCGACGACACCTATCGTCCCGAGCGCGCAAATCCGTTCCCCAAGCGCGTGATTATTTTCTCGCCGCACCCCGACGACGACGTGATCTCCATGGGCGGCACATTCCGCCGACTCGTTGATCAGGGGCACGACGTGCACGTGGCCTACGAAACCTCCGGCAATATCGCCGTGGGCGACGAAGACATGATGCGCTACTTCATGATGATGGACAAGATCGCCCCCATGTTTGGCTTCGACGTGGAAGAATACAAGCGTCTTTCTTCCGACGTCACAAGCTTCGTGAAGTCCAAGAACTCCGACCGCGACGTCGACACCAAGGAAATCCGCGAGATCAAGACCATGATCCGCCAGGCCGAGGCCACTATCGCCTGCAACTATATAGGCGTGAAGCCCGACCATATCCACTTCCTGCGTCTGCCTTTCTACGAGACCGGTACCATCAAGAAAGGCGAGCTCACGGAGAAGGACGTGAACATCGTCAAGAAACTTCTCCAGGAAGTGAAGCCCAATCAGATCTTCGTGGCCGGCGACCTTGCCGACCCCCACGGCACGCACCGCGTGTGCACCGACGCCGTCCTGGCTGCTATCGACGAGCTCAAGGGCGAGAAGTGGATGAAGGATTGCCGCATCTGGATGTATCGCGGCGCATGGGCCGAATGGGAAATCGACCACATCGAAATGGCCGTGCCCATCAGCCCCGAGGAGCTGCGCAACAAGCGAAACAGCATCCTCAAGCACCAGAGCCAGATGGAGAACGCACCCTTCCTGGGCGACGACGACCGCCTCTTCTGGCAGCGCGCCGAAGACCGCAACCGCGCCACCGCTGCGCTCTACAACTCCCTCGGCCTGGCTTCCTACGAGGCCATGGAAGCTTTCGTGGAGTACCATCCCCTCTGATTGAGCGAANAGCACGACTTTTTGTCAGTTCTTAGGATAATTTAGGAAAAAATGTCACATTTCACATGTGGCATTTTTTTTGTAGTTTGTTGAATAGACATAAAGNTTANAAATCAAAAAGAATAAACTACATACTATGCAGAAAGGAACAATTGGGGTAACGACCGAGAATATTTTCCCCGTTATCAAAAAATTTCTTTACAGCGACCATGAGATATTCCTGCGNGAGCTCGTGAGCAACGCAGTGGATGCCACGCAGAAGATACGCACGCTGTCGGGCTTCGGAGAGTTCAAGGGTGAGCTCGGCGAGCTCGACGTGCGCGTGACTGTCGACAAGGAGGCCGGCACCCTCACCGTGAGCGACCACGGTATAGGCATGGATGCCGACGACCTCAACAAGTATATCAATCAGATAGCCTTCTCCGGNGCCGAGGAATTCCTGGCCAAGTACAAGGACAGCGCCAACAGCATCATCGGCCACTTCGGCCTCGGTTTCTACTCGGCTTTCATGGTGGCCAAGAAAGTTGTGATCAACTCTCTGAGCTACAAGGAGGGCGCCGAAGCCGTGCGCTGGGAATGCGATGGCTCGCCCGAGTACACGATGGGCAAAGGCGACCGTGCCGAGCGCGGTACCGACATTATCCTCTATATCGACGACGANAGNAAGGAGTTTCTTGAGCAGGCGCGCATCGACACGCTGCTNAAGAAATATTGCCGCTTCCTGCCCGTGCCCGTGATCAGCGGCAAGGAGCAGGAATGGAAAGACGGCAAGATGGTCGACACCGATAAGGACAAAGTGGTCAACGCCACNGCCCCCCTCTGGCTCAAGAAGCCCTCNGAGCTCACGGACGACGATTATCTCAAGTTCTACCANGAGCTTTATCCCGGCCAGGACGATCCNCTGTTCTGGATCCACCTCAACGTGGACTATCCCTTCACCCTCACGGGTGTGCTCTTCTTCCCCAAGCTCAAAGACAACTTCGAGGTCACGAAGAANCGCATCCAGCTCTACTGCAATCAGGTGTTTGTCACCGATTCCGTCGAGGGTGTGGTGCCTGAATTCATGATGCTGCTTCAGGGCGTAATCGACTCTCCCGACATTCCCCTGAATGTGTCGCGCTCCTATCTCCAGAGCGATACNGCCGTGAAGAAGATCTCGGGCTACATCACCAAGAAGGTGTCGAGCCGCCTGAGCGAGCTGTTCACGGCCGATCGTGCCGCCTTCGAGAAGAAGTGGGACGACATCAAGATATTCATCGAATACGGTATGCTCACCGACGAAAAGTTCTGTGATGCCGCCATGAAGTTCCTGNTGCTGCGCGACACCGAGGCACGCTACTTCACCCTCGAAGAATACCGCAAGCTCGTCGAGGCATCGCAGACTGATCGCAACGGCGACGTGGTGTATCTCTACACCACCGACCCCGAGGCGCAGCACAACTACATTCAGGGTGCCGTGTCGCGCGGCTACGACGTGCTCCTGCTCGACGGCCGTCTCGATTCCCACTTCGTGGGCCTGCTTGAGCAGAAGCTGGAAAAGACCCGCCTGGTGCGCGTCGACAGCGGCAGCCTCGATTCGCTCATCGACAAGGGCGAGAAGAAGCAGCTGGGTATCTCGCCCCTGCAGGTCAACGAGCTCAGCACTATCTTCCGCAGCCGCTTGCCCGAGGTGAAGCAGGCTCAGTTCATGGTGGAATTCGAGGCAATGGGCGCGGCTGCCCTTCCCGTGATGCTCACGAAAAACGAATTCATGACCCGCATGAAGGCGATGGCCGCCATGCAGCCCGGCATGGATTTCTATGCCGAGCTGCCCGACAACTACAACCTCGTGGTCAACACCGAGCACCCCTTGATCGTGCGCATCGCCGGCGAAGCTTCCGAGGCTCTTGATGCCGAGGTGAAGCCCCTCAGCGACTCTATCGAGGCCGATAATGCCCGTATCGAGCAGCTGCGCAAGGACGCTCCCGAAGGCAAGCTCGACGCCGAAGGCGAGAAGCAGGTGGCCGAGCTTGAAAAGCAGGTGGCCGACGCTCGCTCGCGCATGGAGAAGCTTGAATCCGACTACGCTGCCGGCAAGCCCGTGGTTCGTCAGCTCATCGACCTGGCTCTGCTCCAGGCCGGCCTGCTCAAGGGCGAAGCCCTGAGCTCGTTTGTGAGCCGCAGCGTAGAGATGCTCTGAGTCTCGGCCGTCTACAGATAAAAAGGTCGCACCCGGTCCGGGGGTGCGACCTTTTTGTGTGCTTCGCGCGCAATAATTCGCCCGCGCGCGCGTTGTAAAGGTGTGTGAAACGTTTCTTGCCCATGGCAGCGAAAGCCGCGCTTGCTGCCCCGCGGTGGTCTCTTAATCATAAAATAAGGATGTTCAGAAAGTTAATTTTAGCCATAATATGTGCCTGCACCATTATTCCGGCGCAGGCCCGATTGCCCAAGCGCGAATTTCGCGGTGCTTGGCTCCACACCGTGTATCAGGACCAGTATCTGCGCAACTCCACCGAACGCAACAAGGAATACCTGCGCAACCAGCTCGACAGCCTGCGCACTGCCGGCGTGAATGCCGTGATTTTTCAGGTGCGGCCGCAGGCGGATGCGTTCTACGAAAGCTCGCTTGAGCCCTGGAGCTGCTACCTCACGCGCAACGGCGCCGCGCCGTCGCCCTACTGGGACCCGCTGCAGTTCATGATCGACGAGTGCCATGCGCGCGGCATGGAGTTGCACGCATGGCTTAATCCCTATCGCGTGACGGCCGGAGCCAAGCAGCAACCATGCGCATCTCATATCTACCACAAGCATCCCGAGCGCTTCCTGCGCTACGATGGCAAGCTCTACTTCGATCCGGCTCTGCCCGAGAATCGCCGCCACATCGAAAAGGTGGTGGAGGATATCGTGGAGCGCTACGACGTGGACGGCATCCACTTCGATGATTATTTCTATCCTTATCCCGTGAAGGGCAAGGAATTTCCGGACGATGCCTCGTATAAAAAATACGGCGGCGGCCAAGACCGCGGCGACTGGCGCCGTGCCAATGTGGACAAGCTCATCAGCGGTATTCACGACGTGATCGCCCGTAGCAGCCGCCCGTGGGTGCGCTTCGGTATCAGCCCCTTCGGCATCTGGCGCAACGAATCGTCCGACCCTCGCGGCAGCAAGACTTCCGGTCTGCAGAACTACGACGGCCTCTATGCCGACGTGCTGCTATGGGCCCGCAACGGCTGGATCGATTATCTGCTCCCGCAGCTCTACTGGGAGCTCGACCACAAGGCCGCCGGCTACCGCACGCTCATTCACTGGTGGGCGCGCAACGCCGAGGGCCGCCACATGTATATAGGCCAGGACGTGGGGCGCACGATGAAGAAGAACGAGCTCGACGAGAAACTCGCCCTCCAGCGCTCGCACCCCGAGATTCAGGGGATGTGCTGGTGGCCAGGCTATTCCGTGACCCGCAACGAGGGCGGCGTGGCCGATTCGCTCGCGATGGTGCACCAGCGCTCGCGTGCTCTTGTGCCGTCATATCCGTGGATAGAATCTGCCGGTGCCCCGGCAGTAAAGGGCTTGAAGCTTGATGGCGAGACGCTTTCCTGGACGGCTCCGGCGCCGCAGGGAGCGGTGAGCGATGCAGTGCGTTTCGTGGTTTACCGATTCGATGAGGCCGACGACTGCGACATAACCGACGCCTCGGCTATCGTGGAGGTGACGCCGCGCAATCATTTCCTGGCTGTGGTGCCCGGATATTATGTGGTGACGGCGCTCGACCGCGTGAATAATGAATCCGCTCCATCGCGTGCCATGCGAGTGAAATGAAGGTATCCGTCATCATCCCCGTCTACAACGTCGAGGCCTACCTTCGCGAGTGCCTCGACAGCGTGCTTGCGCAGAGCCACGACGATCTCGAAGTGCTGCTGAGCGATGACGGAAGCACCGACGGCTCGGGGAGCATGTGTGATCAATACGCCGCTGCGGATGCCCGCGTGCGCGTGATTCACGCCCCCAACGGCGGCCTTTCCGTGGCTCGCAACCGGGCGCTCGAAATAGCTTCAGGCGAGTGCGTGTTCTTCGTGGATTCTGATGATGCCGTGCATCCCCGTGCCGTAGAGATTCTTCTGAAGGCGATCGTGGAGCACGATGCTGATGCAGCCTGGAGCGCCTACACCCGTAATCCCGATCGATTGAGCGACAGGCCGCACCATTCTGAGAGTGTGGATGGAAGCACGGCCACCGAACTGTTCCTATATCAGCGCGGCATATTCTGCCACGGTATCGGAGGAATGATGCTGAGGCGCCGCGGCGGTTCGGCCATACGATTCCGAGAGGGGATATGCTACGAGGATCTTGATTTTCTCGCGCCATACCTTGCCGAGGCGCGCCGTGTGGTGGCCTGTGATGCGCCTCTCTATTTCTACCGTCCCAATGCCGGCGGCCTCACAGGCGAATGGCATCCCGGACGCACCGACGTGCTCGACGTCACCGCCCGCATAGAAGAGGCCTTCAAGCACCACGCCAGATTGCGGCCGGCCGCCGGCGAGAGGCGTATGAGCGCAGCATTCAATATATTCCTGCTCAACGCTCGCCACGGCAACGACCCGGCACTTGCCGAAGCCTGCTTCGGCATAATCCGCGGGCGGCGCCGCCGGAGCCTTTTCAACAGACGCGTGCGCTTCAAGAGCAAAGCCGGCGCGCTGCTTTCATATATGGGCCCGCGCGTGCTCGCATTCATCGGACGCTTATGAAGAAGGTGATCACACTGGACAGCGAAGCCTTGCAGGGAGTGTGCCGCAGGCTTGAGGCGGAGCGTATCAGGCCTTTTGAGCCCGACGTGGTTCTGGGCATAGAAAGCGGCGGACGCTTCGTGGCCGATATGCTGTTCCCGGAGCGGACGCACTGCTACGTGGCGCTTCGCCGCCCGTCCACGCGACGCAAGAGCGGAGTGGTGAAGCGGCTGCTGCGCCGGTTGCCTCGCTTCGTGGCCGACACGTTGCGCGTGGCCGAGTCGTATTTTCTCGAACGCCATGCAGCGGCCCCCGTCCCGTTTACGGGCGAGTTGCCGGCCGAGCTTGCCGGCGCCGCGAGCATTCTCGTGGCCGACGACGCCGTGGACAGTGGCAATACCATGCTTTCGGTGGTAGAAGCCGTGAAAAATAATTATCCCGAGGCCCGCGTCGCCACTGCCGCCGTGGTGGTGACAACCCGGGCACCGAAGATCAGACCCGATTTTTACATGTTTGACAATCTCTTGATTCGTTTCCCATGGTCGGCCGATGTCAAAAAATAGTGCGTGCCGTAGCAGTGGATCTTGACGGCACGCTTCTGCGTGGAAATTCATTTAAATTATACGTGCGGGCAGCTCTCGAATTCCTGCCTCTGAGCGAGCGCATCGTAATCGCCGGCGCGTATCTTCTGCGCAAGGCCCGCGTGATAAGCCACAACGAGTTTCGCTCGCAGGTGGTGGCGCTCACGGGATTTCCCGACGAGGTGCTGGAATATATGCAGCGCCATGCGGTGTATTCGCCTGCCGTAATGGAATTTATCCGCTCGAAGCAGGCGCAGGGCTATAGCGTGCTGCTGGCCACGGCAGCGCTGGCTCCCTATGTGCACGCGTTCTGGGACGGCGCTTATGTGGCCTCCTCCGTGGGCATCGACGGCAAGGTGGAATACGATTGCCGCGGAGAGGCCAAACTGGAGGCCGTGACCACCGTTTTCAACGGCGCCCTTCCGGCATATATCCTCACCGATTCCGAGGCAGATGCTCCTCTGATAAGTGCAGTGGCTGATGCCGGAGGCACTCCCATACTGGTGAATCCCACCCACGAAACCGAGCAGCTATTTCCCGATGTGCGGGTGATAAGGGATTATTGATACCTCTCAGTCGTCTTGCTCGTAATAATACGAGTAGTCAATGCCTTTCATGAACATTTCACGGTCATTGATATTTTCAGTCAAAGCGCCAAGCAACAATCGTTTTAATTTAGTTGCATTTACCGGGCTGAGGCGCATGGCTTCCATGTAGGCGGATTTGTCAATCCTGCTCCAATTTAAGTTGGTTACAGTTTGTAACCAACTCATCGCCCGCCTTGCTCAAACGATGCTTCAGAACTTTCCAATAGTTACGGGGATTTTTACTATCGGTGAGCACTGCAACAATATCTACAATGGAGAACAGCCAGCAGTTTTCAGCATCATCCCATGCGGCACGTACTTCTTTATTATTAAAGAAGCGTATGGATATTTTAGCGGGCGTATTCTTTACCATTAAGCACGTTCTATTCAGGCTTTCTCGGATAGTTCCAGCCAGCGCATTTCCTTGATGTCGAGCTCGTCTTTGATAGTGGCGAAGCGAGCAGAAGCCTCGGCAATCCGGTCCACGGGGCCACCGGAGGAGAAGAGTGCCGAAAGAGCCTCTTTCTCGGCGTTGAGCTCTTCGATTTCTTTCTCCAGCGCCTCGAATTCCTTGCGCTCCTTGAAAGAGAGCTTTTCCTTGCGCTCGGTGCGCTGCTTCTCGCCCTTGGGCTTATTGCCACCTCCGGTGTCGGCTCCCCGCAGCTGCTCGCGCGGATGGTTGCGATAGTCGCTATAGTTGCCGGGGAAGTCTTTCACGCGGCCCTCGCCCTGCATCACGAAAAGGTGGTCTACGATATTGTCGAGGAAGAAGCGGTCGTGGCTGATTACGATCACGCATCCCTCAAAGTCGGCGAGATACTGCTCAAGTATGCCCAGTGTCATGATGTCCAGGTCGTTGGTGGGCTCGTCGAGAATCAGGAAGTTGGGGCGACGCATCAGCACCGTGGCCAGGTGCAGGCGGCAGCGCTCGCCGCCGCTCAGTGTGGCGATGTATTTCTGCTGATCGGCGGGCGAAAACAGGAATCGCTGCAGCCATTGCATGGGTGCGAAGTTGCCGGCTCCGTTGTCGATTTCCTCAGCTATCTCGGTGATTGCGTCGATCACTTTCTTGCTGCTGTCGAATTCAATACCTTCCTGGCTGTAGTAGCCGAAACGCACGGTTTCGCCCACGTTCCAGTGGCCGGAGTCGGGCTCTACGAGGCCTTGCAGCATCTTTATGAACGTGCTTTTTCCCACGCCGTTGGGTCCCACGATTCCCACCTTCTCACCTCGCGCGAAGCAGTAGGAGAAGTCGTCGAGGATGATTTTGTGGTCGAAGCGTTTGGAGATGTGCTCCGCCTCGAAAATCTTCGAGCCTATGCGGCTGCTGCGCGTGTCGAGAGTGACGTCGCGCTCGGCCGCCCGTCCGCGCGAGCGTTCCTTGAGGTCGTAGTATTGCTCGATGCGGTAGCGTGCTTTTCCGGCGCGTGCCTGAGGCTGCCGGTTCATCCAGTCCTGCTCCTTGCGCAACAAGTTGCGCGCGCGGGCGGCATCGGCTTGCTGCGCCTCGATGCGTTCGTCGCGGCGGCGCAGGAAGTAGTCGTAGTTGCCGTCGTAGAGATAGGCGGTGGCATCGTCGAGCTCCAGGATTCGGGAGCACACGCGGTCAAGAAAATATCGGTCGTGGGTGACCATCAGCAGGGTGCACCTGGCGCGCTTCAGGTAGTCTTCGAGCCATTCGATCACCTCGATGTCGAGATGGTTGGTGGGCTCGTCGAGCACAATCATATCGGGGTGCATCAACAGCGTGCGCACCAGGGCCACGCGCTTGCGCTGGCCGCCCGAAAGATGCGCAGGCGAGGCCGCGGGATCGCTGAATTTCATCTGCGACAGCAGGCGCTCGCATTCCAGCTCGGTCTCGGGCGCGTGGTCGCAGCCCTGCATGGCAGCTTCCTTGATTGTGGCGGCATCGCCGAAATCCGGCGACTGCTCAAGGTATCCCACCTTCACGTCGCGTCGCCACGTGATATTGCCGCTATCCGGGCTTTCCTGCCCGCAGATGATGCGCAGCAGGGTGGATTTTCCGGTGCCGTTGCGTGCCACCACGCCAATCTTGTCGCCTTCCTCCATGCCGAAAGTGACATCGGCGAAGAGGAGGCGGTCGCCGTAACTCTTGGTGAGATTCTCAATTTGCAGAATACTGGCCATATATCGTTGAAATTTTATGCAAATTTACACAAAATTTTTGTAGCTTTGCAGTACAATCACGCTATCATGTCAATAATAGAATATAAAGACGTAGAATTGCTGCGCAAGGAGCATGTGGTGCTCAAGCACGTGGGTTTCTCCGTTGAGCCCGGTGAGATGGTGTATCTCATAGGCACCGTGGGCTCCGGCAAGAGCACGCTGCTCAAATCGCTGTATGCCGAAGTGCCCCCGGCTGCCGGCGAGGCGCGTGTGTTTGATTATGACCTGTGCACGCTGCGCCGCAAGCAGGTGCCGATGCTGCGCCGCAAGATAGGCATTGTGTTTCAGGATTTTCAGCTTCTTATGGATCGCAATGTGTATGCCAATCTGGAGTTTGTGCTCCGTGCCACGGGATGGAAAGAAGCCGCCGCCCGCGAGGAGCGCATCGACAAGGTGCTGGCCGAGGTGGGCATGGCCAACAAAAGCTACAAAATGCCCCACGAGCTCTCCGGCGGCGAGCAGCAGCGCATCGTGATAGCGCGCGCCCTTCTGAACAGCCCCGACCTGATACTCGCCGACGAGCCCACGGGCAATCTCGACCCCGAAACCGGCGACCAGATAATCAAGCGCCTGTATGAAATTTCGCAGCAGGGCACGGCAGTGATCGTGGCCACCCACAACATGGCTCTGCTCGACCGCTATCCCGGCCGCGTGCTGCGCTGCTCGGGTAAAAAACTGGAAGTGAATTAACAAATACATTGAGAAAATGAAAAAAATACATGCTATAGCCGTAGTATTGCTTGCCGCCGTGCTGAGCGCGCCCCTGGCAAGCGCCGTGAATCCTCTCGATGCGCTCAAGGGTGCGATCGGAGCCGTGATAGGGGGAAGCGGCACCTCCAAGACAATTCCCGAGGGAACGTTCAAATATGCCGGTCCGGCAGTGTCGTTCAAAAGCGACAACGCGTTGCAGAATCTGGGCGGAGCGGCCGCCGGTACCGCGCTTGAGAGCAAGCTCGCGCCTTACTATACCAAGCTGGGTCTCACGTCCATGACCTTTACCGCCGGCAGCGACTCCACCTTCGTGATGACCGTGAAGAAGATGAACCTCAAGGGCACTATCGAATACGGCTCGGAGGCAGGCGTGTGTGTGCTCCACCTCCAGGGCCTGGGCAAGATAGTGGGCGGCCAGTTCACCGCGCGCTGGCAGATGGTGGGCAATTCGCTCTCGCTCACATTCGATATCTCCAAGCTCGTGGAGCTGCTGAGCAAGATCGCCGCAGTGAGCGGCAAGAGCTCGCTCACGTCTCTCACCAAGGTGCTCCAGAGCTACGATGGTGTATATGCAGGCTTCCGGCTGGAGAAGCAGAAGTAGCAACCCTCGGTTTCGCAACTGGCAGTGAGCGGCTGGAGGGCAGTTACCGGTCTATGGCGCAGGCTGATGTATCGTCTGCGCCTTGCGCGGTACGCCTTTGGCCGCTTTCGTCTTCATTTCGGAAGCACTCTGCGCCTGGTGGCCACACTGATGGCCGTGCTCGCCACCGTGGGATCGCTTCTTTGCATCGTCGACCTGCTCCTTTATGTGGGTTTCGACCACAACCCCTCCGATGCCGGACTGCTGAGAAAAGGGCTGCGCACGGTGCAGGCCGTATTCGCGGCCAATGTGGTGGCCGGTTTTCTCAAGGATCCCCGGGCCGCGCTGCGCGACACCAAGCTGCTGAAGTGGATTGTGGATATGGGCGTGCTGCTCACGATCGCAGTATGGATATATCCCCGGCCCGCGCATCCGTGGATAGGATGGCTCGATGCGGTGCTCTATTCAAGGACATTCCTCTTCGGCGTGCTTGCGGCCTATTCGCTGGTGAATCTCAGCTACACGCTCATCCGGGTGATGAGCTGCCGCACCAATCCCTCACTGCTGCTCTCGGTGAGTTTTCTGTTTTTCATAATCGTGGGGTCGCTGGTGCTTATGCTACCCAAGTGCACGGTGGTGCCGCTGAGCTATGCGGACTCCCTGTTTGTGAGCACATCGGCCGTGTGTATCACGGGGCTTTGCCCGGTCGATGTATCAGCCACATTCACGCCCATGGGGCTGCTCGTGCTTGCGATTCTCATTCAGATAGGCGGACTGGGCGTGCTCACGTTCACGAGTTTCTTCGCTATGTTTTTCAGCGGAGGTCCAAGTATCTACAGCCAGCTGATGCTTCGCGACATGGTCTACAGCCGCAGCCTCAATGCCCTTCTCCCCACACTGCTCTACGTGCTGGCCTTCACTCTGGCCATAGAGGCGGCCGGCGCCGTGGCCATCTACTTCACGGTGCCGCAGGCGCTCGGGCTTGAGGTGAACGAGCGTATTATTTTTTCGGCGTTCCTGAGCCTGTCGTCGTTCTGCAACGCCGGCTTCACCAATATTGCGGGCGGAATGTCGAATCCGGCGCTGATGAGCGGCAATCAGAGTATATATATCGTGTGCTCGCTCGTGGTGCTCGCCGGCGCTATAGGTTTTCCCATCCTTGTGAACTTCAAAGACGTGGTGGTGCTGAAATTCAAGAAACTGCGCGCGCGCATCCGCGGGCGCCGCATCTCCACTCCGGTGCACGTCTACGACCTCAACACCAAGATTGTGCTGGCTACCACCTCGATAATCCTAATCGTGGGCACGCTGGGATTTTTTGTTCTTGAATATCACAACACGCTGGCCGGAATGAGCTTGCGCGACAAATGCGCGCAGAGCTTATTCAATGCCCTCACTCCGCGCAGTGCCGGATTTGCGTCGGTGAATCCCGCGTCGTTCCTTCCTGCCACTCTGCTGCTCGTGATGGTGCAGATGTGGATAGGCGGCGCGTCGCAGTCGATGGCCGGCGGCATCAAGGTCAATACCCTGGCGGTGGTGCTTCTGAATCTGCGCTCGGTGGTGCACAGCCACAAAGGTGTTCCGGCCTGGAACCGCAGCATCGCTATCCCCAGCGTGCGGCGCGCCCATGCGGTGCTGGTGCTCAGCCTTATGGCCTTCATCGCTTATGCATTCATCATCCTCGTGCTTGAGCCGGGGCAGAGCGTGAAAGCGTTGCTCTTCGAGGTGGTTTCGGCGCTGTTCACCGTGGGCTCGTCGCTGGGAATCACCGGAGAACTGAGCGACAGCTCCAAGGTGGTTCTGAGCACGGCCATGTTTGTGGGCCGCGTGGGCATCCTCTCGCTGCTCATGGGCGTGCTTCCGCATCGCCGGGATGCCTCGTGCCACTATCCTCAAGACTCAGTAATAATCAATTAGCAATCAGATATGCGTTACGTCGTTATCGGACTCGGAATTTATGGCAGCAATCTTGCCCGCGACCTCACCGACATGGGCCACGAGGTCATAGGCGTGGATATGAACCAGACACATATTGATGAAATAAAGGATTATATATCCACGGTGTATCTCGTAGACAGCACTGAGGAGGCCACGCTGAACGTGCTGCCGCTGCGCAGCGTGGATGTGGTGATCGTGGCCATAGGCGAGAATTTCGGTGCCAGCGTGCGCACCGTGGCTCTCCTGAAAAAGATGGGAGTGGAGAATATTTATGCCCGTGCAATCGATGATCTGCACTATGCCATCCTGGAAGGATTTCAGGTGCAGCGCATCATCACGCCCGAGCAACGCGCTGCGCGCGACCTCGCCCATGAGATGGAGCTGGGCGCCGTGATAAAATCGCTGGAGGTGGACAGCAGGCACTACGTGATCACCTTCGAGGCGCCTGCCTATTTCCACGGCATTGCCGTGGACGACCTGCGGCTCGACGAAAATTTCAAGCTTCATCTCGTGGCGGTGGCAAGGCGCACCGGTTCGGTCAATATACTGGGCGTGAAGCATCACGAGCCCGAGGTGGTGTATCCGGGCAAGGACGGCGAGGCTACGGAGGTGAGGCCGGGTGATGTCTTCACGGTGTTCGGCGCGCTGAAAGATTTCCGCGCCATGTACAGGCATATTTCATAGACCCCGTTCCTCAATATTTGTGATCCGCCGGCTTACTGCTGCCCGGGCAGGGGAGCATTGGCCTTGTGGTCGCGGGCCGTCTGGAGCGTGCGTTCAAGGCGCTCGCGCTCAAGGGCGGCAGCACGCAGCTCCTGGCGAGCCATGGCGTATTGGAGGGAGCGCACCAGCGCGGCTCGCAGGGCAGGGGTGAGTTTCACCTCGGTGGTGCCTCGTGTGCCGTTGAGGTGCAGCTTGGCCGGGCCGTCGGCGGCATCCCTGAGCGCTTCGAGCACATCGGTGACTTCTTCCTGGCGGAACGAAGCGAGTTCCGATCCTTCGCTCACGATGAGGCGGTCGGGAGCCTGCGGCTCGCTCTGCACGGTGCCGCTTTGCGTGGTCACGCTGATGGAGTTGAGGCCAATACCGCGGCCTTTCACCACGGCGGCGATGCTCAGATAGCCATCGTCGTCGACGCGGGGCTGCACGCCGGTGGATGCCGTCACTTCCTGCCTGGCCAATTCGCTCGCCACGCTATAGGCATCGAGGCCGCGGGGGCCGTCGATGCGGGTGAAGAGAGCTCCCAGGCTGTCGACGGCCAGCTGCGCGAGGGCAAGGCGCTTGTCGGCCGGCTCTATGCGGCTGATCGAAAGGCCTTCGATGGCTGATGCGCGCACGGCAAGGGCGGCACGGCGCACGGCCGTCTGGTCGCGATAGGTAGCGTCGAGCGAGTCGAGCAATACCATCGCTTGCTCGAAATCGCGGCTTTCCACGAGTGCGGCGGCCTGAGTCCGCAGTTCTTCAGCCGCACGAGCGCGGCGTTCGGCCTCGGAAGTGCAGGAAGCTGCCGAGAGGATTATTGCGGCGATGGCCGCGTATTTACTTGCTGCGTTGAACATCTTTTACTCCTTTCACGGTTTTGAGTTTCTTTATGAGTTGGTTGAGCATCGAAGTGTCGTTGACACCCACAACCACGAATCCCTGAAAGAGGCCGTCGTTGCTGTCGATGGATATGCTGCGCAGGGTAGCGTTCTTCTCCTTGTTGATGATAGATGTGAGGTTTGTGACGATGCCCAGGTCGTCGTGGCCAAGGATGCGCAGAGTGGCGGCAAACTGAGTGCCTGTTTTGCCGCTCCAGCGGGTGCGGATGAGTCGATACGGGTAATTCCGGCGGATGTTTTCAGCATTGGGGCAGTCGCAGCGGTGGATTTTAATCACTCCCTCCGACGATACGAAGCCGAAAACGTCGTCGCCAAAAATGGGGTTGCAACAGCGAGCCATCCGGTAGTTGATGCCCTTGATGTTGTTGCCAATCACCAGTATGTCATTGTCCTGCGAGTTGTGCTCGGAGTCGGCCATGGGGTCCTGCATCACAAATTCGCTGGCCGATACGTGGTTGAGAGCAGTGTCGTCGGCGGGCTTGTCGAGGGCCGTGTAGGCGTCGGTGACGCTGTTGACGTCCAGTTTCTGTTCGGCGATATCGGTGTAGAAATCCGTCACGTTCTTGTAGCCCATCTTGGCGATGGTGCGCGAGAGCAGCGCATCGTCGATATCAATCTTTCGATTCTTGAAACGTCGCTGTAGCGTTTCCTTTCCCAGTTCGGCGCGCTTGCCCGCGATTTCCTTGAGCGCCACGCGTATTTTGTTGCGTGCCTTGGATGTGACGGCAATGTTGAGCCAGTCGGGCTTAGGAGTCTGCGCCTGGGAAGTGAAGATTTCCACGGTGTCGCCGCTGCGCAAGCGGTAGGTGAGTCGCTGATTCTTGCCGTTGACGCGTCCGCCATTGCAGTGTGTGCCCACCGACGAATGGATGCTGAAAGCGAAGTCGAGCAGGGTGGCACCCATGGGGAGCTTGTAGAGGTCGCCCTTGGGAGTGAACACAAACACTTCCTTGTCGTAGACATCCATGCGCATGTTTTTCATCAGTTCGAGAGGGCCGTCGGCACCGGCCTCAAGGATGTCGCGCACATTGTTCATCCATGCATCGAGGCCACCCTCGCTCTTGATGCCCTTGTATCGCCAGTGGGCGGCGAGTCCTTTCTCGGCCACAAGGTCCATGCGTCGCGTGCGAATCTGCACCTCCACCCATCGCTCCTCGGGTCCGTAGACGGTGATGTGGAGCGACTCGTAGCCATTGCTTTTGGGGATGCTTATCCAGTCTTTCATGCGTGCCGGGTTGGGCCGATACATGTCGGTGACAATGGAGTAGACGAGCCAGCACTGGCTTTTTTCGTGCTCGGGAGGCACGTCGAGGATGATTCGTATGGCGAAGAGGTCGTAGATATCGTCGATGTCGTTTTTCTGCTTCTTCATCTTATTCCAAATCGACGAAATCGACTTGGTTCTGCCCTTGATCTCGAAGTTAAGTCCCTCGGCCTCAAGGCGGCGTCGCACCGGCTCGATGAAGTCGGCGATGTATTTCTCGCGGTGGTCCTTGGTTTGGTTGAGCTTTCGTGCGATGCGGGTAAACATCTCGCGGTTGCTGTATTTGAACGCGAGGTCTTCCAGCTCTCCCTTGATGGAGTATAATCCCAGGCGATGGGCGAGGGGAGCGTAGAGATAGCTTGCCTCGGCGGCCACCTGTCGCACCGATTCCTCGTCGGGGTGGTGGTTTATGGCCTGCATCAGGGCCAGGCGGTCGACGATCATGAGGATGATCACGCGTATGTCGTCGGCGAAGGTGAGCAGCAGCTTGCGGAAGTTGTCGGTCTCCACGGTGGCATGGCGGCTGTAGAGCGAAGCCACGTTGAGAAGTCCGTCGACCATGTGGGCCACGTCGTTGCCCCATTCCTGTGCCACGATGTCGCGTTGCAGGGCACCTGCGCGCACATAGTCGTAAAGCATAAGTGCAGCCACCATATTTCGGTCGGGGCTGAGGCGCTCGGCCAGCAGCAGAGCAGTGTTGAGGTGCCTGAGCACAGGGTGAAGCCCGAAGCGGTCGCGGTGGAGAGCTGCGGCGTGGGCACGCAGAGCGGCGTGCATGCGGTGCACATCGCCGGGCAAGAGCACCGGCGCCATTAGCTGCATCGTGCGGCGCGCGAGCGAGAGTAGCTCGGGGCGTTCGGCTGATGTGAATTCTATTGTTTCCATATCGAGACTTCAAAGTTACAAAATACAATACACATATACAAATAAGAAAAATTTGCAAGTGCCGAAAAAGTATTGTAAATTTGTGGTCTGAAACCATGTAAAAACAGGCTCTAAACAACCGCAATACCAATACACTTTATATAACTACCAAGTTATGGCAGAAAATAACGAAAAATTGTTTGACCAGTTTCCCGGCGTGAGCTACGAAGAGTGGCGCGCCAAGGTCGAGGCCGATCTGAAAGGCGCCGACTTTAATAAAAAACTGGTTTGGCGCACCAACGAAGGCTTTGACGTTCAGCCCATCTACCGCGCCGAAGACATCGCCGACTTCAAGACCACAGGCACACTGCCCGGCGAATTCCCCTATGTGCGCGGCACCCGCGACAATAACGACTGGCTCACCCGCCAGGACATCGTGGCAGCCGACGCATCGGAGGCCAACGCCGTGGCCCTCGACGTGCTCACGAAGGGCGTGACCTCGCTGGGCTTCCGTGTGGAGAATGCCGACGAAGTGGCCGTGGTGCTCAAGGGTATAGACCTGGCCAAGGTGGAGGTGAACATCTCTTGCTGCGTGTGCAAGGCCCACGACGTGGCCCGTGCGCTCGTAGATTGCATCAAGGCCGCTGGCGCCGAAAACACATTCCGCGGCGCTATCGACTACAACCCCCTGCGCAAGCAGCTCGTCAAGGGCAAGGAAGGCGTAGACGTGGCCGCCCTCACCGCAGCCGCCAAGGAGATGCTCGACATCGTGGCTCCCGTGGCCGGCCTGCGCTGCCTGAACGTCGAGAGCCTCCTGCTGGGCAACGGCGGTGCGTATATCTATCAGGAACTGGGATATGCTCTCTCCTGGGGCGCAGCCTGGATGACAGCCCTCACCGATGCCGGCGTTGCCGCCGATGAAGTGGCAAAGCGCATCAAATTCAATATGTGCGTGAGCAGCAACTTCTTCATGGAGCTCGCCAAGTTTCGCGCAGCCCGTATGCTCTGGGCCGAGATCGTGGAGCAGTACGGCGCCGACAAGGCTGCCGCCAAGATGATGGTGTGCGCCAAGACCTCCCGCTTCAACCAGACTATCTACGACGCGCACGTGAACCTGCTGCGCTCGCAGACGGAGACCATGTCGGCCGCTCTGGCCGGTGTAGACTCCATCGTCACCACTCCCTTCGACGAGCCCTATAAGACGCCCGATGCATTCTCGGAGCGCATCGCCCGCAACCAGCAGTTCCTGCTCAAGGAAGAAAGCCACCTCGACAAGGTGATCGACCCGGCCGGCGGCAGCTACTATGTGGAGACACTCACCGTGAATATAGCCAAGGAGGCCTGGAAGCTCTTCATCGCCACCGAGGAAGAAGGCGGATTCTTCGCTCTCGCAGGCGAGGGCAAAGTGCAGGCAGCCGTGAACGAAAGCTGCAAGAAGCGCCACACCGACGTTGCACGCCGCAAGGAAATACTGCTGGGCACCAACCAGTATCCCAACATCAACGAAATGGCCGCCGGCAAGATAGAGAAGAAAGATGGCTGCTGCTGCGGAGGCGAGAAGGGCGAGAACGCCCTGTGCATGAAGCGTGCCGCCACGGATTTCGAGGCTCTGCGCCTGGCCACGGAGGCTGCCGCGAACCGTCCGAAGGTGTTCATGCTCACCATCGGCAACCTTGCCATGCGCCTTGCCCGCGCCCAGTTCAGCACCAACTTCTTTGGCTGCGCAGGCTATGAGATTATCGACAATCTGGGCTTCGACACCGTTCAGGAAGGCGTAGACGCCGCCCTGGCCAAGGGTGCCGATATCGTGGTGCTCTGCTCCAGCGACGATGAATACGCCACGCTTGCTCCCGAAGCATTCAAGTATCTCGACGGCCGCGCAGAATTCGTAGTGGCAGGCGCTCCCGCCTGCACCGAGGAGCTGAAGGCCGCCGGTATCGAAAACTTCGTGCACGTGCGCTGCAATGTGCTCGACACTCTCAAGCAGTTCAACGAAAAACTCCTCAAATAAGCCCGGCTATGAAACCCGATTTCAAAACTATCGACATTACCGCCGACGCCTTCGGCGCCGCGCACAAGGCTGCTCCCGCAGCCGAAGAATGGCTTACGCCGGAGCTTATCCCCGTAAAGCCCGTATATACAAAGGAAGATCTTGAAGGCCTGGAACACCTCAACTACGTGAGCGGTATTCCTCCCTTCCTGCGTGGCCCGTACAGCGCCATGTATCCTCTGCGCCCCTGGACTATCCGCCAGTATGCCGGATTCTCCACGGCTGCCGAATCCAACGCTTTCTACCGCCGCAACCTGGCCTCGGGCCAGAAGGGCCTCTCCGTGGCCTTCGACCTTGCCACGCACCGCGGCTACGATGCCGACCACGAACGCGTGGTGGGCGACGTGGGCAAAGCCGGCGTGAGCATCTGCACTCTCGACGATATGAAGGTGCTTTTCGACGGAATTCCCCTGAACAAGATGTCGGTGTCCATGACCATGAACGGCGCCGTGCTCCCCGTGCTCGCCTTCTATATCAACGCCGGCCTTGAGCAGGGTGCCAAGCTCGACGAGATGGCAGGTACCATCCAGAACGACATCCTCAAGGAATTCATGGTGCGCAACACCTATATCTATCCCCCGGAGTTCTCGATGCGTATTATCGCCGATATCTTTGAATACACGTCGCAGAACATGCCCAAGTTCAACTCCATCTCGATCTCGGGCTACCACATGCAGGAAGCCGGCGCCACCTGCGACATCGAGCTGGCCTATACGCTGGCCGACGGTCTTGAATATCTCCGCGCAGGCGTGAACGCCGGCATGGACATCGACGCCTTCGCTCCCCGCCTGTCGTTCTTCTGGGCCATAGGCATGAACTACTTCATGGAAGTGGCCAAGATGCGTGCAGCCCGCATGCTCTGGGCCAAGATCGTGAAGCAGTTCAATCCCAAAAATCCCAAGTCGCTGGCACTGCGCACCCACTCGCAGACCTCCGGCTGGAGCCTCACCGAGCAGGACCCCTTCAACAACGTGGGCCGCACCTGCATCGAGGCCATGGGCGCAGCACTGGGCCACACCCAGAGCCTGCACACCAACGCTCTCGACGAGGCTATCGCCCTTCCCACCGACTTCTCGGCCCGTATCGCGCGCAACACGCAGATCTACATCCAGGAAGAAACCATGGTGACGAAGGAAATCGATCCCTGGGGCGGCAGCTACTACGTGGAGGCTCTCACCAATGAGATCGCCCACCGCGCATGGAAGCACATCCAGGAAATCGAGGCGCTGGGCGGTATGGCCAAGGCTATCGAGACCGGCCTTCCCAAGCTGCGCATCGAAGAGGCCGCGGCTCGCGCTCAGGCCCGTATCGACAGTGGCCGTCAGACCATCGTGGGTATCAACAAGTATCGTCTCGACCATGAAGATCCCATCGACATTCTCGAAATCGACAACACGGAGGTGCGCCGCGAGCAGATCGAGCGTCTGAACGACGTGAAGGCTCATCGCGACGAGGCCAAGGTGAAGGAAGCGCTCGAAGCTATCACGGAATGCGTGCGCACGAAGAAGGGCAACCTCCTCGACCTTGCCGTAAAGGCTGCCGGCCTGCGTGCCACCCTGGGCGAAATCTCCGATGCCTGCGAGGCAGAGGTGGGTCGCTATAAAGCTGTAATCAGAACTATTTCCGGCGTGTACTCCAACGAAACAAAACAAGATCCCGACTTCGTGCGTGCACAGCAGATGTGCGCCGAGTTTGCCAAGCGCGAAGGCCGTCAGCCTCGTATCATGATTGCCAAGATGGGCCAGGACGGCCACGACCGCGGCGCCAAGGTGGTAGCCACCGGCTATGCCGACTGCGGCTTCGACGTGGACATGGGCCCGCTGTTCCANACGCCTGCCGAGGCAGCTCGCCAGGCCGTTGAGAACGACGTGCACATCCTGGGCGTTTCTTCGCTGGCCGCAGGCCACAAGACCCTGATTCCTCAGGTGATCGAGGAGCTNAAGAAGCTGGGCCGCGAAGACATCATGGTGACTGCCGGCGGTGTGATCCCCGCGCAGGACTACGACTTCCTCTATAAGGCAGGCGTAGCCGCCATCTTCGGCCCCGGCACGCGCATCCCCGACTCGGCCATCAAGATGCTCGAAATCCTGAACGAAACTGCCGAATAATCCGGTAGATTCGATTCGTCTGCAATAGNAAGCGGCGCCTTCCCGGTNGGGGCAGGCGCCGCTTTTTTTGTGGAGTGGAGAGTGGATCTAACNGGANTNANGGAGCATGAGAAAAGGCTTCCGCGCTATTTTGGGGGGGNGTGTTTTTCGCTTTTTTTGTGGCGCGGCTGGGGTGGACGCTTTGAAAAGCGTCCGTACTATTGTGGTGCGGGCTCGCTTTTGTGGGGTGTTANCGCTTTTTTGTGGTGCGGTTGGGGTGGACGCTTTGAAAAGCGTCCCTACCTTTGGGTGNGTCCGTACTTTGTGGTGCGNCNGGTTATCTGAAGCGGCCNTGGTCGAGCATGGTGCGGATGGTGGCTATGCGCGTTTCGATCCAGGTTTTGAGCTGGGCGGTGTGCTTGGCGTTGTCGAAGCTNGATTCGTCGCGGCAGGCCCAACTGTTGCTGTAGGGCTCGGGCCATCGCAGGCCGTTCATGCGTGCGAGGGGCTCGATTGTGTGTGCGTAGTTGTCGAACCATTCCAGGAACTCGGGATATACTTCCTGCTCGAAGTAGTTGAAGCGCTCCTCAAAGAGTGGCATGAATTCGGGGGATAGCACGAGGTCGTCGAGCATCATCGACACCCATAGCGAGCCTTCGGGATTTGATGTGTATTTCTCGCCGCCCGAAATCATCGCGGCGTTGAAGGCGAAATCGAAGTCCCATGCNGGGCCAAATTTGTAGAGGTGGTCCTTTCCGGGGGCTTCCTTGTAGATGTAGCAGCTTTTGGGGTGTCCGAGTTCNTTGTTCAGGGCTATGTCGTAGACNATGATATAGTCCACGAAAGAACGCATGTCGAAGTATTCCGAAACGTTGAGTTTTACGGCCTCAGCNTCGGCCATATTGAAATCTTCCTGCCAGATGGCAAGNCTCTCGGCNGCNGTGGGGCCGTCGGGGTGGTCTTCCTCCAGCTCGCCGAAGTCGGGGTCCTTAATCATCACCGGCAGATTATAAATGGCCGAGCGGAATTTATATGGCTCGTCGTATTCAGTGCTCATCTCNATGAGCACGCCGGTGTCTTCGTCGATATCGACGGAGGCCTTGTTGATGCCGATTTTTTCGGTGAGGAGATAGGCTCCGGCATATCGGTCGTTGACGTAGACGTGGCATGGCATGAAGCTGTTGCTGAATTCCAGGCCCATTCTTCGGGCAATCCACAGCGCGGCGGCATTGCGCATGAGCGAGGGGTCGAGGAAGTCGGCCAGCAGCACGTAGCTNTTGGCCTTNGTGAATCCGCATATCGACGTCTTNGAGCCGAATTTAAGCCTCATGGGNTTCTTGGGGAATCCCCACGACGAATTGCCCCGNCCTTTCACGCTGAGGGTGAGTCCGGTCTGCGACTCGGCCATGCCGTTGCCTTCGATGTCGAGCGTGGCGGCTATGTAGTTTTCCTTGTCGGCGACCCAGGAGGCATCGGGGTTGTCGGGGAATGTGAAGCGGAGCACGGGCACGTCGGTGTGGCGCACCACTATCGAGTCGACGGCGCNCAGTGGCACGGNGTCGCCGTCGAGCATAANCAGTGAATCTGCCGCAGACAGCGAGTGGGAGAGCAGAATTTCGTTGTCGGTGGTGCGGTGNTCAAACTTGCCGTCGTTGCGGTAGACGTACACGTTTCGTGCCTGCACTGCGGCAAGGCAGGCGGCTACCGTGGNAAGGCATATAATTGATATAAATTTCTTCATTTTACTGCGATTTTNATAGCCGGAGCACGGTCGATGCTGAGCATCAGCACGCCTGCCGGCAGCTCGCTCGTGCAGACATTAATATAATCTGTNAATGCGCGCGAAGCCACGGTNCGGCCGCCGGCGTCGAAAATGATCAGNGTGTGGCTGCCGGCGAGGTCTATGCCGATGCTGCTATCCGTGAATCTTATGGCCGGCGCCGGGGCCGGAATGTCCGAAGCGCCGCCAAGGGGTGGGGNGGAGTAGCTGAGGGAGGCCACATTCTCNATAGAAAAAACGGANGGGGTGCCGGCAGATGCGATTTCGAGAGAGCTTTCGTTGAGCTTCACGGTGAGGCCATCGGCCAGTGCTATAGCGTGGTTTTCTCCGTCGAGGGTGTGCACCATNAGATGCGTGGGCGAGGCCCACATCCAAGAAGAGCAGAAACCGAGGATGCCTGCAATAAGAATGCGGAGCGGTGTGTTCATAGCGTTAACTGTTGTTCCTTGCAAAGTTACGGATAATTTGGCGAAAAATTATGTCAAAAAAACAAAAAAGNCCATATAGACGTTATAAATACAAACTATTAATAAAAAAACACACATTATGAAAAAGCTTCTCTCCATGGCCGCTGCTCTTCTGCTCTGCGTAGGATTCACGGCTTGCTCCGACGACGACGAACCCGTNCCCGCAACCCAGCTTCCCGAAACCGCCAAGAATTTCGTGTCGCAGTATTTCCCNGGTGCCAGCATCGTGCGCACCGAAAAAGACGGAAAAGGCGACAAGACCGAATACAGCGTGGTGCTCAACAACGGCTACGAGCTGGAATTTGATGCCGTGGGCGCCTGGACCGATGTGGATGCACCGTCCGGCCAGACCATTCCCGACGGTATCGCTCCCGACGTGATTGTCGATTTCATCGCCGTGAATTATTCCGCCACCGGAATCAACGAAATCTCGCGAGACTATCGCTACTACGATGTTGACCTCGTGAACGGCATCGACCTCAAATTCCTNNTNGATGGNACNTTTGTNGATGTAGACTTCTGATNATNAAGACATNNATNAANNNATCGGNCGNCNCNGTGACANGCGGGGCCGGCTATTTTTTTGATATAGAAGTTTTGATTGTGGAAAATTATTCCTACCTTTGCAGCGCATTGGTATCTCCTTTTCTCAAGAGAGAGGAATCGAATTGATATTCACGAACAGCGTTGAATANGGTTCGGGAGGTTTAAAAGGGAATCCGGTGAGAATCCGGAACAGTACCCGCTGCTGTGAATCCTGCACCAAAGTCCGTAGCACTACGTCATTGAGCCGATTAAGGTTTCGAGAAGGCACCACGGATTGGGATGAGTCAGAAGACCTGCCACTGCCGCATACAAGATTGTGCCTACGGGATTATGGGCGGTCGGTCGAGTCTCCATAGAGGAGTCCCGAAGCATTTCTGCACTCTCAAAGAGGTTGAAGTATATTCCCGTCTGAGTACATTCTGTTTTGTACGCAGACGGGATTTTTTTTTCTGAGTATAAACCTCTTAATGAGAAGAATGAAATATTATTTGCTCATAGCTGGAGCACTGAGCATACTGCCAACCGAGCTATGTGCCGCGGAACGGGCCGATTCCTTGCCTCATCAGTTGAGGGAAGTGGTGGTGACTGCGCGCAAGCCCGTAGAAGACATCATACCGGCACAAGTGCTGAACGGCGATGAACTGCGCAGGCTCAACAGCAACAGCGTGGCAGATGCACTGCGCTACTTCTCCGGCGTGCAGGTGAAGGACTATGGCGGAGTGGGCGGCATCAAGACCGTAAATATCCGCTCCATGGGCACGAACCANACGGGGGTAGTGTACGACGGCGTGGAGCTGGGCAACGCGCAGAACGGCCAGATAGACCTGGGGCAATTCTCTCTCGACAATATNGAATCGCTGTCGCTATACAACGGTCAGAAAAGCGAGATACTGCAACCGGCCAAGGATTTCGGTTCGGCCGGCACGATATACATGCGCACGCGCACGCCGGTGTTTGACGANGGAGANACCTATCATGCGCGGGCAACAGTGCGCACCGGATCNTTCGACCTGCTGAATCCGTCGGCACTCGTGGAACTGAAGCTAAGCGANAGGATATCGGCGTCGCTGAGCACCGAATGGATCAATTCNAGCGGTAANTACAAGTTCCGCTACCGCCGCGTGAATCCNGCCGGAGAGCTGGCCTACGACACCACAGCCGTGAGGCAGAACGGCGATATCAATGCCACAAGAATAGAGCTTAACACCCATGGAAGGCTCAACNCAGGCTCCTGGACCTTCAAGGTCTACAACTACAACTCGGAGCGCGGGGTGCCCGGAGCAATCGTGAACAACGTGTGGCGCCGCGGCGAAAGGATATGGGACACGAATTCCTTCGCGCAGGGNCGATACACCGGCTTTTTCGGTCGNTTCACCACTCTGAACAACATAAAATACGCCTTCTACCGCACCCACTACGTAAACAACGACGACAAGCAGGTGAAGATNGACAATCTCTACAGGCAGAAGGAGGTGTATTTTTCGTCGGCAAACGAATATGAACTGACCGNCCAATGGCGTGTGTCGGCAAGTTACGATTTCATGTGGAATACTCTGGATGCCGATGTGTACGGGTTCGTAAAGCCGGACCGTATATCGCAGTTTGCGTCNGTGGCCACGGCGCTCGACCTTGACAGGTTCAAGGCTCAGGCAAGCGTGCAGGGCACGTTTGTGCACGACCGGATAGANGGGCAGCAGGCGCCGGCCGACAAGCACGTGTTCTCNCCGGCAGTGTTCGTGAACGGCTATCCGCTGCGCAACAAGGATTTTTCNGTACGCCTGTTCTATAANAAATCNTTCAGGATGCCCACGTTCAACGATCTGTATTACGCCGACATGGGCAACTCCCTGCTATCGCCCGAGCGCGTGGAGCAGTACAATGCAGGCGTGCTCTACGACCACCGCTCCCGGTCGCTAATATCGGCGGCCAGGNTGAGCGCCGACGTATACTACAACCGCGTGAAAGACAAAATCGTGGCATATCCCAANGGCCAGCAATTCCGCTGGACGATGCTGAATCTCGGACTCGTGGACATCCGCGGAATAGACGTGACGGGTCTATTGACGCTGAACCCGTGCGGGANTCTGTATGTGACGTTGCGAGGGCAATACACATTTCAGAGAGCCATAGACATCACCAGCCCCGCCGACAATTATTACCGCCACCAGATACCATATATTCCGCGCCACTCAGGCTCGGCNGTGGCAAACGCCCAATGGCGAGGGTGGGGGCTGAATTATTCNTGGATATATGTGGGCTCACGATACAACCAACAGGAGAATATCAGGTATAACTACACGCAGCCGTGGTATACATCCGACGTGTCGCTGAGCAAGGATTTCAGGCTGGGAAAAGTGGGGCTGCGCGGCCTTATCGAGGTGAATAACCTGCTCAGCCAGGATTACGACGTGATACTCAACTATCCCATGCCAAAGCGCAACTATAGATTCACTCTCACTGTGGAAATATGAAAATCAAAAAGTTATTGGTATATTTTCTGCCGCTCCTTGTGGTGGCCACGAGCTGTCGGGACGACGAGCTCGTGGTGCCCACGGAGTATGACATCATCGGCGACGAAAACCGAGACGGCACAGTGCGCGGCTTCTACCTCGTGAACGAGGGCAATATGGGATCAAATAAATGCACGCTCGACTTTTATGATTATCACACCGGATTGTATTCAAGAAATTTCTATGCCGAGAAAAATCCGAATGTGGTGAAAGAGCTGGGCGACGTGGGCAACGACATAGGTATCTACGGCAGCAAACTGTATGTGGTGGTGAATTGCTCCCACAAGGTGGAAGTGCTTGACGCTCATTCCGGTATCAGAATAGGTCAGGTGGATATTCCCAATTGCCGCTACGTGCGGTTCCACCGCGGCAAGGCCTATGTGAGTTCCTATGTGGGGCCCGTGCTCATCGACCCCGATGCACCTAAAGGTGCGGTGTATGAGGTGGATACACTTTCACTCGCAATCACCCGCAAGGTGTCGGTGGGTTATCAGCCGGAGGAAATGGAGGTCATAGACGATTATATGTATGTGGCCAATTCGGGCGGCTATCGCGCTCCGGACTATGACAACACCGTGTCGGTGATTCAGATGGTGGATTTCAAGCAGGTGCAGCAGATACCCGTGGGAATCAATCTTCACCGGCTCAAGAAAGACCGATACGGCAAGCTGTGGGTGACGTCGCGCGGCGATTATCAGTCGCGGCCCTCAAGGCTATATGTGATGGAGAAAAAGCCGGGATTCAATCAGATGACGGTTTCCGACACTATTCCCGTGGCATGCTCGAATATGGCTTTTCACGGCGACATGATGTACTACTACGCAACGGAATGGAACAATTATTCCGCGTCAAATACAATTACTTACGGAGTGATAGATGTGCGCACAAAAGAAATTGTGTCCCACAACTTCATCACCGACGGAACAGAAAATGAAATCACGATACCCTACGGCATCGCCGTGCATCCAGATACCGGAGAGATATTCGTGACGGACGCAAAAAACTATGTGTCGTCCGGCACGCTGTATTGCTTCACACCCGACGGGCGCAAGAAGTGGAGCGTGCGCACGGGGGATATTCCCGCCCATATCACATTTCTGCCAAAATGAATAAGCCGCAGCTCATACTACTCGCCATCCCGCTGCTCTGTGCGTGCAGCCACGAGATTCCCACGGTGAATCTCGGAATCGACGATGTGTACTATATCCCTCGAATGTCGAAACTGCCGCTTGAGCCGGCACTCACGGGTGAGGCCTACGAGTGGAAAGTGAACGGCGAGACCGTATCTACACAAAACCGTTATATCTTTATCGCCCGGGAGGAGGGAATCTATAATCTGAGCTTCGACATCATCGACGATAAGACGCCGTATCATTTCGATTTCGCGGTGACAGTGCTTCACGAAGAAGTGGAGTATTCGCCGTATATCTCGCGGGTGTATGAATACCGCCCTGCGCCCGGCCAGTTTATAAACGAAATGCCGCGCTACGAGCCGGGCGACAGCTATGCAGACATCCTTCAAAAAGCCGAGGAATGTATTTCCGGAACTAACGATATCATGATTTCGCTGGGCGGCTATGGCGGCTACGTGACCTTCGGATTCGACCACACGGTGATCAACGTGGAGGGTGAGAACGATTTCAGAATATGGGGAAACTGCTTTTACGAGCTTCTTCAGCCCGACAAAAAGGGAGGCTCGGCAGAACCCGGTATAGTGATGGTGAGCTACGACGCCAATTGCAACGGCGTGCCGGACGACGAGTGGTACGAACTCGCCGGAAGCGAATACAATTCACAATCAACGCGGCATAACTATGAGATAACCTATCACCGCCCGGACCCGGCAAGAGAAGTCGTCGCCGATGAAGACAACAGCCTTGACGATATTTATTACATCCGCTGGACCGACAGCGATGGCTTCGAGGGCTTCATGGCAAAGAATATATTCCACAATCAGGATTATTATCCGCGCTGGGAGGATGGCGAGAGCATGACGTTCAGCGGCTCTCTGCTTGCTCCCAACGGAGAGGATATAAGCGGCAACGGAACTTACTACGTGCTCTACAGCTATCCCTGGGGCTACGTGGACAACCATCCCAACGATTATCCGGAGCTCAATTCCTTCGACATCTCCCGGGCGGTGGATTCTCATGGTAATCCCGTGCATCTTCCCGGTGCCGACTTCATAAGGGTGTATACCGGAGTGAACCAGTATTGCGGATGGCTGGGCGAAACCTCAACAGAGCTGAGCCGGGCGCAGGACCTGCACGTGGACAACACGATGAATCCGTTGCCCGAAATACCATAACATGAATACTTACAAATAAAGCATGAAGAAAATCAAGAATTACCCCTCTATTGCAGCGCTGATTCTGTGTGTGTCGCTCACGGCCAACGCATTCGTGGTCGACTGGGATAAAATCGAGCATTGGGCGGGAAGCGGAACGAATAAAGCTGCGCTCGTGGTGCAATTTGATGATGGCGGCGAAGAGAAGGCCTACGTGTGGGGCTATCGCTGGAATGACGGCGATACGCAGCCGTCGGGCGAAGATATGTTTCGCGCCATAGCCGCGGAAAGCACGGATTTATATCTGTTCACCCAATATACGGGGTGGATGGGCAATACGGTGTGCGGCATAGGATATTCTCAGGACAACGCCGTGGCTGCGTGCATCGATTATGATTTCGACTCGGCGATGGAAGATCCTTGCATAAGTTTCAACTGGTTTTCGGCCAATGAATTGCTCGGACAGACATCGGTTCCGGGGTGGGACACGCCCGAGCTTTGCGAGGAGGCTATAGACGATGCCAAGACCACGCATATCCTTGAGCACCCCATTGATGCCGCCAGATACGGTTATGCCTGCTACGACTACGACCACTGGCTGAAACGCGGAGGCGACGAGCAAATGCGCTGGCATGCCGGATGGTACAAAGGCTACTGGAGCTATTGGGTGGGTGGAGTCGATTCCGAGACGTTGAGCTACTCCGGGCTTGGCTATACCTCCCGCAAGCTCACCGACGGCGCTGTGGATGCATGGAAATACACCTATCTCGATGGCCCGGTGGGCGGTGAAATCGACGGCTTTACCGGCGCCTCCGCACCCTGGCACGAGCTCGACTACAAGCATTTCAACAAGGAGAGCTCGGTGACGGATCCAATCATGGATGAAACAAGCGGCACTTGCCTGCTGTTTCGCACTGACGGTACGCCTGTGCGCAATTCCGGCAATCCCGCTCCCGGAATTTATATCATGGTGATGGGCGACAAGGCCATTAAAATTGTAATTCATTAATATATCATCCAATAAACCAATTACATTAACAATGAAAAAAGTTCTGACATTACTCGCTGCTTCGGCGGTGGTGGGTGGAGCCTACGCGTTCTATCCGCGCACCATTCAGGGCATAGCCTTTACCCCTGAAGCAAATGAAGCGGAGCGAGCAGTTGCACGGGATTATTCGGATTACCCCACGGATCCGGACGATCTTGCAGTGCCCGAAGGAGACTTCACCTTCGACATGATCGAGAGCTGGAGTGGCGAAGGCTCCAACCGCGCCGCCCTTGTGATTCAGTGGAACGACCCGGCAGAAACGAGCGCACTTGTGTTCGGCTACCGCTGGGACGGTCTTGCCACAGGTGCCGACATGATCCGTGCCGTGGTCTCGGACCATCCTCAGCTCTACGGTCTTATCCAGTACACCAACGTGTCCAGTCCCACCGACCCTCTGGGCGGTTACACCATCAACGGTTTTGGCTGGGACCAAGACGGCGACGGCGACATAGCGCTCAAAGATACCAAAGACAATCAGATATACTACTCCGAATCCGGTCTTTTTATCCATCCTCGCGGATATGATCCTGATAAGGGTGGTTCATCTGACTACGACTACGACGACTGGAAGGCAGTGGACGAGGACGACTTCTGGGGTGCCGGCTGGTACCTCTCGTACTGGTCGTACTGGGTGAAAGGCCCGCAGGACACTTCCTTCGGTTATTCCGGCTGGGGAGCATCCGGACGAGTTCTGGAAGACGGTAGCTGGGATGGCTGGAATTTCTCGCTGAATATGAGTCCCCGCGACTGGAAAAACTTCAAGGCGGCTCCCAATCCCATGCCCGAAGGTGTGGCAACCGAATTCAAGGTGGACGGCCTGTATTATAATCTCACCAACTATACTGCCCGGAAGGTGACGCTTGTGGCTCCGTTTGAAATCGAAGGACAAGAACTTTCCGACTACTCGGGTGATATCATAGTTCCTGCCACCATCACCGTTGATGACGAGACGTACAACGTGACGGAGATTAAGGCAAATGCCTTTGAAAGCGCAGCGGTGGAAACGGTGACGCTTCCCGAATCGGTGACCAAGATTGGCGATTACGCTTTCCTCAACAGCACGCTCAAGAAATTGGTCCTGCCGGACGGGGCAGCTGTGCCATCGCTCGGCAAGGGCGTGTTCAGCGGATGCGCATCGTTCGATCAGTTCATCCTTCCGGCCAACACCAAGGTGGTTCCCGACGAACTCTTCAAGGGCACTGCCGTGGCAGAGATTTCTCTTGAAGGCATCGAGCAGACGGGCGCATCGTCGTTCGAGGGATGTACGGAGTTAAAAACTCTTTCCGTGCCCGAAACCGTAAAGGCGATAGGCGCAAAGTGTTTTGCCGGCTGCTCGGGACTGGAGTCGGTGACCGTATACACCACATTCCCACCCGTATGTGCGGCAGATGGCTTCGGCGACGGCACTGCCGCCACCGCCACCCTGAACGTGCCCCTGGGTTATACCCGGGCCTATGCCACCGCTACCGGCTGGAGCGAGTTCGTCAAAGTCGAGGAATTCGGCCTCGAAGTCAAGGCAGGTGATCGCTTCGTATTGAACGGAGTGGCATACGTTGTGACTTCTGTAGAGAACGAAGCCATGACGGTGAAGGTGACGTACCACAAGACCGTAAACGACAAAACCGATACATCCTCGATCATTAATGCCAATAAAGAGGGATATACCGGCGACGTGGCCGTTCCGGCTACCGTGACATATCAGGGAAAGATCTTTACGGTGAACTCCGTGGAAGATAAGGCATTCTATGGCGCGAGCGGGATGCTCACAGTGTCGCTTCCGGAGGGCATAACCGCTATTCCGGACTACTCGTTCATGGATTGCACGTCGCTGACGCGCGTTACGATACCGTCCACGGTCACCGAAATAGGCTCAAACGCATTCTCCTACTGCTCGGAACTTACCGAAGCGGCTCTTCCCGCCGGTCTCGTGTCGCTGGGCAGCCNTTGCTTCCAGAATGCCGGCATCAAGAGTATTAACATACCCGCAACCCTCACATCGCTGCCGGATTACTGCTTTTATGGCTCGGCTCTGACTTCCGTANNTATCGGCGANCAGGTCACCGCTATAGGTTCTTCCTGTTTCCAGAACTGCGGTAAGCTCACCACGGTGTCGCTGCCCTCCGCCCTTGAGGCACTTNCGACGAGCGTATTCTCCAATTGCTCTTCTCTGGAGTCGATCAGTATTCCCCAGACGGTGACCTCGATAGGCAGCAGCGCTTTCAACGGATGCTCCTCGCTTGAGAGCATCGCTCTGCCCGCCGCGCTGAAGGCTGTGAGCACCGGCATGCTTCAGAACTGCNCGTCGCTCACCGAAGTGTCTCTGCCGCAGGGTGTCACTGCGCTGCAGGGAAGTCTTTTCAGCGGCTGTACGTCGCTGGAGAANGTGACTATGAGNCCCGAAATCACCTCTATAGCCCAGAGCGCATTCGCCAAGTGCCGCAATCTCCACACTATAGCATATTACGGCGACACGATCTCCAATACCCCCGGCGTGATAAGGCTTTCGGCCAACACGACAAGCATGGGACAATACGCATTCCAGGAATGCGCGGCTGTGACGGATGTGATCATGCCCGAGGGCTTCACCACCATCGGAGGCCGCGAGGTTTTCTCGAAAACCGGTATCAAGGAGCTGATAATTCCCGCATCGGTTACTTCCATGAACCAGAACTACATCTGCGGCGACAATGAAGCGGTGACGTTCTATATNTGCGGTNCCACTCCGGTGACTGTCAATCAGTTTACTTTCGCTAAGGACTGGAAAGACAAAACCATATTCCCGATTGTGGTGCCCACAGGATATGCCGAGACGTATAAGGAGGCGGCCAACTGGAAGAACCACAATATCAGCGAGCCCACGGTCGAGAGCCTCGTGCTTTCAGATGTAAAGATTGCCGAGGGCNTTCTATCCGGCAGCCTGGATGTGAACTACGATATGCAGCTTCCGGAACGCTTCGCCCGCGTCAACAACAAGATTGCCCTCGATGGCTANGTGTTCAGCATTTCGCTCGCAGCCGAAGGTGTGGAGCCTGTGGAGGTAACCGTGGCTCCTGCCGAAGACGGCACATTCGAGGCCGCNGTGGAGGGCTTCAAGGCCCGCGAGGGAGTGACCGCCACAGCCACGGCAAAGAAGGATGAGACCTCTTATGCGTCTCAAGCAGCCGAAGTGGATGTTGAAATCAGCCGCTATTTCGCCTTCAGCAGCGAAGAGTATGACGCGCACTTCGACGAACGCTACGTGCCTGTGGTGGAATTCGACGACGACACATACACCATGGACGATCTGAATTTCAGCTNTTCCAACACAGAAGTGGCCAACGTGAACAAATATACCGGCGTGGTGAACGTGAAACGCGTGGAGGGNGATGCCGTGATACGCGCCTTCGTGGCGAAAGATCCTGAAATATATGCCGAGATGACAATCCATGCNGCCCTGGCNACAGCNGTGGAGGACTTCAAGCTGGGCGACGGCAGCAAAAACATCANCCTCTCTTATATGGATATATATGCNCTGTGTCCGGAGGTGGTTCCCGCCAATGCCGATATTCAGAGCTATGACATAGAGATTTCGGATCCCNCCGTGGCCACAACCTACAGCGTCACGGCTTTCAATCCCACGCGCAAGTATTTCGAGCTCGTGACGCACAAGCCCGGAGAAGTGGACGTGACGTTCAAGGCCCAGGACGGCAGCGACGTGGCCGTGACCTATCACTTCACAATCACCGAGCCTGACCGCAGCGAGGCAAAGGATTCCTGGCAGGACGGCACGTTCTGGCTCAATGAAGACTGGTTCGGCCACACCAACGGCTCAATCAACTATATAGACAAGGANGGCAACGTGCGATACCGCGCATANGAATCTCAGAATCCNTATGAGTCGTTCGGCTGCACGTCGCAGTACGCAATGATTTTCGGCGGCAAGCTTTATGTGATGTCCAAGCAGGCTACGGACGGNGGCGACACGCGCACCGGTGGCGGACGCCTCGTGGTGGCTGATGCCAAGACACTCAAGAAACTTGCCGGATTCGACGACATCCTCGATGGCGGCGATGGCCGTGCATGCGTGGGTGTGAATGCCGGAAAGGTTTATATTGGTACCACTGCCGGTATTGCCGTGTTTGATCCCGAAACTCTGTCGTTCACCGGCAAGGTAGACGGAATTGAGGGCGGCGGGCAGTATGCCAACCAGATAGGCGANATGGTGTGCGCCGGTAAATACGTCTTCGCAATCAAGCAGGCCTANGGCACTTACGTGATCGATACCGAGACCGATGCCGTAGTGGCCACGCTTGGGCGCGAGGAGGATGGCACGGTGACGGCCTGCCCGCAGGGAGTGACNATGACTGCCGACGGAATGGTGTGGATCGCCGCTACAGCATCNGCCAATAGCAAAGCCACGACCCTCTACTGCTACGATCCGTCGGATCTNTCGCTGGTAAAATCCGTGGAAATGCCTTCTCACCTGAGTATAACCTGCGGCTGGGGTTCATGGCGCTCCACCAATTTCTTTGCCGAGAAAGACAAGGTGGCTATCTGGTTCGGATCCGGCGTGGAAGCNAGNATAGTGTCGGGCAACTCGGGCTACTACCGCTGGGACACCGAGAGTGATCCTGCGGGCCTGGAGCCGGTATTCGTATTCCCGTCCGACCTTGCCGGAATGGATGAGAACACCAAGCAGGCNCCCTACGCCAGCGTGCGCTACGACGACCGCAGCAATCAGCTGCTCATTGCCGCCACGCACGGTGCGTCGTCGAACTACCGCCACACATGGCTCCACTTTGTGGATTGTGCAAGCGGAGAAATCGCCCGTACCATACGTCTGAAAGATTACTACTGGTTCCCCGCACTGCCGGTGTTCCCGGATAAATTTGCNCCGGAATTCGATGAAATCGAGGATATTCAGCTTGATATGGCAGAGGATAAGGATGGCCGCACGATCGAAATAGGNGTGACCGACCGCGACAACATGGATGGTGCGATCNGCCTGTCGNTCATCGATGATGAAATCTCTGCAGCCAGGGAGATNGCCGCGGAGGATGACGCGATNTTNAGTGCATCGCTTGAGGGGAATGCCCTGACCGTGGTGCCTNTGAAAGAAGGCAATGACGAAATAGCATTGAAAGCCGAATCCAATGGCGTGGCCACATATCTGTCTATCCCTGTCGCCGTCTCAAGCAAGCACTCCGGAGTGACAGGAGTCGAGGCCGANGGCCAGATTATGAGCGTGACGGGCCGGCGGTTCCATGCCGTGGGTTTCAACGGCCACACTATGCGCGTATATGCNATGAACGGCACGCTCGTGGCTGAGTTTGATGTTGTGGATGACGATTTCAGCATCAGTCTCCCGCTGGAGAGCGGAATGTACGTCATCGCAGCCGATGGCAGCTCAGGCCGCACTCTCAAATGCGTGATTAAGTAACTCTTTTACAGATACGCCCGCCCTCTGATTGGCAGAGGGCGGGCGTTTTCAAATTAAAAATATGAAAAAAACATTACTTCTTTTCGTTCTCGCAGCTTCTTTCGCAGCCCGGGCCGAAACGGATTATACCGACGGAGTATTCATAGTGAATGAAGACTGGTACGGACACCAGAACTCCACGGTGAATTTTCTGCGCCCCGATGATAAAAACGGCGAGTACTGGGAATACCGCGTGATACAGCAGGAGAATCCGGGAATAGAGCTGGGCTGCACCAATCAGTTCGGTGCGATATGGAACGGGCGTTTCTATCTTATCGCCAAGCAGGAAAAAGATCCGGGTGCGTCGATAACCGGCGGACGAATCACAGTGGCCGATGCCCGCACTATGAAGGTGTTGCATCAGAATGCGCTCATAGACCCTTCGGGAGCACAATGCGACGGGCGTGGCTTTCTGGGAATAGACGAACACAAGGGCTACATCTCGTCGAGCAACGGCGTGTGGGTGATGGATCTTGACACGTATGAGGTGACGGGAATGATCGCAGGCACCGGCAATCCCAACGCCGGCGACGGAAAGCCCAATACCGATCCCACGGGCTCCCTCTACTTCGGCCAGAGCGGAATGATGGTCAAAGCCGGCGACCGCGTGTTTCTGGCGCATCAGCAGGCCGGAATTATGGTGATTGATCCGAGCCGCGACGAGGTGACGGACACGATAGCGATGAGCGTGGTGGCGCAGGGTGCCGGCCCGGGCAGTCTTGTGGTGGCCCGTGATGGATCCGTGTGGGCATCGGTGGCGAAAGATACCAAGGGCACAGGTACGACACTGCCGTATCTCGTGCGAATCGACCCGGAGACTCTCGAAGTCGAGAGCGTGGAACTCGAATCGGATGTGGCCGCTCCGTCAAATTCATGGTATGCCTGGACCCCCGACACATTCTGCGCCTCGGCCGTGACCAATACCCTTTATTGGAGCGGAGGTACGAGCAGCTGGTTTACCGGCAAGCGGGTCTATAAGTTTGACGTGGAAACGCGCACGGCAACCAAAATCATAGACCTTGACGAAGATGGAGAAGGCTGGAAGATTTATGGCTGCTCCATGCGAGTGCACCCTGTGACGGACGAAATCTACGCATCTCTCTACCGCGAGTTCAGCATTCCCACATATATCACACGCCGATACGACAGCAATGGCCGCAAGCTGATGGACTACAGCATGATATCCAACTACTGGTTCCCGTCGCTGCCGGTGTTTCCGCAGCAGGCCGGAGATTCGGGCGTGGAAGATGCGGTTGTCGACTCTGCGTGCGCTACAGGAAACCTGTATTCGCTCAACGGAATGCTCATGAAGAGCGGCGTGGCCTTTGGCGAATGGCAGGGCATACCCTCCGGTATTTATATCTGGAAATGCGGAGCTGAAGTGCGCAAGGTTATTATCCGGCAGTAGTTTTATTCCGCTAAATAAGCAGAGGCTGTCTAACTTTTGTTTGTTGGACAGCCTCTCTTTCTGTTCTATTTGACGAGGGAGTGCCGTTGTTTTCGCCCTGAGCGCGGCGGCGTATAATATTTGCTATTTGGTGAATTTGGCGGTGTGAATCCAAACAGTGCTGTATTCATCAATAGGCACATTGTCTTGGAGTTTCATTTCAGTGACCGACTCCCGGCCTTTATCCGTAACAGTGGTTACATAAACAGTCACTTTGGNNNCGTCTTTCACGATACGGCTGACCCAANCCTTTTTAAAATCAGCCCANCGATTGTCTTTAAGGAATGCTCTCTTTACGGAATTTGGCCAAANGTCTTGATATGGCTTTCCATCTGGACCAATTTTCGTCTCNGCTCGTTGATTTACTTTTTCGCTCAAAAGAGACTCAAGTTTTTTCAGAAGGCGCGANGTCCGCTTTCCTACAACCTTAGCATCAATTTTTTCCGTGTCATAATCNGGAATGTTCAGTTCCATGCCGATTAAATTAGCGGTTTCAATTAATGGATTGTCGGGTTTCTTGCTCATTGAAAGCATCCGTGCCAACCAATTATGACGATCAAGCTTAGACTTGTATTGCTCAGGNGTTTCCCAAACTTCTTTTTCTGGNCTCACAAAGATTACGTTCCCTGAAGAATCCATAGTAATTTGGGTAATCCCATAGGTTGGGCCATACTTATCTTTTATGTAGGGATGGGAAATAAACTTTAAGAACTCTTTTGCTTGCTCACTTAAAGCAGCTGTATAGCCTANAGAGTAAGTTNGGTTNCCGTCAGCAGTCTCTTCCTTGAAAATACGATGTTCCGTATCCTGTTTTGTATAGGANGATGGAATAACAAGGTTGCAGANAGAGGGACGGTTTGAATCTTCTTCAATGACTGCATACTTTTTTCCTTCCGAATCAGAAATAATGTAGTANCCTTCNGCTTCAAAGGGTGTCCAATCTATCTCATATTTTCGACGGGAGAGGCCTTCGTTCTTAGTTAAATAAGTAAGGAAATAACTGCCGTTATTAAAGAAACCTTTTTCTTCGCAATCCTTATCAATCAAATGAATAANTTTTTTGCCATCCTCATTTTTTATTCCGATTGCCGGTTGCTCACTGCCGTCGTATTCCTTCGAGTATGAGAACCCGTTTTCTTCCCAGGTTTCCAAGGTATNAACTTGCTGATTNTGTTGTTTGGTAGTAATAAGAGTATGACCATTTGGCAGAATACTTGTAACCGGTGCGTAGGGGTCGACGTATGCATCATAAAACACATCTGGTAATGTTATGAGGGCATAAGGTTCCAATGCCGANCCGACACCAGCTCGTGAACCTATCATTGCCAATAGGTCGTGATTATCTCCAACAACNGGGAAACGTAATTTGGCCCANGTGCCGTTTTCATCGCTGCCATATTGGCCTGTNAGCTCTTCTTTTAAGANATCCGCCATATAGGTTTCGACATTTATGCGAACNGTGTCNCCTACGCTCTTAATACGCGTATCTGTCACGGGNACGTTGGTGCTGTAATCGAATATCTTCCAACTAAGNGCATCTCCATTGGGAATTACTCCATCAACGGCGTTGCCNTTCAAATAATGAACACCAAATGGACTCGCNGCAATAGGAAATTCAAAAGGGCCGNACAANATTCCATCTTTNATAGTAAATGTGCGAANTCCATTTGTGGGTAAATCGCGACGTTTAACCCATTTCAACTGATGGGTGTCCCAAAGCCACTCAGTTACCTCNGTGTTGATGGTGTATNTGTAGTTGAAGTCGCCGGGAAGTACGGTTATGGTGAGAGTTTCNGAGCCAGTGAACATACTGATTCCCTCTCNATAATAGNCCGTATTATGCCATTTGGTAGGAGCAGTATTATACACTTTTGAGAATGTGTTGGATCCTGTCAGTTGACGGTTTTCGTCGAGGTTAAAGTTATAATCATAACCCCACCAGGTGTGGTCAGAAGCCGANGGTCTCTCGGCTTTACTCGTATAGTTCTTTGCATCGGCCCTATTGACTGAGATACCGATGAGAGCAAANACGAGAAGAATGGATGTAAGAGTTCTCATGATGGNTAAATTTTAATTTAATCGTTATANGGTATGGCGGGAAGTATGTCNGACACNCGCCGATATACGCGAAATCCTACTGTGTCAGTTACTTCAATATCTAATTGAAACACTCCGACAAACTTAAANGCCTGTTGTGGAAATTCGCGCCAAAAAGTGATCCGNAGAATATCTTTCTCCTCCTGAGCTGATTTAAGGTTGTGCTCTTTGTCGGATTCATTTAGAGGATACTCGGAAATAATTGTTCCATTTTCCGAGAGNACGTTGTGCCATGAATTGTTTTTTGAGGNGGGCGTCCACACCATATAACGATGCAACGGGTCAATTGAATNANTNACCATACCACCAGCCGCCACGATGTAACCACGCTCCAATGGTTTGACACCATACATACCGCAAACATCTTTTATTGTGTGCATGGNTGCAGGNTCCTTAGGATAAAAGGGCATACAAGTTCAGGTGCCTCCGGGCTCACTCATTGGCGCTTGAGTTATACGAAAAAGCGTGAGAGCCGTACNTGTTGCCCGTTCTNNGCATAGAGGCTCTGGAATTGCCCGGTATAGTAGAACGAGCAAACTTGCAGAGGCCTCACGCAGATATGTATATAGNCTTCAACTATCCACACTCTCGTGCTTTGTTGAAGAAATGAACATATCCATAAGGCATCTACCGTCTGCCTCATTCTTGACTATACCGATGAAATTTTCCAGATTTCTATGCGTCAAGAAAGAGCGTCGAGTAAACGCTTTCTATTATGTATGAATCCCGCCGCTTGAACCCTAACCGGGCCTCTGCATAGCGGTTTACGATGGCAAATTTACAAATAATCTTTGAAATTGCATCTTATTTCTGCGATTTTTTTTATTAGAAGTTTAAGAGGCTGTCTGACAAGTTCAGACAGCCTCTTGCTGTATATGTCTACGCGTATCAGCAGGTGGGGAGGTCGAGGTAGGGGTTGAGCTCGTGCCAGTGGTCGATGGGGGGCATGATGCCCATGGCGATCACTTCGTCGCGCAGGGCGCAGAGGTGCTTGTAGCTGTTGTCGAGCTCGGCCATTTCCTCGGGCGTGCCGTGTATGGGCTTGCAGGAAACGCCGTCGGCGGTGATATCGGTCTCGGTGGCCATCATGATGTGGCTGTATCGGTCGTTGTTGACGTAGGTGCCGGCTGGCCAACGGAAAGGCTTGCCACCCATGGCGGCAGCGATCATCTCGATGGAGAGAAACGCCGGGCTCTGGAACGACGAGCGGCCGCGCAGGTCGATGATATTCTTGCCGCCCTGCACCACGCGGGTGCGGAGTTCCTGCCATGCACTGTCGGGGAAGCGCTCGGTGCCGATGATGTCGTTGAGCGCTACGTCGGAAACGGTGCAGGTGCTGGAGAACACGGCCATCTGCTCGCCGTGGCCGCCATAGGTGCGTGCGCCCTTGATTTCGTCGGGCGACACGCCGAACTGCTTGGCAAGCTCGCTGCGTAGGCGGGTGCTGTCGAGGGCGGCCAGAGTGGTGAGGCGCTTGGGCTCGATGCCGGCGTAGAGCAGGGAAATGAGGCCGGTGATGTCGGCGGGATTGAAAATCACCACTATGTGCTTGACGTCCGGGCAATATTGCCGCACGTTCTTGCCGAATTCCTCGGCAATAGCGGCGTTGCCTTTGAGGAGGTCTTCGCGTGTCATGCCGGCCTTTCGGGCTGCACCACCAGAGTTGACGATGTATTTGGCATCGGTGAGGGCATATTTAATATCGGAGGTGAAGGTGATGTTGGTGCCTTCAAAGCCGCAGTGGCGCAGTTCCTCGGCCACGCCCTCAAGGGCGGGGGCGTACGGGTCGTAGAGGCAGATGTGGGGCGTGAGTCCCATCATTATGGCGGTCTGTGCCATATTGCTGCCTATCATGCCGGCAGCGCCTATGATCACGAGTTTGTCGTGTGTGAGGTATTCCATAATATCAGAATTGATTAATCGTCGTAGCGGACAAAATTGCCGTTTTTGTCGAATTTCATGTCTATGCCGTTGGAGAGTTCCACGTCGTAGCCGTGGCGTTCTTTTTCGAGACCCACGATTTTGGTGCCACCGTGGTTCTTGGAAACGAAAGTTTTGATGGTCTTGGGCACGAAAGCGTCGGGCACCTGCTTGTTTTTGGCCGTCTCGACGCTTTCCCAGTTGCCGTTGCGGTCGAAAGTGATTTCAGTGCCGTCTGTGAGAATCACTTCATATTCATCCACGCGGCCCAGGCTCTTGTCGATCTTGACGAGGCTCACTTTGGCCTTGCAGTTATTGGCTATAGTGGTGCGTGCGGCTTCCGGGAGTACGGATGCGTCGTGGGCGTAGTTGCCGCGGGCAGAAGCGGCCAACCCGATTCCGAGGGCTGCGGCGAGGATGAAGATAAGTCGTTTCATAATGATTCTAATTTGATGTTGTATAGTATCATAACAACGACTGCGCGTCATTGGTTCGGTGTGGAGCGGCGCCTGCGGAAGATATCGCGCAGCGAGTTGAGCTTGCGTTTGTAGACAAAGCCCACGCCCGTCTTGGTGATTTCGCCTTCGAGGATGCTTTCGTAGCCGGTGTGGCGGAAGAGGCGCAGATACATCGTCTGTGCACGGTTCAGGAAGTACTCGAAAGAGATGTCGTTGATGAGGTTCTGCGAGAAGTTTTCGTCGGCATTGGCATCGGTGGAGTAGTTGCCTCCCACGACGATTTTGAAGCGGTCGTCGAAGAGGGATTTCGACACCTGATAGCTGTAGCTCATCGTGGAAGAAGTGTTGCCGTCGACGGTGCGGTCGTATTGGTCGATACCGAAGGAGAGATCCACGCCCTTGATGCTGTTGGCCGCCCACGAGTTGATTTTCGACTCCAGGAACGAGTAGAGGGCGTTGCCGCCTATTGCGGCGTTGCCTCGTGTGCCGGGGCCTGAATAGATATTATAGAGCAGCATGTTCATGGCCTGGTTGGCTCGCTGCTCGGGGCTCATTGACTGGAGCTCGTTGCTCACGGTGATATCGTCGTCGGTGGCCAGGTCGAAGGCCACTTTCATCTGTTCGAGCGTGCCGGTGACGGATAGCATCACGTCGAAGTTGACCAGGCGCGAGTTCTGTCCTTCCTGCGTGACGTTGGCCTTCATCACGTCCACGGCCTTGATGTTTAGGGTGGGGTTCATCATATTGCCGCTGAAGGATACGTAGCTGTCCGGATCGAACCGGAAGTTTTTCTCGCTCATGAAGGGTGGGGTGTAGCGGGCAAAACCGCCCTCTATATTAAGGCGTCCCGTGAGGCGACCTTCGTCGCTCATGGGTGTGAGGGTGTAGGTGAGTTCGCCTGTGGGTTTCAGCTGCACCTTGTCTTTGCCGTTGCTTGATAGATCGACGCTCACAGTGCTGGCCGGCTCGAAAGATAGTGTGGCGTTCAGCAGCATGGCCATGCCCTGAGGGGTGATACTGTCGGCAGCGGCCACAGCTGTGGAGTCGCTGAAGTTTACAAACTTCACCATATCGCCGGCGCTACGCGACTGCAGGGCCTCCACGGCATCGGGCATCACGTAGGTAACGTTGGTTCCCGACATCACGGTGAGGTCGGCGTCGACGCGCATGAAGTCGAAGTTGCCCTTTACGGAGCCGTCGATACTAATGAATGCCTTGCCATAGACATCCGCTCCTCTTGCTGCGCGCGACGAATTCACGATCTGCATATCGGATGCCTTGAGCGAGAGGTCAAGTTGGGGCGAAGCGAAGTTGCTGATATCGGCCGTACCGTTGAGGCGCAGAGGATTGGCATTAGTGCCGTAGATTTCAAAGTTGCGGAAAGTGGCCAGATTGTTGATCACCGGCACGGTGTCGGCCGAGATACGGTAGTCGGTCGCCGTCATGGCGAGATATACGGCTGCCGAGTCGAGGGCGAGCCATCCGTTGAGGGTGGGGTTGCTGTCGTCGCCTTCGATATCGATGGAGCCGTTGAGGGTGCCGTTCAAGCGTCCCATCGTGGGGCCCAGGAAGGGGTTGGCCACGGCCAGAGGCAGGCTTATGACGGAGAGGTCGAGATTGAGCGGCGAGGTGAGGGTGCTGTCGTTGAGGGCGCCGCGCAGCGTCACGGCCTTGTGTCCGTCAAAGAACACGTCGGCAGTGGCGCGGAGCACGCCTCCCGCGGCGGTGGATACATCGGCATCGGCATGAATTTGTGCCACCTTCTCGCCGTTGTATAAGAAGTTGCTGAGGTCTACGCTGCCGCGTCCGTTGAGCTGCATGTTTTCGTCGTGGTTGAGGCGGATACTTGCGCTCACGTCGCCTTTGACCGGTGGTGCGAAAGGATTCAGTGCAATCCAGTCCTGCACGTGAATATCGCTGACGTTGATCACGAGATCTTCCTGCTCATGCTTGCCGTCTACGTGCTCCGTGAAGATGGCAAGCGAGCTGCCAGCACCCTGCATGTGCAGGTCGGCATCCACGTGCTTGTCGGCGAAGTGGTAGCTTATGAAGTTGCCGGCGTTCACCGTCCATGGCTGGTAGCCGATCGTGGGGTCGAGCGGCATCACCGAGAGTGTGGCCACGCTGTCGGCCATGGTGGCCTGCAGGCCAATGTCGTAGCCCGTCTTGCCCTCAATGTTGCGCTGGCGAATCCGCACGCCGGCAATATTGTCGGTGGCCATGCCGCTCATCGCCACGTGGGCGAAATTGTCGAGCGTGCCGGGGCGATTGTCTACGCGCAGGTTGAAGAACAGGTTGCTGCCGAACTGCGCCGCGTTGATACCCACGGTGTCGATGCGCATCGACGGGGTGGTGATTCCCAGCACGCGGCCACGGAGGGCGATGGTGCTGTCGTTGGAGAAGGCCAGCCACAGGCTGTCGATATTGGTCTTGGACGAGGCCAGAATGTCGTTGATGAAGTTGTCGGGACCGCCGTGGGCGTCGAGGGTCATTCGCGGGATTGCCCGCTGCAGGCGCATGGCGTCGAGGCGTTTGTGGTCGATCATCGCTGTCATAGCCGCCGAGATGCTGTCGGTGTGGGCCAGCAGCGTGTCGAGGGGGCTATCCACGTTGAGGCTCGCGAGGAAATCGCCGTTGCTCAAGGTGGCTGCTACGAGAGAATCGGCCCGGAATGTGGCTTTCACGTCTTCAACGTTGTATTCCGTGACGGCCGTGCGCAGCTGGAGCATATCCAGGTCGATGCGTGCGTCGATGTAGCCGTTGCGCGTGTTGTAGCTGGCGTCGGCCAGCACGCGGGTGTTTATGGTGGTCTCGTCGGTGGCGAATTTCAGAGCCTTCAGGTCGATGCGGTGGGCATCGGCATACACTTTCCAGTCCATAACGTCGCCGGCCAGATTGCCGCTGGCATTAATATGGGCCAGCAGGGCAGGGTCGGCCGAGTTGAGGTCGACGGTGGCTTTACCGTCGGCCAGTGTGGCGTCGGCAGAGATGCCGGTGTAGGTGTGGCCGTCGTATTCGGCAGCGTTAATATCGGCATGAGCCGTGAGGGTGGATTTGGGAGAGGTGACGTCGAGGCCTCGGCCCGAGGCATCCACGCGGCCGTCTACGCGCCCCACGCCCAGCAGGGGCATGAATGCGTTCACGGGGAATTCCTTTGCCACCACCGTGGCCTTATATGCCTCCGAGCGGCTGCCGAAGCTGCCATCGAGAGCCAGCGAGCCGTGTTGCGTCACGGCCTTGAGATTGCCGCCCATGTCGGCTCCGTTTTTCATCCACAGGTGGCCGGTCAGGGACACAGGCGGTATCTTCACCGTCTTCATGGTGCCGGGGTCAAGGAAGTTGCGGGCGAGGGGCGCGGCATCGGCAATGCTGCCTTGCAGCCTCACGTCGGCTCCCATGCTCCGGGGCATCATCGGCCGCTCGATATATCCGGTGGCTTCCATGTGCACGCAGCCATTCAGTCCCATCACGAAATTGCCTATGTCGATTCGGCCCATGTTGCCCGAGGCATCTGCTTCGAGATCTATTCCGTGGTCGGGCAGACCTGCCAGCCAGGGCTCGAACGAAGGAAACATCATGCGCAGGTCGGGCGTGCCCAGATTGCCGGCGGTATTCACCGAGACAGGCAACGACAGGTCGGTGGCCATGTCGCCCATTCCCATATAATATTCAATGTCGAGTGCAGTCCAGGGGGTGGCCAGTTTGAAACTGTCGAGGCGCAGGCCGGCGGAATCCACCATCAGGGTGCCGCGGGTGTCGAGCCGCACGCCGCAGCGTTCGGTGCCGCGGGCGTGCAGCGGTACGTTCACGGTGGTAGCGCGATTATAGAAGTCGTGAATGTCCAGCTGCAGCGAGTCCACCAGGATATAGCCGAAGTCGAGGCCCGGCAGCGGCGAGATACCTCGGGTGGTGTAGAGCCCTCGTGAGTTGTCGAAGCCTATCGTGTCGATGGCCACCGTCCAAGGCGCCGAAGAAGAGTCGCTCTCGGGCACCGGAGGCAGCGAGGCCAGGGTGGCGGAGTCGGGAGCGATATAGGCAGCATCCAGGCCCGTACCCAGCAGCGACCTCAGGCCGATGCTCTGCGAGCGCATGTCGATGATGCCGTCGAGGAGCGTGGCATGGGCTATGCGCGTGCCCAGCGAGTCGATGGTGGGAAGCATGCGCATGGCGAATTCCAGATCGTTCACCTTCACGCGGCCGAGCTTCACGCTCATAGTGGTGGTGTCGGTGGCGGCGGAGGAGGAGGGTGAGGTCACGTAGGGGTTGAGTATCATATCCACCTTGCACCCGTCGAGCAAGGCATCTTCCACGTCGATACCCATTGTGGCGAGCTTCACCGATGCGGGGTGGAGCGTGGCACCTGCGGCGCGCAGCGTGAGGCACATGGCCGAGTCGGGTGCTCCCATGCGGTAAAAACCGTCGGATAGCACAGCATGGTCAATCGTGGCCCGTCCGGCCAGCAGCGGCATAAGGGCCACATTGGCGTTCAGGCTTCGTGCCGCCATCAAGGTGTCGCCCTTCTCTATGATGCTCAGGCCTCCGAGTTCAAGCCTCAGCGGTGGTCTCAGCTTGAAGCTGTCGATGTTTATGCGCGTGGTGCCGTTGCTCGCAAAGTGCTCCACTATAGCTTTTCGGAGGGTTTCCTGCGTCCAGGGAGAGTAGAGTGAAAGCACGACTCCTGCCATGAGCAGCAGGATGGCGGACACGACAAAAAATAAGGTTTTGAATATCTTTCTTAAAACGCGCATAATGTGGATGTGAACGGGTGTACAAGATTACAACCGCCGCAGGTGCTATTTGTTCAGGTCGTGGTACAAATTATTGCATCCGTTCTCAAGCAGGTCGAGCACAAGCTCGAAACCCTCGGCGCCCTCGTAGTAGGGGTCGGGCACGTGGTCGTAGCGCGAGCTCATGTCGATCCACTGCGCCATGGGCACAACTTTGGCCTGGGCTTCCGGGGTGGGGGCGATGCGCAGCAGATTGCGCTCGTTTGAGGCGTCCATGGGGATGATGAGGTCGAAGTCGTCGAAGTCGCTTTCCCGCACCTGCCTGGCGCGGTGAGTGAGGTCGTAGCCCCGGCGGGCGGCATGAATGCGCATACGGCGGTCGGGCAGGTCGCCCGTGTGGTAATCGCCTGTACCGGCAGAGTCTATCACCCACGCGGCCGAATCTCCGCGGGCATCCACGATGGCTTGCATCACGCCGTTTGCGGCCGGCGAGCGGCATATATTTCCGAGGCACACGAAGAGCACTCGCTTTATCGGCGAGGCAGCCATGCGCGCCGCGGCCTGCGCCCGTTTATTATCTTTGTTCATACGCTTGAATTTATGATGTGTGGCAAAGATAGTGAAAATGTGCAAAATAAACAATAGCAATAATCACCGTCAACCATTTGCCGATTCGCCGAAAAATTGCTATATTTGCAGCGTGAAAGTGTGCCCGTGGCACACTCACGTCATATCTATTGCGAAATCAAATATTTCCTATTTAATACATTACCCAAGTTATGAGTAAAGAAAAGAAATTTCTTACCTGCGACGGTAACCAGGCCGCAGCCCATGTGAGCTACATGTTCTCTGAGGTTGCAGCTATCTACCCCATCACCCCTTCGTCGACGATGGCTGAATACGTTGACGACTGGGCAGCCGCAGGCCGCAAGAACATCTTTGGCGAAACAGTGCTGGTGCAGGAAATGCAGAGCGAGGGCGGTGCGGCCGGTGCCGTGCACGGCTCCCTGCAGGCAGGTGCCCTCACCACCACCTACACTGCATCGCAGGGCTTGCTGCTGATGATTCCCAATATGTACAAAATTGCAGGCGAACTGCTGCCCACCGTGTTCCACGTGTCGGCCCGCACGCTCGCTTCCCATGCTCTCAGCATCTTCGGCGACCATCAGGACGTGATGGCCTGCCGCCAGACGGGCTTTGCCATGCTGGCCGAAGGCTCGGTGCAGGAGGTGATGGATCTGGCCGGCGTGGCCCATCTGTCGACCATCCGCAGCAGCGTGCCTTTCCTCAACTTCTTCGACGGCTTCCGCACGAGCCACGAAATCCAGAAGATCGAGGCCCTCGACAACGACGATCTGGCTCCGCTGCTCGACCGCGAAGCTCTCGCAGCTTTCCGCAAGCGCGCTCTCACGCCTCAGGATCCCGTGGCACGCGGCATGGCCGAGAACGGCGACGTATTCTTCCAGCACCGCGAGGCCTGCAACCAGCATTACGAGGCCGTGCCCGAAATCGTGGAAGCCTACATGGCCGAAATNAGCAAAATCACCGGTCGCGAATATCACCTCTTTAATTATTATGGTGATCCCGAAGCCGACCGCGTGATNATCGCCATGGGTTCCGTGACTCAGGCTGCCGAGGAGGCTATCGACTATCTGCGCGCCAAGGGCGAGAAAGTGGGCCTCGTGGCCGTTCACCTCTACCGTCCCTTCTCGGTGAAGCACCTGCTGGCAGCCGTGCCCGCCACNGCCCGCCGCATCGCCGTGCTCGACCGCACGAAGGAACCCGGTGCCAACGGCGAGCCCCTCTACCTCGACGTGAAGGAAGCATTCTATGGCAANGCNGATGCCCCCGTGATCGTGGGNGGCCGCTATGGTCTCGCTTCGAAGGACACCACGCCCGCACAGATTGTGGCCGTGTTTGACAACCTGGCTCTGCCNCAGCCCAAAGACCACTTCACCGTGGGCATTGTGGACGACGTCACCTTCACCTCTCTCCCCGTGGGCGAGGAGCTCAACCTCGATGCTCCCGGCACCTTCGAGGGCAAGTTCTACGGCCTCGGTGCCGACGGTACCGTGGGTGCCAACAAGAACTCCGTGAAGATCATCGGCGACAACACCAATAAATATTGCCAGGCCTACTTCTCCTACGACTCCAAGAAGAGCGGCGGCTTCACCTGCTCGCACCTGCGTTTCGGNGACGAGCCCATCCGCTCCACCTATCTGGTTAACACCCCGAACTTCGTAGCATGCCACGTGCAGGCATATCTGCACCTCTACGACGTGACACGCGGCCTGCGCGACGGCGGCACCTTCCTCCTCAACACCATCTGGGAGGGCGAGGAACTGGCCAAGAACCTGCCCAATAAGGTAAAGCGCTACTTCGCCAAGCACAATATCACTCTCTACTACATCAACGCCACCAAGATAGCTCAGGAAATCGGCCTCGGCAACCGCACCAACACCATCCTCCAGAGCGCATTCTTCCGCATCACCGAGGTTATCCCCGTGGATCTGGCCGTGGAGCAGATGAAGAAGTTTATCGTGAAGAGCTATGCCAAGAAGGGCGAGAACATCGTGAACATGAACTATCAGGCCGTGGACCGCGGCGGCGAGTACAAGAAACTCGACATCGACCCTGCATGGGCCGAGCTCCCCGACGATCCCAAGCCCCACGTGGACGAGCCNGAATTCATNACCCGAGTGGTGCGTCCGATCAACGCNCAGGATGGCGACCTCCTCACCGTTAAGGACTTCATNGCCAATCCCGACGGCACCTGGCAGCAGGGCACCGCAGCCTATGAAAAGCGCGGCGTGGCAGCCTTCGTTCCCGAATGGCTGGAAGAAAACTGCATTCAGTGCAACAAGTGTGCCTACGTGTGCCCCCACGCCTCGATCCGTCCCTTCCTCCTCGACGNGAAGGAGATGGCNGGCGCACCCTTCGCCGAAGACGCCACCCAGGCTGCCATGGGCCCGGCCCTCAAAGGCCTGCGCTTCATTCAGGCCGTGGACGTTCTTGACTGTCTCGGTTGCGGCAACTGCGTAGACGTGTGTCCCGGCAAGAAGGGCGTGAAGGCTCTCGAAATGAAGCCTCTCGAAACGCAGCTNGACGTGCAGAAAGAATGGGACTACTGCGTGGCCCACGTTGCCAGCAAGCAGAACCTCGTCGACATCAAGCAGATGGTGAAGAACAGCCAGTTTGCCACCCCGCTGTTTGAATTCTCCGGCGCTTGCTCCGGTTGCGGCGAAACTCCCTACGTCAAGCTCATCTCGCAGCTCTTCGGCGACCACGAGATGGTNGCCAACGCTACCGGTTGCTCGTCGATCTACTCCGGCTCCGTGCCTTCCACGCCCTACACCAAGGACGCTACCGGCCACGGTCCCGCATGGGCCAACTCGCTCTTCGAGGACTTTGCCGAATTCGGCCTGGGTATGAAGATTGCCACCGAGAAGATGCGCAGCCGCGTGGCCGATATCATGACGCAGATGCANAGTTGCGACTGCTGCAGCGACGAAATCAAGGCTCTCGCTGCCCAGTGGCTCGCCAGCCCCGAAAGCGCAGGCGTAACCCGCGAGGTGGCCGATAAGCTCGTGCCCCTCTGCGAGGCTTGCAACTGCGACCTGTGCAAGGCTCTGCTCGANCTCAAGGGCTATCTCGTGGCTCGCTCGCAGTGGATCATCGCCGGCGACGGCGCCGCCTACGATATCGGCTTCGGCGGTCTTGACCATGTGCTCGCATCCGGCAAGAACGTGAACGTGCTCGTGGTCGACACCGAGGTGTACTCCAACACCGGCGGCCAGGCCTCCAAGTCCACTCCCATGGGCGCTATCGCCAAGTTTGCCGCAGCCGGCAAGCGCGTNCGCAAAAAAGACCTCGGCCTCATCGCATCCACCTACGGCTACGTCTACGTGGCTCAGATTGCCATGGGCGCCGACCAGGCTCAGACCCTCAAGGCCATCCGCGAGGCCGAGGCCTACGACGGTCCGTCGCTGATCATCGCCTACGCTCCCTGTATCGCCCACGGCCTCAAGGCCGGCATGGGCCACTCGCAGGCCGAGGAAGANAAAGCNGTGGCATGCGGATACTGGCACCTCTGGCGCTACAATCCCGCTCTCGAAGAGGAAGGCAAGAACCCCTTCACCCTCGACAGCAAGCAGCCCGACTGGAGCAAGTTTGACGACTTCCTCAAGGGCGAGGTGCGCTACGCTTCTGTCCAGAAGATGTATCCCGCCGAAGCTGCCGAGCTCTTCGCCGCCGCCAAGGCCAACGCNCAGTGGCGCTACAACAACTACTGCCGTCTCGCACGCGAGCAGTGGGGTGTAGCCGGCGAAACCGCCGAATAATCCGCCGCGAGGCTCATTCACAACCCTTAATCGCCTCCGCTATTTTTAGCGGNGGCGATTTTGTTTTTGANGANATGNNTNCACTCACTGCANCGNAGAGCACTGCCGCACGCTGNACCTCATCGCCTACCACGCCGAGNTCNTGCTGNGCNGNGCANAGNTNCTTNATNCNCTGNATNTCCTCNTCNGTNGCNCNCATGGTGTTGCGCATATTCACGGCGAGCTTGGTNTCNGCNTCNANCTGTGCNNNATANNNNCCNGTNANCTCACCGANGNANTTGNTGCAATCTCANNTATNGNATTNNCAANNTNGTTTATNNNATTNNNGANNGCNGNATAATTGANAAAGNTNTTATNTAANTTTTCAGCTTCCGNNACAGTGGCCNCCATAACNTGGCGTANNGCATCGGCATTAACGGNCAGCTCCTGGAGNNNNTTAGNNCCTTGAACGATAAANCCNATTGATATNGTNNGNNTTTNNNGCCATTNTTTTGNTTGTTAGTTTGTTAGTTATTTNTTATATTTGCGNCNAGAANTANNTAAANNCTTACTNANTATGATTATTTGTGCAGTTACACTTCATTCNGCNNNGCAATTTCTNGGNAANTTTGGNNNNTGGNTGTNCNNTCATNTCCTTNAGNCTGCTTTTGCTNATNGTTTGCGNGGCTTNTTTGGNGATGATTTTTAAGGGNANNCCGAATAGCAAAGGCCNGATTGGCNATGANNAGTNNNGCCAAGGCNGNAGCTNCCTCTNNNTCNTCTTCNNANGGTGGNGCTTCATAATTGTCTANTGNNTTATNAGTTTNTCNAATCGCTCGCGGCGTTGCTCGGGCGATAGTTGCGCGGTCTCGTTGCGCGGCTTTCCTGAAGGTTTAGAATCCCACGGCATGGGTAAAAGCTGCCGTGGGGTAATTTTTTTTCTTCAGGTGCGGCTGGATGACTCCTTACCCGTCTCCTGATGGAAACGGAGCATGGCTCCCNCCCCCCCGTGGGATAACAGGGGTAAGCCGTGCCGTTCACTGTGATTTCTATGCGCTTCATGCNTGGCCGTCGTTGTCGGATGTTTCGGTGATGGNNTCGGGGNCGAAGTTCACTTCGCCGTCGTTTCACCTCCAGGCTCTGGCCCNTGGCAGCCAATAGCTCTCAGGATATACTTTTTTCAATTTGTTTTTAGCGGGGGCGATTTTGTTTATTTGCTGTGAATTGCGTAACTTTGCACATTGAAAGAAAATCCAATAGCGTATGCAGAAAATCAGGAACATAGCCATTATCGCCCACGTCGACCATGGCAAAACCACACTTGTGGACAAAATGCTGCTCGCAGGCCATCTTTTTCGTGAGAACCAGAATGCCGGCGAACTTATCCTCGACAACAACGACCTTGAACGCGAGCGTGGCATAACGATCCTTTCCAAAAACGTATCAATCAACTATAAAGATTATAAAATCAATATTATAGATACCCCCGGACACGCCGACTTCGGCGGAGAGGTGGAGCGCGTGCTCAATATGGCCGACGGTTGCCTGCTGCTTGTCGACGCTTTCGAAGGTCCCATGCCGCAGACGCGCTTCGTGCTCCAGAAGGCCATCCAGATCGGTCTCAAGCCCGTAGTAGTGGTCAACAAGGTGGATAAGCCCAACTGCCGCCCCGAGGAAGTGCAGGAAATGGTGTTTGATCTCATGTTCAGCCTGGATGCCACGGAAGACCAGCTCAACTTCCCCACGCTCTTCGGNTCGGCCAAGAACGGATGGATGAGCACCTCCCACGAGACNCCCACCGACAATATCCTGCCGCTGCTCGATGCCATTATTGAACATATTCCCGAGCCCACNGTGCTTGAAGGCGATGCCCAGATGCTCATCACATCGCTCGACTTCTCCAACTATGTGGGCCGTATCGCCATAGGCCGCGTGCACCGCGGCACCCTGCGCGAGGGCNAGGAAATAGCCCTGTGCAAGCGCGACGGCAGCGTGGTGAAGCAGCGTATCAAGGAACTNCACACNTTTGAGGGAATGGGCCGCAAGCGTGTGGAGAGCGTGAGCTCCGGCGATATCTGTGCGCTCGTGGGTATCGAAGGATTTGAAATCGGCGACACCGTGGCCGATGCTGCCAATCCCGAGCCTCTGCCCCGTATCGCCATCGACGAGCCCACCATGTCGATGACTTTCACCATCAACGACAGCCCGTTCTTTGGCCGCGACGGCAAGTANGTGACCTCGCGCCACATCGGCGACCGCCTCACGCGCGAGCTCGACCGCAACCTCGCTCTGCGCGTCAAGAAGGCCGACCACGAAGACGTCTGGACCGTGTCGGGCCGCGGTGTGCTTCATCTTTCGGTGCTCATCGAGACCATGCGCCGCGAGGGCTACGAGCTTCAGGTGGGACAGCCGCAGGTGATTCTCAAGGAAATCGACGGAGTGAAATGCGAGCCCGTGGAACTGCTCACCATCAACGTCACTGAGGAATACGCATCCAAAATAATCGATATGGTGACGCGCCGTAAGGGCGACATGGTGAGCATGACGGCCCAGGGCGACCGCGTGCACATCGAGTTTCATATCCCCTCGCGCGGCATCATAGGCCTGCGCAACAACGTGCTCACGGCATCGGCCGGCGAGGCCATCATGGCCCACCGTTTTCTGGAGTATCAGCCCTGGAAGGGCGATATCGAGCGACGCACAAATGGTTCGCTCATAGCCATGGAGGCCGGCACAGCCTANGCCTATGCTATCGACAAGCTTCAGGACCGCGGCCGCTTTTTCATCTTCCCGCAGGAAGAGGTGTATGCCGGCCAGGTTGTGGGCGAGAACGCCAAGGACAACGATATCGTGGTGAACGTGACCAAGAGCAAGAAGCTCACCAACATGCGTGCCAGCGGCGCCGACGACAAGGCCCGTATCGTGCCCCCGGTGGTATTCAGCCTTGAAGAAGCGCTCGAATACATCAAGGAGGACGAATACGTGGAGGTGACGCCNCACCACCTGCGCCTGCGCAAGATAATCCTCGACGAGCTTGAGCGCAAGCGCGCCAACCGCTAAATACATTCGGGCATGTTCAGCATCTGCTACCAGGGACGCATCGTGGAGTATCACCGCCCGGCGGTGATGGGCATCATCAATGCCACGCCCGACTCCTTCTTTGCCGGCGCACGNGTGGCGTCGGCCGCGGATGCCGCGCGCAGNGCGCGCGTNATGCTCGACTCNGGAGCNGATATGCTCGACATAGGCGCTTGCTCCACGCGNCCCGGTTCTCAGGCTCCCGATGCCGCCGAGGAATGGGAGCGCCTGCAGCCGGTGCTTGAAGCTGTGCGGGAGGCCGTGGGNTCCGATGCCGTGATCAGTGTCGACACTTTCCGTGCCGGNGTGGCGCGCCGTGCCGTGGAAGCAGGCCTGGCCAATGTNGTGAACGACGTGTCGGGCGGCTCGCTCGACCCCGATANGATTCCAGCCGTAGCAGCCCTGCGTGTGCCCTACGTGCTCACCCACATGCGCGGCACGCCTGCCACAATGCAGCAGTTCACGGACTACGGCCCCGANGGTGTGGCTGCCGTGGTGCTCCGGGAGCTTGCGACCGTGCTTGACCGCCTCACGCTGGCCGGAGTGGCCGACGTGATCGTGGACCCCGGCTTCGGCTTCGCCAAGACCCTCGCCCAGAACTACGAGCTGCTGGCTGCTCTCCCGGCTTTTGCCGAGGCCCTCGGGCGCCCGATTCTCGCCGGAATGTCGCGCAAGTCGATGGTCACACGCTTGCTGGGCGTCCCGGCCGATGATGCCCTCGCAGGCACCGTGGCCCTGAATATGGCCGCCCTTGAACGCGGTGCATCCATCCTGCGCGTGCACGACGTGGCCGAGGCCGCAGCAGTGGTGAAAATTTTTGATACCCTGAAAAATCCATCCGCATGCCCGACTTTGGAATAAAGGACATATTCGACATTGTGATAGTGGCCTCGCTGCTCTATTACATCTACAAGCTCATGAAGGAGAGCGGCACGCTCAATATCTTCTATGGCGTGATGGCCTTTATAGTGGTGTGGGTGATAGCGTCGGAGATTATTGGCATGAGGCTCACGGGCACGATTCTCGACAAGTTCATGAGCATCGGCCTGCTNATCCTCGTGATCCTGTTTCAGGACCAGATCAAGCGCTTTCTGGTGCAGCTGGGCAGCCACCGCAATTTTCAGTTTCTGCGCAAGTTTTTCCACCATGCCGTAGATAGCGACGGGGCCGGCGGCGAAGCCGCNCATCGACGCGTGCTGGCCGTGGTCTATGCCTGCATGAGNATGGCCAAGAGCAAGACNGGCGCGCTCATCGTGGTNCAGGGNGCTATGCCGCTTGAAGAATATGCCAAGACCGGAGATATAATNGATGCGCGCATAAATACGCGCCTGATAGAGAATATCTTNTTCAAGAATTCGCCGCTGCACGATGGAGCNATGATCATTGCCAGCCACCGCATAGAGGCTGCCGGCTGCATCCTGCCCGTGAGCCACGACAGCGACGTGCCCCGCTCGCTGGGTCTGCGCCACCGNTCGGCGCTGGGTATCGCCCAGGCCACCGATGCACTCGCTATAGTCGTGAGCGAGGAAACGGGTTACATTTCCGTGGCGCATCGCGGCAAGCTTGAGACNCGCCTCAGCTCCACCGAGCTTGAGCACCGTCTCACGAGCTTCACCTCCAATGAGGGCGTAGAGACCCTCTGAGCCACNGCTCAACTCGNAAGNTATCATACTTATATCATACTTATCATACCAGTCTGAACACATGAAACATCGAATTATCACTGCCTGCATAGGCGCTCTNGCCGCNACCGCGGCGTGGGCCGCACAGGAAGCGCGCTTCGACTCGTTCCCCACCTACGANGGCAGCGACTTGGAACTGAGCGTGGATTCTACCGGCACGCACTTCACGCTCTGGTCGCCCGAAGCGCAGGCTGCGCGCGTGCTTCTCTACCACACCGACCGCAACAGCGCCCCATTCGACACCCTCGATATGGCTCGCGGCGGGCAGGGCACCTGGCGTGCATCGGTGCCGGAGCAGCTATACGGCAAGTTCTATACTTTCCGAATCCTCCACGACGGCACGTGGCTGGCCGAAACGCCCGGCGTGTGGGCCAAGGCCGTGGGCACCAATGGCAAGCGGGCAGCCATCATCGATCTAAGCACTACAAATCCAGCCGGTTGGGATAACGACCGCGGTCCCGCGCTCAACAATATCACCGACGCCGTAATATACGAAATGCACCACCGCGACATGAGTATGCACCCGGCATCCGGCATTGTCCATAAGGGCAAGTTTCTGGCGCTCACGGAGCAGGGTACGCAGTCGCCACAAGGCGAGTCGACGGGTATCGACCACCTCAAGGAACTGGGTGTGACCCACGTGCATATTCTTCCCAGCTACGACTACAACAGCGTGGACGAGGCAAACTTGCCCGACAACACCTACAACTGGGGCTACGACCCTCAGAACTACAACGCTCCGGAAGGCAGCTACAGCACCGATCCGGCTGACCCATCCGCACGCATCAGCGAGATGAAGCGCATGATCAAGGCCCTGCACGATGCAGGTATTGGCGTGGTGATGGATGTGGTCTACAACCACACGGCCGAAAACGACGGGTCAAACTTCTCGCTCACGGCTCCGGGCTACTACTACCGCCATAATCCCGACGGCAGCTACAGCGATGCCAGCGGATGCGGTAACGAGACTGCCTCCGACCGCAAGCAGATGAGTGATTTCATAGTCAACTCCGTGAAATACTGGGCCAAGGAATATCATATCGACGGCTTTCGCTTCGACCTCATGGCTATTCACGACATTGAGACCATGAATCGCGTGGCTGCAGAGCTCAAGAAAATCAACCCCTCGATATTCGTCTACGGCGAGGGCTGGACAGCCGGTGCATCGCCACTGGCCGCTGAAAAGCGCGCCCTGAAAGAGAATGTGGCAGAAATGGAAGGCATCGCTGTGTTTTCCGACGACATCCGCGACGCCGTGAAAGGCCACTACAGCGATGCCGCCGACCGCGGCTTCGCCACCGGTAAGCCCGGCAATGAAGAGACCGTGAAGATAGGAATCGTGGGCTCCACGGCGCATCCGCAGGTGGACTACAGCAAAGGCAACAACTCGCGATTTGCCTACGCATCATCGCCTGCGCAGATAATCAACTATGTGTCGTGCCACGACGATCTGATGCTCACCGACAAACTCGCCGCATCCATGCCCGGCAGCACTCCCGAGCAGCGGAAGCGCGCAGCTCGCTTGGCACAGACCATCGTTTTCACCTCGCAGGGTACGCCCTTCCTATGGAGCGGCGAGGAGATTTTCCGCGACAAGCAGGGAGTGCACAATTCCTATAAGTCGCCCGACAGCATCAACGCCATCGACTGGAACCTCAAGCACGAAAACCGCTCGCAGTTNGATTACTACCGCGANCTNATAGCCCTGCGCAAAGCTCATCCGGCCTTCCGCATGACCGATGCCGCCGAGGTAGCTCGTAATATTGTTTTCGACAAGGTAGAGCAGCCCAATCTCATAAGCTATTCCATCCTCAATCANGCCAACGGCGATGAATGGAGTGAAATTAAGCTCATCTTCAATGGCGGCGACGAAGCCGCATCCGTGAAGGTGCCCCGCGGCAACTGGACCGTCATAGCCCGCGACGGCATGCTCAAGGCCGCCGGCCTCGGCACCACGCGCGGAGGCAAGCTTGAAGTAGCTCCCGTCTCGGCTCTGATTCTGGCAAGATAACTCAAAAGCACGCTTACGCAACGCGGGCCGCAACACATTCACGTGATGCGGCCCGCGTAGTCTTCAGTTCAAAAATCAGGCATTGATTTTGGTGAGCAGGAGCTTGGTGCATTCAGGTGCATACACGGCGTGCACCGTATCGGGTGCCATGCGTATGAACTGCCCTGCTTCAAGGCGGTGGTCGGTGCCTTCCACCTTGAACACCACTGCGCCTTCGAGCACCTGCACAAGCACATCGGCATGGGCCTTGTGCTCGGCAATTACCACTTCCTTATCAAGCGCCAGCACGGTGATGGAACCATTGGCGCTGTTCACAACCTGAAGGCTGTTGATCTGATCTTTGCTGAAGTCGACCCTGCGTGCAAGGTCGAGAGGGGTGTTGTTTTCGAGTGTGTTGTCCATAACTGTTTTGCTTTAGTCATTTTCTAAAGCATCAACGCGGCAATCACCCCCGAGGTTCTGCCTTTGGGATTTTTTTACATTACGAAAGGATTCGTAGCACGTTCCTCACCCACGGTAGTGGCCGGACCATGGCCGGGAAGCACTACGGTATCGGGGGGCAGGGTAAGCAGCTTGTTGCGCACGCTCTCAACGAGCTGCACGGAGTTGCCGCCGGGCAGATCGGTGCGTCCTATCGAGCTACGGAAGAGGCTGTCGCCGGTGAATACCACATTCTGCTCCGCGCAATAAAGGGCGATGCCACCGGGGCTGTGGCCGGGCACGGCAATCACGCAGAAGTCATATTCTCCCACCTTGAAGCGATAGCCGTCGGTGAGGTCGATACTTGCCCGCACAGCCTCGCTTTCGGGCAGATAGATNCCGAAGCGCGTGGCCTGGCCCACGATCGAAACGCCCAGTAGGGCGTCGGCGGCCGAGGCAGCTATGGGAGCGCCATACAGGCGACTCGCCGCGTTGGCTCCCACGCAATGGTCGAGGTGCATGTGGGTGAGAGCTATGATTTTTACGTTCAGCTGATTATCGGAAATGAANTCTTTTATGCGGCTGAATTCTCCATCGTTTATCATACCGGGATCCACAATCATGGCTTCGCGCGATTCGCTGTCGTAGGCCACGTAGGTGTTTTCCTGAAAAGGATTGAAAACGAAAGTCTTGATATTGAGCATGGGGAGGTTCAGAAAGGTACGTAAATAAGTTTCTTGGTGTCGAAGCAGGNTTCGGGCACGAATTCCTGCAGGTCGTATTCCATCACGGGGCGCTTCGTGGCCGAAATCTCGGCTTCGAGGTCGCCGCCTTTCAGACAAACAAGCCCGTCGGCATATCTGTTCGCTCCGCGAGTGCCTTTCTCCACATTTTTGGTGATAAGNGGCACCAGAGCATCGAGAGCCATCACGGCACGGCTCACCACATAATTGTATCGCGCGCGGCATTCGCCTATGTCGCCATGCTGGAAGGTCACGTTGGTCANTCCCAGGGCGGCNGCAATTTCGGTGGCCACGCGAATCTTCTTGCCTATGCGGTCGATGAGGTGGAAGCTGCAATCGGGGTAGGCGATGGCCAGGGGAATCCCCGGCAAGCCGCCACCGGTGCCCATGTCGAGGAATGTGGTTCCGGGCTCCAGCGGTCCCAGGAAGGAAGCAATGGAGAGGCTGTGCAGGATGTGGGCGGTGTAGAGATTGTCGATGTCGCGCCGTGAAATCACGTTTATGCGCGCGTTCCACTCGGTGTATAGTTGCTCAAGCGCGGCAATCTGCTCGCGCTGGCGCTCGGTCATGTCCGGGAAATACCGGAAAATTATATCGTAGGGTGCCATATCTGCACAAAGGTACGCAAATTTTTGCTTATTTTTTTGTAACTTTGCAGCAGCAAACAAAAATTAATTCATAATATAATGAGAAAGAATATTGTAGCAGGCAACTGGAAAATGAACACCACGCTGCCCGAAGGTGTGGCTCTGGCCAAGGAAGTGAACGATGCTCTTAAAGGCGCCGATGCCAAGTGCGACGTGATCATCTGTGTGCCCTTCACCCACCTCGCTTCCGTTAACGCCGTGATCGACTCCGAGCTGGGTCTTGGTGCCGAGAACTGCGCCGACCACGAAAAGGGTGCCTACACCGGCGAGGTGAGCGCTCCCATGGTAGCTTCTACCGGTGCAAAATACGTGATCCTCGGCCACAGCGAGCGTCGCCAGTACTACGGCGAGACTTCCGCCATCCTGCGCGAAAAGCTTGCTCTCGCCCTTGCCAACGGCCTGAAGCCCATCTTCTGCGTGGGCGAAGTGCTGGAGCAGCGCGAAGACGGCAGCTTCAACGACGTAGTGAAGGCTCAGGTGGAGGAAGGTCTCTTCCAGCTCTCGCCCGAAGAGTTTGCCAACGTGATTCTCGCCTATGAGCCCGTGTGGGCAATCGGCACCGGCAAGACCGCTACCGCCGAGCAGGCACAGGACATGCACGCCCATATCCGCAAGGTGATCGCCGACAAGTACGGCAAGGAAGTGGCCGACAACACCAGCATCCTCTACGGTGGCAGCTGCAAGCCCTCCAACGCCCGCGAAATCTTCGCCAAGCCCGACGTAGACGGTGGCCTTATCGGTGGTGCCGCTCTCAAGTGCGCCGACTTCATGGGCATCGTCGAGGCTTTCAACTAATCTTCGGCTTGCTTAATCTTACAGGCCGCTCCGCCTTTCCGGGCTGAGCGGCCTGTTTTTTGTAATGTGGCGGAAAAATGCTATCTTTGCAGTGTGATAGTGAGAAATCTTATGAATAAANCGATATTAACAGCACTGGTGTGCACGATGTGCCTCGTGTGTTCGGCTATGGCCCAGCAGGCGTCCGGTGACAAAGATATAGTGGCGCGCATCAACGCCAGCGGAAATATTGAGGTGAACCAGCCTGCCGAGCTGGGTGCAAGGCTGTGTACGGAGCCGGCTGCCCAGACCGATGCCTCCGATGCCGTGGATCATAAGGCCGCTCATGGCAAGGTGGGATACCGCATCCAGGTGTTCGACGACAATAATCCACGCACGGCGCGAGGCGAGGCGCAGAACCGCAAGCACCTGGTGGAATCCCGGTTTCCGTATCTGCGTGCCTATGTGCAGTTCAATTCGCCTTATTGGCGCGTAAAGGTGGGCGATTTCCGCTCGCGCTCCGAAGCCGAAGCCGTGCTGGAGGAGATGGGCGCTTCCTTTCCCGGCCTCCGGGCCCAGATGCGCGTAGTGCGCGATCATATTAATGTAGCAGATTGATCTTCAAGATGAATGATATAGAGAAACTCACCGACGAAGAACGCATTGAGCGCATTGCCGCCCACATGGATGCCATTATCGGCTTGCTGGGCGACGACACCTCTCGTGAGGGACTGAAGAAAACGCCCTTGAGAGCAGCCAAAGCACTGTGGTATCTCACCTCGGGCTATCGCACGGATGCCTCGCAGGTGATTCAGCAGGCTCTGTTTGCCCACGACGGGTCGCAGATGATTGTAGTGCGCGACATCGAGTTTTATTCGTTGTGCGAGCACCATGTACTGCCTTTTTTCGGCACCGTGTCGATAGGATATCTGCCTCAGGGCAAGATCGTGGGCCTCAGTAAACTGGCACGCTGCGTGGAGGCCGTGGCACGCAAGCTGCAGGTGCAGGAGCGTATCACGGCCGAGCTGTGTCGCTCAGTGATGCGGGAGCTCGACGCAGCGGGCGTGATGGTGGTGTGCAAGGCGCGCCACCTGTGCATGCAGATGCGCGGCGTGGAGAAGCAGAATGCCGTGACCGTGACCTCTCATTCCGAGGGACGCTTCGCCACCGATTCGGTGCTGCGCGCAGAATTCCTTCAAGCTATTTCCGGCCCATGCTGCTGAATATCGTATTTCTTGTAGTGGGGCTCGCGCTTATCCTCTGGGGCGCGTCGGCTCTCACAGATGGTGCCTCTTCCATAGCTCGCCGCATGGGCGTGAGCGACCTTATCGTGGGTCTCACGGTGGTGAGCTTCGGTACTTCGGCGCCCGAGCTCACAATCAGCGTGATGAGTGCGATCGACGGCAACGCCGGCCTCGCCGTGGGAAATATCGTGGGCAGCAACATTTTCAATATATGCATGATTATCGGCGTCACGGCCCTGATAAAACCTGTGCACGTGGAGCGCTCGCTCATGGCCAATGAAATTCCGCTGGTGATGCTTTCGTCGCTCGTGCTGCTGGTGATGGGTTGCGGCGTGTGGCTCGACGGAGACGCCGAAGCCGTGCTCACTCGCGTGGATGGCTTGATTCTGCTGCTCTTTTTTGCTGTGTTTATGCGCTATGTGTTTGCTTCGGCCAAGTCCGGGGCAGATGCGGAAGAAGCCACAGAAGAGAAGATTATGCCCGTGTGGCGCGCGGTGCTCATGACTCTGCTGGGACTGGCCGCTCTGATATGGGGTGGCGACAGATTCGTGGATTCGGCCTCCGGCATTGCCTCATCGCTGGGTATTAGTGATGCCGTGATAGGCCTTACGATTGTAGCGGCAGGCACGTCCTTGCCCGAACTCGCTACCTCGGTAACCGCCGCGATGAAAGGCCGCACCGGTATTGCCGTGGGTAATGTTATAGGCTCAAATATCTTCAATATATTTATGGTGCTTGGCGCATCAGCCACGGTGCGCAGTCTGCCCTTTGCAGGCATAGGCATGCCGGATTTGCTGCTGCTCGCCGCAGTGAGCGTGCTGTTCTGGCTTGTGGCGAGAGTGTGGGGGCACCACACGATAAACCGCGCCGAGGGTGGCATCCTGGTGGCCATCTATGTGGCCTATATGTGGTTCACCGTCGCCGGCGCGTGATGCGCACAGTGGCCGTGGCCACTATTCCGAGCATAAGGATCACGATATAGACTGCCGTGAGCACTGTGGCGAGCGTTCCGTCGTCGGGCACGCTCAGGGTGTCGAGGGCGTTTTCGTGAAGCGCCGCCTCCTCGGTGATATCGGTGTCGAGTGATGCGAGATTTCGCTTCCACACGATTTTTCCATCGTTAAGATATACGGCTGCAATATCACCGCGCACAAGCGTCTTTAGGTCGGTGTCGTCGGCAGAGTACACTTCAAATTCAGGTGCTGCAAGAAGAGACCATTCACGTATTCCCGCTGCCGACGTGCCCACGATTGCTGCCGATTCCACGCCGTGGAGAGCGGCGTAACGCGCCAGCTCGTTGGCGAAGCGCGAGCGCGTGAGGAAGTGTTCGCCGGGATCGGGCACCACGAAAATCAGTTGCTTGCCCTCCGGCTCAAATATCTCGGCTTCCATGCCGTTGCTGTCGAATACCGCGAATGTGGTTTCGGCTTCTTCCCGGGCGCCGGCGGGCCCCACATAGGTCCATGTGCTGTCGGGCAAATTGTCGATGTCGAATGTGCGGGTTTTGCCGCCTCGTGTATATTCAAATGCCGTGATTTCGGCATCGTCGTCTTGCGCAAGACATGCCCCCACGGGGTAGGGACGGAAATCCACCGTGGGCTGCACATTATAGCCGATGGCCGCGAGCACGAGGGCATAGATGATGGTGGCTGCGAGCGGAAGCCATTGCAGTTGCCTGATAAACAGTCCATGGCAGCAGTTGTTGCGGAGCAGGAGCCACACGCAGGCCGCCGCGAGTACCACATTCTTCAGGAAGGTGGCTGTATTGCTCAGGATAAGAAGGTCGCCGAAGCATCCGCAGTCGCTCACGGGATTGGCAATCGCGATGTAGGCCGTGAGGGGAAGCATGAAGCACATCATTGCCGAGGCCGCGACAGCCGCGCTGTGGCGGAGCACTCCCGTGATGCAGCACACGCCTATGGTAAGCTCGGCCACTCCCAGCGCCACGGCTGCCATCACCACGGGTTCGCGAGGCATCGTGTAGAAGCCCCAGGCGTGGATGTATTCGAGCATCTTGTACAGCGTGCCGTATGGGTCGATGCATTTGGCCCAGCCGCCCAGAATGAACGCTGCGCCCACTACAATACGACACAGCCACGTAATCACCGTGGAGGCTGTGGTACGTCGTGAGATTTCAGCCCAGGCCCTGCTCCGATAATTTGATAATTCCGAAAACGGCATAGTTGAGCATGTCCATATAGTTGGCGTCGATGCCTTCGCTCACGGTTGTGAGACCATTATGGTCTTCAATCTCCTTGGTGCGCTCAATCTTGGTGAGAATCAGGTCGGTGTAGCTGAGCACGCGCATCATTCGCCATGCTTCGTCGTAGTCGTGATTCTTGGCCACCATCAGAGCACGGGCGCGGGCCGCCACTTCGTCGTAAAGTGCCAGCGCCTGCTCCGGGGTCATGTCCTTGGAGTCGGCATAGCCGTAGGCGAGCTGGATTATACCCACGATAGAGTAGTTGACGATTGCTATGAATTCCGGCAGGATGCCTTCGCCCACGGCGGTCTGGCCGGTGGTTTCGAGAGTGCGGATGCGCTTGGCTTTGATGAAAAGCTGATCTGTCACGGCCTGCGGACGCAGCATACGCCACGATGCGCCGTAGTCGAAGAGCTTGCGGCTGAAGATGTCGCGGCACGTGGCGAGCGCCGCATCAAACTGCTTGTTGGTTTCGGCGTGTTTCATATCTGCGCTCTTTAATCGTTGGCTTGGATTTCACATTCACACATTTCGGCGTATTCCTCCCATTCCGGATCATTCTCGGCGCTGATTTCCAGCGGCAGCAGGGGCAGGGGGGCGAGAGCGGCATTTAGCTTCTTGTTGAAGATGTGGGTGCTGAGAGTGTAGAACACCCATGTGCGCTCGCCGGCACCGGTGTAGATGCCTGTGAGCACGGCCACGGGGTCGGCTTCAAACTGTGCCTGCAAGGCTTCGGTGGCTGCGGCCATCGTCTCTGCATCGGCATCGGAGGGCATTCCCTCCGCGGCGTATTTCCACGATATGGTCACGCGGATGTTGAAGCGCGGGTTGTTGCGGAAGCGGTCGACGTCGCGTCTTCCGGTCACCATCACTGTCTGATTGTCCGGCGCCTCGGCCGGGGCTGTCCACCAGTCTTGCATTGCAGTATATTTTTGAATTAAAAAGTGTCGGTGCCTGCGGGCACGCGGGACGGCGTATAAGCCGGGTTATGTGGTCGGCCTGCTGTCGCGCATAGCGGAGCCTGGCCGTTCCGTTCGTCATTTATCTGAGCAGTCTACCCCCCGGCACCGGGCGAGCAGCCCGTCGGGACCGAAGTCCCCTGCCGGTGTACTTGACCTTGCAACCCGCAAGATGTGCGGCACGCCATATCGCTGTGGCGCCCGGTGGGCTCTTACCCCGCCTTTTCACCCTTGCCGTCGGCCCGGAGGCCGCTTGGGCGGTTGTTTTCTGTCACACTTGCTCTACCGTTGCCGATAGCTCCCCGAGGGGAGTGCGGTGCTCTGTGTTGCCCGGACTTTCCTCTTCCGCCTCATGCGTGCGGAAGCGACGAACCCGCTATCCCGGGCCCGCGGGCGCCGGCACTTATACGTAGCCTCGGATGATGCCTCGCTTGGCGTTTCGCACGAAGAGGATAATCTCGTCGCGCTCCTTGGTGGCCGGAAGTTCGGCTTCGATTCTCTCGATGGCGTCGCTCACGTTGAGCCCCGAGAGATAGAGGTAGCGATAGATTTCCTGAATGTCGCGGATGGTATCGTTGCTGAAGTTGCGGCGGCGCAGGCCTATGCTGTTGATACCGGCATAGCTGATGGGCTCGCGCGCAGCCTTCACGTAGGGAGGTATATCTTTATTGACGAGGGCTCCGCCCTGAATCATCACGTGCGGGCCGATGTGGCAGAACTGATGCACCAGCGTGCCGCCGCCAATCACGGCGTAGTTGTCGACCACCACCTCGCCGGCCAGCTGCGTGGCATTGCTGATGATGACGTTGTCGCCCACGGAGCAATCGTGTGCCACATGGCTATAGGCCATGATAAGGCAGTTGTTGCCCACGGTGGTGCGTCCGCGTGCAGCAGTGCCGCGGTTCACGGTCACACACTCGCGCAGCGTGGTGTTGTCGCCGATGATGGCCAGAGTTTCTTCACCGCGAAACTTGAGGTCCTGCGGCACGGCGCTGATCACGGCACCGGGAAAAATCGTGCAGTTGCGGCCGATGCGGGCTCCCTCAAGAATGGTGACATTGCTACAGATGCGCGTGCCTTCGCCTATCTCCACGTTGGCGTCGATGGTCACAAAGGGATCGATCACCACGCTGGGAGCGATTTTGGCTGCTGGATGTACGTAGGCTAATGGCTGTTTCATAGGCTGATATTACTTGTTTTTGATTATTTGTGCCATAAATTCGCACTCACACACGATCTTGTCGCCCACGAATGCGCGACCTTTCATCACGGCCATGCCGCGGCGCAGCTCGGTCATGAAAGATACGTGGAAGATGAGCGTATCGCCGGGCACTACCTTCTGGCGGAACTTCACGTTGTCGATCTTCATGAAATAGGTGGAGTAGCGCTCGGGCTCGTCCACGGTGCCCAGCACCAGCAGGCCGCCGGTCTGTGCCATGGCTTCTACGAGAAGCACGCCGGGCATCACGGGTTCCTGAGGGAAGTGGCCCAGGAAGAAAGGCTCGTTAGTGGTGACGTTTTTCACACCCACGATGTAGCTTTCGCCCTGTTCGATGATTTTGTCCACGAGCAGGAAGGGATAGCGGTGGGGCAGGTGCTTGCGGATGGTGTTGTTGTCCATCAGCGGGGTGGCGTTGGGATCGTAGACGGGTGCCTGGATGTCCTGGCGCTTGATGTCGCGGCGGATGTCCTTTGCCAGGCGCGTGTTGATGGAGTGGCCGGGCTTGGTGGCGATCACCTTGCCCTTGAGCGGACGGCCGATGAGGGCGAGGTCGCCCACGACGTCGAGCAGCTTGTGGCGTGCGGGTTCGTTGTCGTGGGTGAGGGGGGTGGAATTAATATAGCCGAAGCCGTCGACGGTGCGGTGTGCCACGCCCATAGTGTCGGCGATTTTGTCGAGGCTCTCCTGGCTCATGGGGCTGTCGTAGATCACGATGGCGTTGTCGAGGTCGCCGCCCTTGATATAGCCGGCGTTCACGAGAGGCTCAATCTCGCGCACGAATACGAAGGTGCGTGCTGATGCAATCTCGCCTGCAAATTCGTCGATGTGCTCCATGGAGGCATACTGGTTGGAGAGTACGGGCGAATCAAAGTTCACCTTCACTTCAACGCTGAATTCATCGTCGGGCAGAATCAGAATTTTGGAACCGGTGGCTTCGTCGGCGAGCTCGATTTTGTGCTTCACCACGTAGAAGTCTTTATCGGCTTTCTGCTCCACGATGCCTGCGGCTGCGATACCGTCGATCCAGGGTTTGGCGCTTCCGTCGAGGATGGGCACTTCGGGAGCGTTCACGGCGATAAGGGCATTGTCGATGCCGGAGGCGTATAGAGCTGCCATGAGGTGCTCGATGGTGCTGATGGTGACGTCGCCTTTGCCCAGCACGGTGCCGCGCTCGGTGCTCACGACATTTTCGGCCAGAGCGTCCACAATGGGCTCGTTTTCGAGGTCTACGCGCTTGAATTTATATCCGTGTCCCTCTGGTGCGGGCATCACGGTGGCCTCCACCGTAGCACCGGTGTGCAGTCCTTTTCCCGAAAGGGTGAAGGGGTTGCTGAGAGTGAGTTGTTTCATCGTATAATGTGTTTTTATTTTTTTTCTTTTTCGAGGGCGGCTATGCGGCCGAAGAGCTCGGGCAGCCGCTTGAGATATACGGCGCGGCGAGCAAAGTCGCCGGCAGGCACCGCGGGATAACCCATAAGGCGGCTGTCGGGCGCCACATCGTTGGGAATACCGCTCTGTGCGCCTATCACCGTGCGGTCGCCCACGTGGATATGGCCCGCGAAGCCCACCTGGCCGCCAATCATGCAATTGCTGCCGATGCGGGTGCTTCCGGCCACTCCTGCCTGCGCGGCTATCACGGTGTTTTGGCCCACTTCGGTGTTGTGGGCCAGCTGAATGAGGTTGTCGAGCTTGGTGCCGCGAGCCACGCGGGTGGCGCCCATGGTGGCGCGGTCGATGGTGGTATTGGCTCCCACCTCCACATCGTCTTCGATTTCCACGATGCCCAGCTGCGGAATCTTGCTGTAGGAGCCGTCGTGCGTGGGGGCGAAACCGAATCCGTCGGCGCCTATCACGGCACCGGCATGGATGATGCAGCGTGCTCCCACGCGGCATCCGTGATAGATGCGGGCTCCGGGGTATATCACGGTGTCGTCGCCTATGACGGCGCCGCGGCCCACATAGGCCTGGGGATATATCTTCACGTTGCGTCCCAGGCGCGCTCCGGCACCCACGTAGGCAAAAGCACCCACGTAGCACCCCTCCGGCACGTCCACGCCTTCGGCCACGTGGCATGGCTCCTCCAGCCCCGTGGGATGTGAGTTAAGGGCAGCGTCCACCATCTGCATCAGCTGCGAGAGGGTGGCGTACGGGTCGGGCACGCGGATGAGCGTGGCAGATACGGGATGCTCGGCCACGAAGTCGTTGCTCACCAGCACTATAGAAGCGCCCGTGGTGTAGATGTGGTGGGTGTATTTGGGATTGGCGAGGAATGTGATATCACCCTCGTGTGCTTCTTCGATTTTNGCGAAAGAGCCCACGGCGGCGTGTTCATTTCCCTCAATGTGTCCGCCTGTAGCGGCGGCTATCTGGCTTGCCGTAAATTTCATATCGATATGTTGCAACCGGCTTGTACTCAAATTTTGTGCAAAATTGGCAAAAAAAATCCGAATTGACCTTATGTTATGGCTAAAATGTGAATTTTTTGTCGTTTTTGAACAATCACACTTCGTTCAGGTCGTGTCCCATGCGTTCCTTCTTGGTGTGCATGTAGCGGAGGTTGTAGGGATTNGGCGCCACTTCAATGGGCACGTTCTCCACCACTTCCAGGCCGTAGCCTTCAAGACCGATGCGCTTGATGGGGTTATTGGTGAGAAGCCGCATCTTGCGTATGCCCAGCAGGTTNAGAATCTGCGCTCCCACGCCGTAGTCGCGCTCGTCGGCTTCATGCCCCAGATGGATATTGGCCTCCACGGTGTCGAGGCCCTGCTCCTGGAGCTTGTAGGCGCGTATCTTGTCCATCAGGCCTATGCCGCGTCCTTCCTGATTGAGGTAGACCACAGCGCCGCGGCCCTCCTTCTCGATCATCTCCAGAGCGCGGTGCAGTTGCTCGCCGCAGTCGCAGCGCTTGGAGCCGAAGATGTCGCCGGTGGCACACGACGAGTGCACGCGCACAAGCGCAGGCTCGCCGTTGCGCAGGTCGCCCTTGATTATGGCAATGTGTTCCAGGCCGTTGCTCTTCTGGCGGAAGGGTATGAGGCGGAAATGGCCGTAGCATGTGGGCATATCCACTTCCACGCCCTCTTCCACGAGCTGCTCGGTGGCAAGGCGATAAGAGATGAGGTCGCGGATGGATATCAGTTTCATGCCCCATTCGTCGGCATGGCGGCGCAGTTCGGGCAGTCGCATCATGCTTCCGTCGTCGGCCATGATTTCCATAAGGGCGGCAGCCGGGGCGAGGCCTGCCAGGCGGGCGAGATCCACGGCGGCCTCGGTGTGGCCTGCGCGTTTGAGTACGCCCTGAGGCTGCGCGTACAGCGGATTGATGTGGCCGGGACGCCCGAATGTAGCCGGGGTTGATTTAGGATCGGCAAGGGCGCGGATAGTGGCGCAGCGGTCGTGGGCGCTCACCCCCGTGGTGCATCCTTCAAGTTTGTCGACGGTCACGGTGAAAGGCGTGCCCAGCACCGATGTGTTGTTGTGTACCTGATGCGGCAGGTCGAGCTCCTCGGCACGCTCCGTGGTGATGGGTGCACATAGCACGCCGCGTGCGTTCTTGAGCATGAAGTTCACCTGCTCAGGGGTGATTTTCTCGGCTGCAACGATGAAGTCGCCTTCGTTCTCGCGGTCTTCATCGTCCACCACTATCACCATCTTTCCTTCGCGGATATCGTCTATGGCATCCGCTATATTGTCAAGCTTTATTTTCTGTTGCATTGTCACTTAGGTATTGTATTAGTGCGTCGGTAGTGGCCCGGATGCCATCAAGGCGTCGCGGCGTGGCGCGGAATGGATATCGGTTGAGCAAGGCCACGAGCTGCTTGTCGCGGGTGTCGGAGAGATACTCCACGATGCTGTTCATGGCGGGGTCGAGAGAGGCGGTTTTGCGCGAGAAAGGCAGCTTTGCCAGTGGGTTGCGCTTCACGGCTTGAGCCACGGCTGCCACTTGCTTGTTGAAAGCTTCGAGCATTTCAAGTGCCCTTGAGGGATCTACGTCGTTCATCACCATGTCTTTGGGCTCAAGCGCGCGCGGCAGCTCGCGTCCCGTGAGGCGGCGGAAGAAGTTCATATAGGCATCGGTATTGAACACTGCGCTGTCGCCCACGGCTTTATATGTGAAGAACACACCCAGAGGCAGCAACACTATAGAACTGAGCCAGATGCCTTCCCACACGGCCACTTTGCCATCGCGGGCCATCTTGTAGCCTGCATTGTCGATGATAAAGTAGAAGATGAACAGCAGCACACTCACCACCAGCGGTGTGCCCAGGCCACCCTTCTTGATGATGGCGCCCAGTGGTGCGCCTATGAAAAAGAAAATGATGCAGGCAAACGACAGCGTGAATTTCTTTTGCAGCTCGATGTCGTGGCGGCGCATGAGCCTCGCCTGGTCGCTGAGCGATACGCTCTTGAATTCATATTCCTGCCTGTGGCGNCGGGCCGAGTTGAGCGCCTGCGTGATATACGTCTTGCCCATGGCCGGAGTGGGGGCGCTGAACACCGAGTCTACGTCTATTTCTTCTGCCACGATGCGGTGGCGGAGCGTATTGCGGGATGGCCCTGCAGGCGAGTGGCCATACATGCGTCGGCCCGTGCCTATGCCCAGCACGCCGGCGCTTCGCAGCTCGGCGGCGTAGACATCGCCCACGCTGTCCACCTGCTGGCCTATGCTGTCGATGCTGTGGCGCAGCTGGCTGATATTCTGGCCGATGTACTGACTGCGCATTCCTCCCTCGTCCATGCGGTTGAAATTGGCATCGAAGGCAAAGTATATCTGCTTGTCGGAGAAATTTTCGCGCCGGAACGGCATATAGCGTTTCGACGTAGCTCCCATGGAATTGTCGCGCAGGTTTTCAAACATCTCGCCGTTGTAGAGATGCAGAAACAGCCGCGTCTTATCCTCCGTGAAGCTGAATTTGCCGCTGTCGGCCAGAATCACGCGGGAGTTGTCCATGCCGTTTGACACGTCATATATAATCATGTCGTAGAGCATGCCCGTCTCGGGATTCTTGCGCTCGATATAGAGATTCATATTGGGAATCTGGTCGTAAAACGAGCGCTCGGGAATCTCCATCTCCGGCGACTTCTGGCGCACACTGAACAGTAGCGTCCACATCTTTGTCTGTGCCACCGGCAGCAGGTTGTTCTGGAAGAAGAATGCACCCACGCTGATGAAAATCATAAGGATAATGAGCGGCCGCATAATCTTGAAAAGCGACACTCCCGAGGCTTTCATGGCCGTGAGCTCGAAGCGCTCGCCCAGATTTCCGAAGGTCATCAGGGAGGCCAGCAGCACGGCCAGCGGCAGGGCCGTAGGCACCATCGTGAGGGCGGCATAGAAGAATAATTCGCCCAGCACATCCACGGAGAGGCCTTTGCCCACGAGGTCGTCGATCGTGCGCCACAGAAATTGCATCAGCACCACGAAGAGCGATATGAAGAATGTCATGGTGAACACCGGCAGAAACCGCTGCAACATGAACGTGTATAATCGCTTGATCCTAAACATAGTGCTGTGCTGTGCAAAAAACCTTGCAAATATAAGGAATTTTCGCCGAAATTCAAAGCGCCGGCTATTGCAAGCCGTAGCGTTGCTTGAGTTCTTCGAGCTCCATGCCGGCCAGTTCCCAATGGCTCATGGCGTTTTCAAGTTCCTTATTGGCGGCTGCATGGCGGTCGTATATATCGGCCGGAGTGTTGCCGGCGGCAATATCAGCTTCGATAGCGGCGATACGCTCTTCGATGGCGGCAATCTGAGTCTCGGCTTCTTCCACCCGCTTGGCCGCGCGCTTCACAGCCTTCTCGCGCTCGCGCTGCTCGGCATAACTCAGGCGCGGAGCCGCCGGCCTGGCTGCCTTTGCTGCCTGCTCGTCTTTCGCGACCTTTGGAGCGGGGGCCGGAGGCTCTTTTGCAGCAGGCTTGTTGCGTTCGAGTTCCTGAAGGGAATCGATGCGCTTTTTTTCGAGGAATTCGTAGATGCCTCCAAGGCACTCGCGCACCCTGCCGCCGCCAAATTCATAGACTTTCGTCACCAGCCCGTCCAGAAATTCGCGGTCGTGACTCACCACTATCACCGTGCCGTCGAAATCGCGGATCGCCTGTTTGAGGATATCCTTGGTGGTCATATCCAGATGGTTGGTGGGCTCGTCGAGGATGAGCAGGTTCACGGGCTCAAGCAGCAGCCGTATCATTGCCAGGCGTGTTTTCTCGCCGCCGCTCAGCACCTTAACCTTTTTGTCGGATGCTTCGCCGCCAAACATGAATGCACCCAGAATGTCGCGTATCTTCAGGCGTATATCGCCCACGGCCACGCGGTCGATGGTGTCGAATACGCTTATTTCGCCATCGAGCAGCTGCGCCTGGTTCTGGGCAAAGTAGCCAATCTTCACGTTGTGGCCCACCTTAAGATGGCCCGTGAAGGGAATCTCGCCCATGATGCACTTGACAAGTGTGGATTTACCTTCACCGTTTTTTCCCACGAACGCCACTTTCTCGCCGCGGCGGATTGTGAACGTGCAGCCGTCAAACACCCGGTGGTCGCCATAGGCTTTGCCCACGTCTTCAAGAATCAGAGGGAAATCGCCGGAGCGCGGAGCCGGCGGAAATCGCAGGCTCAGGCGCGACGTGTCCACCTCGTCCACTTCGATGCGTTCGATTTTGGCCAGCTGCTTCATGCGGCTCTGCACTTGCACGGCCTTGGTGGCTTTGTAGCGGAAGCGCTCGATAAACTGCTCGGTGTCGGCAATCTGCTTTTGCTGGTTCTGGTAGGCGCGCATCTGCTGCTCGATGCGCTCGCGTCGCAGCTCCACGAAGCGGCTGTAGTTCACGGCGTAGTCGTAGATTTTGCCCAGCGATATTTCAATGGTGCGGTTTGTCACGTTGTCGATAAAGGCGCGGTCGTGGCTCACGAGCACCACAGCCTTGGCCTTGGTGGCAAGAAAAGACTCCAGCCACTGAATCGACTCGATATCCAGGTGGTTGGTGGGCTCGTCGAGCAGCAGCACGTCGGGCCGGCGCAGCAGCAGCTTGGCCAGCTCGATGCGCATGCGCCATCCGCCCGAGAATTCCGATGTGGGACGGTCGAAGTCGGAGCGCACGAATCCCAGGCCCATGAGGGTCTTTTCCATCTCGGCCTCGCAGTTGTCGCTGCCGCTCATAGCCAGTTCTTCGGTGAGGGCGGTCATGCGCTCGATCAGTTCGTTGTAGGATTCGGTCTCGTAATCAGTGCGCTCNGCCAGTTGCTCGTTCATGGCGTCGAGGCGCGCCTGCATCTCGGCGATATGCGAGAAGGCCTTGCGCACCTCCTCCTTCACCGTGAGGGTGTCTTCAAGCACCATCTGTTGCGGCAGATATCCCACCGTGACGTCCTGCGGCACTGCCACGGTGCCCGACGTGGGACGCTGCAGGCCGGCGATAATCTTGAGCATGGTGCTTTTTCCGGCTCCGTTTTTTCCCACGAGGGCAATCTTGTCGCGCGGGTTTATGACGTAGCTGATATTGTCGAAAAGCGATTTGGCGGAAAACTCCACCGAAAGATTATTTATCGAAATCATGCTGCAAAGATACGAAAAAAGCTCTATCTACTCACAATTTCCAGCTGCCGGCGCACGCTTTCCTCGTGGATGGCCGCGAGCACGGCGCGCACAAAGGCAGGGTCGAGACCTCGCGCCGCTGCCTCGTCGCTGCGCAGGCCCATGAGGGCATTGTAGCGCTCAGGCTGAACCACGGGCATCCCCTCGCGCTGCTTCAGGCGGCCCACTTCGTCGGTCACGGCCATGCGCTCGGCCAGCAGCGAGAGCAGGCGCTCGTCTATATTATCTATTTCGGCACGCAGGCTTGCGAGGCGCTCTGAGCCGGAAGCGATATCGGCGCGGCAGAGGCGCAGGCCGCGCAGCAAATCGCGCAGCTGCTCCGGCGTAATCTGTTGCCGCGCATCGCTCAGGGCCAGCTCGGGATTGCAATGCACTTCTATCATNAGGCCGTCGAAGCCCAGGTCCATAGCCTGCTGGGCCACTTTGTCGACTATTTCGGCCCGTCCTGATATATGGCTGGGATCGCAGATCAGGGGCAGTCCCGGGAGTCGGCGGTGCAACTCAATGGGCACACGCCACTGCGGGCTGTTGCGGTAGTAGGAGTCGCCATAGGTACTGAAACCGCGGTGCACGGCGGCTATGCGTGTGATGCCGGCCGCACTGATGCGCTCCAGTGCGCCTGTCCAGAGGTCCACATCCGGGCTCACCGGATTCTTGATCAGCACCGGCACCCGGGCGTGCAAATCGGCCAGAGTGTCGGCAATCTCCTGCACGGCAAAGGGATTGGCTGTGGTGCGCGCGCCAATCCATAGCATATCGATGCCGGCCTCAAGGGCTGCCCGCACGTGGGCGGGTGTGGCCACTTCCGTACACGACAGCAGCCCTGCCGCGCGTGCCGCGCGTGCGATCCACGGCAATGCATCTGCTCCGTAGCCCTCGAAACCGCCGGGCTTTGTGCGCGGTTTCCACGCTCCGGCGCGGAGGACGGAAGCGCCTGCGGCGGCCACACCGCGAGCTGCGTCGAGCATCTGCCCGGCGCTCTCGGCGCTGCANGGCCCCGCAATCACAACGGGACCGGATTCTGATCGGGGAAGTATCGGTTGCAGAATCATTCGTCGTCAGGCTTGCACAAGCCCACGGGCACCTGGCGCCTGAAAGCTTCCTTGAAGCTTATCATCGTCTCGGTGCGCGCAAGTCCCAGCGATTGTATCTGGTCTTGCAGAATAGTGAGGAGATGGTCGTTGTTGTGGGCGTAGAGTTTTACGAAAATGTCGTACTGGCCGGTGGTGAAGTGGCATTCCACCACTTCGGGAATCTTGCTCAGCTCGGATATCACGTGGTTGAACTGCGACGGATCGCGCAGATAGAAACCCACGTAGGCACACGTTTCGTAGCCCACCGCCGCCGGGTTCACGATGCACTCCGAGCCTTGAATCACGCCGGAAGCAGTGAGTCGCTGTATGCGCTGGTGCACTGCCGCACCACTCACACCACACTCGCGTGCAATTTCAAGATAAGGCTTTCGGGCATTGCTTGAGAGCATCGAGAGGATACTCAGATCAAGCTTATCAAACTGTTGGCGGTTCATAATGATCTTTAGTTGAAATTTGCTTGCAAAATTAAGGAATGTGCGGCAAATTTGCAAATAAAAGTTTGTTTCATTTATCGGCGGGCCGTGTTTCGGATAGTGTGGGTGACCACTCCCCACACCTCGAACTGCTTGTCGGGCGTGACGAGGATGGGGTCGAACTGCTCGTTGCTGGGTATAAGCCACACGGCACCGGGGCGAAACTGGATGCGCTTGAGCGTGAACTCGCCGTCGACGGCACACACCACGAGGTCGCCGTCTTTGGGTTCCAGCGAGCGGTCCACCACGATGAGGTCGCCGTCGCTGATGCCTTCGCCTATCATTGAATCNCCGTGCACACGAGCGTAGAACGTGGCCGCAGGGTGGCGCACTATCTCGCGGTTGAGGTCAAACGACTCGGGCAGATAGTCGGATGCGGGCGAAGGAAATCCGGCCTGCACGCCGCTCTCGGCATAGGGCAGNGGCATGCTCGACGATAGGTCGGGCACGATGATATCGAGATTCACTTCCTTATCGGCCATCAAAAAATCTCTTCCATTATATTATATCGAGGCCTGTGCTTCACTTCCACGAAAATCTTGCCGATGTATTCTCCCACCACACCTATGGCCATGAGAATGAGGCTGCCCAGGAACCACACCGAGAGCATCAGTGAGGCCCATCCCGTGACGGTGTGTCCGGCTATATACACAGAGAGCACCCAGATGGCCACTATGATGTCGATGATGAGCAGAGCGAGGCCCACCAGGAAAATCATGCGCATGGGCTTGGCCGTGAAAGAGGTGATGCCGTCGATGCCCAGAGCGAGCATCTTGCTCAGGGGGTATTTGCTTTCGCCTGCGGTGCGCTCCGTGCGGGCATATTCCACCACGGCCGTCTTCAGGCCGATGTCGGGCATGATGCCGCGCAGGTATAGGTTGCTCTCGCCATATTGCGCCAGGATATCCAGGGCGCGACGGCTCATCAGGCGATAGTCGGCGTGGTTGTAGACGGTGGAGAGGCCCATCGAATTCTGAAAGCGGTAGAAGGCNTGGGCAGACCATCGCTTGAAGCGCGAGTCGGTGTCGCGCGATGCACGCACTCCGAATACGATATCCGTGCCGTCGCGGAAGAGCGCAATCATATCGCGCATCATCTCGGGGTTATCCTGCAGGTCGGCGTCGATGGTGATGGCGGCGTCGCAGCGCTCGCGCACNGTCATCAGCCCGGCCAGCAAAGCAGCCTGCTGGCCGCGGTTGTGGGCCAGGGTGATGCCCTTCACGCGGCCGTCCTCGCGGTGCAGCCGGGCGATGATGGATGCCGTGGTGTCGCGGCTACCGTCGTTNCTGCACAGGATATAGCTGTCCGGCGCCACGAGCCCCTCGGCAGTGAATCTGTCGAGGAGCCCGAGCAGCGTCGCGGCAGTTGCGGGCAGCACTTCCTGCTCGTTGTAGCAGGGCAGTACTATTGCTATACGTGGAGGCGTCGGCATTCCGGCAGTCCTGAAATCAATAGTTGCGGGCGATAATCACGCGGCGCTGGCTGGGCTTGCCGGTGACCATGCACACTCCGGGCTCGTCGGGCTGGTCCAAAGGAATGCAGCGTATCGTAGCCTTGGTCTCTTCCTTGATGCGCTCCTCGGTCTCGGTGGTGCCGTCCCAGTGGCAGAGGAAGAAGCCGCCGCCATCGATACGGGCCTTGAAATCCTCGTAGCTGTCGCACACGTAGGTGCGCTCGTCGCGCATCTTCAGTGCCTTGGCGTAGATATTGTTCTGGATGTCTTCGAGCAGGCCGGCCACATGCTCGGCGATGCCGGCCAGGGGCAGGGTTTCTTTCTCCAGGGTGTCGCGGCGCATGAGTTCCACGGTGCCGTTCTCAAGGTCGCGTGCGCCAAGGGCGAGGCGCACGGGCACGCCCTTGAGCTCATAATCGGCAAATTTGAAGCCGGGGCGCTTGTTGTCGGCATCGTCGTACTTCACGCTCACGCCCANTTCTTTCAGGCGCTCCACGATTGGCTTGACGGCCTCGGAGATTGCTGCAAGCTGCTCGTTGTTCTTGAAGATGGGCACGATCACCACCTGGATGGGTGCGAGATGGGGAGGAAGCACCAGGCCGTTGTCGTCGCTGTGGGTCATGATCAGTGCGCCCATCAGGCGGGTGGATACGCCCCAGGAGTTGGCCCACACGAGTTCGGGCTTATTCTCCTTGTTGACGAAGGTGACGTCGAATGCCTTGGCGAAGTTCTGTCCCAGATTATGCGAAGTGCCGCTCTGGAGTGCTTTGCCGTCTTGCATCATGGCCTCGATGGTGTAGGTGTTGAGTGCGCCTGCAAAGCGTTCGTTGGCGCTCTTTACGCCGCGTATCACGGGCATGGCCATGTATTTCTCGGCAAAGTCGGCATATAGATTGATCATCTGCACGGTACGGGCCTCGTTTTCCTCAGCGGTGGCGTGGGCGCAGTGACCTTCCTGCCAGAGGAACTCGGCAGTGCGCAAAAACATGCGTGTGCGCATCTCCCAGCGCATCACGTTGGCCCACTGGTTGCACAGGATGGGCAGGTCGCGGTAGCTGTGGATCCAGTTCTTGTAGGTGCCCCAGATGATGGTTTCGGAAGTGGGGCGCACGATGAGCTCTTCTTCGAGGCGTGCATCGGGGTCTACTACCACACCATTGCCGTTGGGGTCGTTTTTCAGGCGGTAGTGTGTCACCACGGCACANTCTTTGGCAAAGCCTTCAACGTGCTCGGCCTCGCGGCAAAGGAAGGATTTGGGGATGAGCAGGGGGAAATAAGCGTTCTGCACGCCGGTGGCCTTGAACATGCTGTCGAGCGTTTGCTGCATCTTTTCCCAGATAGCATAGCCGTAGGGCTTGATTACCATGCAGCCGCGCACGGCCGACTGTTCTGCAAGATCGGCCTTTACAACGAGTTCGTTGTACCACTGCGAGTAGTTCTCGCTGCGTTTTGTGAGGCCTTTGAGTTCTATTGCCATAATATATTATAGGTGATTCTGTTTTGACTGCAAAATTACTAAAAAGTGCTTACATGTCCAAGGGCACGATGTAGAATTCCACGCGCCTGTTGGCCCGGCGGTGCCGTCGGGTGTCGTTGTCGTGGAGTGGTTCGTCCTTGCCCATGCCGTAGATCACGACGTTGGTGTCGCTGCCGTCGCCCATCTGCCACAGAAGTTCGTCGATTGCGTGGGCGCGGGCCAGCGAGAGGGCATCTGAGTAGTCGGTGTCGCCGGTATCGTCGGTGTGGACGGCCACGAGCACCTTGTAGCGTTCGGGCGCGCGTACTATTTCCTGCATGCCTTGCAGGCGCTTGAGAGCCTCGCGCTTGGGCACCTCGGCATTAGCTGCAAAGAGGGTGTCGCAGGGAAGGGTGGCAAGCACCACTTCGCCGTTGCGCAGTGTGGCTGTGCTCATCCCCTTGGCCCGCAGACGCGCGGCCACACTTGCCGCCCGCTCCACGGCCTCGGCATGGCGCTTCTGTGGCACCTGAGGCACCTGCATGTGCTCGTCGAGGCTCAGATTGTCCTGGGCGGCGCATGGCAAGCCACAAGCTATGAGCACGAGCAGCGCCCCCGCAAGGCGCATGATTATATTGCGCGGGTTCATATCAGCGATAATTCGTATTCTATTTCGGCAGCCACGAGCGGCTCCACATGATCCGGGCTGATGGTGTTGCCGGCGTCTTTGGCCAGCATCTTCGTGGCATGGGCCACGAGGGCTGAGAGGTCTTCGTCATCATCGTCTTCGGCGTCGATTTCGAGATCGCCCGTTTCCTCATACCAGTCGAAGATTATGTCGATGAGGTTGAGCAGCTGGTCGTCGTCGTAGGCATCGGCTCCGGCCACGTGGCTGCGCATGTATTTGATTGCTTCTTCTTCGTTGTATTCCATTGTGCTACAGTGTTAATAAAGATTCCGGAATATCCATGGCCATCACGCGCCCGGCTGCATCTATGGAGCAAATCCAGTCCTCGGCCAGAGGAATCATGGCGTTGCCGCCGCCTGCGAGGGCCACGTGGAGCAGGGTGTTGATGGTGGAGGTGTCAACGGCCTCTATGATGCCTATCACGCTACCGTCGGGGCGAGCGAGGGTGAATCCCTCCATGTCTTCGGCATATAGCCCTTCTTCTTCGTCGTCGCCGTCGCTGCCGGCCTCGGGCAGCTCGCGGCGCAGGGCATATAGGTCGAGACCCACGTAGGCCGATGCCTCGTCGGCACTGTCCACTCCTTTAAGGCGCATGAGCGCACCTGAGGAGCCGCGCATCCTTGACGATGCTATGCGGAAAGGCACGAATATGCCGTCGATGCGAATCACCACGTGCTGCAATTCGTCAATGTCGACGTCGCAGTCGAGTTCCACCGAGAGCTCTCCCTGCAGGGCATGGGTCTTGGTGATACGTCCGATGGGTTCAAGTTCCGTGATCAGGATCATTTGCGTTTTTTTCTTTTCTTGGTGGAAGGAGGAGCGATGATGTTGAATTCGTGTAGCGGCAGGCTTGCGGCGTCCACGCGGATGCGTCCGTCGCTCATTTCGTATAGGTCGCGGTAGATACGGCTGTTTTCCACACCCTCCGGGTTGATTGCCAGCAGCATTTTTTTCATCTGGTTGGCCACCAGCACGAGCAGTTCGTGGCGCTCGGGTCCCTCAGGCATATCGGCCACGGTGGCCACGCTCAGCTCCAGCAGGCGACCGTAGTGGCGGCGGCGTGCGGGATCGGTATTGTAGTAGAGGGCCTCGGGGCGTTCGCCTTCAGCGGGGGGCACGGGCATTTCGTAGGGGGTGTCGATGTCGAGTTTATAGCCGCTCATGATGATGAGGTGGTCCCACAGCTTGCGTCGGTATTCCTCGGCCGGTCCCGTGGGCGGAAAAAGGCGCATCATCGCCGCCACCGTAGTGGCAGCGGCTGCATTTCGCTGCTCGCGGTCTTCGATTTCGAGGCAGCGGTCTACCATATTCTGAATGTTGCGGCCGTATTCGGGCAACACGAGCTTCTTCATGTGGTTGTTGTAGGTGAGCATATACTTGAGTTATGAATTTTTATACGAGTCGAGTTCCTCGCGGATAAACGAGGAAGTGGGCGATGCCGTGAGCGCGATTTCCTCCGGAGTGCCAGTGGCCACTATCCGGCCGCCGTGCTCGCCGCCGCCGGGGCCCATGTCGATGATATGGTCGGCGCTGCGTATCACGTCGAGGTTGTGCTCGATCACGAGCACGGTATTGCCTCGGTCCACGAGCTTGTTGAGGATACCCATGAGAGTGTTCACGTCGTCGAAGTGGAGTCCTGTGGTGGGCTCGTCGAGGATGAAGAGGGTGCGTCCGGTGTCTTTCTTGGCCAGTTCCGTGGCCAGTTTCACGCGCTGGTTTTCGCCGCCGCTCAATGTGCTCGACGGCTGTCCGAGCTTTATGTAGCCCAGGCCGATGTCCTGAAGCACCTTAATCTTCTTGAGAATGGTGGGGATGCCGGCAAAGAACTCCACGGCCTGGTTGATGGTCATGTCCAGCACGTCGGCGATGCTCTTGCCCTTGTAGCGCACTTCGAGGGTCTCGCGGTTGTAGCGCTTGCCGCCGCAGGCCTCGCAGGGCACGAGTACGTCGGGCAGGAAGTTCATCTCGATGGTGCGGTAGCCGTTGCCGTTGCACACCTCGCAGCGGCCTCCGGCCACGTTGAAGGAGAAGCGCCCCGGCTTGTAGCCGCGGATTTTGGCCTCGGGCAGTCCCACGAAAAGAGAGCGGATATCGGAAAATACGCCTGTGTAGGTGGCCGGATTGGATCGTGGGGTGCGCCCCAGCGGCGTCTGATCCACGGTCACAACCTTGTCTATATGCTCCAGCCCCTTGATTTCGCGATAGGGCAGAGGCTCGGCCTGCGCGCGGTAGAGGTCGCGTCCCAGGATGGGCTGCAGGGTGCCGGCGATGAGAGAACTTTTGCCCGAACCGCTCACGCCACACACACACGTGAGAGTGCCCAGCGGAATGTCGAGGTCCACATCGCGCAGGTTGTGGCCGGTGCAGCCCAGCAGCTCCAGGTGCTTGCCATTGCCGGTGCGCCGCTCGGGGGGCATCTCCACACGCTTGTCGCCCTTGAGGTATTCGGCCGTGAGGCAGGAGGTCTCAAGCAGCTTGGCCGGCGTTCCCTGAAACACCACGTTGCCACCCTTGCGGCCTGCGCCCGGGCCGATATCCACCACGTAGTCGGCCGCCAGCATGATATCTTTGTCGTGTTCCACCACAATGATGGAATTCGAGGCGTCGCGCAAGCGCTGGAGAGCCTCGATGAGGCGGCGGTTGTCGCGCTGGTGGAGGCCTATGGAGGGCTCATCGAGGATGTAGAGCACGTTCACGAGCTCTGAGCCCAGCTGCGTGGCCAGGCGTATGCGCTGACTTTCGCCGCCGCTCAGGGTAGCCGACGCACGGTTGAGTTGCAGGTATTCAAGGCCCACGTCCACGAGAAACCGCAGGCGCGTGTTTATTTCCTTTATTATTTCGCCGGCAATGGCGCGGTCGCGGGTGTCGAGGCGGTCGAGCACGGTGCTGCTCCATTGGTAGAGGCGCCCTATGTCCATGCGCGTGAGCTGCGCTATGTTCATGCCATCTACAAAGAAATGCAGGGCCTCGCGGTTGAGGCGGTCGCCGTGACACTCAGGGCACTGCACGCGCGAGAAGAATCGTCCGCTCCATTTGTTGGCTGCCGCTCCCGCGTCGTCGCTCTGCTGCATCTCTATATATTTAATGAGTCCCTCGTAGCTCTGGAAGTAGTGCGTGGTGCTCATGGTGTCGTTTTTGAGTTCAAGGCGCTCGTTGGTGCCGTTGAGAATCTCGCGCAGCGTTTCCTCGCTCAGGTCTTTTACGGGGGTCTTAAGGGTGTAGCCGTTTTTCTCGCAGATGGCAGAAATCTGCCAGAAAATCATGGTGTTGCGATATTTGCCCAGAGGCACTATGGCACCGTCGTGGATGCTCAGCGACGGATTGGGAATCACCTTCTCGCTGTCCACAATATCCACGTATCCCAGTCCTTTGCAATAAGGGCAGGCGCCCTGAGGCGAATTGAATGAGAAATTGTGGGGCGCGGGCTCGCGGTAGCTCAGGCCGGTGTCGGGATCCATGAGACTCTGGCTGTAGTAGGCCACGGAGTCGTCGTCGGGGCAATAAATCATCAGTTGCTTGTCGCCGTGGCGCAGGGCATTCTCCACGCTGCCGTCGAGTCGCTGCTCATCCTTTGCATTCACGGCCAGTCGGTCGACCACTATTTCCACGGAGTGATTCTTGTAGCGGTCAAGGCGCAGGCCGGGAGTGATTTCCATGAGCTCGCCATCCACGCGCGCATTGATGAAACCCTTTTTGCGCAGCTGCTCGAAGAGCTCCTTGTAGTGGCCCTTGCGGTTGCGCACCACGGGTGCGAGTATATATATCTTTCGCCCGGCGTAGCNCTCCAGGATAAGGGCCACGATGCGCTCGCGCGTGTAGCGCACCATTTCTTTGCCGCTTTTGTAGCTGCGCGCATGGCCGGCGCGGGCATATAGAAGGCGCAGGAAGTCGTATATTTCCGTGGTAGTGCCGATGGTGCTTCGCGGATTGCGGTTCACGGTCTTCTGCTCTATGGCAATCACGGGACTCAGGCCGGTGATGCGATCCACGTCGGGGCGTTCGAGCGAGCCCAGCATATTGCGTGCGTAGGCCGAGAATGTCTCGATATACCGTCGCTGGCCTTCGGCAAAGATGGTGTCGAATGCCAGCGAACTCTTGCCCGAGCCGCTAAGACCGGTTATCACAGTGAGGGCACCGCGCGGAATCGTGACGTCGATATTCTTGAGGTTGTGGACGCGCGCGCCGGTCACCTCAAGCACATCGCCTGCCTTAATTATTTCGTTGGCGCTGCTGCTCATTGTCTGATCCAGTTTTCGTTGAATACGGTTTTTTGCTGCTTCGAGCGGCTGATGGAAGCGGGCTTGGCCACCTTCACGGTGTAGGTTTTCCCGGCTTTATTCGTGAGCTTGCGGGCGCGTATCCAGGGGTTATCCTCGCGCAGCTGGCGATAGTTGGTGCCATTGTTCACGGCCCACTGCGCCCAGTCGTCGACCGGGCCGCTCACCTTCACTTCCTTGTATTCGGCCGGGAAGTAGAGCTGTTCCTTGCGCAGGTCGAAGCCGTAGGCAGCGGGATTTTCCATTATCATTTTCATGGCCAGGATGCGAAACATATATCGCGAGGTTTCGTCGGTGAGNTGCAGGTCAAAGGCNNTGGAGGCCTGCTGCTTGTCGAGCTCGGTGCTGATGCGCCCCATGCCACCGTTATACGACGCCATCACCGACGACCAATCACCGCCGTATTTGGCCAGCGCGTTCTTGAGATACCTGCATGCAGCTGCTGTGGCTTTCTCGATATTGTAGCGTTCATCCACCTCGTCGCTCACTTCCAGGCCATACTGGCGGGCAGTGGCGGGCATGAACTGCCACAGGCCGCCGGCTTTTGCTGCCGAGACAGCGCGCGGATTAAGCGAGCTTTCCACGCAGGCAAGATATAGCATATCCTGAGGCACGCCATTGGCCTTCAGGATGGGGGCCATCACGGGGAAGTATTTATTGGCGCGCTTGATGGTGAGCAGCGTGGTGCCGTGGGTGTAGGCCATGGACGTGAGTTCTCTGTCGAGGCGCTCATACATGTCGTTGCGGTCCATATCCACCTGTTTGCCACACAGCGTGGCCTTGGCCGGCACATCGGGGTTCACCACGCGTGCAAACACTTTGCTGTGGGTGGGTTGCTGGGCCTCGCCGGGTATTGCGCATCCGGCAGCCAGAAGTATCGAAAGGAGTAATTGTCGTGCAGTCATATTATAGATGAAGATTATTGTTGGGTGTTGCTGTAGTTGTTCTCTCGTGAGCCTATGATGTTGATGTCGCCGCTCAGGTTGTAGTCTTTGCCGTCGGCACCTCGTGCACGGATCACGTAATAATAAACGCCCGGGCCGGCATTTTTGCCGTTATATTTTCCGTCCCAGCCCTGCGAGGGGTGGGTTAGGGTGGTCATTTTTGCGCCCCAGCGGTTGAAGATGTCGCATTTGAATTCGATAATCGACTGATAGCTCACGCGCCATTCATCGTTTACGCCCGGACTGGTATACGGCGTGAATGCGTTGGGGCACAGTAGCTTCGACTCGCCCACCGACACCACGTAGGTGTCGCCCGTGTATTCGCAGCTGCCGTCGGCATTGGCGGCGGTGAAGCGCACGTAGAACGTGCCGTTTTCTGTGAAAGTGATGCTGCAATCGCTGCTGTTGAAGCTATTGTCAAGAATGTCGAATTCCGGTGTGCGCGAGATTTGCCATTCGTTGAAGATGGCGGCATCGGAAGTGGCTGCAGTGAATTCTATCTCGCAAGGTGCCGAGCCGCCGAGGCCTTCGCTTCCGGGTTTTTGCTCGTTCTCGGCATCGCGCTCGGCCTGGGTGGCCGTCGTCACGGCATCTACCGCGATGGCCCGGTATTCGGCCGTCACGGCCTGCTGCTCGTCGTCCCATTCGCGCAGGAAGCGGTCGCCCGATATGGTGAAGCGGGTGTCGCACAGCGGCGCAGCCACGTGGGTGCTACCTGCTATGAAGGGAAGCGACACGGAGGCGTTGGCGGGAGTGAAAGTAGCGTTGTCGCGGTCGGCCACCAGGGTGGGGTATTCCACCGTGATGTCGCGGTCGAGGGTGAGCTCGCGGCCGTTGATGCTGTAGTAGTGGATAGCGCCGGCACTCCCGTTGATGGTGAGAAGCACGCGGTCGCAGCCATAGTCGCCGTCGGCCGCTGCGGCGCCGTCGAGTTCAAGCTCGTGGCGTGAATAGTCCACTATCCAGTAGTGGCGCGCACGCGTGCCGTCGTCCACGGATATTCCGCAGTCTCCGCCGCCGAGGCGGATGCTCGCTGCCCCCGATGCAATCTCCTCGCCATAAGCTGCCCCTGAAGCACCGAAACGGCTCCACGAGGCGGTGGCTCCGCCATCGCTAAGCATTTCCATGCCTGCCGCATCGCGGAGCACCCACACGCCGTCAAGACCGGTGGAAGCCTCCACCTGCACCTCAATAGCCTTGAAAGAGGAGCCTTGAAAGCTGATGGCGTGCAGCGCCGGAGATGCTGCGAGCAGAAGTATTAGGGCCGGTAATTTCATCTGAGCTGAATTTTTAACTTGCAAATTTACTAAAAATACAGCAAATATCGTGCCTGCGGCCATGCATATATACTTAAAAAAAATTAATGTGTGCGGCTCTGCGGGTAGTCGATGTGTTATTTGCTTATCTTTGCACGGGCAACGTAAGGCAAGGAGAGATCAAGCCCTGAATGCGCTGCCATGAATTACTATGATCAAGGAATTAAACAATAGCACTATAGAGCGCGTGCATCGCCCCGTGAAGGTGCTGCAATTCGGAGAAGGTAATTTCCTGCGGGGATTTGCCGACTGGATGCTGGACTTAGCCAACGAGGCCGGCGTGACAAACACCGGCGTGGCCGTGGTGAAGCCACGGCAGGGCACGAGTGTCGTGATAGATAATCTGCGTCGGCAAGATTGCATGTATCACGTTGTGCTCGAAGGTATGGCAGATGGATGCGCGCGGCAGGAGCCGCGCCTGATCACGGCGGTGGAGGATGCTTTCACTCCCGACGACCGCGCCACCTACGAGAAATATGCGCTTTCGCCCGATCTTCGATTCGTAATCTCCAATACCACAGAGGCCGGAATAAGGATGGACGACGACGATGTGCTATCGCCGGTTCCGCGCACTTTCCCGGGAAAGATTACGGGACTGCTGTGGCGCCGCTGGAAGCACTTTGGTGGCGACCCGTCCAGAGGGCTTTATATGATTTGCTGCGAATTGATTGAAGACAATGGCTCGCGGCTGCGGGAATGCGTGCTGCGTCATGCCCGAACGGCCGGCCTGCCGGATGAGTTCATGGAGTGGGTGAAGAAATACAATTGGTTTGTCGACACGCTTGTCGACCGTATCGTGAGCGGGGCTCCCGAGGATGTTGCCGCGGCTAAGGACTCTCTGGGCTACGACGACAGTTGCATCGTTAAAGGCGAGCTCTACCACCTTTGGGTTGTAGGAGGCGAAGGTGCCATGCGTCTGCGTGAAGAATTGCCGCTTGACCGCGCCGGTCTCAACGTGCTGTTCATGGATTCAGTCAAGGAGTTTCGCGACAAGAAGGTGAGGGTGCTCAACGGCTCCCACACGGGCATGGTGGCCATGGGGCTGCTCTCGGGCTACACCACGGTGGCGGAAGCTTTCGACGATGCCGCAATCAATAGCTTCATCCACAGGATGATGGACGAGGAGGTGCTTCCGTCGCTCGATGGCGACCAAGCAGCACTTAAGGCCTTTGCGGCGTCGATTCTTGAGCGTTTCCGAAATCCTTTTATAAAGCACCGGCTTGAATCCATAGCCCTCAATTCTCTGGCAAAGTGGGAGGCTCGTAATTTCGGTGTTGTGAAGGATTGCCGGGAGCGTATGGGCAGGAATGCGCGCTGCAGTATATTCACTTTTGCATGCCTGCTGGCGCTGTATGCTCCGCACTCCGGCTTCGTTCCGGAGGATAATCCGCAGCATCTGGCACGCATCCGGCAGGTGTGGCGCGACGACGATCCCGAGGCCACCGTGNGNGCCATNGTGAGTNGCGGCATATTTATCGAGGATTTTGAANCGGNCGTGCCGGGATTCTGCGCCCTGGCAGCCCGCTACGTGGCCGATATCCGCAGTAATGGTATCGCCGNGGCGCTGCTTAATTTTTTATCTCAGGAATCATGAAACGTTTTATTCGGATCAATGCGGNCGACAACGTGGCCGTTGTGCTCGACGACGGCGGCCTGCGNAAGGGCGAAGTAATTGCCGTGGACGGCATGGACGTGACGGTGGCCGAGGATATTCCGCGAGGCCACAAACTGGCTTTAATGCCAGTGGAGCAAGGTGCAGACGTGATTAAATACGGNTATCCCATAGGGTGTGCCACGCGACGCATCGAACCCGGAGAATGGGTGCATTCCCATAATCTGCACACTGCGCTCGGTGCTGATGANCNGTATATCTACCGGCCGTCTNCGGNAGCTCCCNATGCTGCTTGCGACCCGGTCACCGTNCAAGGTTATCTGCGCTCCGATGGAAGAATGGGTATCCGCAACGAACTGTGGATAGTACCCACCGTGGGTTGCGTCAACGGCCAGGCCAATGCCATCGTGCGCCGCCTGCAGGCAGAGTGCGACCTGCATGGNATAGACGACGTGCGTGCTTTCACCCACAACTACGGCTGCTCGCAACTCGGTGCTGATCATGCCAATACACGCGCTGCACTTGCAGCGCTGGCCACTCACCCTAATGCCGGTGGAGTGCTGGTNCTTGCTCTGGGTTGCGAAAACAACCGCGCCGACGAAATGCGCATTGCCATGGGCGCCTACGACCACGAAAGGGTGCGTTTCCTGGTGGCGCAGAACGTTGAAGACGAAGTGGAAGAGGGCGTGAGACTATGCAAGGAGCTGATCGGCCGCATGCGTGCCGATGTGCGGCGCCCGCTCCCGGTGTCGTTGCTTAAGGTGGGGCTCAAATGTGGAGGCAGCGACGGATTGTCGGGCATTACGGCCAATCCGCTCGTGGGGATGTTTTCCGACTGGCTCGTGGCTCGCGGTGGCACAACGGTGCTCACCGAAGTGCCCGAGATGTTTGGTGCCGAAACCATCCTGATGAACCGGGCCGCAGATAGAGAGGTATTCGATCTTGAGGTGAAGCTCATCAACGATTTCAAGCAATATTTCCGCGACAATGGTCAGCCCGTGAGCGAAAATCCCTCGCCGGGCAACAAGGAGGGCGGGATCACCACGCTGGAAGAGAAGTCGCTGGGGTGCGTACAGAAGGGCGGGACTATGCCCGTAGTGGACGTGCTTGATTATGCACGACCGCTGCGCAGGGCTGGTCTCAACCTTCTTCAGGCGCCCGGCAACGACCTCGTGGCCTCTACGGCTCTTGCGCTCTCCGGCTGTCAGCTGGTGCTGTTCACCACCGGTCGCGGCACGCCTTTCGGCACGTTTGTGCCCACAATGAAAATTGCCACAAACACTGCCCTGGCCACAAGAAAGCACAACTGGATCGACTTCAATGCCGGCAGCATCGTCGAGGGTGAGCCTGCGGATGAGGCGCTCGCGAGACTGATTCANAAGGTGCTTGCCACGGCTTCAGGAGCTCCGCTGCGTCACGAAACTGCCGGAGCAAAGGAGATTGCCATATTCAAGACGGGAGTGACGCTGTAGCCGGGCGTCCCGTTATTGCTCGCCCTTGCGGTATTCTCCGGGCGATATGCCGGTGTTCTGGCGGAAATAGCGGCCAAAAAACGATTGATTCGGGAAATTTAGAGCCACGGCCACTTCCTTTACGCTNCTATCGGGATTCGTCAGCAGGCGCTTGGCCTCGGCTATAACGAAGCGGGCAATCCATCCGCCGGGCGACATCCCGGAACGGTCGCGCACGATAGTGGCGAAATAGCGCGGCGTGAGGTTGAGGCAGGATGCATAATAGTTCACCTCCCGGTGCTTGCGGAAATCGTGCGAGAGCACCGAAAGAAATTTCATGAACACGATATCGGCGCGGCTCATCTCGGGCACGTCGCCGGGGGTATTGGCCACGTAGGCGTCCATCAGCTCGAAGAGCAGGGTGTGGATCAATGCCATCACGATGCGGTCGCGGAACGGGCTGGGCTGCCGGCGCCTGCACCGCACCGCCTCCACGAGGCTCAGGATGCGCCGGTATTGCTCGGCCGATAAGCTCACCATGGGATTGTTGCGAAGCTGCAGCAGCCGCTCGCCGTGGCTCACGGCTTCCAGGGCACTCAGCACCCATTCAAAATCTGCTGCGCCGCCCACGCCGCGGAAGTCGGCGCTATGATGACGCACCGCNGTTTGCGACAGCGTGGGATACAGAAACAGGTCGCCCGGGCGCAGATCGTAGTCCTTGCCGTCCATCGTGAGCTTCAACGTGCCTGCCGTACACACCATAAATGCGTTGCGGTCGAGCTGAACGCGCTCCTGGCGCTCGATTATACATGTCGAGTCGACGTCGAAAAGATCAATTTCTGATGTTTTCATTCTGCTGGTTCGTTCAAATCCTTATGCAAAAATAGCAAAATTGCCNCAGATTATGCTTTGCGTGCTTATGAATTTATAAAAATAAGTAATTTTGGCTATATTTTCAGTGGAAATGTCAAATGGTGTTTGTGGTTTGATAATTTTGATTTATGGATATGTTGTGCTATATTTGCGGTTGTAAGTTAATCAAAACTCTATTAAAATTGGTTTTTCATGAGCGAAAAGCAAAAACGATTCATCCTCCCGGAGAATGAAATTCCCCGTAGCTGGTACAATATACAGGCCGAGATGCCCGTCAAGCCCATGCCACCCCTGAACCCGGCCACGAAAGAGCCCCTGAAGGCCGAGGATCTTTATCCTATATTTGCCGAGGAGCTGTGCCGCCAGGAGCTGAATCAGTCGGATGCCTGGATTGATATTCCNGAAGAAGTGCGCGAGATGTACAAATATTACCGCGCCACGCCTCTGGTGCGCGCCTACGGCCTTGAGAAAGCGCTCGGCACACCCGCTCATATTTATTTCAAGAACGAGAGCGTAAGCCCNATGGGTTCCCACAAGCTCAATTCGGCTATCCCGCAGGCATATTATTGCAGCAAGGAAGGNGTGACGCACGTTACCACCGAGACAGGTGCNGGCCAATGGGGTGCGTCGTTGTCCTACGCTGCAAGTCTTTTCGGACTTGAAGCAGCCGTTTATCAGGTGAAAATCAGCTACGAACAGAAGCCCTACCGCCGCAGCATGATGCAGACTTTCGGCGCGCAGGTGACTCCATCGCCGTCGATGTCTACGCGTGCCGGCAAGGATATCCTCACGGCCAATCCGCGACACCAGGGNTCGCTGGGCACGGCTATATCCGAAGCCGTAGAGCTGGCGCGCACCACTCCGAATTGCAAATACACGCTTGGCTCCGTGCTCAGCCATGTGACGCTGCACCAGACCGTCATAGGGCTGGAGGCCGAGAAGCAGATGGCTCTGGCCGGTGAGTATCCCGATATCGTGATTGCATGCTTCGGCGGTGGCTCCAATTTCGGCGGCCTGGCATTCCCCTTTATGCGCCACAATTTCACGGGCGAGCGCCNCACGCGCTTCATAGCCGCCGAGCCGGNTTCTTGTCCAAAGCTCACCAAAGGCGAATTCCGCTACGACTTTGGCGACGAAGCAGGCTACACGCCGCTGCTGCCCATGTATACGCTGGGCCACAATTTCGTGCCGCCAAACGTGCATGCCGGCGGCCTGCGCTACCACGGCGCCGGGGTNATAGTGTCGCAGNTGCTTAAAGATGGCTTCATGGAGGCCGTGGATATCGCTCAGCTTGAATCCTTCGACGCCGGCGTGCTGTTTGCGCGCAGTGAGGGCATAATTCCCGCACCTGAATCGTGCCATGCCATTGCTGCCACAATCCGCGAGGCTATGAAGTGCAGGGAGACGGGCGAAGAGAAGGTGATTCTGTTCAATCTCTCGGGACATGGCCTTATCGACATGAGCGCCTACGACAAATACCTCAGCGGCGACATGGTGAATTATTGATCAAAACGATAGCCGGAGCGAAAATCGTATCGCCCCGGCTATTATACCTGTGTGGTCTATTTGACACCAATATAACTCCCTAATACAAAATATTATATGTAATCTCTTTTGCCCAGCATATATTTACAGGTTTAGTTCAGTTTAGATGTATATATCTAAGACTTAACCAAACTTATTTCTACTCAAACTATTGACATGAAACGTAAAAAGATGTAACTTTGCAGTTGAAAATTACGGAGGCAGAGGCTTCTGATAACATAATTAATAGCGTTTGCTATTTGTTCCAATCAGAATGAAACGTCGGAAATTTCATTGTGTTATGAATTAGGGACAAGTCGCGAACGTCCGTGCATNGCATGGGCGTGACTTGCCGTTCATAACACCAATCCGACGGGTGCATTCTGGGCAGTCATTGCCCATGCTTTTGCATTCGTCGAATTTGATTTATGAGCATTGGCATTCGCACAAACGATATGCCAATGAACAAAAATGGATTGGTAGGAGCCCTAATAACATTGGGGCTTCTTACTTCACAAGTCTGTGGGTACGCACAAACTGCCAATTTTGAAGAATCATCAGATATGATTTTTCAAGATACACAGCNACCTGTCAACACCTTGCCTATTGACAGCACATTAGTTTCCAATCAGTACAAAACTGAATGTTCTAATTTTAATGCTAAACAGCTAATTTTACCGGGAGTTCTTATAGCTGTTGGTACTTTTGGAGTTTACAATGGAGCATTCAAAAAGTTAGACACAAGCATAAAAAATGGAATGGATAATCTGCGTGGAAATCATTTCTTCCGTGCTGATAATTATATCCAATATCTTCCTGCCCTAACGTATTTGACATTTGGATCAATCGGTATCAAATCAAAACATAGTTTTAAAGAGCGTCTCGTGGTGGAAGCTACCGCCTACTTAACCATGACAGCGTTTACAAATATCGGTAAATATTCATTCAAAGAAAAAAGACCGGATTCCAATGCAAGGAATTCGTTTCCNTCAGGACATACTGCCACCGTGTTTACCGGGGCAGAATTAATGAGAGAAGAATACGGTCTTGGTATGGGGATAGGGGCTTATACCGTTGCTGTTGGTGTTGCTTTCCTGCGTCTTTATAACGGTCGGCATTGGCTAAACGATGTTATTGCAGGAGCAGGTGTAGGCATTCTATCTGCAAGGATAGGCTATTGGATGCTTCCGTTATATCAAAGATGGTTTAAATGGGATAGTCCATGTTCAAATATCATGGTCATATCACCAGCCTATAATCCTGCCGGGCATTCTTTCTCAATTAACTTGGCATATACCTTCTAATATTCATGTCGACGGTTTCCAAAGGTGTGAACTTTGGTTCATTCGGGATATTTTCAGCGTTGACTTGTCAATGCGGCTCGGAAAATTCCCTGATGAGCTATGGAATTTCTTAACAGTATAATTTCCTTGATACCTCGGAGCTGGCCTTATCGACATGAGCGCCTACGACAAATACCTCAGCGGCGACATGGTGAATTATTTTTCAAAACGATAGCCGGAGCGAAGATCGTATCGCCCCGGCTATTATACCTGTGTGAAATCTATGCAATAGATTATTCTGCGTAGAGGTTTTCCGACTCTTGCGGAATATATTGCTCCACGAGTCTGCTGATTTTCTTCAGGTCCGGTTTCTTGGCTGCGTAATCGATAAGTGCCCCGATGGGATACAAATCGGGATCCGAAGCACTCTGGAAATCGGCTGCATCTTCCGAATAGTCGCCATCCACGGCAGCGTCGGCCTCTATGGCGTAGTCGCTGTATTCTATATCGCGGTTGGCGTCTTTGCGCTGCTCGATGCCCACGAGCAGGGTGGTGGGAATGATGCTTATCTGCGGGTCTTCTCCCCAGCCCTTGGGGTTGTTTATTACCTCAGCCACGGCTGCGGCTATGATGTCGGTGAGTTCTTTTCGTGTCATAGTATTGCTTTTTTATACTATAACATTGACACCCTCAAAATGGTTTACGCCTCGTCCAGCTCCTCGGCCGTGCGTTCAAGCAGGCTGGCTGCCAGGGTGTCGGCGCTGTGTATTATCGACACCAGAGGATATAGCTTGCGTGCCGTATCGTAGCTGCGCGTGTCTTCGAGGCTGTTCATGTTGATACCCCACGCGCCCATGTGCCAGCGTATGGCCAGCATTTCGTCGTCGTTGAGCATCAGGCCTGCACACAGCAGCCATATCACGCTTTTCTCGCCGTGCCCCATGGGGAAATTGCGGTAGCTCACCTTGTAGCCCTCGCTGTCCACCCAGTTGCCCAGTTGGTCGCGGCGCTTCTTGGTGGTGCGCTTGTAGATGTCGGCCTTGCACACGTCGTGCAGCAGAGCCGCGATTGCGATGCTCTCCGGTTTCACTTCGGCCGCAAGCGAGGGTTCAAGTGCTTTCATGCCGTCGTAAACGGCCATGGCCGCATGATATGTGTTGAGCGAGTGGCGCACAAGGCCGCCGGCGGTGTTGAGGTGATGCCCGGCAGATGCCGGAGCTTCGAAAAAACCGAGTTTGTCCAGGTCTTCCAATACGTAGTCCATACCCTCGCGACCGGTATCGCGCAGCAACTTCTCAAATTCTTCTCTGTCTTTTGCTCTGTCCATGATTTGTATTTTAAAGCAAATTTCAGTAAATTTGCCGAAAATACCAAATAAATTTCAGATGAACCTTAAATCTATCTTTACGGCGGTTATTGCCTCNGGCGCATTTCTATGTGCTGCAGCCGCTCCNGNGGCTTCCTCCACCGTGCAGCTCGTTCCGAGNCCCGNTGCCCCGGTNATCAAAAAAGAAATCTACGGCCAGTTTGCAGAGCACCTCGGCAGNTGCATCTATGGCGGCATTTGGGTGGGTGAAGAATCCGGCATACCAAATGAGCGTGGCTATCGCACGGATGTGCTCAATGCCCTGCGTGAGCTTCATGTGCCTGTGCTCCGCTGGCCCGGCGGCTGCTTTGCCGACGAATACCACTGGATGGACGGAATCGGACCGCGCGACAAGCGCCCGGTNATGGTCAATACCAACTGGGGTGGCACCGTGGAGGATAATTCTTTCGGCACAAACGAATTTTTCAACTTCTGCGAGCTGCTGGGTTGCGAGCCTTATCTGAGTGGCAACGTGGGCAGCGGCACTGTGGAAGAATTGGCCAAGTGGGTGGAATATATCACCGCCGCCGATGGTCCCATGGCCGAGCTGAGAAAGGCCAACGGCCGCGAAGAGCCCTGGCACCTCAAATATCTGGGTGTGGGCAACGAGAGCTGGGGCTGCGGTGGCAATTTCACGGCAGATTTCTATGCCAATGTGTATCGCCGATATCAGACGTATTGCCGCGAATTCTCCGGCAACAAGCTCTACAAGATAGCCTCCGGAGCCAATGCCGGCGACTACAACTGGACTGAAGTGCTCATGCGCGACGCTATGTATCATTTCAACGGGTTGTCGCTCCACTACTACACCGTGGGCGACTGGAACGCAAAGGGTTCGGCCACCGTGTTTGGCACGGACGACTATTACGGCACGCTTGCTCTCTGCCTCAATATGAAGACCCTCGTGGAGCGCCACGGCGAGATTATGGATCGTTTCGACCCGGATAAGACCAAGGGCCTCATGGTGGACGAGTGGGGCACCTGGTGGGACGTGGAGCCCGGCACGAATCCCGGACACCTATACCAGCAGAATACCATGCGCGACGCAATCGTGGCCGCTCTCACCCTCAATATCTTCCACGACAATGCCGCACGAGTGCACATGGCCAACATTGCCCAGCTCGCCAACGTGCTCCAGGCCATGGTGCTCACGCAGGGTGCCGAGATGGTGCTCACGCCCACCTACTACGTTTTCAAGATGTACGTTCCCCATCAGGATGCCCGCCTTGTGCCTCTGACCGTTACCACCGGTACGCGCAGTGTCGAAGGTCGCAACGATGTGCCTGAAGTGAGCGCCACCTGTTCTGAAAAGGAGGGCACTTACACCATTTCTCTCACCAACACCTCGCTTGAAAAAGCCAATGAAGTGGCCGTGGATCTTGCATCTCTGAAGCTCAAGGTGCGGGGAGCTCAAATCCTCACGGCCGCCTCCGTTAATGCCTACAACGACTTCGGCACTCCCGATGCCGTTACTCTCAAGGCATTCAAGGACGCAAAGGTAAAAGATGGTAAGCTCCTGGTGTCGATGCCGCCCATGTCCATCGTTACCATTTCGATGAATTAAAACCTGTAAATACGATTATCAGGGCCCCGTTGCAGCGTAACGTCGCAACGGGGCTCTGCTATCTCAAAAAACCTTTATAATACGGGGAATAGTTCTCTCCCATTGGCATTTTAACGTGCATGTTTATAATAATAATGAGCGTCGAAGTGCGGTTTTGTCAAAAAAAATCACTAATTTTGTGGGTAAATACCTGACACAGACATGACCGACACAGAAAACCCCGAAATACAGCCCGAAGAGCAGCCCGAAGCACCCGTGAATTTCGACCCCACGGCCGATGTGGTGCGCCACAGGCTTCAGGGAATGTTTCGCAACTGGTTTCTCGACTACGCATCCTACGTGATACTGGAGCGCGCCGTACCGCATATCGACGATGGCCTTAAGCCCGTGCAGCGCCGAATCCTGCACTCGATGAAGACCCTCGACGACGGTCGATTCAACAAAGTGGCCAATATCGTGGGCAACACCATGCAGTATCATCCCCATGGCGATGCCTCCATCAACGATGCACTCGTGCAGCTGGGACAGAAAGATCTGCTGGTGGAGACCCAGGGAAACTGGGGTAATATACTCACGGGAGCCTCGGCGGCCGCCGGACGATACATAGAGGCGCGCCTCTCCACCTTTGCCCTTGAAGTGCTCTACAATCCGAAGGTCACGGAATGGACACTCAGCTACGACGGCCGCAAGAAGGAGCCCGTAACGCTCCCTGCCAAGTTTCCTCTGCTGCTCGCCCAGGGCGCCGAGGGTATTGCAGTGGGCCTTTCTTCCAAGATTCTGCCGCATAATTTCAATGAGATACTTGATGCTGCTGTAGCATATCTGCGCGACGAGCCTTTTGAATTGCTGCCGGATTTCGTGACCGGCGGATTCATCGATGTGTCGCGCTACAACGATGGCAAACGTGGAGGCGTAGTGAAGGTGCGTGCCAAAATCGAGAAGGTCGACAACCGCACTCTGGCCGTCACCGAGATACCCTTCGGTCGCACCACCGGTGCGGTGATCGACAGTATTCTGAAGGCATTTGAAAAGGGCAAGATCAAGATTCGCAAGGTCGACGACAACACGGCCGAAACCGCCCTCATTCTTGTGCACCTGCAGCCGGGAACGTCAAGCGACAAAGCTATCGATGCGCTTTATGCCTTCACCGACTGCGAGGTGAGCATATCGCCCAATTGTTGCGTGATCAGCAACGAGAAACCCGTGTTTCTGGGTGTGAGCGATGTGCTCCGCCACAGCGTGGACACCACCATGGCTATACTGCGCAACGAGCTTGAAATCAAACTGGGAGAACTGCGGGAGCAGCTGATGTTTGCCTCGCTTGAACGCATCTTTATCGAAGAACGCATATATAAGGACGAGGAATACGAGCAGGCCCCACACATTGATGCGGCCGTGGCCCACATCGACAAGCGTCTGGAGCCGTTCAAGGGGGCGTTTGTGCGCGAAATCACCCGCGACGATATCCTGCGCCTGCTTGAAATCAAGATGAAACGCATCCTGCGTTTCAGTGCCGAAGAGGCCGATGAGCTCATCTCGCAGCTTCGTGGACAGATTGCCGACACAGCCGACAAACTTGACCACATCGTGGATTATACCATAGAATGGTATGAGGGATTGAAGCACAAGTATGGCGAGAATTATCCCCGTCGCACGGTGGTGCGCAACTTCGACAACATCGAGGCAGCCAACGTGGCCGAAGCAAACGAAAAACTCTATTTCAACCGCGAAGAGGGCTTTATCGGTACAGCGCTCAAGAAAGACGAGTTTATCTGCAACTGCTCCCTGCTCGACGAGGTGATAATCTTCTACAAAGACGGCCGCTACAAGGTGGTGAAAGTGCAGGAAAAGCTGTTTGTCGACAAGAATGTGTTGTTTATCAACCTATTCAAGCGCAACGACACCCGCACAATCTACAACGTGATCTATCAGAACGGCCGTGGAGGTCCGTATTATATGAAGCGTTTTGCCGTTACGGGCATCACTCGCGACCGCGAATACAATATCACTCAGGGCCTTCCGGGCAGTCGCGTGGTGTGGTTCTCGGCCAATCCCAACGGTGAGGCTGAGGTGGTTAAGGTGGTGCTCAAACCCAAGGCCCGCCTCGTCAAACTCCAGATTGATGTGGACTTCTCGCAGCTCGCCATCAAGGGCAAGCAGTCGCTGGGAAATCTCGTCACCAAGAACGAAGTGGCCCGCTTCTCGCTCAAGGAGAGGGGCGTGTCTACGCTGGGCGGACGCGACGTGTGGTTCGACCGCGATGTGCTTCGCATCAACTACGACGGCCGCGGCGACTATCTGGGCGAATTCAAGGGCGACGATCTGGTGCTGGTGGTGCTCCGCAACGGCGAGTTCTATACCACGAGTTTCGATGCCACGAATCACTACGAAGAAGACATTCTCCTGATTGAGAAGCTTCGTCCTGAGGTGGTTTGGACAGTGATTCTTAACGATGCCGATCAGGGCTACCCCTATATCAAGCGTTTCTGCTTTGAAGTGTCGCCGCGCAAGCAGCGCTGGCTCACAGACAACGAAGCTTCCACCCTCATTGCTATGAGCGACAAACCCGGCGCCATGTTCCGCGTCACCTTCGCAGCTCCCGACGATTTCCGCGAGCCATTGGAGGTGGATGCCGAGGAATTCATCGGAGTCAAGAGCTTCAAGGCACGAGGCAAGCGTCTCACCACCTATGCAGTGGCCTCCGTGGAAGAACTCGCGCCCAAGGAGTTGCCGCAGGAAGAAGAGGAAGAAACCTCAACCGTGGCCGATGCCGGCGCCGAAGAATTCGACGGTAGTGCCGACGCTGCCACCGACACGTCGGACGATGAGGTGCGCGACGAGCTCACCGGTCAGCAACGCTTATTCTGAACCACCACGCACTGATGCGCCGCGCATTCCTCATAATATCACTTCTGCTCGCCTTCGTGCTGCAATCCGCGGCCGCNGCAGCCGATTCGATTGCATCAGCGCCGTATCGCCCCGTGCTCAGCGCCTATACGATGGAGGTAGGCTCGGCCCACGTGCTCAACACCTATCTCACACCGCTGCGCTACTCCGGCTGGAGCGCCACATTGAATTATGAGCGTATGCAGGCCATGGGTTTCGACCCGGAGCGATGGGTGATGCAGCTCGACTTCACTGCCAAGCTCGACGGTGTTCGCAATCCGGCTCGTAATGCCACGATGTGGGGCCTTGAAGCCGAGTTGTCGTGGGCTATGCTCCGCCGCCATCGCATTGCGTCGTGTCCTGCGCTGCAGCTATATTGGGGCGGATTCACCGCGCTGCGCGGCGGCGCGCTCCTGCTCGCACGCAACGGCAATAATCCCGCGCAGGCTATCGGAGCCTGGACCTTAGGGGCCGAAGGCGCGGCGGTTGTCAATTTCAATATCAGGCGACTGCCGGTGACGCTGCGCTATCAGGCACGCATGCCCCTCACGGGTATCTTTTTTTCGCCTGACTATGGCGAACTATACTACGAAATATATATGGGCAACCACAGTGGACTGGTGCATGGCGCATGGCCGGGCAATTATTTCCGGCTCGACAATCTCGCCACTGCCGATCTCAGGCTGGGCAACACCGTGCTGCGGCTGGGCTACGCCTGCGACGTGTTCTCGTCCAAGGCTTCCGGAATCGTGTCGCGCAACGTGGCCCACCGCTTCGTGCTGGGTGTGGCAGTGGAATGGATCACCATAGGTCGCAGCCGTGGAATCGACCCCCACGCGCGTATAATCTCTGCTATGTATTGAATATGAGGATTCTCAAGGCCATATCGATTACAATCCTTCTGCTTGCGGCAGCGGCATGCCACAAGGTCGACGACTACAGCGGAGGCCTCTATGGAAATTTCGATGCCCTCTGGTCGATCGTCGATGAGCATTATTGCTTTTTTGAGGAGAAGGATGTGGACTGGAAAGAAGTGGGCGAGCGCTACCGGGCGCAGATCGATCCCGAAGGCATGGAGACCACCGATTTTTTCCTCCTTTGCGGCTCGATGCTTTCGGAGCTCAAGGACGGCCACGTTAATCTTTCGTCGTCGTTCAATACTTCCTACTACCGACGCTGGTGGAGCGACTATAAGCAGAATTTCGACCTGCGCCTCGTGCAGCAGTTCTACCTTGAATTTGACTATGCTCAGTCGGGCCCGCTCAGCTATAAGGTGCTCAACGATAGTATAGGATATATGCGCGTGAGCACGATGGCCTCAGGAATCACCCATGGTGCTCTCGACGTTTCCATGCTTGAGTTTGCCGAGGCCGGATGCCCGGCTCTGGTGATCGACGTGCGCGACAATGGAGGAGGCATGATGACCACCACCCAGACTCTCGTGGAACGCTTTATCAGCGAGCGCACTCTCGCCGGATATATCAGCCACAAGACCGGCCCCGGCCACAACGATTTCTCGTCGCCGTATCCGTTCTACTACGACCCTGCCGAGGGGCATGTGCGCTGGTTGCGTCCGGTGGTGATAGTGACCAACCGCAGCACTTTCAGCGCAGCCAACAGCTTCGTGAGCATCATGCGGCTGCTGCCCGGCGTGCTCATCGTGGGCGACACCACGGGCGGCGGCAGCGGCATGCCTTTCTCCTCGGAGATTCCTTGTGGATGGGGTGTGCGCATGTCGGCTTGCCCGGTATATGATGCCCGGATGAATCTCACGGAGCATGGCGTAGAACCATCTCCGGGATGCCGGGTGGACCTCGATCCGGAGCAGGCGCTGCGCGGAAAAGACACAATTCTGGAACTTGCCCTCGCGCTGGCGTCCGACTGGCGCTCATGGTACGAAAAACGATAATCTATAAATATGAAAAAAATCACAATCGCAGCCCTCGCAGCCATCATGGCTGCCGGCGCATCTGCTCAGGAAGCCAAGACCGATAGTGTGGAAGGCTTCGTTTTCACCGACGACATCGTGATCCCGGTCACATCCGTAAAAGACCAAAATAAGAGTGGCACGTGCTGGTGCTTCTCCGGCACGTCGTTCTTCGAGAACGAGATACGTAAGGCCGGAGGCGACTCGCTCGACCTCTCGGAGATGTTCACCGTGCGCTATTGCTATCTCGACAAGGCCGACCGCTACGTGCGCATGTACGGCAACGCCAATTTCGGCCCCGGCGGCAGCATCCTCGACGTTCCATACGTGTGGAAGCGCTACGGAGCTGTGCCTGAGGAGGTCTACACCGGTCTGCAATACGGTGAGGACAAGCACGTGCACGGCGAGCTCGACGGAGCTCTCAAGGCCTATGTGGACGTGATGGTGGGCAAGCCCAATAAAAAACTCAGCACTGCTTGGCGCAAGGGCTATGAGGCAATTCTCGACGCCTATCTGGGCGAAGTGCCCGAGACGTTCACCTACAAGGGCAAGCAGTACACCCCGCAGAGTTATGCTGCCTCTCTGGGAATCAGCCCCGACAATTACGTGGCTCTCACTTCCTTCACCCATCACCCTTTCTATGAGGAATTCATATTTGAAGTGCCCGACAACTGGCTTTGGGCCGGCTACACCAACGTGCCCATTGAGGAACTTAAGGCCGTTGTGGACAACGCGCTCGCCAACGGCTACACCGTGGCCTGGGCTGCCGACGTGAGCGAAGGCGGCTTCAAGTGGAACGACGGCGTGGCCCTTATGCCCAAGGGCAAGAACGAGAGCGACATGGATGGCACCGAGCTCTCACGCTGGGTACATCTCAGCGACAAGGACCGCCAGAATGAGAAATATGCCTTCACCGGCCCCGTTGAGGAAGTGGAAGTGACTCAGGCTCTGCGCCAGGAGTGGTTCGACAATCAGGAAACCACCGACGACCACGGCATGGAAATCGTGGGTACGGCCCACGACCAGAACGGCAACCGTTACTATAAGGTAAAGAACTCCTGGGACACCAACCAGAAATACGACGGATTCATATACGTGTCGGAGCCTTTCTTCCTGGCCAAGACCCTCAACCTGCTCGTCAACAAGAAGGCCGTGCCCGCATCCATTGCCAAGAAAATCAACCTTAAGTGAAAAGAATAGGGCTGCTCAGCGACACCCACTCCTGCCTCGACGACCGTTATGCCCTGCACTTCGCCGAGTGCGACGAGCTGTGGCATGCGGGCGACGTGGGAGATGCCCTTCTGCTGCGCCATCTCGAAGGCCTCACGCCGGTGTTTCGAGGTGTGCGCGGCAATATCGATCATGGAGAGGTGGCTCGTCGCCTGCCCGAGGTGCAGAACTTCAGGGTGGAGGATGTGGACGTGGTCATGACTCATATTGCCGGCTACCCGGGCCGATATGCTCCCGGAGTGGCCGGTATGCTCGATGCTGCCCGCCCGCGGCTTCTCGTGGGTGGTCACAGCCATATCCTCAAGGTGATGCCCGACAAGGCACGCGACCTGCTCTATATCAACCCCGGCGCCGCAGGCCATCACGGCTGGCAGAAGGTGCGCACGCTCGTGCGATTCGTTATCGACGGCCCGGAAATACGCGATCTCGAAGTAATAGAACTTGCTAAATCTCGATGAAACAGATTATATATATACTCGCACTGGCAATCGCCGTCACTGCTTGTCGCACCAGCGAGGCCAATTATCGCGCGGCCTATGAGAAAGCCGTGGCCGGACGTGAAGAATCCGCCCCGGTGGATTCCACTATCTATGGCGTAGTGCGCCGGCAGATGCGCACCACCATGCTCAGCACCGGCTCCGATACGGTGCAGTTGCGGGTGATGCACATAAGCGTTGCGCCCGACGAAGGCGAGAAGCAGCCACACCCCGACGTAGCCACCGGCTATGGCGTGGTTGCAGGCCAGTTCAAGACGCTTTTCAACGCGCGCTCTCTATGCAGCCGCATTCGGGAGGCAGGATATCCCGATGCGTTTGTGGTGCAGACGGCCGAGCCTTACTACTATGTGATAGCCACTTGGCAGCCCGAGGGCAACGCGGCNATTGCCGCTGCCAAAGAATTNGAAGCAAAGTCGCCGGTGGCGCTCCGCAAGCCTCTGCCGTATCTGCTTCAGGCCGCGTCGCGATGATGCTTCGGGCTTCCGCTCTGTTCGTGTCGTTCCTTATGTCGCTGGNCGCGTGGGCCGGCGACTACGGCATCGTGGGGTTGTGGCGCATGACAGGCACAGCNGATTGCGAGTTTGAGATACGTCCTTCGGCCACAGATCCGGGCAGNTATGATATGCTCGCTGTGAGCTGCGCCGATATGTCGGTGCTTCCCGGCACGCCTTTGGGCACCCTCCACGCCACGCCCACGCCCGGGCGCTTCCTTGCTTTGATTTCTTCGCGTCCCGAGAAAGCCGGGGCAAGAAAGGTGAATGTGGTGGTCAATCTGGGCAATGACGGAAATATTACTTTCCACACCTTTCGCAAAGGCAAGCGTATCAACCTGTGGCGCATGCTGCCCTATATGTTTCGTATCTCCATTGAGCGCGAGGATGCACGGCCCGAGGGCGTCGACGGAGCAGTGAGACCCGGGCATGGTGATTTCACGAGATTTCGTGTGTTGTGAACCTTTTGGCCTTTCCGGGCGTTAAAAAGAAAACTCGTTTTATTTTTTTAATTACTCTATGGAAACCAAAAGTATTAAAGGAACACGCACCGAGCAGAACGTGCTCGCAGCTTTTGCCGGCGAAAGCCAGGCCCGCACACGCTACACTCTTTTTGCCGAGAAGGCCCGTGAGGAAGGTTACGAACAGATTGCCGCCGTATTTCTGGAGACGGCCGAGCAGGAGTTGACACATGCCCGCACTTTCTTTAATCTTCTTGAGGGTGGCACAGCACAGGTGAAGGCCGGATACCCTGCCGGCGTAGTGGGCGACACCCGCACCAACCTTGCCGAAGCCGCAGCCGGCGAACGCGAGGAATGGAGCGACCTCTACGAAAATTTCTCTCGTGTGGCCCAGGAAGAAGGTTTCCCAAAGATTGCAAACACTTTCAAGCTCGTGGCNCGTGCGGAGCAGGTGCATGAGCAGCGCTATCAGCGCCTTCTTGAGCGCCTCGTGAGCGAAACAGAATTTTCTTCGGAGGAGCCCATCGATTGGTATTGCCGCAAATGCGGATTCGTGGTTGAAACCAAGACCGCTCCCGGTCGCTGTCCCGTGTGTGGCGCACCTCAGGGCTACTTTGAGCGCAAGCCCGATAATTATTGAAATCCCCCGAAAATCCTAATCAGGGCCGGCATCCATGATGGAAGCCGGCCCCGTTTATCATATAGCTGCGATGGCAATTCCTGCCACCACTATTGCCCCTATGACTATCACGAGGTCGGAGGTGTGCAAATGTTGCCCCAATGCCTTGTCGGGTGATGAGCCATGCACCAGGCAGTGCAGCAGTGCGTAGCAGGCGATTGCGCAGCAGCAGCCTGCGATGGCACCTGCGAGGAGGTCGCCGGGATAGTGGACGCCCAGATAAAGACGTGAATATGAATTGACGGCAGCCCAAATGAATATGAACAGCCCGACGCGGCGCGAACGCATCACGAGCGTAGTGATACAGGCCAGGGCAAATGAATTTGCGGCATGGCACGACGGGAACCCGTAGGCTCCGCCGCGATAGCCGTCCACGATATGGACCATCGACGAGAAAGGATTGGAGGGATTGGAAGGACGCAGACGCTCCACCCAGGGTCTGATCAGATGGCCGCAGCTCTGGTCGGCCAGCACAATGGCCAGCACAATGGCCAGCACGGTCCACATTGCGCGCGTAGGGCGGTTGTTTCGGATAATCACGAATAGAATTGCCGCATACATAGGTATCCACACAAACCTGCTCGTGAATATCATCATGAAGCGGTCGAGATATGGCCAGTGCGTACCGTTGAAGAGCAGGAAAATCTCGTTGTCGATATGTAGCAGTTGGTCAAGCATCAGAGGTTTCCTAAGTAGGTGTATAATTCCTGGAGATATGCTTTCAGGCGATTGGGTTGCGCGCCTGTGGTTGCATCGGTGGCCACGTCGAGCACGGTAGTGCCTTCAATGGTGGTGAGTGCAGCCTGATCCGGCTCGCTGTAGAATGCGTAGGCCGCTGCCGGAGCCACATTGCATATATTGCGGCTGAAAGGAAAGCGGCTGTGGTCAAGTCCGAGCTGAGCAAGCAGGGTGGCGGCTATATCGGTTTGAGAGCAAATTGTGTCGATGCATTTTCCGCGAGCCTTCAGTGCTCCTCCCGTGATAATGAATGGCACGGTGTGGCGGCTTTCGATACTTTCGGGGCGTGGTGGATAGCATCCGTAGTGGTCGGGCACGATGGCCACGATGCTGCGGTTCCACGACGGTAGCGCGCGCAGGCTGTCGACGAAGGCTCCCACGCAGCTGTCGGCGTAGGCGAATGCCCTCTGCGGTCCCTCGGGAAAGCGCGGGTCCGGGTAGTCCACGTCGAATGGCTCGTGGCTGCTTGAGGTCTGTATCACGTTGAATCTCGGAACGTCGCTCTCCCGGCTTGCATGCTCAAGAGCCTTGGCAAATACGGCATGGTCGGGCGCTCCCCATTTGGATGCCCGCTCCGACATCGGGAAGTCTTTATCGCTCACGATACTGCCGAAGCCCGAAGCGCGCAGGTAGGCCAGCATATTGGTGAAATTGGCATCGCCGCCATAGAAATAGCTGCATTCGTAGCCTGCTTCGGCCAAAGCGCCTGCGATAGATGGAAGTTTTTCGGCTTTTGCCACGTGCTTCATCAGGCTCTCGGTGGGCTGTGCCGGCAGGGCGCTCAGAATAGCAGGCAGAGCGCGGTCGGTACGGAAACTGGAGGCATACATGCGTGTGAACAGCAGTCCCTCGCGAGCCAGCGAGTCCAGCCGCATGGCTATGGGCTCTCCTCCCAGCACGGGCATAAGGTGCGACGAAGCGCTCTCGAATATTATCAGATACACGTCGGGGCGCTCCATCGCGAGTAGCTCCACGCAGCTGTCGGCGGGGGCTGTAGCGTTCATCTCATCGAAAATATAGGAGGCCTCTTCGGGAGGGAAGTAGCGGAAGCTGCGGCCGAAATCGTCGCGGTGAGATATGGAATATAGCAGGCTGAACAGCGGATTCATCGCTGCATGGTTCAGCCGCATGTCGCTGCTGTAGTAGGCTCGGCTCGGATTCATGGTCGAAACGGTGAAGCCGCCGCGGATGGGCACGAATAGCGCTCCCGTGAGCACAACTGCCGTCGCGACGCGCATTGCGCGTCCTTCAGAAGGCGCTGCTTCTGAAGGATATTTAAATCTCTTTACGGCCACAAAATACAGCAAAGCGAAGATTGCAGCGGCCATCACCAACCAGCCTGCGGTGCCACCAGCAATCTCGCCGGGCGTGGCCGAAGCCATGGCGGCCGAGGGCGACGACGCGAAATAGAAGAAAGGCGTGGAGTCGATACGGAAACCCCAGTGGCCGTAGAGCACGAAGTCAATAGCGGCCACGGCCGATATCAGCAGTGCGCAGATGGCGAAGTAGGCGATTACTATTCTGCGGATGGTCTTGGTGAAGCCCGTTATGGCGCCGGTGATGCACAGCAATCCCGGCACGATACACAGATATGCAGCCACGCACGCGTCCATCGACAGACCATGCCACATAGCNGCCCAGCTCGCCGCTCCGGCAGGAGTGTAGGCCAGGATGAACGGCGGTCGCAGAACCACCATCACCAGCAGCAGGGCAGCGTATGCCGAGACTAAGCGGGCAGCAACCTGTCGCATCATTCGTCGTTTTCGTCGTCTTTGCCGAATAGCTCACCGGCCTCGTCTTTCTTGTGGTAGGCGGCCAGGAGGGCGGTCATACGGGTGATCTTTGCCAGTGCGTCAGCCGTGGCCGGCGATATTTCCTGGCCTTTCATGCGCATGAGCAGAGTTGCGTAAAGCGCATTGAAGCATGTCTCCACCTCGCCTGCGGGATTCTCTCCGGAGCGGGAGCGGAGATCCACGATCACGGGCAGAGCGTCGTAGAATGCCTTTGTGTAGTCCTGATAGCGGCCGTCGGCAAGCAGCCGCTTGCTTAAGTCGGCCAGTTCGCCCACGATGTTGCGGTTGATCTGCAGGTGGCCGCTCTGCACCACTTCCTCGCGGCGCATCATGTCGATGAGCGANTCGTACCATTCGCGCATAGCGCGGCGTGTGTCGTCGTCAAGGTCGGGCACGCGGTCGATTATATGTTCCTGAATGCGGTCGATGTCGAGGCCGAATGCGCGGATTATATCCTCCACCTGCCACATGTAGAGCAGATATTCGGCTATGTTTTCTTTGCGTTTCTGGGATGCTACGAGCATATATTTTGGTTTTTAAGGGAGAGAGGACAATGAGAAAATATTATCAGTGCAGGGCGATTACTTCGATTTCCACAAGCACGTTTTTGGGCAGTGTGCGCACGGCCACGGCGCTGCGGGCCGGGTAGGGGGCCTCAAAGACGCTTGCATAGACTTCGTTCATGGCGGCGAAGTCGTTCATGTCGGCCAGGAACACGGTGGTTTTCACCACGTTGGCCGTTGTGAGCCCGGCGGCTGCGAGGATGGCTTTCACATTTTCGAGCGATTGAGCGGTCTGCGCCTTGATGCCTTCGGGAATTTCACCGGTAGCGGGGTTGATGGGTATCTGGCCGCTGGCATAGAGCATGGAGCCGGTGTCGATGGCCTGGCTGTAGGGGCCGATTGCGCCGGGTGCGGAGGTGGTGGAGATTACGGTTTTCATAATTATTTCAGTATTTTTTGGTATATGAGTGCATCTTGAAAGCTGTGGCCACGCCTCAGATACGATCGAAGGCGGCCCGCAGTGGAGAATCCGCATGATTCAAATAGCCGGCGCGAAGCTGCGTTGTCCACGGCCACGGTGGCCATTAGTGTGTGCATCGACACGGCCTCGGCCGCATATCCTTCGGCCAGCTTCAACGCACGCGCCGCTATTCCGCGGCCGCGCATCTCCGGAGCCACAAACACTCCTATGGAGGCATGCAGGTGACGCGGGTCGAAGTCGGTGATATCCAGCGTGCCCGCTGCCTCGCCCGTTGCATTGNGCNCGATCACGAAGCGCAGCTGGCGCGCCGAGAATATATCGGCGTCGTATTCGTCGATGTAGCGTGCGAGCTGATGGCGGCTCATTGGCGCCACGGCGCTCCCGTGGGGCCACAGTTCGGGATCGTTTTCCCAGATGTATAGCCTGTCTGTATCGTGGGGCTCGGGGGCGCGCAAGGTGATTATGTCGTCGCGGAGATTCATGGCTCAGAGGGCAAAAGAGTCGGCAAATGGGGTGCGGTTGAGCAACGAGCGTCCCAGCGTGATTTCGTCGGTGTANTCGATTTCGTTGCCCACGCTCACGCCGCGCGCAAGTTGCGTCACGCGCACGTGCGGATAATCCGCCAGCCTGCGGTAAATATAGAAATTGGTGGTGTCGCCTTCCATAGTGGCGCTCAGGGCGAGGATCACCTCGTCCACATCGCCTGCGTCCACGCGCTTTACCAGCGAGGATATTTCAAGCATATCGGGACCGATGCCGTCCACGGGCGAAATAAGGCCGCCCAGCACGTGGTANAGGCCATGATACTCGCCGGTGTTTTCGATGCTCATCACGTCCTTGACGTTTTCGACCACNCACACGGTGCGGGCGTCGCGCGACGCCGAGGAGCATATCGGGCACACCTCGTCGTCGCTGATGTTGTGGCACACGCTGCAATAGCGAATGCCCTCGCGCATGTCGATGATGGCGTGGCCCAGGGCCGCAGCCTCGCGCGGCTCGCGTCGCAGCAGGTGAAGCGCCAGGCGCAGCGCNGTCTTGCGGCCTATGCCGGGGAGGCGCGATAGCTCCGTCACTGCGCCCTCAAGCAGCGATGATGCGAATCTCTGCTCCATCAGTCTATCAGCGATTCGAGGCGCATGGGTGTGACTTCGTCGAAGGAATTTATCACGATGTCGCCGCGGCCTTCAATATCGGCAGGACGCAGAGTGGTGGCCACGGCCACAACCTTGGCTCCTGAGCGCCTCGCAGCCTCAAGACCCGAGCGACTGTCTTCAAACACCACGCAGCGCTCCGGCGGCACACCCAGGCGCTCGGCCGCCAGAAGGTAGCCCTCCGGATCGGGCTTGGATTTGGTCACGTCGGAGTCGGTGATCACCACATCGAAGTAGTCCCGGAATCCGGGCAGCTCATCAAAGAGCACCTTCATTTTGGCATTGTTGCTGCTGGTCACGATAGCCGTGGGGAATCCGGCCCTGCGCAGTTGACTCAGAAAGTTTTCAACGTGGGGAAATATGCGATACACCATCTGCTCCTCCTGTTTCTTAAGATGCACGCGCAGNTGCGCCTGCACTTCGGGGTCGGGGAAGTAGGTGTTGAGGATATCGGGTAGGGTGGTGCCCTTAATCACATAGGCAAAGTTTTCGATACCTGTGGGATATAGCTTGTCCATGCTCGTCCAGAACTCGGTGTAGATGCTTTCCGAGTCGATGAGCACGCCGTCAAGGTCGAAAAGGGCTGCTATCTTGTTGTTCATATTGCTGATCTATGTAATGCAAATTTAGCCATTTTTACGGATATACACAAGCCCTGCCGGATCATTGATGCGGCAGGGCTTGCAAAGGAGTGGATATCAGCGTTTGCGGCTGAGCCACGAATAAATCCAGAGAAGGAGCACGGCGCCCACAACGGAAGTGATGAGGCTGCCGATGATGCTTGATGTGTGGATGCCCAGGATGCCGAATACGAAGCCGCCAAGCAGCGAACCCACAATACCCAGCACGAGGTTCAGCCAGATGCCGAAGCCATTGCCGCGGGTGAGTTTTCCGGCAATGAAGCCGGCCGCGATACCGATTAGAAGAAACCAGATAAATGACATAATTATATTGTTTTAATTGTGAATATACGTTTCTATATTGATTCACACGGGCGGCTGCGCCGAGCGCACGCTCTCGCTTTCAATATCGTAGGTCACGGATGTGCTGCTCAGCCCCACCACATATTGCCTGCTGTCGCGTTCGAGACTGTAGACGCCGTTGAGCGCTTCCACCTCTTCGAGATAGTTGTAAAGTGCCGGAGGCAACTGATCGAAAAGCAGCACCTGGGGCAAAATCTCGCCATATCCTGCGATATTGGTCCAGGAATATTGGGCATTGAAGGTGAGACCCGCGCCATCTTTTATGCGCACGTGCCAGTCGGAACCGGTCTTCTCGCAGGTCGATAGCTCGGAGTTGGGGTAATACTGATTGATAAATTCAGCGATTTTGGGCGGCACGTTGTCCCACACGTCGTCGTCGGTCGAGCACGCCGTGAAGGCAAGGCCGGCCAGAGCAATCAAGAGTATATATAGTCGTTTGGTCATGAGAGAGGTGTGTGTTNGCATTATGAAAAATTAACACACACGAGGGCGATATTGTTCACTTGTGCCAGAAAGATGGCGCGAAGAGCACCAGCACCGTGAAAATCTCAAGGCGTCCCGTGAGCATCAGCAACGAGAGTACCCACTTGGCGGCATCCGGCAGCAGGTTGTAGGACGCGCCATAGCCGGTGATATCAGCTCCCAGGCCGGTGTTGCTCATGCACGAGAAGCACGAGAAGAATGCGTCCATCACGGGCACTCCCATGCCGGCCAGCACGAGGCCGCCTGCGCCTATCAGCAGCATGTAGAGGCAGAGGAAGGCAATCACCTTGTGCAGCAGCTCGTTGCTCACCACGCGCCCGTTTACGCGCACCGACATCACCGCTCGCGGATATATGCAGCGATACACCTCGTTGCGACAGTTTTTCAGCAAAAACAGCAGGCGGTCTATTTTAGCGCCGCCGCTCGTGGAGCCTGCGCAGCCGCCGAAGAGCATCATCATGAATATGAGGGCTATCACGAACGGGCCCCAATTCTGAAATTCCACGGGGGTGAAGCCGGTGGACGTTATCACGGATATAATCTGAAACACCGGGTCGATAGTCACGCTCTCCCAGCCCCGGTAGCACCCGTTGATCAGGATGCTGGCCGTAAAGAGCACATACATGGCAAGGATAAGACCCACGTAGGTGCGGAACACATCGTTGCGACGCAGCTCGCCCACGTTGCCGCGCAGCGTGCGGTAGATGAGCGAGAAATTCATGCCGCCGGCAAACATGAACAGCGAGAGCACCACCTTTACATACACGGGCGTGTAGCTCCCCAGGCCCCCCGGGAGCGACGAGTAGCCGCCGGTGCTTATAGCGCCAAATGCCAGGCACAGGCTGTCGAACACGTTCATCGGTCCGGCCCACAAAAGTCCCACGAGCATTATTGTGAGGGCAATGTATATGAGCCATAGCGTCTTGGCGGTCTGGCTAATGCGTGGACGCAGTTTGTCGTGGGTGATACCTGTCACCTCGGCATTGAACATCAGCATGCCGCCCGAGGAGTTGAGCATCGGAATCACCGCAAGCGTGAAAAGGATTATACCCATGCCGCCCAGCCATTGCATGGTGGCGCGCCAGATGTGCACGCCATGGCTCATGGGGCAGTCGCCGGAAAGCACCGAAGCGCCTGTGGTGGTGAAGCCCGACATGGCCTCGAAAAAGGCATCGCTTAATCCTATCCCCGGCGTTCCGAATATAAAGGGCAGCATTCCGAAAATCGAAAATACCACCCACACCATGGCCGTGAGCAGAAATCCCTCGCGCTTGCCCATTGAATGCTGCCGGGGCTTGAGGCGCCGGCTCAGCAGGAAGCCGATGACGGCCGTAATGGCGGCTGTGACGGCAAAGGGTACACTGTCGGGCTCGCTGTAAATCAGGCACACGGCCGTGGGGATGAGCATGAACACGGCCTCTATCATCATCAGCCATCCGGCCACGCGCAGCAGCATGGGCCAGTTGACGATGCGCTTCTCCTGCTTCTTGCGATATACCGAATAGCTGTTCATAATCAATTGAATAGCCGTTCCACTTTGTGGATCGCTCCCTGCAGGAAGAACACCAGCACGCGGTCGCCGGCCTGGATGTGGGTGTTTCCGCCTATAAGCATACCCTCGCCGTTGCGGATGAGGGCTGCAAGTGTCATGCTGCGAGGCAGTTTCAGGTCTTTCACGGGAGCCTCGGTGATGCGCGAGCCGCTCTTCACTTCCAGCTCGGCCACTTCTGCGTCGGAGAGTGCAAGGCACTTGGCCGTGGAGGCGTCGGCATCCAGCAGCAACTGGAATATTCCGCTGCCGGCAAGCAATTTCTTGTTGATTACCTTGCCGATGTTCATGCCTTCGGCCAGAGCCACGAATTGCAGGTTCTCCACCTCTGCCACGGTGCGCTGCACGCCCATGTCCTTGGCGGCCATGCAGGCCAGTATGTTGGTTTCGGCACTGGGTGTGAGGGCGATGAAGGCGTCCACGTTGTCCAGGCCGCTTTCACCCCAGATTTCGGGGTCGCGGGCGTCGCCCCATTCTATCTCTGCATCCGGGCATTTCTCGGGCAGGGCATGGCACTTGTCGCGGTCGTTTTCGATAATCTTGAATTTGAACTGCTCATGGCCCAGATTGTAGACGCGGATGGCTATCTTGCTACCGCCCATGATGGCCACGCGGCGCACCTTGAAGTCGGTCTTGCCCGTGAGACGCCGCAGGTCGTCGGCATGCTCGCGCGTGAAGGTGAAGTAAAGGATGTCGCCTTCCTCCATGCGGTCGTCGCCTCGTGGGATGATGCTCTCGTTGTGGCGCTTGATGGCGGCCACATGGAATGCGTGGTTGGTCATGGCGAATTCCTTGAGTTGCATTCCTATCAGCGGTGCACCGCGCCGCAGTTTCACGCCGGCCAGAATGATGGCTCCGTCGTGGAATTCAAACCAGTAGCGAGTCCANGGATGCTCCAGCGCGGTCATAATCTCTCTGGCCGCCAGGTACTCGGGGTAGATCACCTGATCCACGCCCATTTTCTTCATTGGCTCGCGGTTTTCGGGAGCCATGTAGCCGTAGTGGTTGATGCGCGCCACGGTGGTCACTGCGCCCAGGGTCTTGGCTATGGAGCAGGCCACCACGTTGGTGGATTCCGAGGGCGTCACGGCTATAAACAGGTCGCAGCCGTCGCGCAGCAGGTCGCGCAGGTTGCGGAACGACGCCGGATTGCCGTCCACGGTCATTATATTATAGTTGGCGTCGAGCTGCGCCAGTTTTTCGGTGTTTTCGTCTATGAGCAGGATGTCCTGTTCTTCGTTGCTCAGCAGTTTCGCAAGATGCGATCCCACCTCTCCGGCGCCTGCGATAACGATTCTCATGATTGCTTCAGAGATTCCTTGATTGCACGTTTGATACCTTCGGCGTCTATGCCGCAGAGTGTTGCCAGCTGGGCCGGGGTGCCCTGCGTCACGAAGGCGTCGGGTAATCCCAGGCGTTTCACCTTAGCCGGATGGCCATGGTCCTGCAGCCATTCCGCTACGGCCGAACCCATGCCGCCGGAAGCGATGCCGTCTTCCACCGTTATCACGGGCACGCCTGCGGCTGCGACTTCGGCGAGCAATNTGTCGTCCAGTGGCTTGGCAAAGCCCATGTCGTAGTGGGCTATGCTGAGCCCTTCTTTTTCAAGGCTGTCGATGGCGGTGGCGGCTTCATCGGCCACAGGACCGAGCGTGAGCACCACAGCGTCACTGCCGTCGCGCAGCTTCTCTCCGCGGCCCGTCTCCACGGGCTCCACAGCTCCCTCGATCATGGGATTGGTGAGGCGGCCTTTTCCTCGCGGATAGCGGATGGCCATGGGGCCGCATTGGCCGGTGGCGGCGGTGTGCATCAGCCGCTGGAGCATCACTTCGTTGCGCGGAGCAGCCACGGTCATGCCGGGCACCGTGCGCAGATAAGCAATGTCGAAAGCTCCGTGATGCGTGGGACCGTCCTCGCCCACGAGGCCTGCGCGGTCGATGCAGAACGTCACCGGCAGCCCCATCAGCGCCACGTCGTGGATGATATGGTCGTAGGCACGCTGCAGGAAGCTCGAATAAATAGCCACGAAAGGCTTGAGTCCGTCTTTGGCCATGCCACCGGCAAAGGTCACGGCGTGGCCTTCGGAAATACCCACGTCAAACACTCTCTCGGGCATCTCCTGCTGCATCACCGATACAGAGGTGCCCGAGGCCATAGCGGCGGTTACGGCCACGATTTTATCGTCTTCGCGGGCCAGTCGCAGAAGTGTGTGACCGAATACGTCCTGATACTTCATGCGTCCGTCGCCGGTGGTCTTTTCTTCCTCGCGCACTCCTGTGGCGGCATCGAAGCGGCCCGGTGCATGCCATGCCGACGGGTCGCGCTCGGCAGGCTCGTATCCTTTGCCNTTGGTGCTGTGCAGGTGGAGGATGCGCGGGCCATCCATGTCCTTGATATCGTTGAGCACCTTCACGATGGTGTTCACGTCATTACCGTCGAAGGGGCCGAAGTAGCGTATGTTGAGACCTTCAAATATATTGTGGCTGCGCATCAGCAGCGATTTCATGCTGTTGTTGAAGCGCATGATGGCGCCTTTGCGGCGGTCGTCCACGAGATGNAGCTTGCGCAGTGCGCGGTAGGCGCGGTAGCGGAAGTTGTTGTAGCGCTGCGACGTAGTGAGCTTGGCCAGGTAGGAGTTGAGAGACCCCACGTTGGGGTCGATACTCATATCGTTGTCGTTCAGGATTATGAGCAGGTTGTTTGGCGTATTGGCGGCATTGTTCAGGCCCTCGAAGGCCAGCCCTCCCGAGATGGACGCGTCACCTATCACGGCCACAACGTTGCGCCTGGGCGAGTCGCCCTGCAGCTTGCTGGCCATGGCCATGCCCAGGGCGGCCGAGATGCTGTTGGAGGCATGTCCGGCGCTGAAGGTGTCGTAGTCGCTTTCAGAGGGATTGGGAAAGCCGCTGATGCCATTCATCCGGCGGTTGCCTTGCGCAAATGCCTCACGACGCCCGGTCAGCAGTTTGTGGGGATAGGCCTGATGGCCCACGTCCCACACGATGCGGTCGTAGGGCGTGTTGAACACGTAGTGGAGTGCTACCGTGAGCTCCACGGCACCCATGCCGGATGCGAAGTGACCCGGATTCTTGCTCAGGGAGTCGATGAGAAAATGGCGGATATCGGCGCACAGCTGAGGAAGCGCCTGCACCGGAAGCCGGCGCACGTCTTCCGGAGAAGCTATCGTCGAGAGTATATCTGTAGTGGCCGTGGGCATTCTAATCTTCTTTAAAGTACTTGCGATAGAGCGGCACGAAGATGATAATGCCCGATGCCACAATGACAAAGGCAGTGTAAAGGGTGAATTTCTCAGTACCCTTGATTATGAGGGCTACGAGGCCCAGCCATAGCAGAAAAAGCAGCGCCAGGCCGGCTGCAGTAGTATTCTTCATCTTCATACGTGGCAAAATTAATCATTTTTGCCGACAATTACAAGAAACGACGCACCCGTGTGGGTATTATATATACATGAACTTTGAAAGCAGGCGCGTGCGGAATGAGGCTGTGCCCATCGACGGGTTGCACGATATCTCTTTGAGGGCGGCCAGGGTAGAGTCCACCATGGCATGGGTGTCGGCATATTGCACGATGTCGTCTATGAGCTTGCGTGTGCCTTTTTCAAATGTTTCCTTAAAATATACATACTTTTCGCGCACGAGAATGCGGCACAGGGTCTTCAGCATGAGATCACGCACGTGCTCTGCACCCGGGTCGTAGGAGGCGAAGCTCTTGATTTCGCGCCTTATCTGGGTGATGCGAGATGTGGAATGCCCGTGCTTGGCCCGTGCCAGCTCGCGGTCGATGCGCGTCAGGGTCTTTTCCATGAGCTTGTCCACGTCGGGGTCGAGGAAGAAGTCGAAATAAGCACGCGCTTCCTTGCTGGCGCTATAGGCATCCATCACCACCTGCACTATCTGCTCGTGGCTCATGGTGGCCAGTTCTTTTTTCAGCTGTAATTTTCCCATGTTACATATTATCTGAGCGCTCGTTTTCGCAGCCACGCAAAGAGGTGGTCGTAGGCCTCCTCGCGGGCGGCTTTGCCGGAGAGGAAGAGGTCGTGCATGCCGTCGGGGATTTCGTCGAGCGTCACGTCGCTGCCCAGCTTGGGGCCATATTTCTTCATGTGCTCCACGTTCAGCACGCCGTCGGCCGTCTGGAACGCCGGTGTCCAGATGTCGCCGGTGGCAGAACTGTCGGAATGCATCAGCAGCACGGGCACATTTATGCGCCCTTTGCGCACGTCGCGTTGCGCCTGCGTGATGGCTCTCAGCCAGGATGCTTCCACTTTATCAGGCACGAGGGTTTTCCAGCGTGTGTCGAAGTCCCATTCGCCGTGGCGCGTTTTCAGTAGCGACTCACCGTAGGGCGATTCGCCCGAGCCCTGCGATATTTTCCAGCGCGGAAAAAGCTTGCCCAGAGCTCCCACGGCCGGTATGGCCACTTTGCGCATGAAGCCGCTCTTGTTCCATTCGAGGAAGGGGCTGTTGAGCACAAGTGCCTCTATGATACTGTCGGGACGGTTGCTCATGTAGGAAGATGTCACCAGGCCTCCCGTGGAGTGGCCCATCAGTATGGCACGCTTCACTCCGTCGGCCTTCATGGCCGATAGGGCGGAGTCGATATCGGCATAATACTCGCTTATGTCGCGAGCCTCGGCATGAGTTTGCCCCGGCAGTATAGAACGACCGTATTTGCGCAGGTCCACGGCATAGAAATGCACGCACGAGTCGGCCCAGCGGTCGGCCTCTTCGTCCTGAAAGAAGTAGTCGTTGTAGCCGTGAACGTAGAGCACGCCCAGCGAGTCGCCGCAGTCGGAGCGGTGGCGTATCACGGTCGACCGCACGGGCCCCGAATAATCGGCCGGCATTTCCACGCTGTGCACCTCGAAGCCGGGGCCCAGCACCGAATCCTGCCGCCATTCCACGGCACCGCCGGCCAGAGCCACCAGCAGCACAGCCGGCAAAATCAATAAGCGAAAGCATTTCATGATCATTCCCGTTAGTCGTGTTGTATTACCGGTTAATCTTTATTACAACCTGTCAATTTCTCCGCCACGGCATCGGCGCAGCGCATTCCGTCGATTGCAGCGCTCACGATGCCACCGGCATATCCTGCTCCCTCGCCGCAGGGGTAGAGACCGTCCACTACGGTGTGGCGCAACGTCTCGGAGTCGCGCGGCACGCGCACGGGCGACGATGTGCGCGTCTCGGCACCTATCAGCGTGGCCTCGGGCGTGAGAAATCCATGGGCCTTGCGCCCGAATTCCCTGAAGCCTTCCTGCAGGCGCCGGGCGATGGGCTCGGGCAGCAGCAGGTCGATGCGCGCGGGGATGAGGCCGGGGGCGTAGCTCGTGGAGGGTAGGTCGCGCGACGGGTGCGAGGTCGTGAAGTCGGTCATTCGTTGCGCCGGGGCGCGCTGTGTGTGCTCGGATGCTTCGAAGAACCTACGCTCGATATCGGCCTGGTAATGCATCATGGCCAGCGGCCCGTATTGGCTGTATTCTTCAGGCAGGTCTTCGGGCAGAATCTCCACCACCATGCCCGAGTTGGCCCATCGGGTGCCGCGGTTGCTGGGCGACATGCCGTTCACCACGAGCTGCCCGGGAGCGCTCGCTGCCGGGATGATGAAGCCGCCGGGGCACATGCAGAACGAATAGACCGCGCGGTCGTCCACGCGTGTGAGCATGCTGTATTCTGCGGCCGGGAGCCAGCGTCCGCGTCCCTGCTTCGAATGATANTGAATGCAGTCGATAAGCTTCTGGGGGTGCTCAAGGCGCACACCCACGGCTATGCCCTTGGGCTGCATCTCNACACCGNCGGCCATCAGCATCTCATATACATCGCGGGCGGAGTGGCCTGTGGCCAGAATCACCGGGCCAAGCCATTCGCGGCCTGAGGCGTCGCGCACTCCGGCCACGTTGCCCCGGGCATCGGTCACGAGCCCTTCCACGCGGGTGGAGAAGTGCACCTCGCCTCCACATCTTATTATTGTCTCGCGGATTGCGCGTATCACTCCGGGCAGTTTGTCGGTGCCTATGTGGGGATGCACGTCTATGAGGATGTCGGCGGATGCTCCGTGCTGGCACAACCAGTGGAGCACCGTGTCCACGGGGCCGCGTTTTTTGCTGCGGGTGTATAGCTTGCCGTCGGAATAGGCCCCGGCGCCGCCTTCGCCGAAGCAGTAGTTGCTGTCGGGGTCCACTATGCCTTCACGGCTGATGCGAGCCATGTCTTTGCGCCTGGAATCCACGTCCTTGCCGCGCTCAAGCACTATCGGACGCACACCTCTACGGATGAGTTGCAGTGCTGCGAAGAGACCGGCCGGACCGGCTCCCACCACTATGGCTTCCGGGGCATCGTCGGCCACGGGCTCGAAAGGGGTGGGGGCGTAGAGCGCGGCATCGGGTTCTATCTCGTCGAGATGCACGGCAATGGATATATTCACCACCACGCGTCGCCTGCGGGCGTCGATACTGCGACGCAGCAGGTCTACGCGCTTCACTCGGCCGGGTTTAACTCCCAGTTCTCTTGCGGCTACCGCCGGGAGAGCCTCGGGATTGTAGGCCACTTCGGGTGCTACCTGTAGGGATAGTTTATGCAGCATTTTCTTTCTGGAGTTGGTGGGCGAAGCGCCGGTTCATTATTATAAGGGTGACTATGGCGGTGATGAAGGCGAGCACATCACTGGCGGCCATCGACGCCCACACGCCGTTGATGCCGAAGCGCCCGGGCAAGATCCACAGCATGGGCAGCAGATATATGAGCTGGCGGGTGAGCGACAGGAATATCGACAGCTTGGGCTTGCCTATGCTCTGGAAGTAGTTCTGTATCACGATCTGGACGCCCACCACGGGGTAGCACACGAAGTATATGCGGAAACCGTGGCGTGCTATATCGATCATGCTGCGGTCGGTGGTGAAGAGCGAGCTGATAGTGTCGGGGAAGCACTCGGTCACGGCCCAGCCCACAGCCGAAATCACGAAGCCGCATAGCATTCCGCGCTTGAGCGTGCCCATCACGCGGTTGTGCTGGCGCGCTCCGTAGTTGTAGCCCAGTATTGGCTGCATGCCCTGCGTCACACCGAAGATTATCATCACGAAAAACATCGTGGTGCGGTTGATGATGCCATAGGCGCCCACGGCAGTGTTGCCCATCGCGCCGGCGCAGTCGAGCAGCGCCTTGTTCAGGAACACGACCACCACGCACGCCGTGCAGTTCATCAGGAAGGGCGAGAGACCGATGCTGTAGATGCGCTTCACCATCGAGAGCTCAAAGAAGCGGTCGTGCCAGTTGATGCGCACGAAGCTCTTTTTCGACAGGAAATGTGCCATCACCCACACCAGCGCGCTCGTCTGGCCCAGAATCGTGGCAGCGGCCGCGCCTGATATGCCCCAGTGCAGCTTAAAGATGAAAATAGGGGCCATCACCACATTCACGGCCACCGAAAGCAGTGCCGATATCATGGCCTTGCGCGGATATCCCGTTGCGCGCATGATATTGTTGAGGCCGATGAACACATAGCTGATGGGCGTGCCCAGCAGTATTATGCGCATGAACTCGCGCGCATAGGGCAGTGTCTCGTCGGTGGCGCCGAAGATGCGCAGGATGGGGTCGAGAAACAGCAGCGTGAGTCCGCCGATCACCACCGAGTGGATCACACACAGCAGCATCACGTTGTTCACGGTGTCGGTGGCGCGCTTGATATTCTTCTGCCCCAGAAAAATGGAGCTGATGGTGGCGCCACCCACCGCTACGAGCGTACAGAACGCCACCACCAGGTTCATCAGCGGGAAGGTGATGGCCAGGCCCGATATGGCCATGGCGCCCACGCCGCGGCCTATGAAGATGCTGTCGATGATGTTGTAGAGCGACGTCACCACGCTTGCGATAATCGCCGGAAGCGAATATTGCAGCAGCAGGGCGCCTATCGGTTTTGTGCCCAGGTCGGTGGGCGAAGATGCGGGCTTTGCTGTTTCGGTACTCATAAATATATAGTTCTCTCTATTTCTCTATACAATCCCGCTGCCGGATTGTTCAGAATGCCTTGAAACTCATGTCGAGGCCCTTCACGCTGTGTGTGAGGGCGCCCACGCTGATGAAGTCGACGCCGGCTTCGCCATAGGCTCGCAGGGTGTCGATGGTGATGCCGCCGCTGCTNTCGATTTCGATGTGGGGGGCTTTTTCGCGGATGAGTTTCACGGCCTCGGCGGTGCGCTCGGGCGTGAAGTTGTCGAGCATGATGCGGTCCACGCCGGCCTCGATGGCTTCGAGGATTTCCTCGGTGTTGCGCACTTCCTGCTCAATGCGCAGGTCTTTGCCGTTTTCCTTGCAGTAGGCCTTCGCCGATGCCACGGCACGGGTGATACCGCCGGCAAAGTCCACGTGGTTGTCTTTGATCAGAATCATGTCGAAGAGGCCTATGCGGTGGTTGCAGCCGCCGCCTATGGCCACGGCCATCTTTTCGAGCATACGCATGCCGGGCGTGGTCTTGCGGGTGTCGAGCACCTTGGTGTGGAGGCCGTCGAGGCGCTGCTGATAGCGCGCCGTGGTGGTGGCGATGCCGCTCATGCGCTGCATGATATTGAGCATCACGCGCTCGGTCTGGAGCAGCGAGCGCACGGGGCCTTCCACTTCAAAGGCGATGTCGCCGGGGCGCACGTGTGCACCGTCCTGGATATACACGGTCATTTTCAGAGAGGGATCAAACTTCTCAAACACGCGGCGGGCCACCTCTACGCCTGCCAGGATGCCTTCTTCCTTCACTATCAGGCGCTGGCGCCCGCGGGCCTCGGCGGGAATGGTGCTGAGTGTGGTGTGGTCGCCGTCGCCGATGTCTTCGGCAAAGGCCAGAGAGAGCAGGTCGTCTATCAATTCGTCGGTGGATTTCATGCTGTTTTTAAATAATTAATGTTACTTTTGTGCAAAAGTACAAAAAAAATCAATATGAAGATACAACTCATCGTAACGGGACGCACACGCGACGAGGCCTTGGCACAGCTCACGCAGCACTACACCCGGCGCGTGCAGCACTATGTGCCCTTCGAGCTTGTGGAGCTCCCCGACGTGCGCACCACGCGTGCCACCACCGAGGCTGCCCAGAAGCAGGCGGAAGGCGTGCAGATGCTCAAGGTTGTTCAGCCGGGCGATTTCGTGGTGCTTCTCGACGAACACGGCCGCCAGATGACCTCCCGGGAGTTTGCCGGATTCATCGACCGCAAGATGTCGACCCTGCAACGCAACCTCATATTCATAGTAGGGGGTCCCTACGGATTCTCCCCGGATGTGCGCTCCCGTGCCGATTCGCTCCTCGGTCTTTCGGCCATGACCTTCAGCCACGAGATGGTGCGCCCCTTTTTCGTGGAGCAGATCTACCGCGCCATGACCATTCTGCGCGGCGAGCCATATCACCACGATTAAGACCTCGAAACGTTCATGTAAATCCCGATTAATCCGATAATTACCTATTAATACCCTGTAATCTCCAAAATTTCGCCGACTCTAATTAATCTTTTTTAACACCTTTACTCTTGCAAGACTCAGAAAATGGCTGTAACTTTGCAGCGCAAATGAGGCGATTTAGTGTAGTGGCCTAGCACGCCACCCTCTCAAGGTGGAGACTCGGGTTCGATTCCCGAATTCGCTACTCGCCAATAAAACTCCTGAGCCCCAAGCTCGGGAGTTTTTGTTTTATTACAACCTCTTTAAATAAACGTCGAAGTATGATTATCAACAATTCGCGTTTCCTGATCAGCGCCCCCTCCGAAAGTAAGTGTCCTCGCGACCATCGTCACGAGTATGCTTTTATCGGCCGCTCAAATGTGGGCAAATCGTCGCTCATCAATATGCTGCTGGGCCGAAAAGACCTCGCCAAGACCTCGTCCACGCCCGGCAAGACTATGCTCATCAATTTCTTTCTCGTAAACGACAGCTGGGTGCTCGTCGACCTCCCCGGCTACGGCTATGCGGCACGCAGCAAGGCCGACCGTGCCGCGCTCGAAAAGATGATCAAAGACTACATACTCAATCGCGAGCAGATGACCAACCTCTTCGTGCTTGTCGACTCACGCCACGCACCGCAACGCATCGATATGGAATTCATGGAGTGGCTGGGCGAGAACGGCGTGCCCTTCAGTATCGTCTTCACCAAGCTCGACAAGCTCACGTCGTCGGCTGCCAAGAAGGCCACCGAGGTGTATCTCGAAGCACTCAAGGAGCGCTGGGAGGAGTTGCCGCCGGTGTTTCGCACCTCCAGCGAGGATAAACGCGGGCGNGAAGCTATCCTGGATTATATCGACGAAATGAATAAGTTGCCACTCGAATAACTACTGCAATATGCTCGAAATAAGCGAAATATTCAACGCGGCTGCCGTGCTCAACGACGTAGCTCGCAAAACATCCATCATCCCGGCGCCCAAGATCAATCCCGAGGCCGAGGTGTATCTCAAGACCGAGAATCTGCAGCTCACGGGATCGTTCAAGCTGCGCGGTGCCTATTATAAGATTTCGCAGCTCAGCGACGAAGAAAAGGCCAAGGGCGTGATTGCATGCTCGGCCGGCAACCATGCGCAGGGCGTGGCCCTCGGTGCCAGCCGCAACGGCATCAACGCCGTGATATGCCTGCCTGCCGGAGCCCCCATATCCAAGGTNGAGGCCACGCGCAGCTATGGCGCTGAGGTGTGCCTGGTTCCCGGTGTCTACGACGACGCCTACGCCCGTGCCCTGGAGTTGCAGAAGGAGCACGGCTACACCTTTGTTCATCCCTTCGACGACCCGAAGGTCATTGCCGGTCAGGGCACCATAGGCCTTGAAATACTTGAGCAAATGCCCGATGTGGAGGCGGTGGTGGTGCCCATCGGTGGTGGCGGTCTCATCAGTGGCGTGGCTTTTGCTATCAAGACGTTGCGCCCCGAAATCAAGGTCTATGGCGTGCAGTCGTCGGGTGCCCCCTCCATGGCCGCCTCGCTTCAGGAAGGGCATATCTCGCGTCTCGGCGAGGTGAGCACTATTGCCGACGGCATTGCCGTGAAAGAACCCGGAGTGAACACCTTCGAGATGTGTAATAAGTATGTCGACGAAGTGGTCACCGTGAGCGACGACGAGATTGCCGCAGCCATCCTTGCTCTGCTTGAGCAGCAGAAGATTGTGGCCGAAGGCGCCGGCGCCGTATCCGTAGCGGCTGTAATGTATAATAAGGTGCCCGTAAAGGGCAAGAAGGTGGTGTGCCTCGTGAGCGGTGGCAATATCGACGTCAACACCCTAAGCCGCGTTATCACCCGTGGCCTTTCCAAGAGCGGACGCAACTTCACCTTCAAAATCGACCTCCCCGACAAGCCCGGCCAGCTCTCGGGCGTGTGCAACGTCATAGCCGATGCCGGTGGCAATATTATCTCCGTCACCCATGAGCGCATAAACACCAGCGCCGAAATCAACGGCTGCACTATTCGCCTCGAACTTGAAACCCGCGATGCGGCCCACATTGCTGCAATTCGCGAAGCTCTCGCCGCCAAAGGCTATAACGTGCTGAATTAAGCGACTTTGTCTCATATATAATCCGGGTAGCATGCAGCGGCCCGGATTTTTTTGTGCTCATTTACATCTTTTCGGTGTTGATCCCCGGAGTTCGGTCAGTGATTAATAAGCGTGAACTTTCAACTAATGCAAAGGCTCAGGCTCACATCCGGCTCAGTCGCGCGGCCAGCAGGGCATCGGCCATGACCAGGGATGCGAGGGCTTCCACCACGGGCACTGCGCGGCGCACGGCACACACGTCGTGGCGCCCGCGGGGTTCCAGCGTGCATGGGGTGCCGTCGGTGCGCAGGGTGGGGATGGGCCGCATCATCGTGGCTATGGGTTTGAATGCGATTCGCATTGTGATATCTTCGCCGGTGGAGATTCCGCCGAGCAGGCCGCCGGCGTGGTTTTGTTCGGTGTGCAAAGCGCTGTCGAGCGCCACGGGGTGGTCGAGACTCTCAGAGCCTTTCTTGCCGGCAGCAGCAAATCCTTCGCCATATTCAAAGCCTTTCACGGCATTCAGGCTCATCATAGCCAGTGCAAGCCTGGCCTGCAATTTTCCGAATATAGGTTCGCCCAGGCCGGCCGGCACGCCCTTGATCGTGCATCGCACCACGCCACCCAATGTGTCGCCCTCAGCGCGTGCGTGAGCCAGCGCGTCCTCGATTTCCTGCTCATCACTGAAGCCGCCTATGCTTTCCACGGCGGCTTTCACGGAGATTCCCGCAGTGGCGATAAATTGCATGGCCATCGCTCCGGCTGCCACGGTTGCCGCAGTGGTGCGCGCGCTGGCGCGGCCTCCGCCTCGATGGTCGCGTATGCCATATTTGAGCATATATGTGGCGTCGGCATGGCCTGGTCGGATAGCGTCGCGCATCAGGTCGTAGTCTTCGCTCCGGGCGTCGCTGTTGGCGATGGTGAAAGCTATGGGGGTGCCGGTTGTGCGCCCGTCGAATATGCCGGATAAGATTTCTATCTTGTCGGTCTCGCGGCGTGTGGAGTTGCCGGCGCCGCTTCCGGGGCGGCGACGGTTGAGCATGGCCTGCACGGCTTCTATATCGAGCGGCAGCCCGGCAGGCACACCGTCCACCACGCCCCCCATTGCAGGCCCGTGGCTCTCGCCGAAGTTTGTGAAGCGGAAGTAGTAGCCCAGCGTGTTCATTGCGCAATATCCGCTACCGTGGCTCCCACATATTTAATAAGAGCCTCGGGGTTGATTTCTATCTGGAGCCCGCGCACTCCGGCGCTCACGTAGATCTGCTCATGGTCAAGGGCTGTGGAATGAAAAAAAGTGGGAAAAGCTTTTTTCATCCCCACGGGGCTGCATCCGCCGCGGATGTAGCCTGTCACGGGCAGCAGTTCCTTCATGGGTATGAGGTCGGCTTTTTTGTCGCCGGCGGCTTTGGCGGCCTTTTTCAGGTCCACCTCTCGGTTGCCGGGCACCACACACACGAAGTAGCCGGTGCGCTCTCCTTTGAGCACCAGGGTCTTGAACACGCAGTTGATGTCTTCTCCGAGTTCGGCTGCCACATGGTCGGCCGCGAGGTTGTCGGGGTCGACGGTGTAGGGCACGAGGCGAAACTCAAGCCCGGCGGCTTCGAGCAGTCGAGATGCGTTGGTTTTGGACTGTTTTGCCATTCTTATGATATTTATAATGCAAAAATATAAAAAAAATGGCTATCTTCGCGTTCAAATTTATAGCAATGCCATATTCCACCCGCGAACAGCTGATCGACGTAGCGCGCCAACTCTTTGCACGCAAGGGAGTTGACGCCACTACTATGGGCGATATCGCCATTGCCAGCGAGCGCGGCCGGCGCACGGTCTACACTTATTTCCGCAACAAGAAGGAGGTCTATGCCGCAGTGCTCCAGAGCGAGAGTGATGCTTTGCTTTCCCGGCTGGAAGCGATTGTAGAAAGGAAGGGAGAGGTGACTGAGCGCTTGCGCGAATTTCTCTCGGTACGCCTCGTCCAGAGGCGTGAGGAATCGTCGGCGGCGGCTTCGTTGAGAGCACTTTTCAAGCCCGATCTACGCCGCATGAGCCGCGTGCGCTGCATGGTCAGGGAGCGTGCGATGGCGTTGCTCCACAGGCTGTTGGCCGAGGGCGTTGATACCGGCATATTCGATAGGTCAAGGTGTGCCCTGCTTGAGGGTTTTGCACTTGACTGCATGCATGCCATGGATATAGCCGGCGCAGATACGGATGCTTCGGGTCTTGCGGTTTCGGCCGATGCTATGCTCGACTTTATTATTTCCGATATATGCCCCGGTGCAAAAAATATGCCGGAGAATGGTGATAATCATGAATAAATGAGTATTTTTGTGGTCGGAAATGAATTTGCGTCGTTCGATCATATTGTTTTTCATCTGTTTTGTAGCAGCCGCGCAGGTGGCGGCCGCTGCCGCTGCCGCTGCACCCTCCGATAAGCGTCCGTTCACTATCGTGATCGACCCGGGACACGGCGGCAAGGATTACGGCTGCGTGGGCAAGCTCACGAGCGAGAAGGTGATAGTGCTGGATGTGGCCAGGAGAATGGCGGAGCATCTGGCAAAGGAGCATCCCGAGGTGAAGGTGGTGTTCACGCGCGACGACGACCGTTATCTCACTCTCCAGCAGCGTGCCGATGTGGCCAATAAGGCCCGGGGCGATGTGTTTGTTTCGATCCACGTCAATAGCGTGGACAAGCGCTCGCGCAACCGGGAGAGCGTCAATGGCGCCAGTGTCTACACCCTGGGACTCCACAAGAACGACAACAATCTCAACGTGGCCATGCGCGAGAATGCCGTGATGGAACTGGAGCCCGACTACTCGGCCAAGTATCAGGGCTTCGACCCCACGTCGAGCGAGAGCTATATAATGTTTGAACTCAATCAGAACAGTCACGTGAGCAATAGCCTTCAACTTGCATCCTCGATGCAGGACGAACTCATTTCCACCGCCGGACGCGCCGATAAGAGCATCCGGCAGGCCGGCTTCTGGGTGCTCTGGGCTGTGGCTATGCCGTCGGTGCTCGTGGAGCTGGATTTCATCTGCAATCCGGCTATGGAGCGTTTCCTCAACTCGTCGGAAGGCCGTGCCAAGTGTGCGAGGGCNCTGGCGAATGCATTCGGCAGCTACTATGCCCGTCATCGCCGCGACAAGGGAGGGTCTGCAGAATCCGCTGCGCCAAAGGTGGCCGAGCAGCCTGCCCGAGCCGTGGAGACTGTGCCGGCAACCGATACTGCCGATGCACCGGCCACTTATCATGTGCAGTTTCTCACCTCTGCCAAGAAACTGGCCGCCGGCGATACGCGCCTCAAGGGCATTGATAGCGTAGACTACTACCTCGACGGCCACACATATAAATACTATTCAGGAGTTTTCTCCACAATGGACGAGGCGCGTCGCGCGCTCGCGTCTGTGCGGAAGAAGTATTCCGAGGCCTTCATTATCAAGCTTCAAAACGGAAAACGAATATAATATGAAAAGCGCTCTTAAGAAAGAACTGATGATAGGCGCACTTGCCATCCTGGCTCTCGCCATCCTGATCTTCGGCATTGATTTCCTTAAAGGAATCAACGTGTTCAAAGCCGCCAACTACTACTACGTGGAGTACACCGATGTGGAAGGCCTGGCCATCTCCGCGCCCGTGAATCTCAATGGCTTCAAGGTGGGACAGGTGCGCGAGATAAACTACGAATTCGAAAACCCCGGCCACGTCAAGGTGGAACTCAGCCTCGACCGCCAGCTCAAGCTCCCGGTGGGCACTCAGGCCGTGCTTGCCACCGACCTGCTGGGCACCGCCACCATCAATCTGCGTCCCGGCGCGTCGCAGGAAATGTGTGAGGTGGGCTCAAGTCTTGAGGGCGTCACCGACAAGGGCCTGATGGGCGGAGTGAGCACCATGATGCCCTCCATTGAAGGTATCTTCCCCAAAATCGACACGCTCCTCACCAATCTCAACGCCATCACGGCCGATCCCGCCCTCACGGCTTCCGTCAAGCGCCTCGATGGTATCACGGCCAATCTGGAACTCACCACGCAGCGCCTTTCGGCACTCATGGCCACGCTCCCTCCCGTCACCCGCGACGTCAAGGCTGCCACTGCCAATCTCGATTCCATCACCGGCGATATGGCCGTCCTCACCGGCCGCCTGCGTGAATTGCCCGTCGATTCGCTGTCGGCCGACATTGCCGCCACGCTCGCCAATCTTCGTGCCCTGAGCGACGAGCTCAAGAATCCCGACGGCTCGCTGGGAATGCTCATGAACAACCCCGAGCTCTACAATAATCTCAACAGCACGGTGTCGAGCCTCGACTCGCTCTTCGTCGACATAAAGCGCAATCCCAAGCGCTACATCAGCATAAAGCTGCTCTGATCGCAGCAATCTCAATGGAGCCGGAGGAATATATCTTCCGGCTTTTTTAATGGATGATTGAAATAAAAATGATTTGTAAGGCGCAAATTGTCAGTATGTTATAATCATTTTGAAAAAACCAAATAATATATCTATTGTTTTTTCAAAAAATTATTGTCAAATTTGCTTTGCAAATCAATTCAGCACACACTTCCCCTTTCTTCGAAATGGAAAAAGATCACCTTCAGCTATGGGAGGAATGTCGTCGGCTAATCAAAGACAATATTCCTCCTGCACAATACGACGCGTGGTTCCGCGATATCTCGTCGCTGAGCTTCGACGGCGTGTGTCTCAGGCTGATTGTGCCTTCCGATATCTTCGTGGAGCAGCTGGAGAATAGATTTATCGACCAGTTGGGCAAGGCTATACGCAGCGTCTACGGCAGGCAGGTGAAGCTCATNTACCACTACAACCACGTAAAGGACGACCCTCGCTCGGCTGTCAATATTCGCTCGGCCGAGCAGTCGGCGGTGATTCTCAACTCCAATGCCCCCGGCACGCCTGCCGAGAAGCCCGTGCAGGATGTGAATCCCCACCTCAATGCGCGCTACAATTTCGAGAATTATTGCAGCGGCGCGAGCAATCGCCTTGCGTGGGGAGTGGGCCAGTCGATAGCCAACGACCCCACTATCAAAACCTACAACCCGCTGTTTATTTTCGGCAATACCGGTGTGGGAAAAACCCACCTCATTCAGGCAATAGGCATCCGCATAAAGGAGCGCGACCCGCGCACCAAGGTGCTGTATGTCACCGCCCGCGAGTTTCAGAGCCAATACACCACTGCCGAGACGAGCGGCAACACCAATGGCTTCTTCCATTTCTACCAGAGTATCGACACTCTCATAATAGACGACATTCAGGACTTGCGCGGCAAGCCCAAGACCCAGAATACGTTTTACCACATATTTAATCATCTGCACCAGAACGGCAAGCAGATCATTATGTCGAGCGACTGCTCGCCCGCCGATATGGAGGGATTCGAGGAACGCCTGCTCTCGCGCTTTCGCTGGGGCATGAACGCACGGCTCGACACGCCCGACCTCGAATTGCGCCGCAGCGTGCTCTGCCGCAAGGCCGAGCAAGACGGCATCGAGCTGCCGCAGGATGTGATCGACTTCATCGCCGCCAATATCACCGACAGCATACGCGAGCTCGAAGGCATAGTGGTTTCGCTCGTGGGACGCGCGGCCGTGCTCAATGTGGAGATTTCCCTCGATCTCGCCCGGAACGTAGTGGCCAACGCCGTGCGCATCAATCGCAGGCAGGTTAATTTCGAGATGCTCACCCAGGCCGTGTGCGAGCACTACGATATCGACCCCGATCTGATTTTCACCAAAAGCCGAAAGCGCGAGATCAGCGATGCTCGCCAGGTGATCATGTTCCTGGCCAAGAAGATTATGAAAATGCCGTTCACNGCTATAGGAGCGAGNCTCGGACGCACGCACGCCACCGTGATGTACTCGTGCAAAAATATCGAAGACCGCATGCCCATGGAGAAGCAGCTTTCCGACGACATCGCTGCTATCGAAGCTGCTGTGATTCAATAAGCGCTCGGAATACTGAATTTTTCTTTTTGACAACTCTGTTGCCCTTGGCGTTTGTTTAAGTAGCTGCAAATCAAGCGATATGCATTTTATTTTGGATAATTTTCAAATTTTTCAAAATCTAATTGTTGAAAAATTTGGTTAAGCGAAATGATTTTCGCAACTTTGCAGTCTCCAATAATCACACACCCTCACGTTTCTTTTTTTACTGTGGAAAATCAAAAAAGCTATACTTACGACGAGGTCTATGCCGCCACGCTTGAATATTTCGGCGGAGACGAACTCGCAGCACGCGTGTGGTCGAGCAAATATGCGTTGAAGGATTCCTTCGGCAATATTTTCGAACTCACCCCCGACGATATGCACCGGCGCATCGCCCGTGAGATCGGACGTATCGAAAAGAACTATCCGAGTCCNATGGGTGCCCGGGAAATTTTCGATCTCATGAANGATTTCCGCTACATCGTGCCTCAGGGCAGCCCCATGACGGGCATAGGCAACGACTANCAGGTGGGCTCCTTGAGTAATTGCTTCGTAATCGGCCTCGACGGCGCGCCCGACAGCTATGGAGGCGTGATCCGTATCGACGAGGAGCAGGTGCAGCTCATGAAACGCCGCGGCGGAGTGGGGCACGACCTCTCCCACATCCGTCCCAAAGGTATGCCGGTAAAGAACTCTGCTCTCACCAGCACCGGTCTCGTACCCTTCATGGAGCGCTACAGCAACAGCACCCGCGAGGTGGCCCAGGACGGACGTCGTGGCGCTCTGATGATGACGGTGAGCATCAAGCACCCCGATAGTGAAGCCTTTATTGACGCCAAAATGACGGAAGGAAAGGTCACGGGNGCCAACGTGAGCGTGCGCATCGACGACGACTTCATGCGCGCCGTGGAGCAGGGCACCCCCTATGTGCAGCAATATCCCGTCGACAGCGACAATCCCATAGTAAAGAAAGAAGTGGACGCCCGTGCGCTCTGGAACAAGATTATACACAACGCATGGAAGTCGGCCGAGCCCGGCATTCTCTTCTGGGATACCATCACCCGCGAGAGCCTGCCCGACTGCTACGCCGACCTGGGCTACCGCACCATCTCCACNAATCCCTGCGGCGAGATACCCCTGTGTCCCTACGACAGTTGCCGCCTGCTGGCCATCAACCTCTACAGCTACGTGCGCAATCCCTTCACGCCCGAGGCTTCATTTGATTTTGAGCTCTTTTCCGACCACGTGGGCAAAGCGCAGCGCATAATGGACGATATCATCGACCTTGAGCTGGAAAAAATCGACAAGATTCTCGACAAGATCGACTCCGACCCCGAGACCGACGAGGTGAAATCTGCCGAACGAAATCTTTGGCTCAAGATCAAGACAAAGTCGGCACGAGGTCGCCGCACCGGCGTGGGCACCACTGCCGAGGGCGACATGCTCGCCGCCCTGGGNTTCCGCTANGGTACCCCCGAGGCCACGGACTTCAGCGAGAAGGTGCACATGGCCCTGGCTATCGCTGCCTATAAGAGCAGCGTGGCTTTGGCCGCCGATCGTGGCCACTTCTATGACTTCAAGTTTGAGCGCGAAGAGAACAATCCCTTCCTCAACCGCCTGTTTGAGGCTGCTCCCGAGCTGCGCGAAGAAATGAAGAANTACGGTCGCCGAAATATCGCATGCCTCACCATCGCCCCCACCGGCACCACCAGCCTTATGACGCGCACCACAAGCGGCATCGAGCCGGTGTTCATGCCCGTCTACAAGCGCCGCCGCAAGGTGAATGCCAACGACGTGGAGAGCCGCGTGGACTTCGTGGACGAGAACGGCGACGCATTCGAGGAATACGTGGTGTATCATCCCAAGTTCGTAGACTGGATGCGCATCAACGGCATCGAGGTGCGGCAGGACTACACCCAGGAGGAGCTCGACGCCATAGTGGCGCGCTCGCCCTATGCAGGCGCCACCAGCAACGATATCGACTGGATGGAGAAGGTGAACATGCAGGGACGCATCCAGAAGTGGGTGGACCACAGCATTTCCGTGACCATCAACCTGCCATCCGACGTGAGCGAGGAGCTCGTCAACCGTCTCTATCTGGCTGCATGGCACGCAGGATGCAAGGGATGCACGGTGTATCGCGACGGTTCTCGCTCCGGTGTGCTCGTGGCCATGGAGAAGAAGCAGCCCGAGAAGGCAGCTTCCGCCAGNGTGCCTGCCGTGGGCAAGCGTCCTATCGAGCTTGAGGCTGATGTGGTGCGCTTTCAGAATAATAAGGAGAAGTGGATTGCCTTCATCGGCCTGCGCGACGGCAAGCCCTACGAAATATTCACCGGCCTCACCGACGACGAAGACGGCATATACTGCCCGAAGAGCGTGAACCGGGGCAAGATCATCAAGGCCGTGGACGACAAGGGCAACAAGCGCTACGACTTCCAGTTTATCAACAAGCGCGGACTCAAGATCACCATCGAGGGCCTCAGCGAGAAGTTCAACCCCGAATACTGGAACTATGCCAAGCTGCTCTCCGGAGTGCTCCGCTACGGCATGCCCGTGGATCAGGTGCTGAAACTCGTGGGAAGTCTCGAACTCGACTCACAGAGCATCAACACCTGGAAGATGGGTGTGGAGCGCGCCCTGAAGAAGTATCTGCCCAACGGCACTCAGGCCAGCGGACAGAAATGCCCCAAATGCGGCCAGGAAACCCTCATATATCAGGAGGGATGCCTCATCTGCACTTCCTGCGGCACCAGCAAATGCGGCTGATGCTCCCGGATAGTCTTAAAATTATTTAAAAAGGCGCGAATTTCGCGCCTTTTTTATACTTTTACAAAAAAGATTATATCACATACTTACAACCATGAAACTTACCCTACATATCGACTACCACACGCANTGGGGCGAAAGCCTCTCGGTGTGTGGCATTGCCGGTTCCGACCATCCGATGCAACCCATGGCCGGCTCCGACCGCTGGATAGCTCATCTCGATATCAAGCCGGCCCACATGCCTCTGGAATACAGCTATGCCGTGGTGCGCGACGGTGCCGTGGTGCGCGACGGTGCCGTGGTGCGCAGGGAATGGGGTGCCCCGCATGTGCTTGAATGCACGGGAGACCTCCACGGCTGCACCGTGCTCGACCACTGGACCGACATGCCTGCCGACAAGCCTTTCTACTCGTCGGCGTTCACCTCGTGTGTGTTCAGGCGCGAGACGCCGGCCGCATGCCCCCTGGAAGCANGTGCCGGCAANGTGCTCTTCGANGTTGANGCTCCCGTGGTGGCTCCCGGTCAGGTNCTCGCCCTGAGTGGCTCCACGCCCTCGATGGGCTCGTGGGAGCCGTCCAAGGCNCTGCGCATGAACGATGCGGCCTTCCCGCGGTGGACGGCNCTGGTTGANTCGCGCGACCTCACTGCCGCAAGCGAGTATAAGTTCATTATCCTCGACGCTGCCGACGGCCACGTGGTGGCTTGGGAGAACGGTCCCAACCGCTGCCTCGGCCTCTCCCCGGCNATAGGCGAGGCTACTGTGGTGGCCGGATTGCGTGTGCGCAATCCCTTAGGCCACTGGAAGGGTGCCGGCGTAGCCATTCCCGTTTTCGCCCTGCGCAGCAACGACGACTTCGGCGTGGGCGATTTCTACGACCTTAAGAGCATGATAGACTGGGCNGCCCTCACCGGCCAGCGTTTCGTGCAGATTCTGCCCATCAACGACACCACCATGACCCACACATGGATGGATTCGTATCCCTATAACGCCAATTCCACATTCGCCCTGCATCCCATGTATCTGCGCCTGCAGGANCTGGGCACGCTCAAGAGCAAAGAGCGCCGCGACCACTACGACCGCNTGGCCGCTGAGCTCAATGCTCTGCCACAGATCGATTATGAGCGCGTGAACGAAGGCAAGATTGCTTATTTCCGCGAAATATTCGCACAAGAAGGCGACAAGGTGNTGGCATCCAAGANNTTTAAAGATTTCTTNAANGCCAATCGTTCATGGTTGCTNCCCTATGCGGCCTTCTGCGTGCTGCGCGACCNCTACGCCACACCCGATTTTCACGANTGGCCCGAGCATTCGGTGTATGATGCGGCCGAGATAGANAAATTTGCCGCCGAAAANGCNGGTGAAATCAACTACGTGTGCTACCTCCAGTATCACCTCGACAAGCAGATGCGCCATGTGGCGGCCTATGCCTCGGAGCACGGGGTGGCCATCAAGGGCGACATACCCATAGGTATCTCGCGCACGAGCGCAGATGCATGGCAGAGTCCCGAGCTGTTCAATATGGATTCGCAGGCCGGCGCTCCGCCCGACGATTTCTCCGTTCTGGGCCAGAACTGGGGATTCCCCACCTACAACTGGGACGTGATGGCACGCGACGGCTATGCATGGTGGAAAGCGCGCTTCCGCAAGATGAGCGAATATTTCGACGCCTACCGCATCGACCACGTGCTGGGCTTCTTCCGCATCTGGCAGATTCCGATGGACGCCATTCACGGGCTGCTGGGCGTGTTTAATCCGGCTCTTCCCTTCACCCCCGACGAGCTCAGCCGCGACTACGACTTCTGGCTCAATCCGGCACGCCACACCCGGCCATATATTGCCGACTGGTTTCTGGGCGATTTCTTCGGCGAGCACACCGATGCCGCCCGCGATCGCTTCCTCGTGGCGCAGGGCGACGGCACCTGGGCGCTTCGCCCCGAATTCGACACGCAGCGCAAGGTAGCGGCCTATTTCGCCACCCTCGAAAAGAACGACCACAACACCGCGCTGTGCAACGCCCTCATGCTGCTCATCGACAACGTGCTCTTCATCGAAGACCCCGTGGAGAAGGGCAAGTACCACCCGCGCATCTCGGCGCAGCAGAGCTACGTCTACCGCTCGCTCAACGACTACGAGCGCTGGTGCTTCGACCGCCTCTACAACGACTTCTTCTATCATCGTCACGACGCTTTCTGGTATGATAAGGCTATGGCCAAGCTGCCCCCGCTCATCGACGCCACAAGCATGCTCGTGTGTGCCGAAGACCTGGGAATGATACCCCACTGCGTGCCCTCCGTGATGCACAGGCTTGAGATACTGTCGCTCGAAATTCAGCGCATGCCCAAGGATCCCGGCACAGAATTCGGCGACACCGAGCATTATCCCTACTACAGCGTGTGCACCACGTCTACCCACGATATGGGTGGCATCCGCCAGTGGTGGGAAGAAGACCGCGCGGCCACGCAGCGATTCTACAACAACGTGCTTCACGAGCCCGGCCAGGCTCCGTACTTTGCCGAGCCATGGGTGTGCAGCCGCATCATCGACCGCCACCTCTACTCGCCCTCAATGCTCTGCATTCTGCCCCTGCAAGACTGGCTGAGCATCGATGGCAACCTGCGCCGCAATGATCCGCGCGAAGAGCAGATCAATGTGCCTGCCAACTCGCGCCACTACTGGCGCTACCGCATGCACCTCACTCTTGAGCAGCTTCTCGACGCCCACAACTTCAACAACGAACTCCGCTCCGCCATCGCCCGCAGCGGCCGATGAATCAACGGCAAAGTGAGGCCGCGCTTGATTAATCGTCATTCAATCAGGCGGATGGATGCTCTTTAAAGCGCCNGGCCTGAGGTGATGGAGATATACAAAAGAAACATAAGCCACAAAAGGAATAAATAATTTTGTGGCTTATGTTTCTTTTTTCGTGTCTATATACTTTCTTGTACCAATAGTTCTGTATCATTATTGGTTTGCTCAGGCGCACCACTTTCTTTTGTTGAGTCAAGCGATGCCTTAATCTGCATTTTATCACTCCATGTAGGAATGGCTTTAAGACTTTTTATTGACATATTTCTTAGTTATTAATATTTGAATGATAGTAAAGTATTACAGAACCAAAAAACTTACGTTAAACCAAAAATTTCTTTCCTCAAAATTTAACAAACGCGTGTTTGGGCGGTACAATTACTTTGTAAATCAAAAAACCGAACAAAGTAAATGACACCATTCCGCTCAACAATAGAAATGATAGATACGCTCCATACCGAAGANGATTGCCGAGAGTATCTTGAACCTGCCACTATAACACCAAATACCCACTCGGAGCAATTCGGGTGGGTATTTTTATTATGAGGCAACATCCAATTTTTTAGGCAGTTCTGCGATATGCTCTTGCGTATGTCCGANTTTTTTGCTTATTTTGCGAATTGAACAAAACTAAACCCCGCAAAAGCAAGAAACAGAAAGACTGAAGCAAGACATATTTCAAACATGACTTTTTAGACAAGTTATTTGGCNTTNANNAAATCTGGNAAATTTACNTTNANGANNCNCAAATNATANGTCAAAATGTTGGTTTGTACCCGCTAAGGGCNCAGACTGCTTTTTACTTATTTGAGNNTCAAGGNNTNCCAGANCCNNNTNAANCNAATNAGAAAAAGTTTTGGCTGTCGCTCTTTTTTCNTGTNNAGGTATAAACCAAAGAGATATGAACTTTCAACGAATAATAGTTACGAATATGTTGGCTAAGATAGACCATAAGCCAACAGAGTCCTATGTCATCAATAGAATATGGCATAGACTTGACGACATTAGGGTGCGCTTTGTGCTCCAACAGTATGTTAAACGCAATGACGGATATGCACTCGCCGACCTCTATCTCCCACAAGTAGGGATGATAATAGAGGTAAACGAGGGTTATCATGATGAAGAAACACAGAAAGCGAAAGACGCTATCCGCAACCAAGAAGTAGCAGATGCAACCAATGCTGATGTATTCGTAATCAAGGCATCCGGCAGTTTAGACGAAATCCACAAGCAGGTTGATGAGGTGGTAACAGAAATCCGTAGACGTATTTCCGCTCTCGGTGAGCGTTTTCTTCCTTGTGACTACTCAATTACTCGTTCAACTCCAGAGTATTACCAATCACGTGGATTCTTCTCGGTTAACTCCGAAGACTGGCTGCCTACGATTGATGATATAGCAGCAGTGTTCGGAACCAAACCCAAGCACCGAGGATTTCTGAGGGTTAGTTCTGTGGCTGTCCCAAACAAGAAAGATGAAATTGTGTGGTGGCCACAGCCCAACCACCGAACATGGTATAACGAACTATCCAAAGACGGACGATTCATTTATGAATATAACAAACGTTCCGAGAAAGAACGTGCTGACCACATAGCTCGCTGGATTAACTCAGACCAAAAGCGCATTACTTTCATGAAAGAAATGGCTTATGGTGTTCTACCTGCCTACAATTTCGTAGGCGTATTCAAAATCAATCCGCAACTATCCAAAGAAAAGAATATGTGTGTTTGGGAACGTATCTCGGACACATACCAACTTAATGTTTAACTTAAATCATTTCATTTATGGCTCAAGCATGGAAAGTAACAGTTAAGTCTTCTTGGAAGAAATACGCCAAAGGACTTTCGGTTCAAATCGTAACAAACACATCATCAAAACCGTCACGAGACCAGATTTTCGAGGCGTTTGACAAACAACTCGGAATTAAGAAAGAAAGCGGGGCTGCGCCAATGTTTGACATTGAAAAGGCTTAACGCCATACAAATCAAGACAACAAAAGCGTGCTGGATTTCTCTGGCACGCTTTTAGTATTGAATGTAAGTGACTAATCAAGCGAGATTGGCAGTTGGTCTTTAAGTAAAAGGAACGTTGAGTATTTTCATTGTAAACCCTCCAATGGTGGAGAATATAACTTACTAAATCATATGATACATCAACCTTGTTTTTACTTCAACCAACTATGTTGGGTAGAGTATCAGTGGGTACGAGCATATTCTCGCAAACGAAAGAAGAAGTGGGAATTTGTTTGTGCCTATCAACGAAGAGTGAGAAGATTCACTCGATAAATAATGACTGCTCCTGACAACCTCCAATTTCGTTTGGTTAGTTTTTTTGTTTACAAGTAAATTATACACTAACTTTGGCGTTGGATAAACCAGTCATTATACAGAACCGTTGGTACAAGAAAGTATATAGACGCGATATTTTAGTACTTTTTCATCCATATATCAGTACTTTGGTAGCGTCGAGCTCTTTGCGGAAATACCGGTTGCTTATAGCCGTTTCATCAACTACGTCTACTTTTCGGCCGAGCAGGGTTTGCAGTTCTTCAATAAAGTCAAAAAATATTACAAATAGGTCGTCAATCAGGTCGTATTTGAATTCAACTGAAAAATCCACATCACTATTGTCGTTGAAGCGAGGCGTAAGAATTGAGCCGAACACCCACAACCGCGACACCTTGTACTTCTTGCACAAAGTTGCAATCTTGTCTATATTGAGTTCTATCAATTTCATGGCGCAAATATAGCTTTTTTTCATTTATATAACAAAATATCTTGCCGTTATCGCCTGCACGCCCTGGCCTGAGATGATGGAGATATACAAAAGAAACATAAGCACAAAANGAACAAATATTTTTGTGGCTTATGTTTCTTTATTAGCTCAGCTTGAAATCATAGTGCATGATTTATCGGAGGAGACTTAAAATATCGGTGCAATTTTTAAATGAATTATTGGTGGAAGGAGTTGCATCTACAAAGACAACGGCCGATTCCG
>JAAVEC010000011.1:222760-273836 GCA_014801485.1 Bacteroides sp.
CGGAATCGGCCGTTGNTATTACTGTGCGCCGGGATCAGAAGGGGAGGGTGAAGTCGGCGAATTCGAGGTCTTTGGATGCACGGTCGCGCAGGCTGCTGTCGAGGCGCACGGCCTGCTTGAGGTTGGTGTTGAGCATCTGCTGGTTGCCGGTGCGTGCGCCCAGGATAGCCATGAGGTAGAAGGTGGTGGCGTCGGGGTTGTTNATGGCAGCCAGTGTGCCTTTTGCCTTGCTNTAGTCTTTGGTGAGGATNTGNGCCAGGGCGGCNTTGTTGCTCTTNGTGTCGGCGAATGCGCGGGCTGCGGCTGCGTTGTCGCCCTGCTTGAGGTAGTACACGCCCAGAGCGTCGTTGAGCTCGTTCACGCCGGCGGCGGCGCCGAAGAGCTGATTGGCCTTGCCATAGTTCTTGTTGAGCATTTCGATGAGGCCAAGGTTCATCTGAGGTTCGCCGTTGGAGGGNGCGAGGCGTGCTGCCTTGTTGAAGTTGGCGGCGGCGTCCTTGTAGTTGCCGGCCACGTACTGCGTGAGGCCCAGGTCGTTCCATGTGCGATAGTCGTCGGGGAAGAGCTCGGTGGCCTTTTTGTAGATGGCCATGCGGCGTGCGTTGTCGTCGGTGAGGGTGGCGGCGTAGAGCATTTCGTCTACGTTGAGTGCGGCGGGGTTGGTGTTGAAGAGGTTCACGATTTCCTCGTCNCTCTTGCCTATAACGTTGACGCTNGCTGTGATGCGGCTGTAGCGCAGCTGGGGCAGGATGTTGTCGGCGAGCTGTTCAAAGACGTTGGAGAGNTTGCGGATTTCGCGCTCGCGCTCCTCGGGGTCCTTATACATGGAGAGCACGCTCAGGATCAGTTCCTTGTCCTGGATGTTGCTCTTGCTCACGAGTTCCTGGAAGCCGGCCCAGTCCTCGGCGGTGAATTGCGAGGTGAGTTCGCCGAACTCGGTGATTTTGTCTTTCTTGAGCTGGTCGCGCAGGAAGGCGTCGGTGTTGTGCTCGCGGTTTTCGGCGAGGCGGCGGTTGAGGTCGTAACCACCGTCGGGAGAAGCGTAGGACGAGATGTTGATTTCCTCGATCTGCCGGTTATCGGCCGCGCTGGCGTTGCGTATTTCCTTCTGGAGTTCGAGCATCGCATCGGTCTTGAGCTCGCCGGCGCGGATATTGGCCTGGTTGATNAGGAACATAATGTCGGCNGCGTATTTCTCGTTGATGATGCGCTGGAAGGCATCAGCGGCGAGNGCAGGGGTCACGCCTGCTGCATCGGCCATGGCTGCAGTGGTGACTACGCCCTTGGCCACGCGCACGCGGGGAAGCACATACTGCTTGCCGCCCTGNCGCACGTTGAAGGCCAGTTCGAGGTCGCTCTGAGCCATTTCGGGAACGTAGGTATAGCTCACGGGGATGGTGAGGGTGCCACCCTGTTCGTAGCTCACTACGGGTGCGTTGCCNCGCACGTTCTCGCCCTGAAAGCTATAGGGCTGCGAGGCGGTNTCGGTGCCGTTGTAGACGAGATAGGGGGTGACGGTGACCTCTGCGTTCTTAACGAAGAACTTGGCGGGCACGCGGGCGCTCACGGTGGCGGGCACTTTTTCGCCCACTACTTCCAGAGGGTTGGGATTAACGGTGAAATAGTCGGAGCTGAACTGTCCGAGCTTTTTTCCGCAGGAGCTGAGTGCCAGGACGGCACCTGCGGCTGCGATCACGCATAATTTGCGATTCATAATGTGATATTGGTATTATTAATTATGTTGGCGGATATATTTAGTGCAAATATAAGGATTTTTGAGTGTTCGGCAATCTTTCACGCATATTATTTTAAGAAAAAACTTAACTTTGCAGAAATAAACCTTTTATTCCGAATCATGAAACATCAATCCCGACTATTTCTTTCGCTCTGTGCGCTGGGCACTTGCTTAGCGGCCAGCGCCGAGCTGACACTTTCATCGCTGGTGAGCGANAATATGGTGCTCCAGCAGAATGCCGAGGCAAGGCTGTGGGGCACGGCGTCGCCCGGAGCTGTCGTCACCGTGAATCCNTCGTGGGGAGACGCAGTGACTGCCCGCGCCGACGGCAACGGNTCGTGGCTGGCCAAGGTGGCCACGCCCGCAGCGTCCTACGACCCCAAGCAGATAGAATTCGCCACATCGACGGGCGACAAGGCCACGGTGGGCAATGTGCTTATAGGCGAAGTNTGGCTGGCTTCGGGCCAGAGCAATATGCAGATGCCCCTCAAGGGCTTTCCCGGCTGTGCCGTTCAGGATGGCCTGGANGAAGCNATCAATGCCAAGGACGTGCCGGGCGTGNGCATGTTCAACGTGCCCCTGAAGCAGAGCTACGAGCCGCAGGAGANCTGCGAAGGCCGGTGGATGACCACCGAGAACTACCGCGACGCCATGGAATTCAGCGCCACGGCGTGGTTCTTCGCCAAGTCGCTGAGCCGCGCGCTCGACGTGCCCGTGGGTATCGTCAACTGCTCCTACGGCGGCTCGAAGGTGGAGAGCTGGATGCCGCGCGACATGCTTGAGGGCTATTCCGATGTGTCGCTCGACCCGGCCTACATGGAGGCAATGACCGAATATCACAGGCCCATGCTGATGTATAACGCTATGTTCCGGCCCGTGGAGCGCTACACCTACAAGGGCATCATCTGGTATCAGGGCTGCTCCAACGTGGGAGAGCACGAGAACTACGCCACGCGACTGGCTGCCATGGTGGAGCGCTGGCGCAGCGAGATGGGCCTGGGCGAGATTCCTTTCTACTACGTTGAGATCGCGCCCTACGACTATGAGAGCGGCGACTATGCCAGCGGCGCACGTCTCAGGGAAGCTCAGTTCAAGGCGCAGGAGCTCATCCCGTCCAGTGGCATGGTGTGCACCAATGACCTGGCCGAGCCCTTTGAGCTGCACAATATCCATCCCCGCCGCAAGGCGCCCGTGGGGCAGCGCCTGAGCTACATGGCACTGAACCGCACCTACGGGCACGACAACGTGTGCGACAGCGGTCCCGTCTACGCCGGCTGGGAGCCCAAGGGGCGCGAGGCCTGGGTGGCCTTCAAGAATCTGCCCATGGGAATCTGCCGCAACTACATGCTGGAAGGATTCGAGCTGGCAGGACCCGACCGAGTGTTTCATCCGGCCACGGGCTGGCTGCACTGGCAGACCAACGAAATAGTGCTCACGGCCGACGGCGTGGACGAGCCCGTGGCGGTGCGTTACGGCTTCGGCGACTTCAAGCCGGGCACGCTCATCGGGGGCAACGAGCAGCCTGCCGTGCCCTTCCGCAGCGACGACTGGTAACAAAACGTGCCGCATCGTTGTTATATAGGCATGAAAGATATATCATGGGAATGGGTCGATGCCCACATGGCCGACGACCCGAAAGCATTATGGCTCAAGTTTGGCAAGGACTATGAAGCCGAAATCACACAGATAGAGTGCCGCCGACGCTTCGGCAAGAAGCTGGCGGCCACTCTGCTGCGCGTGCCTCGCTGGCGTTTTCCGTCGACGCTCGCAGGCGAGCAGAGCACATCCGATCGCCTCGCCGCGTTTCATGCCTCGCTGGTGCCGGAATGCGCCGCGATGGTCGACCTCACGGCCGGCCTGGGTATCGATGCGCTGCACTGCTCCGCTGTGGCCGATAAGGTGGTGGCCGTGGAGATGGACCCCGACCGTGCCCGCGCTCTTGAGAGCAATATGCGCGAGGCCGGCGCGGATAATGTGGTGGTGGTGCAGGGAGATTGCCGCGAATGGCTCGCGCACTACGATGGCGAGCGCCTCGATATGGCTTTTGTCGATCCTGCCCGCCGCGATGCAGCCGGCGGCCGCGTATTCGCCCTCTCCGACTGCGAGCCCGATGTAGTGGCCATGCTGCCGCTGCTGCGCGAGAAGTGCCACCGTGTGGTGGTGAAGATGTCGCCCATGCTGGATATATCCAGCGTGCTGGAGGCGCTTCCAGCTTGCGTGCGCATCTTCTCGCTGGGCACGCCCACGGAGTGCAAGGAACTGCTGGCGCTGCTCGACTTCGACCACGAGCCCAAGACGGCCGACGAGATAGCTATCGAGGCCGTAACCGTGGGCCCCGACACCACCCACACCTTCCGCTGCACGCGAGCAGAGGAGCTCGTGGCGGATGCCGTCTACGGTGTGCCTCGCGCCGGCGACACCGTGTGCGAGCCATATCCGGCCGTGATGAAGGCAGGTGCGGTGCGCATGGTGGCGCAGCGCTACGGGCTGCAGAAGGTGGCGCCCAACACCCATGTGTATTTCTCGGCCACCCCGGCTCCGGCCTTCCCCGGCGAGCAGCGCAGGGTGGTGGAGGTGCTTCCCTGGGCATCAAAGGTGCTCAAGCGCTTCCGCAACAAGTATCCGCGCATCCAGGTGGCGGCGCGCAACTTCGGTATGTCGGCCGACGCACTGCGCAAGAAGCTCGACGTGGCCGACGGTGGCACGATGCGCCTGCTGGCCGTGACCGATATCAGCGGCGAGCGTCATCTGATTGTGCTGGAATAAATTCTGATAGCAAAAGAAATGGCCGCGCATCATGCGCGGCCATTTCTTTTGCTATCAGGGGGGTATCTTTTACACGAGGAAGCCCAGGAGCACGCCTGCGGCGACTGCCGAGCCGATAACGCCGGCCACGTTGGGGCCCATGGCGTGCATCAGCAGGTAGTTGGAGGGGTCGTATTCGAGGCCCAGATTGTTGGAGATACGTGCGCTCATGGGCACTGCCGATACGCCGGCGTTGCCGATGAGGGGGTTGATCTTCTTGTCCTTCGGGAGGAAGAGGTTGAAGAGCTTCACGAAGAGCACGCCGCTGCTGGAGGCGATGATGAAGGCCATGAAGCCCAGGAAGAAGATGAAGATGGTCTGNGGCGTGAGGAACTGCGAAGCCTGCGTGGATGCGCCCACGGTGAGGCCCAGCAGNATGGTCACGATGTCGGTGAGGGCGTTGCTGGCAGTCTTGGCCAAGCGGGTGGTGACACCGCACTCACGCAGCAGGTTGCCGAAGAAGAGCATGCCCAGCAGGGGCAGACCCGAAGGCACCACGAAGCACGTGAGAAGCATGCCCACGATGGGGAAGATGATCTTCTCGTTCTGGCTCACGGCGCGGGCGGGTTTCATGCGTATCAGGCGCTCCTTCTTGGTGGTGAACAGGCGCATGATGGGCGGCTGAATCACGGGCACCAGAGCCATATAGGAGTAGGCCGACACGGCTATGGCACCCATCAGGTTGGGCGCNAGCTTCGACGACAGGAANATGGCCGTGGGNCCGTCGGCACCGCCGATGATGGCGATGGCGCCTGCCTGGTCGGGGGCGAAGCCCAGCAGAAGAGCCACCATATAGGCACCGAAGATGCCGAACTGAGCGGCAGCGCCTATGAGCATGAGCTTGGGATTGGCGATGAGGGCCGAGAAGTCGGTCATGGCACCGATGCCCAGGAAGATGAGCGGGGGATACCAGCCGGCCGATACGCCGTTGTAGAGAATATTGAGCACGGANCCCTCTTCGTAGATGCCCACTTCGAGACCGGCACCGGTGTTGAAGGGCACATTGCCGATGAGGATACCGAAGCCGATGGGCACNAGGAGCATGGGCTCGAAGTTCTTCTTGATGGCGAGCCANATGAAGAAGAGACCCACGGCCAGCATCACGAAGTTGCCGAGCTCAGCATTGGCAAAACCCGTCAGTTCCCAGAACTGACGCAGGTTGTCGAGCAGAAAATCGCCGAATGACATATTGCAGCGATTTTATTATTCGAGGGTGATGAGCACTGCGCCTTCCAGCACGGAGTCGCCGGCGTTCACGTTGATGGAAGCCACGCGGCCGTCCTTGCCGGCGTGAATGGCGTTTTCCATTTTCATGGCTTCGAGCACCACCACGGTGTCGGCGGCCTTCACGGCATCGCCCACCTTTACGGGAATCGAGAGCACCACGCCGGGCAGGGGAGCCTTCACGGAGCCTGCTCCGCCNGTTGCAGCGGGCTTGGCGATNACTTTCTCGCCGCCTGTGGTGCGGGGAGCGGCAGCGGCCTTGGGAGCGGCAGCCACCTTCACGGTAGCGGCTTTGGCCTTGTCCATTTCCACCTTGTAGGGCACGCCGTTGACTTCCACATCCACAACGTTGTCGTTGAGGTCGCCGATGCCCACCTTATAGGTGTTACCGTTGATTTTATATTTATATTCTTTCATTGTTGCGTGTTAATGAATTGGGTAATACTTTGTTAAAGGAGGGGTTATTAGCGACGGTGGTGCTGAGGCACTTCGCGCAGGCCGTAGATCTTGGAGCTCCAGGGCGAGTAGGCACGCTTCACCTTGTTGATGGTGAGGATGGTGTTTTCCTCGTCGTGGGCGTTGAAGTGCTCGTGCAGAGCCATCACGATGGCTGCGATTTCCTCGCCGCTGTCGTGGTCGGTGGCNGCGCGCACCTCGGGATCGGTGTGGTCGTCGCCCATGCTCTTGATCTTATTGCTGCGCGAGAGGCTCTTGCCTATAGCGCCTATGGCGTAGAAGCACAGGCACAGGAGCAGCAGGGCGCTGAACACCACGCACATGGCCATGATGGTCATGCCGAAGCCGTTCTCGTCCATCTCGGCAAATTTCTCCACGCGGCTGTTCTTGTCCTTGATCACGTTGGCGCTNGANGGCGTGATGTAGAAATCGCCATNGCCGGTGCGCANTTGCCANTGGCCCTTGCCGTCTTCTTCACGGGCGTAGGTCTGATCGGCAGCCACGGAGGCGGGCACGGTGATCTGGTCGATGAGCGAGCCATCGGCATCGTAGAGGCCCACCCAGTTTTCAGCTCCGGGCGTGAGCACGAAGTTGGTGTGGAATGTTCCTTTCTCGGGCTCGCCATCAGTGAAGAACACCACGTGCTGGCGCTTGGCGATGCGNGTGTTCACATCGCCCAGGGGCACGGGATACATCTTGGGATTGGTCGAGTCGTTGCTCAGATACATGCTCGAGATTTCGATGGGCGCAAAGTTGGAGTTGAAGAGNTCAATCCAGCCGTGGTGCACACCGTAATCATCGACGATGCTGGAAGTATTCTCCACCATCACCTCGTTGAGGCGCACGGCCTTGCGGCTCTGGGCCATAAGGCTTGAAGCGCCTGCCACGAGGGCGATTGCTGCTATGATTATACGTTTGTTCATAACGGTGGAGGGGTGTTACAGGGGAATGTTGCCGTGTTTCTTGGCGGGGTTGGTGACCTTCTTGGTGGCGAGCTGCTGCAGGGCGCGGATCACGCGGAAGCGCGTGTTGCGGGGCTCGATCACGTCGTCGATGTAGCCGTAGCGTGCGGCNTTGTAGGGGTTGCAGAAGAGCTTGTTGTATTCGGCTTCCTTCTCGGCCAGCACCTTTTTGGGGTCTTCGGCGGCCTTGGCTTCCTTGGCGTAGAGCACTTCCACAGCGCCTGCGCCGCCCATAACGGCGATTTCGGCGGTGGGCCATGCGTAGTTCATGTCGCCGCGCAGCTGCTTGCAGCTCATCACGATGTGGCTGCCGCCGTAGCTCTTGCGCAGTGTCACCGTCACCTTGGGCACGGTGGCTTCGCCATAGGCATAGAGCAGCTTGGCGCCGTGCAGGATCACGCCGTTGTATTCCTGGCCGGTGCCGGGGAGGAATCCGGGCACGTCCACGAGGGTNACCAGAGGAATATTGAAGGCATCGCAGAAGCGCACAAAGCGCGCACCCTTGCGCGANGCGTTGCTGTCGAGCACGCCGGCGAGGTATTTGGGCTGGTTGGCNACGATACCNACGGCCTGNCCNTTGAAGCGNGCGAANCCNANGATGAGGTTCTTGGCATAGTCGCGCTGCACCTCCAGGAACTCGCCGTTGTCGATGATGGCACCGATCACCTCATACATGTCGTAGGGGCGGGTAGCCGAGTCGGGGATGATTTCGTTCAGCGAGTCTTCAAGACGGTCGATGGGNTCGTCGCAGGGCATCAGCGGCGGCTCCTCAAGGTTGTTCTGGGGGATGAAGCNGAAGAGCTTGCGGATGATGCGCAGNGCATCCTCGCCGTCTTCAGCTGCAAAGTGGGCCACGCCGCTCTTGGAAGCGTGCACCTCGGCACCGCCCAGGGCGTCCTGAGTCACGTCTTCGCCGGTCACGGTCTTCACCACCTTGGGGCCGGTGAGGAACATATAGGAGATGCCCTTGGCCATGATGGTGAAGTCGGTGAGGGCGGGGGAGTACACCGCACCGCCGGCGCAGGGGCCCAGGATGGCGCTGATCTGGGGAATCACGCCGGAAGCCATGATGTTGCGCTGGAAGATCTCGGCATAGCCGGCCAGGGCGTTGATGCCTTCCTGGATGCGGGCGCCGCCCGAGTCGTTGAGGCCGATGACGGGAGCACCCATCTTCATGGCCATATCCATGATCTTGCAGATTTTCAGTGCCATGGTCTCGCTCAGCGAACCACCGAACACGGTGAAGTCCTGGGCAAACACATAGACAAGGCGACCGTCGATTGTGCCGTAGCCGGTGACAACGCCGTCGCCCAAGAACGATTTCTTATCCTGGCCGAAGTTTGTGCAACGGTGGCGCACAAACATGTCGAGCTCCTCAAACGAGCCTTCNTCCAGCAACTGGGCGATGCGCTCGCGTGCGGTGTATTTGCCGCGCTCGTGCTGCTTTTCGATGGCCTTTTCGCCGCCGCCGAGGCGAGCTTGGGCGCGGAGCTCTATGAGCTCTTGTACTTTTTCAAGTTGGCTGCTCATTATAATATCTTTTAATGAAATTTGAGATTGCGGGGATTACTTGTTGGGGTCTTCACAGAGCTCGATGAGGGTGCCCACGGTGCTCTTGGGGTGAAGGAATGCGATGTTGAGGCCTTCAGCGCCCTTGCGGGGGGCCTTGTCGATGAGGCGGCAGCCTTTTTCTTCGAGCTCGCCCAGAGCATTGGCCACACCGTCGGCGATGGCAAATGCCATGTGCTGGATGCCGCCGCGGCCGCCGTTGTTGGCGATGAACTTGGAGATGGCGCTGTCGTCGGCGGTGCCTTCGAGCAGCTCGATTTTGGTCTGGCCCACCTTGAANAATGCGGTGCGCACTTTCTGATCAGCTACTTCTTCAATTGCGAAGCACTTGAGGCCCAGCATCTTCTCGTAGAAGGGGATTGCCTCGTCGAGTGAGGGCACGGCTATGCCGATGTGTTCGATATGGGATATTTCCATAATATAAAGGGGTTAAAGTTGTTGTGTTGTTTCGATGGTTGAACTTTCCCGCGCGCTCTCGCGCGAGCATAATTTTGTGCAAAAATAGCAAAAATAAATTAAAAACCGGCGCCGCAGGCCCCAAAAAATGAAGCCTGCGGCGCTTGTAAGGCGGCATTTGCCGCTATTTTGTATTCTTTTTTATCAGTCAAACATTCCTTCGATGGCCTCTTCAGCTTCTTCGGGCTCGATATCGCCGTAGAGTTCGCCGCCGCAGAGGTCGGCGGTGGCAGGGAAGTGGAAGCGCTTGTCTTGCTTGTAGGGGAGAGACTGGTCGCCGTACACCTTGCTCATGTAGCGGCCATAGATGGGCAGGGCCATGCTGGCGCCCTGGCCCTCGGCCATGGAGTTGAAGTGGATGTAGCGTTCGTCGCCACCCACCCACACGCCGCTCACGAGCTCGGGCGTGAAGCCCATGAACCAGCCGTCGGCGTTGAAGTTGGTGGTACCGGTCTTGCCTCCCATCTGGGCAGTGATATTGTAGGGCGCGCGGCGCACGCGGTTGCCGGTGCCACCATCCACCACGTTGAGCAGGATCGAGAGGATGCGCCAGTAGCCTTTGTCGGTGATCACCTCGGTCTGCACGGGCGAGAATTCGCTGATGATGTTGCCGTTGTTGTCGGCTATGGCCGTCACAAACACGGGGTCGGTGCGCATGCCGTTGTTGGCAAAGGCGCTATAGGCCGTGACCATCTCCTTCACCGATGCCTCGCACGGGCCCAGGCACAGCGAGAGCACGGCGGGCAGCTTGTTGGTGATACCGTAGGAGTGCATTCGCTTCACGAGCTCGGCGGGGCTGAGCTGCGCCATGAGCCGTGCCGATATCCAGTTGTTGGAGTTGGTGAGCGCCCAGCGCAGGTCCACGTTCTCGCCGATGCGGGAGTGGCCGGCGTTGCGCGGCGACCANGGGCGACCGCTTTCGTCGGTGAACGTGGGCTGCTCGTTGAGCAGCTGGCTGCAGGGCGTGAAGCCCGATTCCATGGCGTAGGTGTAGAGGAACGGCTTAATAGTGGAGCCGATCTGGCGACGGCCCGTCGACACCATGTCGTACTGGAAGAAGCGGAAGTCGGGGCCACCCACGTAGGCTTTGACGTGGCCGTTGCCGGCGTCCATCGACATGAATCCCGTGCGCAGGAAGCTCTTGGTGTAGAGGATGGAGTCGAGCGGNGTCATCACCGTGTCCACGGGGCCGTTGTAGCTGAATACCGTCATCTCCACGGGTGTGTTGAACTCGGCTGTGATTTCTGCCTCGGATTTGCCGTTGAGCTTGGCCACGCGGCGACGTTCGCTCTGGCGCACGGCATTGGCAATCAGTTTCTCGCGCGTCGATGCCGATAGCTCTCCGGGATTGGAAGTGTAGGGGGCGGTCTTNGAGCCTCGCTTCTCGCGGTTGAAGGCGGCCTGGAGGTTGCGCATGTGCTCGTTCACGGCTTCCTCGGCATACTGCTGCATACGCGAGTCGATGGTGGTGTAGATGCGCAGGCCGTCGTTGTATATGTCGTATTTCGAGCCGTCGGCTTTGGGATTCTTGTCGATCCAGCCGAATAGCGGATTGGTGGCCCATGCTATGCTGTCGTCGGTGAAGCTCTGGCTGTCCCACGAGGGGTATTTCGAGCGATCGGGCTTGTGGGCCGTGAGCATGCGCCGCAGTTCCTCGCGCANGTAGGGCGCGATGCCCTCCTTGTGGTCGATGCGGTGGAAGTCGAGCTCCAGGGGCAGTGCCTGCAGCGAGTCCAGCTGCTCGCGGGTGATGAAATCTGCCTTATACATCTGCTCCAGCACCACGTTGCGGCGCTCCCGGGCACGCTCGGGATGACGCACGGGATTGTAGTAGGCGGGATTCTTTACCATNCCCACGAGCAGGGCCGCCTGCTCGATGTTGAGCTTGTCGGCCGAGGTGTTGAAGTAGACCTTGGCGGCGCTCTTGATGCCCACGGCGTTGTAGAGGAAGTCAAACTGGTTGAGATACATCTTTATTATCTCTTCCTTGCTGTAGAAGCGTTCCAGCTTGATGGCGATCATCCACTCGATGGGTTTCTGCATGGCGCGGCTCATGAGGCCCGATGTGGGGGGCGTATATAGCTGCTTGGCCAGCTGCTGGGTGATGGTGGAGCCGCCTCCTGCGCTCTTGTTGCCCATGAGCACNGTTTTGAACAGGGCGCGGCTTATGGCCTTGGCGTCGATGCCGGAGTGGCTTTCAAAGCGCACGTCTTCCGTGGCGATAAGNGCGTCGATCACGTTGGGTGATATTTCGTCGAAGTCGGCATACACGCGGTTGCCCGTGCCCCGGAANTAGCGTCCCATCTCCTTGCCGTCGGCCGTATAGATCACCGTGGCGTATTTGTCCTGCGGGTTCTTCAGTTCTTCAATCGGGGGCATGTAGCCTATCACGCCGTTGTAGACGAGGATGAAGAATATCACCCCCAGCACCGTGCCGGCGGCGAATAATATCCACAGCCATTTGATTATCAGTTTGCTCAGGTTGCGCTTGGGGGCCTGTATATCTTGTTGTGCGGTTTCGTTCATAATAGGATATATTTGTGGCAAAGTTACGAAACTTTTCGATTATCTGCAAGCGCAAAAAAATCAGCCCTGTGCCGCGGTGGCACAGGGCTGGGAGATGAGTTGCGNTGGAGCGATTATTTCACTACGCGCTTGGCAACGGTGCCGTCGGAGTACTTCACAACGTACACGCCGCCTGCTGCGCGGGCAGCGTCCACGCGGCGGCCGTTGAGGTCGTAGATGGCAGTCACCTGCTTGTTGCCGTCGGCCACGATGTCGGCGATGCCGGCCTGGGCAGTCACGGGGATGGTAAGTTCCACGCCGGGGCCTTTCACCACGATGTCGCCGCTGGCTTCAACGTCGGCCGATTCCTTAGCTACGGTGAGCACGCACTTGTCGTAGCGGCCGGCAACGGTGGCTTTTACGCCTGCGGGAGCTTCTACCGTGAGCTTGCTGCCGTCGTAGTAGCTGCCCAGGTCCACGGTCACCGCTTCGTCGGCCAGTTCGATGCCTTCACACTCGGTGGTGAGCCAGGGGAACTCGGCTTTCAGGCCGATGGCGAATGCAGCGTAAAGGTCAACGTATTCGTCGCCATCCTTATACTGCATGGGCTTGATATTGTAGTAGGCCTCGCGACCGGTCTGCGCCGAGAGATCGACATGGGNGAGGATGTAGCCCCAGCAGAGATAGTTGGCCAGGGGAATTTCCGATTGCAGGGGAGCGAAGTATTCTACTTTTTCGTTGTTGAATCCTTCAATAAGCAAGAAGTAGGCGGGGTGCTCTTCAGTGGCCGAGAGAACCACAGGCTCGTCGAAGTTGAATTCAAGCATCATAAAGCCGTTGGCATCGCTATATTCGCGGCTGATGCTGCTGCCGGTAATTGTGGTGGTGGCAATCTTTTCCATGGTGGAAAGATCTTTGCTGTATTCGGAATCCAGGCCCAGGATGGTGGCCGTGAACTCTACATCGTCTGCCACCTGTCCATANGCACCCAGCGTGAGGCCGTTTACTACTACAGGAGTTTCAGAAGCCCAGAAAAGGTTTGCTATGCCTTCCACTTTGGAGTATTCGTCGGCCACGGCGGGCTCTCCGTTCAGCGAGTAGTTGAGCCAATACTGGTTGGCGTTCTTGTTGTAGCCGAAGATGGGTATCGCGGGGTCGCCAATCTTGTCGTCAAACAGCGTGAGGTAGGCCAGGCCGTTGGTGTTAATGCCGAAGGGCAGATAAGAACCGTTGAAAGTGGTTCCGTNGTTGAACACAAATTCGCAAGTGCCACCGGCCTGCATCAGCGGGGCGCCCATGCCGCACTGAGTGTNGGAGGCGTTGGGTGCGCTGGCCGTGAGCACGGGGGTGGTGTAGAGGTTGTTGCGCAGCGTGGCTTCGGAAGTGTAGTCGGGNTCGAAAGTGAGAGTAAGGTCGTACTGCACGTCTTCACCATCGGCNGTGACGGGCTGATGCGTTTTGGGATCTTCGTAGGTCCAGCTGTAGGTGGCACCTTCGTTGTAGGAGAGATTGGACCAGGTGGTGGGATAATATACGCCATACTGGGCAATATCCGCAAGCATGCAGGACAGCTGCCAATTGGGTTCCACGCCGAAGTAAAGGGTGTCGAAGGGATCCATGAAGCTTACGTCGTCGAGGAGGGGATAGCCCACGCCCACAGCATCAATGAAGATGGTGTTGCCGTCCTGGCCCACAAGGCGGAATGCTATTTTCACGGTCTTGCCGGCGAATTGGTCAAGCCCGATGCTCTTTTTCTGCATATCCACATAATATGTGTTCAGGAGTTCGTCAAGCGTGAGGTCTTTGTAGTCGTCGGCCACGTCGTGGAGCATAGTCCATTCGCCGCCNTCGGGGAGCGCCCAAAGCTGAAGGGTGGCGGANACTTCCTTTTCGCCGATGTACTCATAATTTTCCCAGTCCACGTTGTCTTCCTTGAAGAGGTAGTAGGGCGTGAGCCAATACCAGAAAGTGAACTGATAGCCTTCTTCAATTTTGATTTCCGGGGTAATCAGCCATTCGTCCTGAGACTTGGATGAGTAGTTGATGCCGAAAATCACATCGCCGTCGGCAGGTGTCATATAGTTGTTCACGCCATAGCTGGGAGTCCATGAATCCCCGGGCTCGCACTNTCCGCGGTGGTCGAGTTCCCAGCCTTCGGGAATCCACAGCGGCTCTTGGCCGTCCCAGTTTTCAAAGCTTTCAAAGAAAGCCAGGCCGTCNTACTTGGATGCCTTGTAAATNGTGCGTGAGGGCTTTTTGATGAGTTTGGGGCCTTGGGCCACGTTGAGTTTCTTGATTCCGTGGTTCACGGTCTCGGTCACGCCGGGAGCAAGATGTCTTACCGTTGCTTTGCCGGAAGCATTGCGCACCGTGATCGGCTTTACCGACTCAGCGGCATTTTTCTTCTCCGTGAAATTCACGGGAGCAGCCGCCGACGCGCCAATTACTGCTGCGGAGAGCAGTCCGGTGAGTAAAAGTCTGTTCATTTATTAGTGTTTTTGTTATGGTTTGGTATAGTTTCTGCAAAAATAGTAATAATTATTGAATTACGCTTGGTTTAGGACCCGAAAAGCAACACAGGCCGGCTTTGAGGCCGGCCTGCGTTGTGTGTGTGGCGTTGTGCTGCTGGGGTTATTCTCCGCCCAGCGACTGCTTGAGGTAGTCGTCGATGCCCAGGAAGATGGCGCGGGCCATGCGGGTGCGGAATTCGGGATCGGCAAGCAGATTNTCTTCTTCAAGAGAGCTCATGAAGAGGCCTTCCACCAGCATGTTGGGATAGTCGGTGGGGCCGTTGAGCGAGAAGTTGAAGTTGCCCACGAGGCCGAAGAGATTCACGTCGAGNGCCACGAGCCTGCGGGCCACGGCCAGGGCAAAGGGGCGGTCGAAGCTGTGCTTGTAGAGAGCGGCCGTGCCGGGAGCCGAGAGGGGGCTGCCGCCGGCGTTGTTGTGGACGCTCACGCTGATGTCTACTCCGGCATCGCGCAGGATGCGCTTGCGCTCGGTCATGGAGGGGCCTGTGTCGCCGTCGCGGGTGAGGGTCACGGTGGCGCCTGCCTGCTCAAGCATNTCGCGCAGCTTGAGCACGATGTCGAGGTTCAGATCCTTCTCCACGAGGCCGGCNGGCGACTTGGCACCGGGATACCGGCCGCCGTGCCCGGCATCGAGACCCACGTGCAGCCCCTTGAAGCTCCGGCACTGCGGAGCGTGGCGCACGTCGATGCGCATCGACGTGCCCTCGTAGCCCACGGTGAAGCCCCACACATAGCTGCTCTTCAGGTGGATGAGCACGCGATAAACGTCGCTCTCGATCTGGCGGAAGTCCACGCGGTCGATAATGCCCAGATCGAGCGAGCGCTGGGTGATCCAGTTGCTGTTGTCGCAGGCACCGTAGATTTCCACGCACAGGGTGGAGGGGTCGCCGTCTTCAGTCCAGTAGTCGTAGGGCAGGCGNGCGGGCAGGGCGATGCTCACGCGGTCGGCCCGTTCGCCGCGGGTGATGCTCCACGAACCGGTGACGTTGAGCTCCGGNGCCGGCTGCNCGGCTGCGTGGGCATATTCCTTGGGCAGGTAGGCGAATCTGTTTGCGCTCAGCTGCACTCGGTAGAGGCTACCCACCTCACCCACAGCACGCAGGGTGATGGCCGAGTCGAGGAAGCACATCTTGGAGCCTCCCAGGCGGTCGCCGGCNGGGCCGTATTGCAGATAAGCACCGGAGTCGGTGGCCACGGTGATGGGCTGGGCAAAGCTCTGCTCGCGCTGGCCGGTGGCTGNCTTGGCTGCTGCCTTGGCTGCCGGTTTTTCGGCCAGGAATATTTTCAGAGTTTCCTTTGCTTTTTCGCTGCCCTTGCGAGCTGCTATCTCCACCTTGTTCATGCCGGGCTTGAGCTGCACCTTGGCGCCGAAGCTGCCGGTATTGGGATAGACGTGCACGGTTTCGCCGCCGATGGTNGCGGTGGCGCCGGGGGTGGTTACTGCCACGATAGTGTGTTCGGGGTTGTAGACGGTGTCTGTCGCGCCTGAATATACGCGCAGCGGCAGGCGTCCGGAAGCAGCCGGTGCGCACACTACGGCCGCACCGGCCAGAATCAATGCAAGTTGTTGTTTCATGTGGTTCAGAAAAACGGCATGCCATGGTGGCATGCCATTAGGTAAGTTAGTGTTGGAAATTGGAGTTCAGTGTTTTACTTTTTTAAGGCTGTTTTGATATCGGCGAAGATGCGCTCGGTGTCGCCGCTGCCGTCGATAGCATGGTAGGCGCCTTCCTTGATGTAGTGGTCGCGCAGGGGCTGTGTCTGCTTGTGATACACGTCGAGGCGGCTCTTGATGGTGTCGAGGTTGTCGTCGGCTCGTCCTGTGTCGTGGCCGCGCTTGATCATGCGCTGCACGAGTTCTTCTTCGGGCACTTCCAGGCCCACCACGGCATCGAGTTGCGTGCCGCGTTCTTCAAGCATCTTTTTCAGGGCCTCGGCCTGCGGGATGGTGCGCGGAAAACCGTCGAAAATCACGCCTCTGGAGGTCTTCTCGGGGTTTTCGTCGAGCACGCTGGCCAGCACGCGAATCATGAGATCGTCGGGAATGAGTTGGCCTTTGGATATATAGCTGTCGGCAATTCGTCCCAGCTCGGTATCGCGCGCGATATGGTCGCGCAGCACTTCGCCGGTGGAGATGTGATGGAGGCCATATTCATTTATAAGGCGCTCGCTCTGTGTGCCCTTGCCGCTGCCGGGGGCACCGAAAATTACAAGGTTGAACATTTCTTAAGCTTGGTCTTTAAGAACGTAGATGTCGTTGAGGTCGCGGGCCTTCTCGTTGAGGTCAAGTCCGAAACCGATAATGAATTTCTTGGGAATGCTGAAGCCCACGTAGTCGGGGTTCACGTCGGGCTCTTCGAGTGCCTCGGGCTTGAAGAGCAGGGAAGCCACCTTGATATCGGCGGCGCCTTTTTCCTTGAGGCCGCGCAGCAGATGGGCGATGGTGTGGCCGGTGTCGATGATGTCTTCAATCACTATCACGTTGCGGCCCTTCACGTCTTCCTGCAGGCCTATCACCTCTTTGATGGTGCCGGTAGAACCCATGCCTGCGTAGCTTTTGAGGCGTATGAAGGTGATTTGTGCGTCAATGCCTTCGGCGGCCCTGAACAGGTCGCTGGCAAAAGGAAACGCCCCGTTCAACACGCAAATGAACAGGGGCGCTTTTCCGGCGTAGTCGCACACTATTTGTTTGCCCAGCTCTTTGATTCGGGCATCAATCTGGTCTCTGGAGATGTAGGGCACGAAGGTGTGTCCCTCGCAGGTCACTTCTTTCATTCTGGATTTTGAAAAATTTGCACAAAGGTACGGCATTTTTTTCGTTTGGCCAAGGCCTTCTTTCGATTTTTTTGCCTCAATTGAAATTATGGCTCCCTGCCGGTGAGGCGGAAGATTTGCGTCATGGGCGGGTATAGGCGGTCTCGCTATATTGCCGGGCAACGACGGGGGCGGAGGCGTCCAGGGAGGCCGCAACGTCTATGATGCGCTGGTTGGATGAGCCCCGGAAGCGAAGGTCGGGGTCGCGCAGGCTTTCCACGAAGGGGCCGTCCACGAGGATATCGATGAAAGGCAGCAGGCGCATGGCGTCCGGGCGCGTGAGCAGCTGCTCGAAGGTGAAGCCCGTGTAGCACCAGATGTTGTAGCCGCGCTTCTTGAGCTCGGTGGCCAGAGGCACCAGCGCATCTGCTTGATACAAGGGGTCGCCGCCGGTCAGGGTCACGTTGAAGCCGTTGCGTTCCACCGCTTCAAGTATTTCGGCTGTGGTGACTTCGCGGCCGCAGTCGAAGGGCCATGTGGTCGGATTGTGGCACCCGGGGCAGGCGTGCGCACAGCCGGCCGTATAGATGGCTGTGCGCAATCCTGCGCCGTCCACGCTTGTGCCCTCGATAATGTCGACGATGCGCAGCATTATTTGTGGACCACGCGGTCGTTGAGTTCGGCCAGCTTGGCGGTGTTCCAGCGGTCGGTGGTGCCCACGAGGTAGCCGGTGATGCGCTGGAGCTTGTCGATGGCTGTGCTGCCGCATTTGGGGCACTCCTTGAGGTCGGCGGAGGCGTCCTCGTAGCCGCAGTGCATGCAGCGGTTGCGGTTGTGGTTCACGGAGCAGTAGCCAATGTTGTGGCGGTCCATAAGGTCTACGATATCCGATATGGCCTCGGGATTGTGGGTGGCGTCGCCGTCGATTTCCACGTAGAAGATGTGTCCGCCGCGGGTGAGCTCATGGTAGGGAGCTTCCACCTCGGCCTTGTGGCGCGGCGAGCAGTGGTAGTAGACGGGCACGTGGTTGGAGTTGGTGTAGTAGATCTTGTCGGTGATTCCGGGCAGGATGCCGAAGGTCTTGCGGTCCTTGGCGGTGAACTTGCCGGCGAGGCCTTCGGCGGGAGTGGCAAGCACGGAGAAGTTGTGCTCGTATTTCTCGCAGAATTCATTGACTCGCGAACGCATGTGGCCCACGATTCGTAGGCCCAGAGCCTGGGCTTCGTCGCTCTCGCCATGGTGCTTGCCTATGAGAGCCACGAGGCACTCGGCCAGGCCTATGAAGCCGATGCCCAGGGTGCCGTGGTTGATCACGCTCTCGATGCTGTCGTCGGGGCCGAGCACGTTGGCGCCGTTCCAGAGCTTGCTCATCACCAGGGGGAACTGCTTGGCCAGAGCCGACTTCTGGAAGTCGAAGCGGTCGTTGAGCTGGCGGGCAGCCACGTCGAGCACGCTGTCGAGGCGGCGGAAGAAGGTGTCGATGCGCTCCTGCTTGTCGCGGATGTTCATGCACTCGATGGCGATNCGCACGATGTTGATGGTGGTGAAGCTCAGGTTGCCGCGGCCGATGGATGTCTTCTCGCCGTAGCGGTCTTCAAACACTCGCGTGCGGCATCCCATGGTGGCGATTTCGTAGAGGTAGCGGTGGGGATCNGCGGCGTCCCACTTCTCGTGCACGTTGAATGTGGCATCGAGGTTCACGAAGTTGGGGAAGAAACGGCGGGCCGTCACCTTGCATGCCAGGCGGTAGAGGTCGTAGTTGCGGTCGGTGGGCAGATAGCTCACGCCGCGCTTTTTCTTCCATATCTGGATGGGGAAGATGGCGGTGGCGCCGTTGCCCACGCCCTCGTAGGTGCTGTTGAGGAGCTCGCGGATGATGCAACGGCCCTCGGCGCTGGTGTCGGTACCGTAGTTGATGGAGGAAAACACCACCTGGTTGCCGCCGCGCGAGTGGATGGTGTTCATGTTGTGGATAAATGCCTCCATAGCCTGGTGCACACGGCTCACCGTGCGGTTGATGGCGTGGCGCAGCATGCGCTCCTCGCCGGTGAGGCCGGTGAGGTCGGTGGTGGTGTAGTCGTCGAACTCCTTATTATATAAGTGGCTGAGGTCTACACCCTGCATCTGCTCGATGTATTTCACTTCCTCGATGAAGGTGGAGCGCACGAAGGGAGCGAGATAGAAGTCGAAGGCAGGAATGGCTTGACCGCCATGCATCTCGTTCTGGGCAATCTCCAGCGACACGCAAGCCAGGATCGTGGCCGTCTCGATGCGCTTGGCCGGGCGGCTCTCGCCGTGGCCGGCGATGAAGCCGTGCTCAAGGATGCGGTCGAGGGGGTGCTGCACGCAGGTGAGGCTCTTGGTGGGGTAGTAGTCCTTGTCGTGGATGTGGATGTAGCCCGAGCGCACGGCATCGCGTGCTTCCTGGCTCAGCAGATAGTCGTCGACGAAGGGCTTGGTGGTCTCGCTTGCAAATTTCATCATCATGCCCGCGGGCGAGTCGGTGTTCATATTGGCGTTCTCGCGGGTGATGTCGGTGTTCTTGGCCTCGATGATTTCATGAAACATGTCGCGTGTCTTGGCGCGTCGAGCAATGCTGCGCTGGTCGCGGTAGGCGATATAGCGCTTGGCCACTTCCTTGCGTGGGCTGTTCATGAGCTCAAGCTCCACCATGTCCTGGATTTCTTCCACGGTCATGCGTTCGGTGCCGTTGAAGTTCACGCGGTCGCAAATCTTGCATATCAGGGCTTCGTCTTCGCCCTTTTCGGTGGTGAGCATTGCCTTGCGGATGGCAGCTTTGATTTTTTCTTCGTTGAAGCCTACAACGCGTCCGTCGCGTTTTACTACAGTCTGTATCATCGAGATGAGGAATTGTATGTGTTGAGGATGGCAGAAAGGTGCCTGATTTTATTGCGGCACAAAGGTAGAAACAAAAAATAAAATTGACAAAATTAAAATGTTAAACTTATCAACATTTTACATTTTGGACAACTTTTGTCNATTGGTAATTTTTTAAACAGCTAATAATTAATGCATTGCAAAATTTTTCGGAAAACTTTGCAATGGCGGCAGTTGATAAAAGTGCAAAAAATCGCAATGATTGTCTNACAGCGATATTCCGTGATGGCGCATCATCTCATAGTCCGGATTGTCCAATCCGGCGGCGCGCAAGGGCACCCCTTCGTTGTAGTCGTTGAGGTAGACGCGTGGTTCCTCGGTGAAGCAGCTATCGGTCAAGGCGCGCTGCCGACGATTGTGGTTGGTGCTCACTCCGGCCAGCGACAGCATCGTGTCGAACACCGAGCGGCTCGACGACACGTTCTTGCCGGAATTAAGCCGCGCGTGGTGTATCTTGNCAGGGAANGCCTGCGTATAGGAGGGGGAGGCCCACATCACCATGGGCACGTGTATCTGCCAGTAGGTGGGAGTGGGGGATGCGTGCAGGAAGCGCTTGCGCGAGTCGTCGAATATGTCTTCACCATGGTCCGGAACGAAAATCATGGCCGAGTGCACGGCTGCGGGCTGCTTGTCGAGCACGGCAATCACATCGTCCACGAAGGCATCGGTCATCACCATCGTGTTGTCGTAGGCGTTGACGAGCGAGGCCCGGTTGGACGGTTCGGCGGCATCATTNTCGTCGGGCGTGAACACACGGTATTCCGAGCCGTAGCGGTCGGCGTAGTTGAAGTGCGAACCGTAGCTGTGGAGCACCGCGAAAATCTTGCCGGCACGGCTGCCGCGCACAAAGTCGTCGAGCATCCCGGCCAGGGCATCGTCGGAACGCTTGGCGCCGGGGTNGTCGGCAATGAAGANGCAGGAATCAGCCTGTTCGCCGAAGAAGTCGATGAACGAGCCGTTGCGCTGCTGGTTGGAGAAAAATGCCGTGGTGAAGCCGGCCTCCTTGAATGCTTCGAAGATACTCTTCACATAGTATATAGAGTCTCCGAAAGTCTCGGCCGATAGCGGCGATAGCATCAGCGGCACGCTTTTGTGGGTGGTNTTGCTCTCGGTCATCACCTTGGGGAAGACCACGAGCTCCGGTCGCTGCGAGAGACGTGGATTGGTGGGGCGTTCGTAGCCCGTGAGCTGCCAGTTGTGGGCCCGGCACGTCTCGCCTATCACGAGCACGTAGAGTTCCTGCAGGGANTCGGGCCGCTCGCTGCGTGCGTCGAAGCTGTAGGCGGCCGAGGTGTGGACGTAGTCTTTGGTCTTGGCCGTGCGCAGGCCGGCCTGCAGGGTGTTGTTCATCACGTTGAGGGGAAATAGCTGCCTCGACACAGAATAGCCGGGAGTGGCGATATATGCNNTTGCCACGAGTGCGATTCCAGCCAGAGCCAAAGCACCACCGGCGATGCGTGCGCGGCGGCGNGCGGGACGTGACGCCGTGCGGTGCCTCACGAGCTGGATGATGCTCCACACGATGGGCGGCAGATAAAGGGCTATCACGNCCAGGATAGCCGGGGTGAGATTGGCCAGCAGCTCTGTGGCTTCGCCCACGTTGGTGGTGACCACATTGAGAAACATGTCGATGGCTATGATTGATTCTCCATAGAGATAAAGCAGCACGATCTGGAACGCCGCATAGATGCTGAGCGGCAGGCACCACAGCACCGTGCGGCCCACCCGTGCCCAGGCCGAGGTGAGCAGCAGGTAGANACCCAGGGGGAGCGCCACGTTGGCCACGCGCGCTGCTATGGAATATTGCTCTGTGATGCTCAGGGCCACGTTGGGCACAATGAGCAGAAGGGGAAACACCCACATGAGTATCGCCGCCGGCGAAATGTGCTTAAAACGCTTCATTGATGCTGAAAATAAAACCGGAAACGCCACGGCCGAAGCCCATGTCGAGGCGCACATTCACGCGCTGCTTGAACTCCCAGCGGTAGCCCAGGCCATAGTTGGGGAGAATACTGCGCGAATTAATATCCNTNAAACTGTCGAACACCGTGCCGGCTCCGCCCCAAATCACCACGCCGTTGCGGCGCCACACGTGCTGGCGCAGNTCCACGCATGCGATGATGGCGGATTTGTTGCGGTAGCGACCTTCGAAATAGCCGCGCATATTGTTGCGGCCGCCGAATGTGCTGAGCAGGCCCCAGGGGGTGTTGCCGTAAGTGAAATTTCCATCCAGCGCTGCCGCAAGCACGCCACCGCGCCAAAGAGGCACGTATTGCGAAGCGTGCACCGTCGTGGATGAGAATGCGTATTGATTGCCCAGAAACCGTGGATAGAACTGCTGGCGGATGCGCACGAATGTGCCTCGATAGGGATTGGTGAGGTGGTCGCGCGAGTCGTATTCCACCAGTGCGCCCAGGCTCCAGTTGAAGGTGTGGGCNGCCTCGTCGTGCCACAGCCAGGGTTTTTCAAACTGGCTTCCCTTTATATAATCTATCGTGGCTACGGGGCCTGCGTAGAAATGGTTGCCCAGGCTCCAGCGATAGTAGGTGAGGAGCTGGACGTTGAGGTATTTGTATTTCGACTCGTTGTCGTCGTTGCGGCATTCGTCGTAGCCTATGCCCCAGAAGCTGGTCTTGATGGACGAGAGGCTGAGGTCGTAGGTGAGGCGGCTGCGGTCGCCGGGGAAGATGTGCGTGCCACACACGCCCACCTTGAAGTGGGCTGCCGTGGTGACATCTGCATAGATNGANACCTGCGACACCGGCGTGAGAGTATCGGCGCGCGAGGCCCGATACAGGCCGGCGCCCATCATGCCTATGCCGAATTTGGAGTCGGAAGAATAGTGTGGGCCGCCTATGATGCTGAAATCGAATTTATCGGTAGGAGAAGGGTTGTTGCTCTCGCTGAAGTATTGCATCACGCGGCCAATCAGCCCCTTGTGATGCTTTGTGCTATCGGTGCTTTCGTCGGCAATAGCCATCAGGGGCACCAATGCGAAGAGTAATATGGATATGGAACGTGCTCTCATAATTCGAGTGCAAAATTACGCAATTTGCCGATATCGACCAAGAGGAGCGCATTTCAAAAATGAGTCATTAGTGCGATAAAAATGGTATTTATAGGATATAAAAAAACAGCCGGTTGAATAACCGGCTGTATCTTAGTGGCGGGGGCAGGACTCGAACCTACGACCTTTGGGTTATGAGCCCAACGAGCTACCACTGCTCCACCCCGCGATGTTTTACGGGTGCAAAGGTAGTGGGTTTTTCCGAATCGTGCAAGTGTATTAACGTATTTTAACTAAANTTAGGTCCGGCAATAGCGATTCTCAGCATCTCCGGTCTGAGATAACGGGCTGAAACCTCGGCAATTTGCTCCGGCGTGATTGTGGCCGTGACAAATTCCTGCTCTGCGAAGTAGCCTGTCGGCATGCCGATGATTCGGGCCGTGAGATAGTGGTCGCCGGTNGCGATGGCATTGTCGAGCACGGATGCGAGGCGCGTCTGCTCATACAATCGCATGCGCAGCAACTCGTCGGCATCGAGCGGCACTGTGGCCATATTGCACAATTCGGCACGCAGCTCGTCGAGCAGTCGGGTGGTGTACTGTGGTGCGCACTGGGCCGAAATATCCACGTAGCTTCCTTCCTGCACGCCACATAGCGAGGCCGAGATGCCATAGGTGAGACCTTTGTCTTCGCGGATGTTCTGCATCAGACGGCTGCCGAAAAATCCACCCATCGCCGTGACGGCCAGGCGCAGCGGCACATAGTCGGGGTGGGATCGCGGCACCGCGGGAATCATGGCCTGAACGGCACACTGCTCCGCGCCCTCCACTTCTATTTCCTTGATCTGCGGTTCTTCAGGGCAGAAAGGCGTGAAATTCAAATCCGTGGCCCGCCCGCCACGCAATCCGGAAATCATTCCGGCAACGTGATTCTCAAACTCGGGAGTGATACCGCCGTTCAGGTATATCTCCAGATTATCGCGGCACAGGAGGCGGTGGAGATATGCCAGGGTGTCGTCTCGGGTGATTCCGGCGAAATCCTCAGGCATATTGCGCGTAGCGAAAGGATGTGCCGGGCCGGCAATGAGCGCGATTGCGTTGCGCTCGGCGATGTCGTCCACCCTCGAACGGTTGTAGGCACATTGGGCTGCCAGCATAGACTTGATGGATTCCAGACGTATATCCGGAAACTCCGGAGCTTCGATAATCGACTCCAGGAGGGGCAGGAGTTCGGCGATATATTTTGCCGGAGCGGTGAGGTCGAGGCGCGTGAAGTGGTCGGTGCAGCGGCCGGCCATGGATGCGCCATGAAAGTCGAGGATGTCGGCAGTGTGGTCCACATCGTATTTGCGCGAGCCCTCCGGAAGCACCCTGGCAGCCGCTTCGGCCAGGGCAGGCGAGGGAGCCTCGTCCTTGCCGCCTCGCGCCAGCACGCAGATGCGTGCCATGGGGCAATCTTCGTCGGCAACGACGTGCAGATTCACACCCCCGGCTTCGTAGTTTCGCTCAGGTGGCAGCGACATGCGTGCGAAAGGCTTCACAGGCGGGGCTATGCGACGGTCGAGTGGCTTACTCATGGCAGTCGAGCATTTTTTGAGCTTCTTCGAGGTCGGCCGGTGTGTCGATGCCCACGGTGACTGCATCGCACACAGCCGTGCGGATACGCATTCCGGCTTGCAGCCAGCGCAGCTGTTCGAGACTCTCGGCTTTTTCGAGTGAACTTTGCGGCAGGGAGGTGATAGCGTTCAGTGCAGCAGCGCGATAGGCATATAGCCCCACGTGTATGTAATATTGGTTAAGTGCAGGCCAGAGCTCCGTATCGCGGCCCCTGACGGCCGGAATCACCGAACGCGAGAAATAGAGCGCTAATCCCGTGTCGTCGCGCACGGCCTTGACCTTGTTGGGGTCGGCCAGCTCGGCATAAGTGCCGCTGAAAGGGCGCACTATGGTGGCAATGTCGGTGTCGGGGTGGTCGAAACATGCCGCGAGCGCACGCAGTTGTTCCGTGCTGATGAAAGGTTCGTCGCCCTGAATGTTCACCACCACGTCGCCGGGGGCACCAAGGAGAGCGAAAGCTTCGCGCACGCGGTCGGTGCCGCTGGGATGCTCGGGCGACGTCATGACTGCGACACCGCCGAAGGCTTCTACGGCAGAAGCGATGCGCCCGTCGTCGGTGGCCACTGCCACGTGGTCAAAAACCTGCGCCGCGCGCTCATACACCCATTGCACAACGGGCCGGCCGCCCAGGAGTGCCAGCGGTTTGCCCGGGAAACGCGTGGATGCGTAACGGGCGGGTATTATAGCCGTGATTTTCATTTGCTTTTTTTTCTGAAATAGCGTGGCACGAGGAATGCGCCGGCTACGAGATATACATAATAAGAATAAAGACGCCAGATGATGGCCAACACGAGCGCCATGCTCACGTTGCCGATGAGGTCGCCATAGTAATTGGAGAAGAGCCATTCGCTCACACCGCTGCCGCCCGGTGTGGGACTCACCATGAGCACCACCCACACCACGAACTGGCGGCCAAAGACCAGCACGCCGTCGGCCGACGGAACAAAGCCCCAGAAGAGAGCATTGACCACAAGGTAGCGCGAGAACCACGATACCACAGTGGCGCCGAACACCTGCAACCACCAGCGGCGCGTGCAACCGCGCACGTGGGCTGAGGTGGCAATCATATTGTCGGTCATGCGCTTGATGCCGCCCTGCCAGCGCCTGAGCCAGCGCAGCGAGAAGATACGCATAAGCGTGCGAGCCACTGCTTGAGGTTTCCACAGAATGCCCGCGTAGAGCAGTCCCGTATATAGCACAATTGCGAAATAGACAGTCCAGAACACGATGCGCACACTACCCAGAATGGCGCCACCTTGGCCGAAAAGATCGTCGAACGGCAGCAAGAGAACCAGCACCGGACAGAACACCACGAAGAACAGCTCGTCGAGCAGCAGCGTGGTGAGGGTGAGGGTGGTGGCGCGCCCCACGGAGATGCCTTCGCGCGTGAGGTAGAATATTGCTGCCGGACTGCCGCCCACGGCCGACGGTGTGACGGCCGAGGTGAAGGCACACATCAGGTCGACCTGGAAAGCTCGCTTCCACGACAGTTCGCCATCGGTGATGGAGCGGAACCGCCAGGCCAGTCCGAAATCGCGGCCACACATTGCCACAGCGGCCATAAAGAGGCACACAATCATTCTGGCGTCGAAGTGGAAACCCTTCAGAGCCTCCGGGTTGAACTCCCGGGAGAACATCCATGCCACGGCGCCGATACCGATGGACGTGGCAAGAGCCACCTTCCAGCCGGTCTTGGAGAGTTCTGATTTGCCCATGACCTATTTGGCGGCTTGCAGCGCCTCTATGAGCAGAGTCACGGCCTCCACAGGGTCGGGAGCATCCGCGATAGACGAGCCCACTGCTACACCGCTCGCACCGGCCACCATCATCTCTATGGCCTCGTCGGGCGTGAATTCGCCGCGAGCCACGATGGGGAGGTTTACCTCAGCCTCGCGCACAGTCTTCACGATGGCTTCCACCTGAGCCACCGTCAGGCCCGCCGGCAGTGTGGCATAGTCTATGTCGAGATTCTGCACCTTGAGGATATCCTCGGCGCGTGTCACCTCAATTCCGATAATAGCCTCGGCACCGAGTTGCTCTCGCACCGCGGCGGCTTCAGCCGCTCTCGCNCCCCTGAGCTGCACGCCGTGCAATCCGGTTTCGCGCGCCACTTCGGGGCGGTCCACGATGGTGAGAAAAGTGCCGGTTTCAAGGCACAGGTCCTTGAGTTCGAGGGTAGTGGAGCGCACGAAGTCGTCCGAGGCCCCCGGAAGGTCGAGCTCCACCCAGTGGCAGCCGCCCTCTATAGCCATCTGCGCCAGTTCGGCCACAGAATATTTGTCGTTGACAGAAGCAATGAATTGTAACATATTGCAAATGTACGTTATTTTCGCAACAAAATCAAAATTAGCGGTTAATTTTTAAGCCAGTCGGCAAGCACGTAGAAGCTGCCTCCGAGAAAAACCTCCGACGACTGCCGCCGGGCCGCGGCCACAGCCTCGGCCACCGACGGCGACGATACGGCCCTGAGGCCGCGCGCCTGAAGTTTTGCTGCCAGCACATCCGCAGGGATGGCGCGGGGAGTCGAAGCCTGCACGCAGATGTAGCGCGGGCNCGCCGGGAGCATGGCCACAATGCTGTCCACGTCCTTATCGGCGCAAAAACCCAGCACGGCTGTGATATCGGCGCGAGACGCGAGGTGGGCTGCCGTGTACTGCCATGCAGCGGCGTTGTGGCCGGTGTCGCAGAGCACTCCGTCGATGTACTCCCAGCGNCCGTGGAGCGTGCGTCCCACATTGGAAAACGCCTGCACCACAGCCTGAGAATCAATGTGGAAGCCTGTGCTCCGGAGCTCCTGCAGGGCACAAAGGATGGTGCGCGTGTTGGCCACCTGAAAAGCGCCCCTCAGGCAAGTGCCGAAAGAGCCGAAAGGCGAAGCAGCGACGTCGACGCTACCATCGTCGTTGAGGGCGGCCGCTATTGAAGCGTCGTCGCAGGCGTAGACTATGCTTGTGCCCACGCTGCGCGCCTCCCCGTCGAATACGGCTCTCACCGAGGGGCCGGCCTCGCCCACAACCACCGGCACTCCGGGCTTGAAAATGCCGGCTTTCTCGCGGGCTATCTGCTCCACGGTGTGGCCCAGCAGATCGGTGTGGTCCAGCGATATATTGGTTACGACGCTCAGTGCCGGGTTGATGATATTGGTGCTGTCGAGCCTGCCCCCCAGTCCCACTTCCACCACTGCCACATCCACCTCCATGCGCGCGAAATATTCAAAGGCCATGATGGTGGAAAGCTCAAAAAACGATGCGCCCAGGCTCTCCAGTGCGCGGCTGCGGTAGCGCGCCACGAAATCCACGACAGCTTCCNGTGGAATCAGATTNCCGTTCACGGCTATACGCTCAGCAAAGTCGCTGATATGCGGCGAGGTGTATAGGCCGGTGCGGTATCCTGCCGCAGCGAGTGCCGCAGCCAGAGTGTGGGACGTGGTGCCTTTGCCGTTGGTTCCGGCCACGTGGACACATTTCAGGCGCGTGTGCGGATCGCCGAAGGCGTGCGAGAGTGCAAGCGTGCGGCTCAATCCCGGTTTATAGGCATTGCTTCCGCTGCGCTCAAAGGCAGCGTGCTGCTCGAAGATATAAGAAGTGGCTTCCTCGTAGGTCATGCGCATATTCCGAAAATGAGCCAGCCCAGAAAGCCGGCGGCCATGATAATGATGATAGGATGCAGCCGAGTGAAAAGGTTCACCGCCAGAGCGGCCAGNGCGAGTCCGATGCTACAGACTACGTCGCGCGTGTCGGTGCCGAAATTGGCCCCGTTCATGAGCAGCAGTGCAGCCGAGGCTATGAGGCCCACCACCACCGGGCGCAAGCCGGCCATCATGCCGGCGATGAAAGCGCTGTCGCGGTGACGGCGTATATAATGGCTGGCGTAGCGCACGAGCAAAAAAGAAGGCAGAATCACCACCAGAGTGCACAGAATAGAGCCCAGCAGGCCCCACGCAGGCGAGGGGAAGCCGTGGGTTGTGGGCGCCACATATCCTATATACGTGGCCGAATTGATNCCGATGGGCCCGGGTGTCATTTGCGACACAGCCACGATATCCGTGAACGTTTTTTCACTGATCCACCCCGGCGATACAATCTCGTTTTCAATAAGCGCAAGCATCGCATAGCCGCCTCCAAAACCGAAGAANCCGATTTTGAGGTAGCTCCATATCAGTCGCAGATAAATCATCGCGAGCCCTCCTTTCCGGCTTCAAGCGCTTTGCGGCTGCGGCGCATCAGAAGCCATCCTATAATGGCAGCGGCGGTGATATATAGAATGGGATTCGACACCACCGGCAACTTGGACCACACGGCCAGAGCCACAACCAGCGGAATCCACAGCGTGCGCCACGTGAGGTNCGCCGCCTTGGCCGAAGTGATCACCGGCGCCACGATAAGCGCGACCACCACGGGGCGTATGCCCTTGAAGATGGCCGTGAGGGTGGGGCTGGACGTGATACTTTCCGGGTTGAGGAAAACGGCGATTGCAAGGATTATGAGGAACGACGGCAGGATTGTGCCGCAGGCAGCCGCCATGCTGCCGCGAAGGCCGCGCAACTTATCGCCCACGGCCACCGAGATGTTCACGGCCAGAATGCCCGGCAGCGACTGCGCCACGGCCAGCAGGTCGAGAAACTCGGCACGGTCGATCCATCCGCGCTTATCCACTATCTCGCGTTCAATAAGGCTGATCATTGCCCATCCGCCCCCGAATGTGAAAGCTCCGATGCGGAAAAAGGAGCTGAAAAGGGCCGGCAATAATCCGTGATTCTTTGTAGAGGTCATAGACAAAGCATGAGAATTTTGAGCTGCAAAAATAGCTAATTTGGATTATTTTATTCAAAAAACTGGCTCCGAAATTGGTGGTAAATCGTAAAATTGTTAAATTTGCACCAATATCATACTTACATACACGGAATTATATACTGAGCTTTACTTCTATGACTAATCAAAAAGACCTTGGATTCTGGAAACTGTGGAATCTCAGCTTTGGTTTTTTCGGTGTGCAGATTGCGTATGCCCTGCAGAGCTCGCAGGTGAGCCGCATCTTCAGCACCATCGGTGCCGACCCGCACGACCTCAGCTATTTCTGGATTTTGCCTCCCCTGATGGGGCTGATAGTTCAACCCATAGTGGGAGCGGCAAGTGACCGCACCTGGACGCGCCTGGGGCGCCGCCTGCCNTATCTCGTAGCGGGCGCGCTTGTGGCCATCGTGGTGATGTGCTTCCTGCCCAATTCCGGCTCTCTGGGTCTCACGGTGTCGCAGGCGATAATATTCGGTCTTATCATGCTCATGTTTCTCGACACCAGCATCAACATGGCCATGCAGCCCTTCAAGATGCTCGTGGGCGATATGGTGAACGAGCGCCAGAAAGGCCTCGCCTATAGCATTCAGAGCTTCCTTTGCAACGCCGGCAGCGTGGTGGGTTATATAGCTCCCATCGTGCTGGCGATGTTTTTAAGCAACACCGCTCCCGCCGGAGAGGTGCCGGCCACNGTGACCGGTGCGTTCTACATCGGCGCCGCCATCCTGCTGCTGTGCGTGATATATACGCTCGCGAAGGTCAAAGAAATGAATCCTGCCGAGTATGCCGCCTTCCACGGCATCAATGAGAATGCTCCCGGAAAGGAAGAGAAAGACGAGAGCATGCTGCGCCTGCTGGTGAAGGCCCCCAAGGTGTTCTGGACGGTGGGTCTCGTTCAGTTCTTCTGCTGGGCGGCATTCCTTTATATGTGGACATATTCCACCGACGCCATAGCCAGCCACGCCTATAATGCACCGTCATATCAGCGCATCACCGGCGTGACTATCGACGGACGCGAATATTCAGACAAGTACATCTTCGACGGCGAAAATCCTGTGATAATGGACGGCAGCCTCGTGATGGCCGGAGTGGAAATAGACGGAAACTTCCTCACTCCCTCGGTAGTATCCATCAACGGCGACACCATCATAGCATCCGGAGCCCCCGTGATGGCCAATGGTATTGCCAAAGTGAACGCCCATCGCGGCTTCTTCGCCACCGCAGGTGATGAAATAGTGGTGGACGGCACTCCCATAGTGGTGAAAAGCGGAGCCGAAACCGTATCGGCCCTGCAGCGCGTGGCTCCCGGCACAGTGCTGACCATGGCCCACATTGCCGCCCGCGACAACTCAGAGGGCAGCTACGTGCTCGACCAGACGACAGAACTCCCGGCTGTGGGTACCGCCGACGAGGTGACGCTCAACTACGTGACCGTGCTGAACGCAGCCAGCAAGCAATATCAGGACGCCGGCGACTGGAATGGCGTGCTGCTGGCCATCCAGGCCATAGCCGCNGTGGTGTGGGCTGCCGTGCTCGCCACCTTCCGCCGCCGCAAATTAGCCTATTCGCTCAGCCTCCTNATAGGCGCCGCAGGTTTCATTTCGGTGTATTTCATCCATTCTCCCGGATGGCTCTCCGTGAGCTACGCCCTGATGGGCTGCGCCTGGGCAGCCATGCTCGCCATGCCCTTTACAATNCTCACCAACGCATTGAGCGGAAATCATATCGGCACCTATCTGGGCCTCTTCAACTGCACAATATGCGTGCCCCAGATTATTGCCGCGCTGTGTGGCGGTATGGTGCTGGGTCTATTTCCGGCCGGGGCAAACGGCGCACCCCAGACCGTGTGGATGCTCGTTGTGAGCGGCATTCTGTTGCTGGCAGGCGCAGCTGCCGTGTGGAACGTGAAAGAAACCTTCGGCAGCAAAAAATAAATTTGTGAATCTTGACGGAAAGCGTTAAATTTGCATCGTAATTAGTAATACCACATTATATAATATATACTGATGAAAAAAAGTGCACTGCAAAAGGCTCGCGCGGCTTATCAGCCCAAGCTCCCCATTGTGCTGACGGGCGCTGTGCGTGTCGTTGAAGGCAAGCCCACCCAGAGCGTGGCCGACCAGGAAGAAATCAAAGCCCTGTTTCCCAACACTTACGGTCTGCCCGAACTGAAATTTGAAAAAGATCCCAACCCCGGCCAGAACAAGCCCGTGAACGTGGGTGTAATCCTCTCCGGCGGTCAGGCCCCCGGCGGTCACAACGTGATCAGCGGCCTCTTCGACGGAATCAAGAAAATCCACCGCGACAGCCATCTTTACGGCTTCCTGATGGGCCCCGGCGGCTTTGTGGACCACAAATACATTGAACTCACCGCTCCTATTATCGACGAATACCGCAACACCGGCGGTTTCGATATCATCGGATCCGGACGCACCAAGCTCGAAACCGTGGAGCAGTTCAACAGCGGCCTTGAAATCCTCAAGGAGCTGGGCATCACCGCTCTCGTGATCATTGGCGGCGATGACTCCAACACCAACGCCGCAGTGCTGGCCGAGTACTACAAGGCTATCGGTGCCGGCGTGCAGGTGATCGGTTGCCCCAAGACCATCGACGGTGACCTCAAGAACGAGTGGATCGAGACCTCATTCGGTTTCGACACCGCAACAAAGGTCTACAGCGAGGTGATCGGCAATATCCAGCGCGACTGCAACTCGGCCAAGAAATACTACCACTTCGTAAAGCTCATGGGTCGCTCCGCCAGCCATATCGCCCTTGAGTGTGCCCTGCAGACCCAGCCCAACGTGTGCATCATCTCGGAGGAAGTGGAGGCCAAGAACCTCACTCTCCAGGACGTGGTGAACGGCATCGCCGACATCGTGGCAGCGCGTGCGGCAGAAGGCAACAACTTCGGCACCGTGCTCATCCCCGAAGGCCTCATCGAGTTCATTCCCGCCATTAAGAAGCTCATCGCCGAGCTCAACGATATGCTCGCCGGCGACACCGCCGTGGGCGAGATGGAGCGCAAGGATGTGCGTGCCTACGTAATCAGCAAGCTCAGTGCCGAGAATGCAGCCACCTATGCCTCACTGCCCGAGGAAGTGGCACTGCAGCTCAGCCTCGACCGCGACCCCCACGGCAATGTGCAGGTGTCGCTCATCGAAACCGAGAAACTTCTCAGCACCATGGTGGCCGCACGCCTGGCCGAAATGCGCAAGGAAGGCAAGTACAACGGCAAGTTTGCCGCACAGCACCACTTCTTCGGCTATGAAGGCCGTTGCGCCGACCCCTCCAACTTCGACGCCGACTATTGCTATGCTCTCGGTTTCAACGCCGCCTGCCTCATCAACAGCGGCGTCACCGGCTACATGTCGAGCGTGAGCGGCCTCACCAAGCCCAGCGTGCAGTGGGTGGCAGGCGGTATTCCCGTGACCATGATGCTCAATATGGAGCGTCGCCACGGCGAGATGAAGCCCGTGATCCAGAAGGCGCTCGTGCGCCTGGACGGTGCTCCCTTCCAGAAGTTTGCAGCGCAGCGCGACCAGTGGGCCGTGAACACCTGCTACGTATATCCCGGTCCCATCCAGTATTTCGGCCCCGCCGAGGTGTGTGACCAGCCCTCCATGACTCTTCTTGCCGAACAGGGCAAGCTCTAAGAGCCAAACCTAAAAAAATTATCGCCGCGACGTCAAGGAGGCGTCGCGGTGATAAAGACCCGAATCACAGCTTGCAAAGCCTGCCCGGGGGAGCAACTCCGCTTCTGGCAGGCTTTTTTTTGTCTTTATGCTACCGATTATTTCCGAAAATATGTGTAATTTTGCAGTATGCGCAAGCTAATGGTCATAATCAATCCCGTGTCGGGCACCACGTCCAAAAAGGGCGTGGCCGAGCGTATCGAGGCTCGCCTGCGCGAGGCTTCATTCGACGTGCATGTGGAATACACCACCTGTGCCGGCGATGCCACGCGCCTGGCCGGAATAGCAGTGGACAAAGGCTTCTACGGAGTGCTGGCCTGTGGCGGCGACGGCACCGTGAACGAAACGGCACGGGCGCTGTGCAACACTCCCGTGGCCCTCGGAATCGTGCCCACCGGCTCAGGCAACGGCCTGGCGCGCCATATCAGTATTCCGGTGGATGTGGACGGCTCGCTTGAGATTATCGCNGCCGATAATGTGGTGAGCTGCGACTACGGCACCGTGTGCGGCCGGCCGTTCTTCTGCACCTTCGGGGTGGGATTTGATGCGGCCGTGAGCGACCACTTTGCGCGCAGCCACCGCCGCGGACTACTCACTTATCTGCAATGCGCCATAGAAGAATTTATCCATTATGATTCCGAGCACTATACCATNGAGATAGACGGCAAGGAGTTTTCGCGCGACGCCTTTCTGGTGGTGTGCTGCAACGCGTCGCAATATGGCAACAACGCCTTCATAGCTCCCGATGCAAGCATCCGCGACGGCGTGCTCGACATCACCGTGGTGCACAGCGGCAACAAGTTGCAGAAAGCAGTGGTGGGCTTTGATATGATGGCCGGATTCATAGGCAAGAACTCGCTGGTGGAAACCGTGCGTGCGCGCCGTGCCACAATCGTGCGTTCGGCGCCCGGTCCNGCTCATATCGACGGCGAACCCCTCACAATGGGCGAGCGCCTGGAGGTGGAGTGCCACGCAGGCTCGCTGCGCATCTTCACTAATCCACGCAAGGAATCCTTCACGCCTATAGTCACGCCCATGCGCATGATGCTCAACGACCAGGCGCTGGCTCTAAAACGTCTTTTCAGCATCAAAAACTGATCCCGGAATACAATAAACGGGGCNTGCACTCGTTTAATTGTTGATGAAAATATTCCGCTCGATATCCTTCGTTTTTCTTGCATTAATAGCCACGTGTGCAACGGCCCGAGACTTCAACGACAAGTTGATGAACCGTCCGTATGCCGATTCACGCCGCTTTCATCTGGGTTTTTCGGTGGGCACCTTCGTATCGGGTCTNAATCTCACCCACAACGGCCTTGTCTCCGAGACCGACGGCAGCCAGTGGCGAGTGGAGCAGCCCGGCTATCAGCCCGGATTCTGCGTGAACGGCCTTGCNGACTTNCGGNTGAGCACCTATTTCTCGCTGCGTGTGTCGCCCGGCATGTACTTCGGCACCCGCGACCTGCGCTTCCTCGACCTCACCACGGGACAGACTGAGCGTCAGGGCGTGAAGAGCACCTTCGTGGTGCTTCCTGTGGATATCAAGGCCGCCGCGATGCGCTACCGCAATGCCCGCCCCTACGTGGTGGGCGGAATCATGCCGGCCTTCGACGTGTCGAAGCGCGGACGCGACCTCGTGGTGCTTAAAAACAGTGATTTATACTTAAATCTGGGATTCGGTTGCGATTTCTATCTTCCCTATTTCAAGTTTATCCCGGAGGTGAAATTCTGCCTGGGACTCACCGATGTGCTCAAGCACGATCGTCCCGACCTTGACGACGATCCCGCGTCGCAGCGCTTCACGGCTTCCCTGAAGAAAGCCACCAGCAAGATGGTAGTACTCACCTTCTACTTTGAATGATTGCAAAGATGCGTCTTTTACGTNTATTATCAGTGATTATCTCGTTGACGGCCGCTTCAGTGGCCGTGGGCCAGACTGATCCTCTGCTGTCGCAGCACTTCGTGGTGCCGTCGCTCTACAATCCTGCAGCGGCAGGGTCCTCGGAACTGCTGCGCCTGCGTGCNGGCGGTCGCCTGCAATGGGTGGGCGTAGANCACGCTCCCACCACATTTCTGGGCACCGCCGATATGCCACTCTCCGTGCTGGGGAAGCGCATAGGAGTGGGTGCCGTGCTGATGCACGACAGCGAGGGCCTCTACAGCGGCTTGCGCGCCGGTGCTCAGGCGGCNTATAAAATAAGGCTTTTCGGNGGCACGCTTTCAGCCGGTATCCAGCTGGGGCTCTTCGACCAGGGATTCAAGGGCTCGGAGGTGGTTCTGCCAGATGACGACGATTTCCACCAGGGAACCGACGATGGTATCCCCACCACCGACGTGCANGGTACGGCCTTCGACTTCGGAGCCGGCATCTACTACAGCCACAAGTATTTCAATGCCGGAATATCGTGNACCCATCTGGGCGCCCCCACGATCACGCTTGAGACTTCGACAGGCAGTGGGTCGTCGGCCTCGCCGGGTCGCGCCACCGACACAGGCGCCGGAGGAGGCCGGGTGTTTGAGTTCAAGGCGCGTCGCACTCTCTATTTTCAGGGCGAGGGCAATATTCCAGTAAAAAATACGTTATTTGATATATTGCCATCGGTGATTGTGGCATCCGACTTCACCTTCACCTCGGCAGTGATAAACGCGCGAGCCCGCTACCGCAAGTTTCTGAGCATAGGCGTGGGCTACCGCTGGAACGATGCCGTGACCGTTACACTCGGGGCGGAGTTCCGCAACTTCTTCGTGGGCTACAGCTTCGACTATTCCACGGCCGCCATTGCCAAGGCATCCTCCGGCAGCCATGAACTNTTTCTGGGCTACAGCCTCAAAATCAGCAACGGAGATAAAAACAAGAACAAGCACAAAAGCATCCGCATAATGTAATCACAACATAGCATGAATACATTCCACAACATACTCTTAGCCGCTACGGCCTCGGCCGCTGTCTTCGGTGCAGCTTCGTGTGCATCCGGCGGGCGCGGTGGCAGCAGCGGCGGCGAAGTCACGGGGGTAGGGGGTACGGCCTGGGCCGAGCCCACGCCTTATGGTATGGTACTCGTAGACCGCGGTTCCGTACAGATGGGTCCCCAGAAAGACGACTCNGCCTGGAACATTAAGGCCAATCCGCGCGGCGTCACGGTAGATGCCTTCTGGATGGACGAGACTGAGATCACGAATGCCAAGTATAAGCAATTCGTGTTCTGGGTGCGCGACAGTATCATCCGCGAACGCCTGGCCGATCCCGCCTATGGCGGCAATGAGGATTTCAAGATTGAGGAAGACCGCGACGGCAATCCCATCACTCCCCACCTGAACTGGAACAAGGCAATACCCTGGCGCAATCCCAACGAAGACGAGCAGCGCGCCATCGAGAGCGTGTATCGTATCAATCCCATCACGGGCGTGAAGGAGCTGGACGGCACGCAGCTCAACTACCGTTATGAGGTGTATAACCACACCGAAGCCGCCAAGCGCCGTAACCGCCTGGATCCCAGTCGACGCAATTACAATACCGACCTGCCCGTGCCTACGGATATCCCCGTGATAAGCAAGGACACCGCATGGGTGACCGACGATGGCGAGATTATGCGCGAAACCATCACCCGCGGTCTCACGGGTGACTTCGACTTCGTCAACACCTATATAGTGAATGTGTATCCTGATACTACGGCGTGGGTTAATGACTTTGAGAATGCATATAACGAACCCTACGTGCGCATGTATTTCGCTCACGGAGGCTATAGCGATTATCCCGTGGTGGGTGTGAGCTGGGANCAGGCNAATGCTTTCGCCAACTGGCGCACCGACTTCCTGAAGCGCTCGCTTGGAAAGCAGGGTGTGTATATCGAGCCCTACCGCCTGCCCACGGAGGCTGAGTGGGAGTATGCCGCTCGTGCCGGTGTGAGTGAGAATATGTATCCGTGGGACGGCGACCTCACGATGAGCGACGANAAAGGCTGCTTCTATGCCAACTTTAAGCCGCAGGAAGGAAACTTCGTGAAAGACGGCCATGTGATAACGTCGCGCGTGGGAACCTACGCTCCCAACGACTTCGGCCTCTATGATATGGCCGGCAACGTGAGCGAATGGACTTCCACGGCATATACCGAAAGCGTGGACCGCCTCACCTCCGACCTCAATCCCGAATATCGCTACGATGCGGCCAAGGAAGACCCGTACCGCATGAAGCGGAAGATCGTGCGCGGCGGTTCGTGGAAAGACGTGGCCCACAATATACGCTCCGATTTGCGTATGTGGGAGTATCAGAACGAGCAACGTTCCTATATAGGCTTCCGTTGCGTGCGCACTCAGATTGGATTTGCCAAAGGCACTAAACAAAACAACAAAAAAGCAAAATAAGAGCAATGGGAAAAGTAAAGCAATACCGTAATGTCGTCTCTGCCTTCATAAGCAGCGACAACGGGCAGCGTTTCTTCAACTTTGCCTATAGTATAGGCGCTGCTATCGTTATCTGGGGCGCGCTCTTCAAGATTCTTCATCTGCCCGGAGGCAATGCCCTGCTGTCGATAGGTATGGGCACCGAGGTGCTGATGTTTATCCTCACGGCCTTCGACCGCCCGGCCCGCGAATACAAGTGGGAGCAGGTTTTTCCGGTGCTTGAGACCGGCGACGAAGCCGACCGGCCAGCCGTGGGCGGCTCTCAGGTGGTGGTAGCCGGTGGTGCTCCCGTGCAGAGTGCGACTGCCGCTGCTCCGGTGCAGCCCGTGGCCGCAGATGGCCAGGCTCCTGCCGCCATGCTCGAATCCATGGCGTCTATGGCCGACGAACTTGCACGCCTGCGGGCCACCACACAGGCCCTCAATGAGGTGAGCGAGACCCTGCTTGCCAGCTACAAGGCTATTACCGACAACTCTGCCGGCATCACAGCCGCCAGCACGGGCTACGTGGACCAGATGAAGGCTCTCGACCGCAATATTGCCGGCCTCAATACTATATACGAGATTCAGTTGCGCAGTGTATCGGGCCAGCTCGATGCCATCGAGCGCGTCAACAGCGGCATCAAGCGCATCAGTGAGATGTATGCCAAGGCTTCCGACGCAGGTGCCGACTATTGCGAAGAATCCGAGAAGATGGCTCGCTACATGCAGCAACTCAACAACGTGTATGAGCGCATGATCACGGCCATGACGGTGAACATGTATCATGCGCCTATGCCCGGAGCACCCGTGGCACCCGCGGCATCCCCCAACACTCAAGAGCAGCAGTCGTAAGCGATGGGAGCACACAATACAAGGCTCACACCACGCCAGAAGATGATAAACCTGATGTATATCGTCCTCACGGCCATGCTTGCGCTCAACGTGTCGAGCGACGTGCTGGATGGTTTCACGCAGGTGCACGACGGCCTCAACAGGTCCAACAGCAACGTTGACGACCGCAATGCAGCCATCTATCACCGTCTCGACCTCCTGGCCGAACAGAATCCCGAAAAGGTGGGACCGTGGCTGGAGAAGGCCGATGAAGTGCGACGTCGCACGGCCGTAGTGGTGGGCACTATCGACAGTCTGAAAATGGCGATCGTTCAGAAGGCCGACGGCAAGAATGCCGATCCCGATAATATCATCAGCCGCGACGACCTTGAAGCGGCTGCCGTGGTGATGCTCGCTCCGGGAAACAATCGCGGAGAAGCATTGCGCCACACCGTGGATCAATATCGCGAGTATATGGCCGAACTCATGGCCGATACAGCCAAGGCTGCCAATATCCGCTCCGCTCTGAGCACCGAGCCCATTCGTCGGGCCGGCACTCTTGTGCCCCAGCCATGGGAAGAAGCTAAATTCGACCAGCAACCCGTGGTAGCTGCCGTGACACTGCTCACCAAACTGCAGAACGACATCCTCTACGCCGAGGGAGAAGTGCTGGGGCAGCTGCTCACGCAGGTGGATGCAGGCGACGTCAGGGTGAACGAACTCAATGCCTACGTGATGCCGCAGTCGCGCCTCGTGATGCGCGGCGGCAAATACAGCGCCAATATCGTGCTGGCTGCCGTCGACACCACGCAGCGCCCGGTGGTGGTGGTGAACGGCACGCAGCTGGGCAACGACCGCGGAATCTACGAGGTAAATACCGGTAGCACCGGCAAATTCAGCTACAGTGGCTATCTGGAGGTGCCTCATGGCGATGGCTCGTCCACTCGCCACCCCTTCTCTTCGGAATATACCGTGATAGAGCCTATGGCCACCGTATCAGCCACGATGATGAACGTGCTATACGCAGGTATCGACAATCCCGTGGGCATCAGTGTGCCCGGTGTGGCCATGAACGACATTTCTGCCACGATGACCAACGGTACCCTCACGCGCAGCGGCGACCGGTGGACGGCTCGGCCATCGGGAGTGGGCAAGGATGCCGTCATCACCGTTACGGCCAACATGGACGGACGCCCCACCACGGTGGCAACGTCCACCTTCCGCGTGCGCAAGTTGCCCGATCCCACGCCCTATATTTCATATAAGGACGCGCAGGGCAATACCGACAGCTACAAGGGAGGCAAAGGATTTCCCAAGACTTTGCTGCTTCAGGCCCCCGGCCTTGAAGCAGCCATTGACGACGGCCTGATCGATACCAAGTTCAAGGTGCTGAGTTTTGAAACGGTGTTTTTCGACTCAATGGGCAACGCCATCCCCGAGGTGAGCGACGGCGCGCAGTTCTCGGCCCGTCAGAAGCAATCGTTCCAGCGTCTGCAACGCGGAAAACGCTTCTATATATCGCGCATCAAGGCTGTGGGCCCCGACGGTATCACACGCGACCTGTCGCCCATGGAAGTAATTGTAAATTAGCAAAATATCATATATGAAATCATATAGCTGCAAAATACTGCTCGTTGCCGGACTGCTCGCGGCATGCGCCGGCACCGCAACAGCACAGGACAATGCCTCGGGCGTGACACGCCGTTCCGGCTCCGACCGCCAGCGCCCGGGACAGCAACAGGGCACCGAGCTCTCCAGCCGCGTCAAGAACTTCTTTGAAGAAGACGGTGGCAACCTCAGCGATGCCGATGTGCAGTGGATGCGCGTGATATACCGCCAGATCGACGTGAACAAGGACGGCAACGCAGCCCTTTATTTCCCGGAAGAGCCCATCGAGGGACAGGAAAACCTCTTCCGTATCATCATGCGACTGCTGGCCAATAATCAGCTTGCCGCTTATGAATATCTGGATGGCCGGGAAGTGTTCACCGACCAGTACCGAGTGAAGGTGCGCGATATGCTCGACCGCTTCCACATCCTCTACACCGATGCAAAGGGGAGCACCGAGAAGAACCCCCGCTTCGTGATTGAAGAGAGCGACGTGCCCAGCAACGAGGTTCTATCCTACTACGTGATAGAGCGCTGGCAATACGACACGCGCCAGAACCGTCTGCGCCCCCACATCGAGGCTNTCTGCCCCGTGCTTCATCGTGCCGGCGATTTCGGCGGCGATGCCGTGCGCTATCCCATGTTCTGGATCAAGTTCAACGATATCCGTCCGTGGCTCGCCCAGCAGACCATATTCGTGGACGACAACAACAATATGCCCACATGCACCTACGACGATTTCTTCACCCTGGCAATGTATGACGGCGAGATATACAAAACCCGCAACCTGCGCAACCGCTCGCTCATGCAGCTTTATCCCAATGCCGAAGAACGCAAACTGGTGCAGGACAGCATTCAGGCGAGCCTCGACAGCTTCGAGACCAAACTGTGGGTTCCCTCGCGTGAAGAAGTGATTGCAGCTCGCGAAGCCCGCGAAGCGGCTGCCAAGGGCGACACCATTACGGCCGCTCCGGAGAAAAAGCAGTCCCGTGCCACGCGCTCCACGCAGCGCTCATCCAAGAAGCCGGCGGCACGCAGCTCCAAGGTAAAATCCTCCAAGCCCAAGGGCTCAGGAACATCGTCGAGCAACGCCGCCCGCAGCGTGCGCCGCCGCAAATGATTGCCCGCGCGCTTGCATATTAGGATAAAATATGCTACCTTTGCAGCGCTAAGGCGATATGCGATAGTAACTCAGTTGGTAGAGCGTTAGCTTCCCAAGCTAAAAGTCGCGGGTTCGAGTCCCGTCTATCGCTCAAGATTGTAAGATGCTTTGAATGAGCTGATTGTGAAGCTTGTTTGAGGCATTTTTTTTGTTTTGTTAGGGTTTTTTAAGGTTGTTTTTGGGGTCGTGAATGCCGTTTTATGTCGTTTTTTGCCGATATTTGCCGAAAATGTTTCAGCAATGTTTCAGCAGAATGCGGGGCTTTGCGGTTTTTCTAATTGTTTTGGATTATGTTTTCGTATAAGTTTATCGTGGATGGTGCCCGGGGTGATTCTCTGAGGCTGCGGCTTATCAGCAGGCGGCGGAAGGCTGAGGTGTCGCTGGGGGTGTGTATGACGGCTGAGGTGCTGGAGAATGTGCTTTCGGAGAGGCCGCGGCCGGAGAATGTGAAGTGGAAATCGCTGCTGACGGGGTATATGGCGAGGCTTGATGATATCAGGTGTGAGCTGCTGAAGCGTGGCGGTGGTGATGTGGATGTGAAGGTGCTGCGGGATATGGTGCTACGGGATTGTCTGGGCCGCGGGGTGGATGAGGAGCCTGTGGATGCGGGACGCGGTGGTTTTGCGCGGCATTTTGAGGAGTTTGCCCGGGGGAAGGAGCGCCGGGGGACGCGGGTGCTTTATCTGCATACGCTGGATAGGATGCGGGCGTTTGACGGGGGGCTGGATGAGCGGTCGTTTGAGGATATCGATGTGCGGTGGCTGACGGGGTTTGAGGCGTTTTGTGCGCGGACTGCGGGGAAGAATGCGCGGAATGTGCATCTGCGTAATATCCGGGCGGTGTTTAATAGTGCGATTGATTTCGGGCTGACGGTGGCTTATCCGTTCCGGCGTTTTAAGATCAGGCCTGAGGCTACGCGGAAGCGGTCGCTGGGGGTGGAGGANCTGCGTGAGTTGTTTTGTTTTCCGGCGGAGGATTATGCGGTGTTTTACCGGGATATGTTTAAGTTGATTTTTATGCTGATCGGGATTAATACGGTGGATCTGCACGGGCTGCGTGAGGTGACGCGTGATGGGCGTGTGGAGTATAGGCGTGCGAAGACTGGGCGGCTGTATAGTATCAGGGTGGAGCCTGAGGCTATGGAGTTGATCGAGCGGTACAGGGGGGAACGGGGGCTTCTGTGCGTTGCGGACCGGTGGAGTGACAGCCGGAATTTTACGCATCAGTTGAATATGGCGCTGCAGCGGATGGGGAGTGTGGAGCGTCGTGGCCGTGGTGGACGGAAGGTGATTGAGGCGGCTTTTCCGGGGGTGACGTCGTATTGGGCGCGGCATTCGTGGGCTACGATTGCTTATTCGCTGGATATTCCGAAGGATGTGATCGCTCAGGCTCTGGGGCATGCGGATGGGCATGATACGACGAATATTTACATTGATGAGGACCGGGGAAAGGTGGATGTGGCTAACCGGCGGGTGCTGGATTGGGTGCTTTANGGGAAGCGGTGATTGATTNGANNGATTTGAGGGATTGGAGTTATTGGAGGAATTGGATTTATTGGAGTTATTGGAGGGGACGCTTGATGGGCGTCCTTTCTTTTTTTTCTTTTTTTGGATGGCGGCGGCGGGGAGCGGAGCGAATGGGTCGCGCGCACGTGTGTGGGCGCGGGAGCGCGCGTGCGCGACGTCGTCGTTTTTTTAAAAAAAATTATTTTTAATTTTTTTATTCTACATCTACATCTACATCTACATCTACATCCTTACGCGCGCGCGTGAAGGTTCGGGTTTGGTTATGGTTTGGTTCGGTTTTGGTTTCGGTTTGGTTATGGTTTGGTTTTTTGGGTTTTTGGTGGGTCGGTGGTTTTGTGCTGATTTTGTGGTGGTTGCGTGGTTTTTGACGGTCTAAAGTAGAGGAAGTAGATGGTGGAGGCTGCGGTGGTGGACGCTTTGAAAAGCGTCCGTAATGCCGGGATGGATGGGGGTGGGTTTATTCTTCGCCGGCGAGGCGGGCGAGGCGTTGGGTGAGTGTTTCGTCTTGGTCGGGGGCGATGGTGGCGGCGAGGTCGACGGATTTGAGTTCGGAGGTGTGGTGGCGGAGGATGCGTATTTCGGCTTGGACGCGGTCTTCGGGGAGCATCATTTTGAGGTCGAGCTCGAAGTCGGAGATGGCGTCGGGGTTTAGGGGGTTGGGCTGGAAGTATTTTATGGAGTGGCTGAGGAGGTAGCCTCGTATGGGGTTGTCGCGGTTGGGTGTTCCTTTCTGGCGTCCGCCTGTTTTTTTTCCTTTCATTTGTCAATACTTAAAAGTGTGGTGCGAAGTTAAGGGGTTATTTTCGCGCTGTGTTTTTAACTTTGAATGTTTTGATGATATGTTAGGCAGTCTGATTGGTGGTGCGCTGAAGATTGGTNGCACTATTTTCGGGGGGATTAAGGCGTCGCAGGNTATGCGCCGGGTGAAGAGTGATCTGGAGGCTCAGCGCAGGGAGAATGAGACGTGGTTTAATCGCCGGGTGAATGAGGNTGCTACGCAGCGTGCGGATGCTCAGCGTATTTTGNCGATTACGCAGGAGAATATCNGGCAGCGTAACCGGCAGGCTGCGGGGGCTCAGGCTGTGGCNGGTGGCACGGAGGAGAGTGTGGCTGCNGCGAAGGCTGCGAATAATGAGGCGCTGNCGGAGGCTGCGAGCCAGATTGCTGTGGCGGGGGAGCGNCGGAAGGATGCTGNGGAGCAGGAGTACAGGCAGCGTGATGNNCAGCTGCGNGGGCAGNTGAATAATCTTGAGATGGGCAGGGCNNATANTATTNNGCAGGCTGTGGAGGGCGTGGGNAGCGCTGCTGCNGGGCTTGCNGAGGTNATTCCTGNCCCTAAGGCGTGGACGAAGAAACCTGCTGCCGGTAGCGGCGATGAAATCTATGGGTGATATGATGGAGGATGAGAAGCCGATTGTGGTGGCGCCGACTTGGGNGGACGGGGGCTCGGGAGATCGGAGTAATTTGAGTAATCGGAGTAATCCCGGGGGNGATGGTACCGCTGCTGCGGAGGATGAGCCGACGGGGGTGGAGAATGTGCGTGCCGGGCGTGNTGAGGCNTGNGNNGNCTGNNGGGGTGAATTATACTCAGCGGATGATTGATTNNNTTGAGGAGCGGATGCGCGGGATTCATATGCCTTCGGCTGAGGATCTGGAGCGGGAGCGGCGGAGGAAGCGGACGCAGGGTGTGATTTCGGGGATTGCGGATGGGTTGAGTGCGCTGGGGAATCTGGTGTTTACGACGCGGTATGCTCCGAATATGTATAATGGTGGTGATTCGCTGACGGGGCGTTGGCGTGAGCGCTGGGAGCGTCTGGCTAAGGAGCGTGATGCGGATGCTGACCGGTATCTGAATTATTCGCTGATGATCGGGAAGCTGCGTGATGCTGAGGAGCAGAAGGCGTATCAGCGTGGACGGGATGCGCTTCAGGACAATATACGGGAGGCTAAGGCGGAATATGATGCGCGGATGGCTGATATCCGCTACCGACGGGAGGTGCAGAAGCTGGGGGCTGCTGAGGCTGCTGCTGAGGCTAAGGAGGCGAATGATGCGCTGGAGCGTANGCTGAAGCAGGCGCGGATTGATGANCTGGCTTCGCGGACGCGGTGGAATGACCGCCGACCGGCGACAGGTGGCGGCCGGAGTGGCGGGGGGAGTGCGGGGCAGTTTGAGGTGCGCCGCGTGAATCCGCAGACGGGCGTGGAGGAGTATCGCGGTGGTTTCAAGACAGAGGCTGCTGCAAGGAATTTTGCTGCCACGCATGGCCGGGACGGGTGGNTGTACAATACGACGCCTGTGCGGCGCTCTTCTACGGGTCCTAATAAGTGGGGCAAGCAGCAGACTACTGAGACTGAAACTGATGTGTCGACACCGAAAGTAATCATTGATTGGAACTAATTATCACCTAACTATGGCTGAACAACATAATATTGAGGATAACCGCCGCAAGTTGTATGATGCGCTGCAGAATCATGTGGCTAATATGGGCTCGTGGGATGAGTTCAATGCGCGCATGGATGATGAGGGGAANCGCCGGAAGGTCTATGAGGTGGCTCAGAGCCATGTGGCTAATATGGGNTCGTGGGATGAGTTCAATGCGCGGGTGCATGAGGGGGGCTCGATTAATCAGGAGGATCGGAGTGATGGGAGTAATTGGAGTAATCGGAGTAATCGGAGTAATTCCGGGGTGGCTCCTTCGGGGGNGGANGCTTTGAAACCGGGNGTCCGTACTGTGGATATGGCGGGGTTTGATGCNCGGGTGCGTGCCATAGGGGATCGTGTGCGGCGGTCGGTGGAGCGTGTTACGCCTGAGGGGCGGAGCAAGCGGAAGGTGGCTGAGACTACGGCGCGGCTGCTGGGGGCTGATACGCGGCTGCCGGGATTGATCGGGCGGCCTGNTGATAATGCGGCGCGNGCAGAGGCGCAGAGTGATATTGAAGGCGCTTCGGATGCTACGCCGGATTATGGGGGGCTATCTCCGGTTGTGCANGGGGTGAAGATGGTTGACGGGAAGGCTACNGTGGAGTGGTTGCTTCCTGATGGCTCGGTGACGGAGGACCGCAATGTGGCTGATATGGCGGAGTGGGGTGCGCGGCGTGAGCGNCTGGCGCATGAGTTCCNNANGCGCATGAGGGATAACGGGCTGGATCCGGAGAAGGTGGAGGATGTGCAGCGGCAGAGGGTTGAGGATAAGCTGGCGCAAAATGAGGAGCGGCTGCGCAAGCTGGTTGCGGAGAGGGATGCTGAGGAGCATCGGGAGCGTGACGATGAGGGCGGCCTGATGGGTTTCTTGACTGAGATGGGCCGGAATGCGCGCCGCAGTGTGGGTGCTAATGTGCCGAAGCCGGAGCANACTTTGACGGNTCGTGATAAGGAGATCAAGGATTTGCTTGCTGCGAATGATTTACTGGATGAGGCGCGTCGCACNCTTGTTTCNGGCGGAAAGCTAAAGAAGTCGGAGGGTGTGCTGAATGGTATTTTTGATTTTGCTAATAATGCTGTGAATGTGTTTCGCGGCATGCGGGATGTGGTTTCGGACCCTGATTTCGTGGGCGCCGGCGTGATGTCGATGCATAGGATGGACCGCCTGGGCAAGATCAAGGATAAGATGGATAAGGGCTTGGAGTTGAGCGATTCTGAGCTTAATCTGTTGAGTGCTACTGCTCTTAATGGTGAGGTTGTGCGCGGTGCTGATTTGCCTCATGGTTATAGGGCGGGCGCGACGGTGGCGGAGATGCTGCCTTTCATGGCTCAGATGATGCTTAATCCTGCTTCGGGGGTGTCGAAGGCTATGGCGAAGAGGTTTGGCAAGACTACTGCGAGGCGTATTGCGGCTACTGTGGCGGGTGATGTTGCGGAGAGTGCGGTGCTTGCGAATACGTTGCAGGGACAGAAGACGGTGGCTGATATCCGTGAGCGCCATATGGGCGAAGTGGCGGGGAGTGCCGATGGTGGCTATGCTTTTACGGGTGGCGAGAGCTGGGCGAAGGCTATCCGCAAGGGAGAGGGGGCTGCTGTGATTGAGAATTTCACGGAGATGCTGGGCGGCCATTTTGGTTCTATCCTTGCCAAGGGTGGAAAGGCTGCAGCGGGGCTTGCGGAAAAGATGGGAGCGGGCCGCGTGGTGGAGAGGATCGGCAATTTTGCCACGAGTGTGAAGGCTAGTGACTGGGGCAAGGCTATCGGAAATATCGAGAAGAGGGCTGAGTGGCATGGTAGCCTGGGTGAGATTCTTGAGGAGGAGTGTGGCATTGTGCTTAATTCGCTTTTTGTGGGCGATAACAGGATTTCGGATCTTGTGGACGCTGAGAAGCAGATTGATATTGCGCTTGGCGTGGGGCTTTTCGGTGGGGTTGTGTCGGCGTTCAAGACGGGTGGCTATCTGGCGGGCCGCAAGAGGGCTGAATCTAAACTTGCCGGGGCTGATGAGCATGGACTGAAGGTGTTTTCGGAGGCTCAGTGGGATAATATCAAGGGCCGTATCGAGGGTGCTGATGATTCGGATCTGGGTGCTGCGATTGTGGGTGTGATCCAGGATTACTGCTATCGCAAGGGTGATGAGGAGCTGGTTCTGGATTATGCCAAGGCGCTGATGATTGCCCGTGGATATAATCTTGCGGAGCTGTCGAGGCAGTCGGAGGAGCTGGGTGATTCCGGGACTTCTGAGGAACTGGAGGGCTCGAGTAATCGGAGTGATTGGAGTAATCAGAGTAATCCCGGGGCTGAGGCGGAGGCTGCAGGGGGCCAATCGGAGGCGGACGTTTTGAAACCGGGCGTCCCTGTTGCTGTTGAGGATTTTATCGAGCGGGCTGCGTGGCGTGACGGTGATGCGGAGGTGCTTCGGCCGGTGACGTTGAAGGGGGATAACCGGGAGGTGTATGTGGTGAAGGGTAATATCGTGCTTGGGGATGATGGCATGATCGATTACCGGGGGAGTGATGAGGTGATATACGTTTATGATGCCGGGAGCGGCAAGGTGGAGCAGGTGTCGAAGCGGGATATTGCTTCGGCGTCGGAGCCTGTGGCTGCGGCGGATGTGCGGAGTGATTGGAGTGATCGGGAGAATCGGGAGGGGGCTCCCGTGGCGGGTTTTGAGACCGAGACGATACAACCTGTTGGGAAGGGTATATTCGGTGATATATACGATGCTTTCCGAGGCAAGGTGCGCGAGGCTGTCAATTTCCTTTTCAGGAGAAAGGGTGGTGTGGCCACGGGTGTGTTTCACCGCGACGGGGTCGGGGATATCGATATTGTGTGGGGCGATGAAAAAGCCGGCCTTTGCCATATCATCGAAAAGCATGTGATTCAGCAATCAGACTTTGATACGCCGGAAGAAGCCATCTCGCGCATCTCGGATATCATAGACAATGGTGAGATAGTGGAGTATGATGACCGTGTACTTATTATAAAAGATGGGTATCGCGTTGTGCTTGCAAAGACGGACGACGGGCGTTTTGTGCTGACTGCTTATGATAATAATCGCAGGCAGGCGGATAAAAAAAGAACCGAAGCCGATGCGACGGGGATCCGCCAACGCATCTTTAACGGGGGAATGGCACACCTTGTATCCCCCGGCTACGGTTCTGATGGCAAAGATAGTGAAATTCCGGCTAAAGAGCAAATCTCTGATGGTGTGGGGAAGAGTGATGTATCTTTGCGTGATTATGATGTTCTTTTTAAACGGAATGATTCGTTCCCGGTGCCTGTGCGCGACCGCGAGGGGGAGAAACAGTGGGGTATAGTGCTGGACCGTGAGGGTGAGCAGGTGACGGTGGTGACGCCTTTTGCGCTGAATGATTCGAGCAAGCGGGCGGATACGCTGAAGGGTTGTTTTACTACGGATATCGCTGCGGATGAGCTTGAGGGGCTGCTGGAGCGGGATGAGACGGGGATGCCGGTGGATTATGTGGTGGCCGGAAGGGCGGATAATCGGAGTGATGGGAGTGATCTGAATAATCGGAGTAATCAGAGTGATGGGAGTAATCAGATTGATCGGGAGGAGCCTGATAATCCCGGTAATCCTGATGGGGCGGGGGCTTCTGAGGAGGTGACGGCGCTGGGGCGCGTGCCTCGTGATGAGCGGGGTGAGCCGATGTTTACGGCTGTGGATGCGGAAACGGGCTGGGATGGCCTGGTGGAGTTCTGCGAGGGCGACCGGGTGACGGCTAAGGAGATTGCGGATGCTATGATGGAGGAGAAGTTGAAGGCCTTCGAGAAGGCTCAGAAGCTTAAAGCAAAGGGTAAGACTCCGACTGAGATTCTGGCATCGAAGAAGGAGAATATGGCGGAGCTGGCTCAGGCTGAGGGTGAATACCGGCATTGGCAGCGTATGGCGGGCGTAGAGCAGGCGCGGCGTGATGCGGAGCGTGAGCGGCAGGAGGCTGAGGCTCGCCAGGCGGCTGCTGAGCGTGCGGAGGCTGAGAGGGCTGAGCTGGCCGCCAGGGAGGAGGCTGCGCGCGTGGAGCGTGAGGCTCTGAACGGGGTGCCTGAGTGGACGCGTGATACTCCGGAGGATGCACGTGCGAGGGGTTATCGTCGTGTGAGCGGCGAGAAGATTGACCGGCATGAGCCTGTGGCTGCAGATGACAGGGGGCTGGGCCGGGAGGTGGCTCCTATGTTTAAGGCGGGTGAGAGGCCTGTGGCTGCGCGGGGGCGTGTGCTGGTGGGCGAGGTGGATTCGTTTGAGCCTTCGCACGTTGACGGGCGGATGAATCCGCGTCACTTCGGTGAGGATTGGCAGCCTAAGAGGCGTCATGAGGATGGCGGGGTGAGTGCTCAGACGGCGGATAGTAATGCGCGGAATCTGAATCCTGCGCTGGTGGTGCGCTTCGAGGATGCTTTCGGCGGGGCTCCGGTGGTGAATGGCAGGCGTGAGGGTATTCAGGGTAATGGCCGGCTGCAGATGCTGCGGTATGTGTATGAGCGGTATCCAGAGAGGGCTGCTGCGTATAAGCGGTATCTGATTGACCATGCTCGGGAGCTGGGGGTGGAGCCTGAGTATGTGGCTTCGCTTGAGCGGCCTATCGCTGCGATGATGCTTGATGTGGATGATGAGGCGGCGAAGGTGCTGGGCAATATCGACGATAAGGAGATGACGAGCGGTGGCGTGGAGCGTATCAAGCCTAAGAATGTGGTGCAGAGGATGGGCGAGAGGATGCGTGATTTTGCCGGCGTGTTGCTGAGCTCAGGCGATGAGGAGGCTTCGATGGCGCAGCTGGTGGATGCCAACGGTGTGGATGCTCTGAAGTGGCTGAACGGGCAGGGGGTGATTTCGGACACGCAGTATGCGAGCGCTTTTGACAGCAAGGGTAATCTTACGGCGGAGGCTGCGAATGACTTGAAGGGGATTTTGTATCAGTCGATTTTCAGGGATGGAAGCACGAGGCTGGAGGAGATGTTTGGCAGGATGCCGGCGAAGGCTCAGCGTGCTATTCTTGCTACGGCGTTCAGGGATTATGACAGCGCTCCGGCTGATAGGATGACGGGCGAGATCCAGCAGTCGATAATGGCTTTTGATTCTCTTATGAGTTTTGAGGCGTTCAGGGATGCTACGACGGCGGAGGCTGCAATGAATGCCGTGGAGTCGTGGAAGATTCAGACGGCGTTTGACGATGTTTCGGGGGAGGCGTATCTTCCTTCGGAAACTTTCAGTAACTTTGCACTGGCTCTGGCGGCGATGTACAGGGGTCGGACTCAGAGGCATATCCAGGGGGTGCTGAACACGATGTTTGACATTGTGCAGGGGGCGCAGGAGGATAATCTGTTTGAGACGGCGGATAAGACGCCGAAGTCTCTGGCGGAGGCTGTGCGTCGTGTGCTGGGCATAGAGTATAACCCTAAAAGGAATAAATATGATGGAGCAGATGGAGGCAGTGTATTGGCTGTCGATAGTGAAACTGGCGAAGGCGGGCGACGCGGAGGCAGCGGAGACACTGGCGGCGCAGAACAGGCTCAGGCAGGAGCGGAACCTGCCGAGCGTGGAGGCGGAACTACTGGAGATATCCGAGGAGGCGGAACGAAAGGAGATCTTCAACCTGTTGAAGAACGGGCGGAAGGTGAAGTAGACGAGCATGGAGTTCCATTTGTAAGAACGGAGGATGGAACAACAGTATTCGGTGAGATTACTGAAGATAGCGGACTTCCCGGCGCTCCAATCAAGTTGAGCCTCGGATTCCAAGACAATGCTACCGAGAAAGGCTATGGCTTAACCCATATCGAAGCCAATCATGGCAAACAGATAAGGGAGGCAGGATTCAAATCGGTGGAAGATTTTGTTTCATATGTAGCTAAGAACTACGATCCTGACAATATCCGCGTTGGCAAAAGACGTGAGGACGGTAATGGTACTTTCCTCATTCAAGTGATAGATAGCCATGAGAATACCCTGTATATTGAGTTATCAAAGGATGGCTCATATTGGGGCGTAAATAGCGGTGAAATATTCCGGCGCATAGTAAAAAAGCTGTGTTTTAGTTAGAACTTCTTATCTTTGCAAAAAAATAGTTTGCAATGAAGAAGAACCCATACATAGAGCTGGCAGAATGTCTGCTACCGGAAGAAATGA
>JAAVEC010000012.1 GCA_014801485.1 Bacteroides sp.
AGATCTCTCGTATTGACATCCCCTGACGACGAAATTGAACCACTTGTTCATAATGTTGTCGTGTTGGCTTTAATCTCATAATTGGTCTTTTATGAGTCAACTTTTTTCAGGGAAAGACAAATTTCCATTCGATACGCGGACGCTTTGAAAAGCGTCCCTACTTTCCTGGTATTTAAATATTTAATATCCGCTCTTTAAATCATTCTCTTTCTGAACACACCTCTACCACCTAACGCCCGCACTTCTTCGTCGGGAGCGTAAAAGCAATCATTCTGCCATTTCTCAACATTGTTATCAATATAGATCATGATATTTTCATAATCTATTGTGTTTCTTATAATATGTTCGTGAAACCTTGGTAGCCATTCAAATGGAATTCCGGCTTTTCCGCAAATACGTTTTATTCCACCCTTTAATGAACGGACTACCACAGAAAGCCTTGAATTGTGGTGGAAAACCGAGGTGTTTCCGTCGCGGTGATTCTTGGGTCTCAGACAACCAAGGCCTGCTTCACCCGGAAAAACCGTATTTACGCCTTCATGCCTATCAATAGCAAGTATTAAATGAATGTGATTAGGCATCACCACATGATTCCACACCTCCACATACGCAAAATGCGAGGGCAACTGTGATATTTGTAGCTCAGCAATTTCTCCGGCAGGCGATAGGATCATCCGTTGACTATGAATTTCCCCAAAATAATGGAGCATATCTTTGCAACAGATGGTAACAAAATACACACCATCATTATAAGAATGCCAAGTAGCCCGAATTTGGTGTCGGTCGCCCATAAATATCAAATAATAATGCAAATATACATCCAATAAAGAAATCTACAATACATACCATAGCATTTTTTAAAGCGTCCTCCGATAAATTTGCTTTTCGAGACGCGGACGCTTTAAAAAGCGCTCCTACTTCCCTGGTATTTAAGCGTATATCACCCCAGCACAGCAGTACGGACGCTTTTCAAAGCGTCCACCCATAAAATTTCCATTCGAGAAGCGGACGCTTTTCAAAGCGTCCACCGATAGATTTGCTTTTTGAGAAGCGGACGCTTTGAAAAGCGTCCCTACACTCCTGATATTCAGACAATTGATTGTCATATCTTTCCATATAAAAAAAAGCAAAAGAGCTGAGCAAATGCTCAGCTCTTTCAGCGTTGCCTTGGAAGGATTCGAACCCTCACAGGCGGAACCAGAATCCGACGTGCTACCATTACACCACAAGGCAATAGTGGGTTGCAATCTCGATTGCGAGTGCAAAGTTAGGGCCTTTTTTTGTATTCACCAAATTTTCGGACGATTTTTTTCAAAAAAAATGCAGTTTATATTTTTTTTTAAATCATAGGGGTGTATATTATGCAGTTACAATAATTGTGATTAACTTTGTAGATATATTATCCCACCGGCGATGAACGAAGAGGCCCTCAGTCAGATGTATCTTAAAGATACGGCGTTTCAGAATCTGATGCAACGCCGCATATTCAACGTGCTGCTGGTGGCGTCGCCCTACGATGCCTTCATGATGGAGGAAGACGGCCGCGTGGAAGAGCAGCTCTACTTCGAGTATGTGAAGCTCAACCTCAGTTCGCCCCCACGCGTCACGCGCGTGTCGAACGCCGCGCTGGCTCTCGACGCCATGCGCCAGAAGGGCTACGACCTGGTGGTGGTGATGCCTGCCAACGACATCAGCGAAAGCCTCGCCGGAGCGCGGGCCATCAAGCAGGCCCACCCCGAGGTGCCCATGGTGGTGCTCACGCCCTTCAGCAAGGAGGTGAGCCGCCGCCTGGAGCGCGAAGACCTCTCGGGCATCGACTACGTGTTCAGCTGGCTGGGNAATATGGATCTGCTGCTGGCTATCATCAAGCTGCTCGAAGACAAGATGAATGCCGAGGTAGACATCAACGAGGTGGGCGTGCGCATGATTCTTCTGGTGGAGGATTCCGTGCGCTTCTATTCGTCGGTGCTTCCGAGGCTTTATAAGTTTCTGCTCAAGCAGTCGCAGGTATTCTCCACAGAGGCCCTCAACGAGCACGAGCAGATGCTGCGCATGCGCGGACGCCCCAAGGTGATGCTTGCACGCAATTATGAAGAAGCGATGGAGCTATACGAGCGCTATGGCGACCGNATGCTGGGCCTCATCAGCGATGTGTCGTTCTGCCGCGAGGGCTGCAAGCAACGCGACGCCGGCCTGCAACTGGCACGCGAACTGCGCGCGCGCGACCCCTANCTGCCCATCATCATCGAGAGCAGCGAAACGTCCAACGCCGCCTGCGTGGGCGACTTCGGCGGCGTGTTTCTCGACAAGAATTCCAAGAAACTCTCCGTCGACCTGGGCGAGGCCATCATGGCCCACTTCGGCTTCGGCGACTTCGTGATTCGCGAGCCCGGCACCGGCCGCGAAATCATGCGCATCCACGACCTCAAAGCCTTGCAGAAGGCCATTTTCGACATTCCGGGCGAGGCGCTCTACTATCATGCCCGCAACAACGATATCTCGCGCTGGCTATATTCGCGCGCNCTCTTCCCCATAGCCGATGTGGTGAGGATGCACCGCTTCAACAGCATCGAGGAAGCGCCGGCTGTGCGCCGCCTCTTCTTCGACCTCATCGTGAAGTATCGCCGCATGAAGAACCGCGGCGTGGTGGCCGTGTTCCGTAAAGACCGCTTCGACCACTACAGCAACTTTGCGCGCATCGGCGACGGCAGCCTGGGCGGCAAGGGGCGCGGCNTGGCCTTTGTGGATTCCATCATCAAGCACAACCCGGTGTTTGACGACATCGACGGNGTGTGCGTCACTATCCCCCGCACCGTGGTGCTGTGCACCGACGTCTTCGACCGCTTCATGGCCCTGGGCGACCTCTACCCGCTGGCCCTGAGCAATATCCCCGACGAAGAAATTCTGCGCGCCTTCATCGANGCCCGCCTTCCGGCCGATATCGTGGATAATCTCGACGCCCTGCTCGACGTGGTGGACAAGCCCCTGGCCGTGCGCTCGTCGAGCCTCCTTGAAGATTCCCACTATCAGCCCTTCGCCGGCGTATACGCCACCTACATGGTGCCGGCGGCCGAGACGCGCGCCCAGCGCCTGAGCATGCTCGCTACGGCCGTGAAGAGTGTCTATGCCTCGGTGTTTTATCGCGCCAGCAAGACCTACATGACCGCCACCAGCAACGTGATCGACGAAGAAAAGATGGCCGTGATCATCCAGGAGGTCGTGGGCGAGCACCACGGCGNATACTACTTCCCGGCATTCAGCGGCGTGGGACGCTCCCTCAACTACTATCCCCTGGGCGACGAGAAGCCGGAGGACGGCGTGGCNCAAGTGGCCGTGGGCCTGGGCAAGTATATCGTGGACGGCGGCAAAGGATTGCGTTTCTCGCCACGCCACCCCGAGCACGTGCTGCAGACCTCCACCATCGACCTCGCCCTGCGCGACACCCAGACCAAGCTCTACGCCCTGCGCGGCCGCCCCGTGAGCGCCGGCGAATTCAACACCGACGACGGCTTCAACATCTGCCTGGTGCCCGTGCAGCAATTTGCCGGCACCGGCGCGCTGCGCTACGCGGCGAGCACCTACGACGCNTCCGACGGCGTNCTCAAAGACTACGAGGAGGGGCGCGGAAGGCGCGTCATCACCTTCACCAATATGCTGCGCGACGGCGCATTCCCCCTGGCCCGCGTNATCGACACCATGCTGCAGAAAGGCCAGGAAGCCATGCAGCGACCCGTGGAAATAGAATTTGCAGGCTCGCTGCGCGCCGCATCATCCGACCGCGGCCGCCGCGGCGTGGTGTACTGGCTGCAGATACGCCCCATCATCGACCGCCGCGAGCTCGTGGACGAGACTCTCACCGACGCNCCNGACGACGCCCTGCTGCTGCGAAGCACCTCGGCNCTGGGCAACGGCAGCATCGACGACGTGCGCACGGTGGTGTATGTGCGCCCCGAGGCCTTCGACTCGCTNCNCACCNCGCAGCTCGCCGCCACCCTGCGCGATATCAACGACCGCCTCGCGGCCGAGGGCGAGCACTATATCCTCATAGGCCCGGGACGCTGGGGCTCAAGCGATCCCGCGCTGGGCATACCCGTNGCNTGGACCGACATCGCCCACGCGCGCCTCATCGTGGAGGCCTCGCAGAACGGCTACCGGGTNGAGCCCAGCCAGGGCACNCACTTCTTCCAGAACCTCACGAGCCTGGGCGTGGGCTACTTCACCGTGGATGCTTCCGGCACCNATGCCGGCGACGACCTATACGACATAGCNGCCCTTGAAGCAGCCCCGGCCACATTCGACGACGGCCACATCCGCGTGGTGCGCTTCGACCGGCCACTCACAATTTGCATCAACGGCCGCGCCGGAAAGGGCGTGGTCTATAAATCCTGACATACGACCATGAGTTTTCTCAATAAACTACGACGCGCCCTGGGCCTCGACGACGACTCGATTTTTGAAAACGAGCCCAATACGGCCGTGCTCAACGACGACTCCGACGAAGNCCGCCACGACCTGCCCGCCCCGCAAGCCGAGACCACCGGCCGGCAGGCACCGCCTCGCGCGCGCGTTGAAGATATTTTCAACCACGTTGTGGCGCAGTTCAACGAGGCCATGCCNGATTTTCTGGCTCGGAGCGTCGACCCGGAATTGCAGAAAAAGCTGCTCTACGACAATCTCGACAAAGGACTGAAGGAATACCTGGCCGCNCTGGAAACCGATGCCGATACGCGNTGCGAGGCTCGATGGAGCAACGACCAGGCCACCCTGCGCACNGAAATGGACAGCCTGCGCCAGAAAGCCGAGCAGATCGAGCAGCAACGCGCCGACATACGNGAACGCCAGCTGAGCGCCGACCGACAGAAACGCGCCCTCTCCGAGCGCCTGCGCGACCTCGAAAACCAGGTGGGACGGCTCGAAGCCGAGCGCGAGCAGTACGACCTCGAAAACAAAAGCCTGCTCAACAAAATGAAGGTGATCGCCGTGCAGAATCCCGATATCGACATGAACGCCATCGGCGATCTGCCACCGCTCCAGAGCGAGGANCTCGAAGCGCTAAAGGCCGAGAACGCNCGCCTGCAGGACGAGCTNAAGCAGGCCGCCGACCGCCACGCNATCGCCAACGAACTCTACAACGACGAGCAGCGACGCCTCAAGGCCGCCCTGCGCGACGTTGAAGATCTCAAAGCNATCACCGAGCAGGTGGAGATAGTGCAGAANGCCATAGCCGACCGCGACCAGCGCATCGAGCGCCAGCACGAAAACATCCGCTCGCTCAAGGACGAAATCAAAAGCCTCAAGGCNGCNGCCGCCACAGCCGCCGAGCAAAGCGCCCGGCAGATNGAGGANCTGCAGAAGCAGCTTGCCGAGCGCGAATCNGCTGCCGCCCCTCAGCCCCATGAAGAAGAATTCGAGGAAGCGCCCAGCATGGAAGCGGTGGAAGCAGTNGTTGCGGCCCCGGCGCGTGCCAAAAAGTCCACCACCCGCAAGCGCAAGCCGCGCGCGGCCGCGCGCGAGGAAGTGGAGGCTCCGCGCATAAGCGACGAAGACCTCGAAGCCATCGAGGCCGGATTCTCAGGCAGCGAATGGTTCGGCACNGCAGANCCCGCNCCGGCCGGAGACCGCGGCGAGAAACCCGACAAAAGCGACGACTTCGGCTACCACGCCCCNGAGCCCAAGCCNCGCCCCTACGACGACGGCATGCAGATGAGCCTGTTTGACTGATCACCTGCCGCTTCAAAAAGAAAAATCTATTAGACCCCGTTCCCCAATATTTATTAATGCNGAGGCGGTCAANCGTTGTGCAGCTGTGTTCGCGCAGTGAGAGAGCGATGGAGTCCCATCGNGACCGAAACAAGCAGCCGCAGATGCGTANCGAATAGCCTTATTGTCGGATATTTACATACAGCATCAANTATCAATCNAANGGCTCCCNTGCTATCGTNAACATTCGCACGTGAAGCACGATAAGGNCAATCTCAGAAAATTTGCCTATTTTTGAGGNTTCAGCGATATTCCTCATTTTGAGGTCTTGTCATGTAATCCGTCTGGGGCTNGANCCCAGGACCCCAATATTAAAAGTGCTATTCTTCACAGTTCTTAATGCTCTTAGACTGTATCACTCAAACCTTATAAGCCCAAGCATTTAGACGTGGTTTAACCTATTATTATGCTTGGTTNAATATTCTTTGGTTTACGCTGTGGTTTACTTTGTGGTATTTCCAAGAGTGGGGTTTATATTGTATTTATTTTAATTAATTCCTATGTTCTTGCTCTATTATTTGCATAGTGCGATAAGTCTTTATACTATTTTTGGCTCTTCATATAATCTTCCCATGCTGATGAGAGGCTGTGGTAATTCATCAATTCAGTATAGTTGCAGTCCTGTAATGACAGAGAATAATCAAGTTCTGACATTGTTCCATAGCATTCAAATTCATTCTTTAATTGGCGTATTCTATTTAGTTTCCATACTTTAGTCCCATAAGCCCAAACTCTTTTTAAATGACCAGTCAATTGCTCCTCTACTTTGTCGCGATGATCTATAAAATACATCCATGCCTTATATTCATCGGTAAGCCTTGTTGTTATAAGCTCAATTTCAGCTGAACTTCTTGGTTCATCATCATATTTAAGGATACATTCAGAAATAAATCTACGGTATTCTTCCTCGATTATCTTCTCATCAATGTCTGGACAATCATATGGATAGTCGTTCATTTGCGTAATCTTTCTTGGCTTGAAATTTGAAGATACTCGGGTTAGTACGTCATAAAAATCTTGGAGATTTTCATTTATAATTGTCTTTTGTTCTTTACAAATCCCGCAATGCTCATATCTAGTTGATTGATTTGTGAAATAGGCATCTAAAAAATCATATTGGGAATAAAGAAGTGTGTCAGCCATTGCTATATCAAGCCTTAATTCATTCATCAGTTTGACATCTATACGCTTTGATATTTTTTTTAGAAGGTGCCAGTTCAAATATTCTAATATATTAATCTCATGAATCAAATAATCATAATCATTAAAGTGCTCGCAAGTTTCAACTCCGAATAACTCTTTTGTTTTTGTCGCCCAAACTTTATATGAGTATTTCTCTAGATTAAGACGCTCCGAAATTAGACCTTCAATAATAATATATATCGAGTCCGTGTTTTCAATATACCCACTCAATATATTCTTAGATGGTTCATCTTTAACTGTAGTAACTCTATAATAATCCGGCCGATTTTCTGTTCTTGATGATAGTATCTCATTTCCAAATATTAAGACAACTGATATTATAAGCGTGTACACCGACGCTTCAATAACTCTCATTTTTAGGGAGGTCTGAATGAAGCGCAGGGAGAGGGACAACAAAATAATACCTACAAGAGGTATCAAAATATAATCCCATCTACCTAAAGGATAATAATATACCATCGCTGAGTATTCACCAATTGCGACATAATGGATTTCTAAAATGAATATTATAGTCAAATATGCCAATAGAATGAGTATCTTTACCACCAATTTAACTGAACTGTTCATGTGTCACAATGGGAATAATATCATATTTGTATTGAGTACCTTTCTGCCACTTCCTGAGTAGAATATTGTTGGTTGGGATTTCATCATAATTACAATATCCCTTGTTTTCTCCAATTTTATACTCAATAGTGCTACCACTTTTAAGTTGGATTATAGCGTAATAACCCTCTCTGTTGTAAGACATCAGTTTAACGACTATTCTCTGTATCTGCCTTTTTTCAAATGCAGATAGTTGTCTTATATTTCCTCTTCAGAGCTTCCTTATCTACCACCTCAAAATGCTTGTTGACATATTTTTTTATGCATGGAGTATCGTTTGGTAAAGCATCGTATTGTTTCTTTAATGCCGTTCTCTGTCGAGTAGACAGCTCTCTATATGAATTTAAGCATGATAATAATTGCTGGGGGACAAGTTCTCCGCACCTCTGATTTTTTAATGACTTTGACACATCAATATTATATATTTTTCCTTCGTAACATAATGCTATCATACTAAGCACAAGCATACTTTCTACATCAATAGAATGCCAAACTACAATACCATCATATTTAGATAGGTCTACACCGGAGAGATTAGAACTTGCTCCATCGCCCAAATTCCATAATTCATGTTGTTTACACCGTAGATATTCCTCTTTGGATAGACTTTTAGGAAGACACCCTGTGGATAAATTCAGTCCGAGATAAGCAATATTCACCCCTCTGTTCAGAGCATATTTTAATGACCCAGCTGATGAACTGGTGCTTGTAACGTGTAAATATCTTCTATTATTCTGCATGATTACAGAAGTTTTAGTGATAGAAAACCTCCTATGGTTTCATCGGCCAATGTACTGTCGATTATAAAACACACATCGCGTATGTTACTTTTATATTCAATCTTACATTTAACCTTTGGACACTTTCTAAAGAATCCGTCAGAGCATACAATCCACTCCATCCCGATATAATTAAAGATAGATTGACGTAGATTTGTATTAACTATAGGCAGAGGAAAAGCACAATCTTTCGTTTTTTCTCCACTCTCTTGGACGTCTTCAAAGAATGCAAGTACATCAGGACTTATCAGATTATGTTTGAGAGTTGTACGAACCTCAAACATAAATCCGATACCTCCAATTTGTATAAGTTCAGCAGATGGTGAAGTATTACTCATTGTATTCATACCCATATATTTCACGGAACTTGGCTTTTGCACGTTGCTTTATGATTTCTTCCGGCTCAAATTGGGAATATCTATCTTCTGAACGTAACTGCCTCATAATTTTATCAAAATGATACCAATCTTGCAATCTTTTCGCTTCTTCTTCATCTTGGGCATTTGTACGCCCTTCATATCTACGAAGTTTATAGTCTTGTTGTTCAATAGTTTTCTTATCAGATAGTCTTTGTGCATAGAGCAAAATCAATGCTCCAATGGCTATTATAGCAATTGCTTCAATCATACTAGTTAAATTTTATTGACGAACACAACGGAGTATCAATCTCTTTTGCTTCTATTATTTTGCCATTTACTATCTTCATGGATATAAAACGGCTTTGATTATTGATCGATATTAGGATGCCGCCTATCTTTGCCTTTACCTCAAATTTCACATCTTTAGTATATCTAAATCTCTTAAATCTAAATGAAATCCAAACTAAAAATTGACGTTTACTTAATATATGATTTCCAAATATTTCTTCAGAACCATACATCTCAAACTTGAAGTATCGGTCTAAGAAGTCTTCTATATACATCCAATAGTGCCTTTCCCATGCTTGTGCGACAGATTTAAGGATATCTGATACTGAATTGGGGAAAATTTCATTAAAAATTTCTTTAATCCACAACGTGGATATTAGATTATTTTTAACCTCTATCCAAATTGAGTATATGCCTCCATCTATCATTAAGTATAATATATAGCTCTCCTCGTCAACCATATATTTTATTCCCAAACATTCAATCTCGTTTGAAGTTTTATAAAACTCAGATATATATTCAAATACTTCATCCCTTTTGGTAGGTTCCTCTACGCAGTACATATTCCTACGAAATATGATAGTTTTACCAAATTTTTGGAATATTGGAAGAAACTCTTTAGAGAGGGCACAATCTCTAAAAAGTTCCAAATATCGATATTCTATATCTCTGTAAACATCAGTATTCTCAGTTTTCATAGCTCATTACTTTTAATAATCAGTTTATCAAAATCTATCAGACATTTATTCTCAATCAGAAAAGGCGTACCGAGTATTCCATGTATCTGTATACCTGTTTCTGCCTGTACTTGGATTATGGCATCATTGGCTTCAAGAACTGCAAATGGAGCTTTATACTTTAAATCATCAAACTGCAAATTAGCATTTATGATAATTGTGGATTTTAATGCGCCATCAATTCCCATGATACTTTGGCTATCACCAGTCAGGGTGAAATAATCCTTGAAATGCTGATACACAAAATCAAAGATTACATCATTCGTGGAACCTGTGTCTATCAGAAAGCACAAATTCTTCGGGTTGTCGGTGGTCAGAATAAGTGGTAATCCAGCTTTTTCCAAACCGTAATGTATTGGGTATTCCATTTTTACTTTCTTTTTTAGTCAATATTCCAGTAGTTACTTTCGTCTCCCTCAAAGGCATCAAGTCTAGACTCTTCAACATATTCTTTATATTCATTGTATGAGTCGTAATCTCTTGAATGGTCATGTATACGTTTGTGTTGAGCTTTATGTATAGCTTGTTTTACACATATTTTACCAACATTATTCCTATTATGTAGTAAACAGAATAACTTACCAGCACTATTACACACAATAGATACTACGGGTTCTAAGAGATAACTATCATTAGAGACCACACCAATATTTGTACCAAAATGGAATAAAATAACATTATTAGGATTAACTCTTACAAAAATCTTACTTACGTTAAATTCAGCCTTGAACTCATCAATTGTGTAAGTTTTAATGTATTTAAGTCCGTCTAAGACAATCTTTTTATCAGCATTTCTTAAGTTTATACGACACTCCATGTTGTCTTTGAATGCTTTAAGATTATCAAGATATTCTTCATTTAGAGTCCATATATTATCATATTCACATGGTACTACAATGAATCCCATCGTATTGATAATCCCCCAATATTGCTTATCTTCTATTACGCTGTATTGAATTACTCTCGCATACCCACAGGTAAAATACGGATCAATCCATATATATTTGCCAAAGGGTACAACAGCCTTATTAAAGATATTGATATAAGCATACTGATAATAGGTGTTTCTCACGCAAGCCAAGCCACATGAGAAAGAATAGAAATCTCTATATTGCGGAGAAATGACTACTTCTCCACAATCATTTTTTAGTCCGTACAAACCATTTTCCTGATATATTTCCATAGGCTCTATTTGCGACACAGCAAAAAGAAGGTGTAGGCTTTATGATACTTATTGCTATTCTGAAGGTATCGCCAAACACCTGTATCCATGCAACAAGAAAAAGCCCACACCCGTGTAGGTGTAAGCATTTCCTTTCTACTGCGATGGTTACTTCTGTTAAATTGGCGATTTTTCAGAATACATAAAGTAAAAAGTGAAACACTCTTTTCGATATGTCTTTTTAATAGTTTTACTTCATTGGCTGTTAATGATTTTATTTACGATGCAAAATTAGCTAATATACGGGACATAAACAAATTATTAAGAACCGTATAACACTATTAATAGAGCCCTATCACTCTACTCAGGTGTGAGTGTACACTTGTTTACAAAGAAAAAATGCTCCAATCCAATTGTAAACTGCCTACGCACGCTTTTTACTGCGCGCCGCGAGAACCGGAAACGAGGTCTTGATCCACGGGAGTGCTATCCTCGGCAGATTGCGCAGGCTCCTCAGCCGGCTCTTCGGGTAGCTGCATCTTCTCTTCAGCGGCAGCAGGCTCCTGCGGCAGCTGCAAAGCCGATGGCGGAGGGGTAGCCGGCAGGGTGCGCACAGGTGCCTTCGGTACCTCAATTTCGGGCCGCGGAGCCGTGGACATAAGCTGCTCCATTGCTTCAGGCACCACGAAAATATCGTGGCGGTCGAGAGGGCGAATGTCTTCAAACCACTTGAACTTCGACAGGAAATACTGATTTTTACGCGCGAGAAACAGCGGCGTCACCGTGCCCGAAGTCTCGGGCCACATGTGGATGCGCTGCACCATGCGCTTATCGAAGTCGGCGGAGAGGAAACTGCTCTCGGCATTCACGATTTTGTTGATAGTGGAATCCTGCTCTTCCGGATACATTATTATCTCCACATTGCCGCTCACATCGAGATGCGTGATTTCTCCGTCCGTGAAATAGGCGGTCATCTGCTTGCCGCTGAGCTGGCTGTAGTGCACGTCTTCTATATGCTCTGCCGTGAAGGCGTTGCGCGGCAGATTGGCACGGTCCACCGTGGAATCGTTGAGGTGCAGCTCGATGACGTCGCCGAAAATCTGCCTCTGATCGCTCCACACCACGGGGTTGACAAACATGCGCAGCATGGAATCGCGCTGCGTGAAGCGGATGGAATCTGCCACGCCCTGCAAGTCGACGCGCCAGAAGCGCACGCGCGGATACACCACGGCCACGTGGCTGGTATCGGCCACGGTGCGGGCCGGAAGGCCGGCCAGTGTATCCTCGGGCACATCCGTGATACGGATGTCGCGCATGCTCTCGATGTAGCGGCCGTGCATGTAGAGCGTATCGCCCTGATTGTACTGGCGCAATTCCGCATGGCCAGTGATGAAGGCACTGTCCTGAATCTGGTCGTAATAGCCATAGTCGCCCAGCACCAGGGAGCAGTTGGCAGTGTCGGTGAGCACCACCGCGCCGAAGCCCTCGCCGTAGCCGGCTTCCTTGTCGTAGAAAATAGTATCGGCCGTGAGCTGCTGGCCGCCTTCGGCTCCCACGATTGTGGATCGCGCGTAGAGGTTGCTCACGTTGGTCTCGGTGTTGTAGTTGCCCTCGGTGGTGAAGATAGTGGCGCGGGCATTGACCACGCGACTGGGCGAATAAAGCTCGGCCACGTGGGTATTGGTATTATAATATAATGTGTCGGTGAAGATATCGAGAGTGTCGCCTTCGGAGTGGGAGTTGAGATGCACGCGGCCATAGAAATTGGCTTCCTTGGTGGACGGCATATACTCTCCCTCGATGCTGCGCAGGCGGTTGTGCGTGTCGGTGAGCGTGCCGCCGGAGGTGTAAAAACCGATGTCGGCCCGCAGGTCGTAGGTAAACACCGGCGTCACGAGCTCCACATCGCGGTTGATCAGGCGCACGTTCTTGCCTGCATCGGAATATAGATATGCCACTTCGGCCGGTCCGTCGTAGTTGAGCTCGTCGGCATAGACGAAGAGCGTGTCGCCCTGCTCCATGCTCACGTTGCCGAAGGCATCCATCGACTCGGTATCGGGATAGAAATGAGCGCTGTCGCAGCGCATCTCCATCGGGCCCTTGGTGAAGAGCACGCTGCCCTGCACCACCATATATTCGTCGTTCTGCGCCTTGCGCAGCACATCGGCATGCTCAAGAAACACGCGGTTGCCGGCAGAGCGGTCGGCCGCGGGCACAGAAGGTGCTATCACGGGCACGCTACCGGCACTCTGCGACAACGCCGGCACACCCACACTCACGGCAGCCATGCAGGCCACGCAGGCCACACACCATGCTCCACTGCGCATATCCGATAAAGCAGCTTACTTAGATTTGATCCAGCCTTTGTGGCGGAAGTCGCAGCCGCGCCAGCCATCTTCGATGCGCACGTAGGTGTCGGCGATTTTCTTTTCGAGCCACTTGTCGATGATTTCCTGCTTCGTGGCGTTCTCATACATTTCCTTGAGCAACTGATAGTCGTCGCCCAGATTGGCCTGATGCGGCTCTATACGGTTGGTGAGCTTCACGATAGCCACAATCTCGCGGTCGCGCTTGGGATCTTTCATCACGAAAGGCTGCGAAATCTCGCCGGGCTGCATCTCGGCCACCACGCGGGCTACTTCCTGCGGCAGCTGCGACATCTGGAACACCGTGGTGCCGGTCTCCTGGTTCATCATCACGCCATTGCTGTAGCGCGTGTCCTTATCCTGCGAGATATAGCGGGCGGCGGTCTCGAAATCGAATTTCTTGTTTTCCACTATATCCGTGCGCACGCTGTCGAGACGGGTGATGGCCTTGTTGAGATCTTCCTCGCTCACCTTGGGGCGCAGAAGGATGTGGCGGCAGTTGATGCGGTCGCCGCGCTTCTCGATGAGCTGAATTATGTGGAAGCCAAACTCCGTCTCCACGATCTTCGACACCTTCTTCGGGTCGTTGAGGTTGAAGGCCACGGCTGCAAATTCGGGCACCAGCGTGCCGCGTCCCACGAAGCCGAGCTCGCCGCCACGGATGCCTTCGGGGGCCTCGCTGTAGAGAATGGCCAGGGTGGAGAATTCGCTTTCGCCACGGTTCACGCGGTCTGTATAATCGCGCAGGCGCGCCTTCACATTTTCAATCTCCTCGCGCGGCACGGGAGGGTTGATGGTCACTATCTGCACCTCCACCTGCAGGGGCACATAGGGGATGCTGTCCTGCGGGAGCTTGTTGAAATAGCGGCGCACGTCGGAGGGCGTAACCTTCACGTTCTTCGTGAGCGACTGGCGCACCTGCTGCACGCGGTAGCGGTTGGCCATATTGGTGGCGTAGTACTCGCGTATTTCCGAGAAAGGCTTGCGGAAGTACTGCTCAACCTTCTCGCGCGACCCCAGGTTGGTGATCAGGAAGTTCATCTGCGCGTCGGCCTGCTGCTGCACCATAGCCTGCTGCACCTCCACGGTGTCGAGGTCGGCCTGATGGAGAAACAGGCGCTCAATGGCCATATCTTCCGGAATCACGCAATAAGGATCGCCCTGTATTGTCTGGCGGTCCTGCTGCATTTCCTGATATGCCTGCTCGATTTCAGATTTGTATATAGGGTCGTCGCCTATCACCCATGCCACTTCCTCGGCAATATTGTTCTGGGCGGCCGCGCAAAGGGCTGCGGCGCCGCCTGCTATGCATAATGCAATGTGTTTCAGCTTCATAAGAGTAGTGTGCGCCTGTCGCGCGCTATATTAATGATAAATCAGTGCAAAGATAAGTATTTTTTGCGACTACGAAAGCTAATTAACCTATTTTGTGACAGGAACCAGCCTTGCGCTGAATTCCCAGAGGGCATAGATGGGGATGAACACGGCCATGAGCGTGAAGGGATCGCCCGTGGGGGTGATCAGGGCCGCCACCACCAGCAGCGCCACGATCGCGTGGCGCCTGTATTTGCCGAAGAAGCCACGCGAGAGCAGTCCCATCTTTCCCAGCAGCCAGGCCACGAGCGGCAGCTCAAACACGGCACCCATCAGCAGCACGATGGTGAAGAAATTATCCATATAGCTGTCGAGCGACACTATGGGCGTGATGTAGCCACTGAGGCTGTAGCCTGCAAGGAAGCGCAGGCACACGGGAAAAATGAAGAGGTAGCCTGCGGCGGCTCCAAGGTAAAACATCACGTTGCCCAGCGCAAAGGCCTTGCGCATTCCGCGCTTCTCGTGCTCGTAAAGCGCGGGCGACACGAAACTCCACAACTGGTAGATAATCACCGGAAAAGCCACCACCACCGCCAGCCAGAACGACGCCGACATGTGGATGAAGAACTGCGACGCCAGCTCCACGCTCACCAGCTCTATGTGCATCGGGGCGGCCGCATCCGTGGCACCGGCGCGGTCGAGCACGCCGTAGAGCCAATAGTGAGGGTCGCATGGCGCAAGCACCACGTGGTCAAACACCCACGGCATCACGGCAAACGAGGCCACTGCACACACTCCCACCGTGACGGCCACGCGCACGAGCACCCCGCGCAGGTCGTCGAGGTGATCCCAGAAGGTCATTTCTTCTGCCACGGCGGGGCGTCAGTCTTTCTTCGTGGCGTTGTCGCCGGCAGGCTGATTGTCGTCGCCGGCGTTTTCAAGAGGCTTGTTTATCTCGCGCTTGGCTTCTTCCACGCCTTGCTTGAAACTGTGCACGCCCTTGCCCAGGCCGCGCATCAGTTCGGGNATCTTCTTGCCGCCGAAGAGCAGCAGCACAACGAGCAGGATTATAATCCATTCCCAGCCGCGGAGGTTGCCGAGAAACAAAGGTATAAGAGCGAGTGTGGTCATATCAATAATTTTAGGTGTAAAGTTACGCACTTTTCGTGAAAAGTGCGTAACTTTGCACTTTAAAAGATTAACCAATTAAATAATTTTCACATGATAGCATACGTATTTCCCGGCCAGGGTGCCCAGTTTGTGGGCATGGGCAAGGACCTTTACGACAATGACGCACAGGCTCGTGAGCTCTTCGAGCAGGCCAACGACATACTGGGCTTCCGAATCACCGACCTGATGCACGCCGGCACCGACGAAGACCTGCGCCAGACCAAGGTGACGCAGCCCGCCATCTTCATCCACTCCGTGCTTCTGGCCAAGAGCCTGGGCGAAGAATTCCGCCCCGACATGGTNGCAGGCCACTCCCTGGGCGAATTCTCGGCCCTGGTNGCTGCCGGTGCCATGAGCTTTGCCGACGGCCTCAAGCTGGTTTCGGCCCGTGCTCAGGCCATGCAGCGTGCATGCGAGCTCAAGCCCAGCACCATGGCTGCCGTGCTCGCCCTNCCCGACGAAAAAGTTGAGGAAATATGCGCCGAGGTGCCCGGCACCGTCGTGTGCGCCAACTACAACTGCCCCGGCCAGCTGGTGATCTCCGGCGAAATCGAGGCNATCGACGCCGCCTGCGAGAAGCTCCTTGCCGCCGGTGCCAAGCGTGCCCTCAAGCTCAAGGTGGGCGGTGCATTCCACTCGCCCTGCATGGAGCCCGCNCGTGCCGAGCTGGCCGAAGCCATCGCTGCCACCGATATCCACACGCCGGTGTGCCCCGTGTTCCAGAACGTGGATGCCCTCCCCCACACCGATCCCGCCGAAATCAAGGCCAACCTCATCGCCCAGCTCACCGCCCCCGTGCGCTGGACACAGACCGTGCGCAACATGATTGCCGCCGGCGCCACCGAATTCGTAGAGCTGGGCCCGGGCAAGGTGCTCCAGGGTCTCGTGGCCAAAATCGACCGCAACGTGGCCGTGAGCGGCAAGCAATAANCCCCGCCGGCCTCATTCATAACAATCAGGGCCTCTGCCGGATGGCAGAGGCCCTGATTTGTTATGGCNNTGTACTTTATCCCTTATTTAAGAGCATCGTATTGCTCGTCGGTCACGGGCTCAAGCCACACGTTTTCCACATCTTCGCCGGGCACNGCGAATGCCAGATGCGCAAACCANGAATCGGCAGCNGCGCCATGCCAGTGCTTCACGTTGGCGGGGATGTTGATCACCGTGCCGGGCAGAATCTCCACGGCCGGCTTGCCTTCTTCCTGATACCATCCGCGGCCGGCCACGCCCACGAGCATCTGGCCNCCGCCCTTNTCGGCCTTGTGGATGTGCCAGTTGTTGCGGCATCCGGGCTCAAAGGTCACGTTGGCNAAGGGAATCTGANCGGCCGACACCTGCGCCAGGTAGCTGCGGCCCGTAAAGTAGCGTTCGTAGGCCGTATTAGGCTCGCCGATGGGAAAAATCATCTCGCGGCTGAAAGCAGCCTTGGCATCGTCGCCGGTGATATCGTCGGCCCACACGTCCTTGGCCAGGCGAAACGCGGCCCAGGCCTTGGGCCAGCCGCTATAGAAGGCGATGTGGGTGATAATCTCGGCTATCTCGGTGCGGGTNATGCCGTTTTTCCTCGCTTCCTGCAGATGGTAGGTGAGAGAGCTGTCGGTGAGCCCCTGAGATATCAGCGAGGTGATGGTGACGAGGCTGCGGTCGCGNAGCGAGAGCAGATCGTTGCGGCTCCACACTTCTCCGAAGAGTATATCGTCGTTGAGGTGTGCGAATTCCGGTGCAAACTCGCCCAGAGCATCGCGTCCGGCAGTCTGCACAATTTTCTGTTGTGCCATGATNGTTANGGAAGNTATTGTGAAACAGATAAGTAAAACAAGCTTCTTCATATATCCTATTGTAAATAGTTATGCACGNACAGTCCGGCAACCACAATCGTTGCCGGACCGGGAGCACATCAATATTGTTGCGTCTATTTATCTTTCTTTTCGGGAGCGCGCATCTTGCGATGGTGGCGCATGAGCTGCTGCGTGAANTTACGCTCGGCAGCCCTGAGCTTGAGCAATTGCTTGGGCTTGAGCACCTGGCGGAAGCGNTCGAAATAGCTCTGCTCCACTTCGCCCTCGGAGAATTTCTGAGAGTAGACGGCGCGAGCGGCAGCNTCTATCTCCACGTCGGTGGCATCGGGATTATCGGCCACTTTCTGCTCCAGCTCGCGCGTNTCGGTGGCAATNCGGTCCACNGCATCGTCCATCTCGTCGTAAAGCGCGAAGAATTCCTGCTGCTGCTCACGCGTGAGGGAAAGCTCCTTCGCCAGAAATTCGTGCTTGTAGTTGCGCATTTCGGCACGGAAGCGCTGGCGGTCGGCTTCGCTGAAAGGTCTGGGCTGAGCNGCGGCGATGAGCGCCGAGGCGGCCAGCATGAATGCAATTACGACGGAAATGAAATGTTTCATATATGCCGGTTATTATTCGTTAACGGGTAGGTCCACCGGTTCCAGCATGGAGGGGTCGAAGCCGTCTTCCATCATCTGGTCCATGATATCGCGGTCGCTGATGTCGTCGACAACGTAGATNTTCATAAAGTCGTCGCTCGACAAGGCCTCTGCCATCACCGGATTCTTCTCGATGGGTGCAAGCTCGTTGCCTCCGGCCACCGTGGTGAACATCTTGAGCATGCACCACACGCCGGCAAACATCGCAGCCATATACACATAGGGNCGCACGCGGCCCCACAGCGTGCGNGGCGCAGCCACGGCATTCATGGCGGCAAGCTCCGGGCGCTCGGGCAGAGCGTCGGTCATCCGGCGGGCGAAGTCGTCGAAGTAGCCTTCGGGCACGGTNGTGCCGTCGCGTCGGGCTATCGTCTTGAGTATGTCGTTGGTTTCTTTCATGCCTTCAGGAGAGATTTGTTACTCATATTTGACTTGCAGCAGCTTCCAAAGTTTAATCTTCATCAGAAAAAAATTGCTCGATTTTTTTNACNGCNAGGTGATANGANGCNTTNAGNGCNCCNACTGNTGGTNCCCANNANNTCNGANATNTNNTCGTANNNCATCTCGTCGTAGTAGCGCATGTTGAACACGAGACGCTGCTTCTCGGGCAGCGTGGCGATAGCCTTGCGCAGCTTGAGGGCAAGCGCGTCGCCGTCGATGTCGGANTCGGCCTCGATGGTGTTGATTAGGGATGCTTCCTGCTCGTCGAGCGACAGGCCGCGGCGCTTGCGCTCGCGTTCAAGGTGGGAGAGCGTCTCGTTTGTGGCGATCTTATAGAGCCAGGTGCCCAGGCGCGCATCGCCCCTGAAATGCTCGATATTGCTCCAGGCCTTCATGAATGTGTTCTGAAGCAGGTCGTTGGCATCGTCGTGACTCTGCACCATNCGGCGTATCTGGCGATACAGCGGCTCGCTGTANTCCGCTATGACCTCGGCGAAGGCAGCGCGCACGGTGGCCGGGTCGCGCAGGCGCTCGACCAGTGACGGATTGTCTTGCGAGATGGAAGTCATAAGGCGGTGGGGTTTGTGATTTCTGTTCAAAATTAATAATAAATTCTGATTAATACACATCAGGGCGCCATTCTTTAAGATTATTTGTGAAAAAAGCAGTAACTTTGATGCCCGAATGAACCGACACATCATCACAATCATCAGTATCTGTGCCTGCCTGCCCCTGCTCGCCTCCAACGCGGGCGCCGACAGCACGCGCCACCGCACNCTNCGGCCCGTGGAAGTAATGGGCGTGAAGCAGGATGCCACCACGCGGTCGGCGGTCAACACCGTCACGCAGGTGCGGGCTTCCNAGCTCAGGAGCCTGGGAGTATCNTCNACCAAAGGACTGAGCGAGATTGCGCCAAACTTTTTCGTGCCCGACTACGGGTCGCGCATGACATCTTCCATATACGTGCGCGGCCTGGGCTCGCGCATGGACCAGCCGGTGGTGGGACTGAGCGTNGACGGCGTGCCTTTCCTGAACAAAGACAGCTACGACTTCGANATCGACAATATAGAGCGCATGGAGGTGTGGCGCGGCGCGCAATCCGTGCTCAACGGCCGCAACGCCATGGCCGGCCAGATCAACATCTACACGCGCTCGCCCTGGAGCGGGCCCGCCATCAGCGCCGTAGCCGGCTACGGGCGCGGCAACACCGCGCGCCTGGGAGTGACGGCNCGCCGGCGCCTGAGCGAAACCATGGCCACNAGNCTGAGCGCCTACATGCGCCGCTCCGACGGCTTCTACACCAATGAGGCCACCGGANCCAAAATCGACCTTGAGAAGCAGGGCTCCCTGCGCTGGAAAACGTCGTGGCGCCCTCATGGCCACGTGTCGCTCGTCAACACCGCCGCCCTCTCCATGCTCCGCCAGGGCGGATATCCCTATCAGGAAATAGCCACCGGCACTATAGCACGCAACGACACCTGCTTCTACAGGCGCACCTCCTGGAGCGACGGCCTCACGCTGTCGTGGGCCGGNCGCCGTATNGTGGCCACTTCGCTCACGTCCGTGCAGTATCTCGACGACAACATGACGCTCGACCAGGATTTCACCACCGCCGACCTCTTCACCCTCACTCAGCGCCGCCGCGAATGGGGCTTCACGCAGGACCTCTTCACGCGCGGCACGCGCGGCAGCTACTCGTGGCTGGGCGGCGTATTCGGCTTNTACAAGCCGTCGCGCATGGACGCGCCGGTCGACTTCAAAGACCGCGGCATCGCCGACCTTATCGAGAACCACCGCAACGAGGCCAATCCGTTTTATCCCATCGAGTGGTTCACGCGGCGCTTCACGCTGGGCAGTGATTTCCNCACATCCAACGGCGGATTCGCCCTATACCANGAGAGCAGCTGGANCCGCGGNCGCTGGACCATCGAAGGGGCCCTGCGCTACGACTTCGAGCGCGCCACTCTCGACTGGCACAGCCAATGCTCCACGGGCTACAATACCATGCACGTGCTGCCCGACGGCTCCCGCGANCTCTACGACACCCACCCCATCGAGATAGACGAGCGCGGCCGTATGGCGCAGTCGTTCGGCGAGTTGCTGCCCAAGATCGCCGTGAGCTACTCCCTGGGCACGCTGGGCAACGTATTTGCCAACGCAGCGAAGGGCTACAAGGCCGGCGGCTACAACCTGCAGATGTTCAGCGACGTGCTGCAGCAGAAGCTCATGCGGCTGATGGGCTTCGGCATGGCCTACGACCCGGACGAAGTGGTGAGCTACCGNCCGGAAACCAGCTGGTGCTACGAGCTGGGCACCCACCTGGCCGGCCCNGGGTGGAACGCATCGGCCACGGCNTTCTATATCGACACGCGCGACCGCCAGCTCACNACCTTCCCGGCCGGCACCACCACCGGGCGTATCATGACCAACGCAGCACGGGCGCGCAGCACGGGCGTGGAGCTGTCGGGCTCGTGGCGTCCGGCTTCGGGCCTNGTGGTCTCGGCTTCATACGGCTACACCCACGCCACATTTCTTAAATACGAGAGCGGCGGCGTGAGCTATCGCGGCAAGCGCCTGCCCTACGCCCCGCAGCACACGCTCTTCGCCTCGGCCGAGTGGACTCTGCCATGCACGATAGCAGGGGCCGCGATAAGTGCCGGTGCCGACGTGCGCGGTGCCGGNCCTATCTACTGGGACGACGCCAACGAACAACGCCAGAATTTCTATGCCACGATGGGCGCCCACGTGACCGTGGGCCGCGACGAGCATTGGTCGGTGCNGCTGTGGGGTGAAAACATCACCGACACCCGCTACGCCACCTTCTACTTCGTGAGTGTGGGACGCGCNTTCCTCCAGCAGGCCCGCCCGTGGCAGGCCGGCATCACGCTGCGACTGGCATTTAACTAATTTTGTGTTGTGTATGCTGCACAAAAACACTACATTTGCAGCCGAAATTATATTTATTGCACATAACAACAATCCAATATCATNATGAAGAGTAAAATTATCCTTGCCGGCCTGGCCTCTGCGGCCATGCTGCTGACGGGCTCCTGCATAAACAACGACGACCCTCAGGACACGATCGCAACCGAAACGCTGCGAAGCGCCCTCATATTCACCGCCGACAACACCACCGGTACCACCTCGGCNCTGAGCTCGACCAGCGCATCTTTCGAGACCAACTATACGCAGCTCACGCAGGCCGTGACCATCAACAACTTCAAGCTGCCNGACGGTATCACCCTGCCCAAGGCNACCTTCGCCGGCCTCAAGCCCCAGAACGACAAAAGCGGCTGGCTGATTTCGGCTGCCGCCACCGTCACTCCCGAGGTTGAAGGCTTCCCCGAAACNATGGTGCCCGAATTCCGCAACGTGTCGCTTTCGAGCATCGACCACACCACCGATCTCAACGGCCAGACCGTCATAGGCTCGGAGCGCGCCGTGAGCATGACCACCGGCAACTACACCATCTANATGTGCTGCGGCAGCACGTGGAGCACCGGCGTCACCAAGGTGAAGTCCAAGACGAGTGAAGAAGTGTTTGAATCCTCCAAGTCGATCTACCTCATCAACGTAGACGCNTCCAAATCCACGGCCACNATCCAGATCTACCGCGCTGTGTTTGCNCCCGCGATGGTAAATCTGGGCCTCGACATCGAGTTCCGCGATCTGCCCGTGAGCGTCGACGCCGGCGGCCGCATCATCATCAGCCGCGCCGAGACCTTCGACCCCTACTACGACAATGCCCCCAATCCCGCCTTCCCCATCTCCAACCTCAGCTGCGTGTGGAGCCCGGCAAGCGGNATCAATATCACCTTTGACTGCGACGCCAAGGGCGGCAGCTACAACGTGAGCGCCAACATGCCCTTCAACTACGGCGCCGGCACCGAATCCTGAACCGATAGATAAGGCATAATACCACAATCCGCTGCGATGCCACAACATTGCAGCGGATTTTTTTGCATAATACGCAAAAAATCACTACCTTTGCCCTCGGTTTTTCGCAACCTCTGGCCNGGACAAGCAGCCGGCGAATGTTGCGAGTAATGTTAACATTATAATTATCAACGAAATGGACCTGATTAAAATTGCCGAAGAAGCATTCGCAACCGGCAAGCAGCATCCCGAATTCGGCCCCGGCGACACCATCACCGTGGCTTATCGCATCAAGGAAGGCAACAAAGAGCGTATCCAGCAGTATCGCGGCGTAGTCATTCGCATTTCCGGCGAAGGCAACAAGAAGCGCTTCACCGTGCGCAAGATGAGCGACAACATCGGTGTTGAGCGTATCTTCCCCATCGAATCGCCCTTTATCGACAGCATCACCATCAACAAGTATGGTAAGGTGCGTCGCGCCAAGCTCTACTACCTGCGCAACCTCACCGGCAAGAAAGCCCGCATCAAGGAGCGTCGCGTAGTGAAGTAAATCTTCCACGCAAAACCATTAAAAGCGCAACCCCGCTGCAGCGAAGGTTGCGCTTTTTATTTTNCCNGATACGGGAAGTATGATNATGCACNAGCTNCNGAAGGACAAAAGAAACTGAGGGAACAAAAAAAATTCTTATGTTCCTTTTTTGTNGCTTNTGTGCTTCTGTATCTCATGAACACACGCCTTTATGATCAGGCGTAAAGTACTGAATATATGGGAAGAAGAGNCGTGNCNCCCGCGCCCCGGTAGCNCGGGCGTCACGACTGTATTTCTTTGTAGTGCGGATTGCGTGGGAGGGGATTTTTCAGCAGTCGCGAGGAAGCGCTATTGTCGAAACTTGCGGAAGCATCCCCATGNTTCAGGTGGGATCGCGAGGGTGGAGAGTGATTAGGTGAAACATGCTAATACGGATTGTAGATTAAATGGTTATTGAATAGGATTGATTATCTCGGTGGTGTAAAATGCCGGCCGGCCGACGCCCTGAGCTCACGGAGCGTGCTTTGTTTTACACTGCAAAGTTACTATACATTCGGGTGCTGCATTACCACATTTTCGCACATGGCGACGCGATTCTTGATGAAACGCGTGCATCACTCTGAAAATCATCGAGATGCAAATGCTCGATTCTTGTAACGTTTTTTTGCCCTAAAAAAAACGGCAGGCACACCTGCGAGGGTGCCTGCCGGTCTATTATGCCAAATGGGCTAATCAGTCTTCAAATTCCACGAGGAGAGCATCGGTGCCCACAACNTCGCCGGGCTTCACGAAGATGCGCTTCACGGTGGCCTCGCGGTCGGCGGTGACGTCGTTTTCCATCTTCATGGCTTCGTAGACGAGGAGCACAGTCTTCTTGTCGACCTTCTGGCCGGGCTTCACGTTCACTTCAATCACGCGGCCACCCATGGGAGCGGAGATCGTGGGACCGGTGACGGGTTCCTGAGGAGCTTGCTCCACCACGGGCTCGGCAGCCTTGGCAGCAGCCACGGTGGCCTCATGAGCCTCTGCACGGCGCTTGGTGAGATAGGGCTTGGCCACGTTGGGAAGGAGTTCGAGCAGCAGCTCTTCCTCGCGGTTCTGAGCGAGCTTCACGCCGCCCAGTTCGGCCAGAGTGGGATTTTCCGGCTGCTTATAGGAGCTCACGTCGTAGGGTTTCTCCACGGGCGAGCCTGTGATGCGCTCGCGGAAAGCCGGGTCGATAGCCACGGGCGTGTGGCCGTATTCGCCCTTGACGAGAGAAATGAATTCGTTGCTCTTGGTGGTATAGTCGGGCTTGCCGTTGCGGCGGTCGATAGCAACCATCACGGCTTGCGAGCCCACAATCTGGCTGGTGGGAGTGACCAGGGGCACCAAGCCTGCATCCCGGCGCACCATAGGAATCAGGCGCATAGCATCGTCGAGAAGGTCGTCGGCCTTCAGCGCCTTGAGCTGGGCCACCATATTGGAGTACATGCCACCGGGCACCTCTGCCTCCTTGACGAGCTCGTTGGGCTTGGGGAAGCCGAAGTACTGCTCGATAGCATGGCAAGCGGCAAGGAGGGCTTCCTCGTCGCCGGCCTTTGCGGCGGCAACAGCTTTGTCGACCTGCGCCTCGATCTCGGCGGGCAGCGTGTCGTGGAGCGGATCGAAGGGACGGGGCATCTTGTCTTTGTTGAGGTCGAAAGCGGCCAGCGAGCGGCGTGCTTCGAGGAGCTGCGTGCGGATTGCGCCCACGGCTTCCATGTTGACGTCGAGCTCAACGCCGAGTTTCTTGGCGAAGAGATAGATGAGCTCGATTGCAGGAGCTGCCGAGCCACCGCCGAACCACCATATATTGGTGTCGAGAATGTCCACACCGTGCAGGATGGCCATGATACCGGAGGCCAGGCCATAGCCGGGGGTGCAGTGGGTGTGGAAGTCCACGTCCACACTCAGGGCGCTCTTGAGCTTAGAGATAATCGAAGCAGCACGCAGGGGATTCACGAGGCCGGCCATATCCTTGAGGGTGATAATCTTGGCACCAAGAGCCTCCATTTCCTTGGCCTTTTCCACGAAGTATTCGTCGGTGAAGATCTTCTCGGGCTCCTGGGGCTTCTTGCCGAAGAGACGGGCGATGAATCCGGGCCGGGGCAGCGATGCGGGGTCGACCTTGGGGTCCACGGTGTAGCACACGGCACCGTCGGCGATGCCGCCCAGCTCGTTGATGAGGCGGATGCTTTCCTTCACGTTGTCGATATCGTTGAGAGCGTCGAAGATGCGCATCACGTTGAGGCCGTTGGCAATAGCTTCCTTATAGAATCCTTCGAGAACATTGTCGGGATAGGGCTTGTAGCCGAAGAGGTTGCGTCCGCGCGAAAGCGCCGAGAGCAACGATTTACCCTTCATGGCCTTGGAGCAGGCGCGAAGACGATCCCAGGGCGACTCGTCGAGGTAGCGCATCACCGAGTCGGGCACGGCGCCACCCCACACTTCCATGATATAGAAGCCGGCGTTTTCGTACAAAGGCAGAAGTTTGTCAATCTCCTTCTGGCTCAATCGTGTTGCAAATAGCGATTGCTGGCCGTCGCGCAGCGTGAGGTCGCGGATTTTAAGTTTTCGCATAGGGTTGTGTATTTAGAATGATGTTGCAAATGTATAACAAAAATATTTATTACGGAAATTTTTCCGTAATAAATAATCACTCCATTTGCTTCAATAGCTCCACAAGGAGCATAAGTGCCTCGGTGGCAGCCCTGTCGATCACTCTCGCACGATTGCCCGGCAGGCGCAGCAGGCGCGTGGCCACTTGCCCGGGCGTGGCCGCCGCAATCCACACGGTGCCCACGGGCTTCTCCGGCGTGCCTCCGCCGGGGCCGGCCACACCGCTGGTGGCCACGGCGCAGTTGCATCCGAGAGCACGCCGGGCACCCTGTGCCATCTGCGTAACCACCTCGCGGCTCACGGCACCATGCTCGGCGAGCGTGGATGCACCCACGTCGAGCAACCCCTGCTTTACGGCATTGGAATAGCTCACAACGCTGCCCAGAAACACGTCGGAGCACCCGGCCACGGCCGTGATGCGCGACGCTATGGTGCCTCCGGTGCAGCTCTCGGCGCTGCCCAGCGTGAGGCCCGCACGGCGGCAAGCCTCGATGGCAATCCCGGCTGCCGTGGCGTCGCCATCATGGCGCAGGTGGGGGCCTATCACGGTTTTGAGGCGCGCAACGGTACTGTTCATCAAGTCATCAAGGGCGTTTTCGTCGCTACCCCGGCCGTCGAGGCGCAGGCGTATGAGGCCGGGAGTGGGGAGATAGGCCAGATGCAGGCACGGCGGCAAGGCATCTTCCTGGGGCGCGAGCAGCTGGGCCAGAGCAGATTCCGTGATACCACCCACCATCAGGCAGTGATGGCGAAGCACCTCGCCGTCGCCGAACCTGCGTGCCACAGCCGCTGCCACCTCGGGGAGCATCCCCTCGGTCTCGAAAGGCACACCGGGCATCGACACGAGCACCCGGCCATCACGCTCAAACCACATTATGGGCGCCGTGCCCAGCAGGTTCTGAATCACGCGGCACGACTGCGGCACATCGGCTTGAGCGGCCGTGAGCTCGTTCATTTCGAGCCCTCTGAGGGCAAATACGCGCCGGATATTTTCGGTGACTTCACGATCGCGCACCATAGGACCTCCGAAGATTCCGCACAGCACGCGCTTGGTGATGTCGTCCTTGGTGGGGCCGAGGCCGCCGGTGCATATTACGAGCTCCGACCGCTTCATGGCATTTTCAATAGCTTCACGGATGGCATGGCCATCGTCGGGCACGGTGTGCACGCCGGCTATATCCCATCCCATGGGGCCGAAAGTGCGTGCAATGGCGCCGGAATTGGTATCGGTGACCTGGCCGATGAGGATTTCATCGCCTATTATAATTATTGAGAGCTTCATCACACCGTGACTCTTGCAAACGGCACTGCATCGTAGCTGCAGAATTGGCCGTCGAGATATTTGAAATAGCCGGCGATGGCCACCATGGCGGCATTGTCGGTGGTGAAGGCGCGTTCCGGAATGAAAGCGCGCAGCCCGTGGCGCTCGCAGTATTCGGCCACCGCAGCCCGCACGCCACTATTGGCCGACACGCCTCCCCCGATGGCTACGGTGCGCACGCCCGTCTGCTTCACGGCCTTGTCGAGCTTGTCGAGCAGAATAGCTATAATCGTGGCCTGAAGCGATGCAGCGAGGTGGGCTTTGTTCTTCTCGATGAAATCGGGGTCCTGAGCCACGGCATCGCGCAGCGTATAGAGAAACGACGTCTTGAGGCCGCTGAAGCTATAGTCGAGACCGGGAATGCGCGGGCGCGCGAAGCGGAAACGCTTGGGGTCGCCCTCGGCGGCCAGGCGGTCGATGTGGGGGCCGCCCGGATAAGGCAGTCCCATCACCTTGGCGCATTTGTCGAAGGCCTCGCCGGCAGCATCGTCGATTGTCTGGCCCAGCACCTGCATGTCGTTGTAGTTCTTCACCAGGATAATCTGGGAATTGCCGCCGGAGATGAGCAGGCACAGGAATGGAAACTCGGGCACCTCGTCGGTGGCCTCGCGGCGCACGAAATGGCTGAGCACGTGGCCGTGGAGATGATTCACGTCCACCATGGGCACTCGCAGCCCCAGCGACAACCCCTTGGCAAAGCTCGTGCCCACGAGCAACGAGCCCAGCAGGCCCGGGCCACGCGTGAAGGCTATGGCCGAGAGTTCGTGCTTGTCGACACCGGCACGCTTGAGCGCCGTATCCACCACGGGCACAATATTCTGCTGGTGGGCGCGCGATGCGAGCTCGGGCACCACGCCGCCGTATTCTTCGTGCACCTTCTGCGATGCGATCACGTTGCTAAGCAGCAGGCCGTCGCGGATCACTGCGGCCGAAGTGTCGTCGCACGACGATTCGATACCCAGAATCACTACGGGTTTACTCATTATCTTATATATCTTTAGAACGAATAGCCTATGAGGGCGCCCACCGTGACACCCGAAAAATGCTTGATAAAGGTGTATTTGGCCTCGATGCCCACCTTGAGCGTGTGCGAGCAGTGGAATTCAAATCCTGCGCCGAGGTTGAGACCCAGGCGGCTCGTGCGGGTGCTCACATCGTCCATGATGTCGAGCACCTCGCGGGGCACGCTTTCATTCCACGACGAATAGTTGAGACCGGCCAGGGGATACAGCGAGGCTTTATCATCCTTGATATCGAGCGGCACCTGGAGATTCAGGTCGAGGGTGAAAGCATCCATTCCCTGGTGCTTGAACACGCAGCCTATTTCGGGAGCTATGCGCAGGTGGCTCAGGATGCTGTATTGAAAAAACAAGCCCGCAGCCATTGATTCATTGGTGCTTATATACCCGGCCTTGAGGCCCACACTTTTCTCGCGGGGCGTGAATTGGGCGGATGCAGCGGGTGCAGACACCGCCAGCATCGCCATAGCCGCGAGCATTATTGCCGTGATGCGTTGGATTGCTTTCATTATAGTAGTGGTATTTGGAATTGCAAAAATAGTAAAAAAAACGGCACTGCGTGCATGTCTTTGCAAATCTTTCATTAACTTTGTGCCACAAAATCGAATAAGATGAAAAGAATCAGTGCACTGCTTGCCATAATCTGCCTTTGCGCCATTGCAGCGTCGGCCCAGTTCCGCGCCGCCGGTGTAGCAGGTGTGGCGTTCACCAATATGTCGTTCAACCAGGAAATCGCACCCGTAAAGGGCACCGTGGGCTATCAGGCCGGCGTGCTGGGCGAGCTGATGTTTCCGGGCATAGGCTTCGGCCTCGACTTCGGCCTTCTCTATAATCTGGGGGGAGCCAAGGTGAACCTGGGAGAAAAGACCGTGTGGTCCAGCCAGGGCTATGGCAACGAGCGGGTGTATATGCACTTCGCGCAGATTCCCCTGCATCTCCGCTTCAAGTGGACGCGCCTGAGCGGCCTTGAGGACTACGTGGCTCCCTTCGTCTTCGGCGGTCCGGAGCTCAACATCCTGCTCGCCCACAACAAGTGCGATGCCTTCAAATATCCCGGCGGCTCGCTGGGTCTCACGGCAGGTATAGGCTTTGAACTCTACCGCAACTGGCAGATCTCCGGCTCGTACACCTGGGGCATGACATACGCCGCGCAGACGGTGCTCCTCGACAACTACACGGCGCGCAACCGCCAGTGGACCGTGCGCCTCGCCTACTTCTTCAAGCATTGATTCATAAAAAGATATGAGCAGCGCGCTCCCACCGATGGGAGCGCGCTGCTCACTTTTATATACACGNCTGNTTATATACACGCCTGCTTCACCTCCTCCCACGAAGGCACATCGCGCAGATAGGTGTAGCTGCCGGTGGCGTGGTNGTATCGGCAGCAATAGTGGCGCATGCCGTTGCTCACGATGAGGAAACGGGCTCCCATCACGAGGTTGTAGCGCGCAATCTGCTCAAACACCTTTTCCGTAACGGCCACTTCCGGCGCCTTGTATTCCACNAGCACAGCCGGACGGCCGTCGAGGCCAAATGCCACGGTGTCGCAGCGTCGCAGCGTGCCGTTGAGCCGCAGCCCCACTTCATTGGCCATCAGCGACGCCGGATAGTGCTTGACGTCCATCAGCCAGTGCACGAAATGCTGGCGCACCCATTCCTCGGGAGTGAGAGCCACGTGCTTGCGCCTGAGGGNGTCGTAGATCTGCAGGCTGCCGTCGGNGAGGCGGCGCACGCGCGCATCGTATTTGGGAAGATTCAGCTGCATTTTTTGTGAGGTTCGGAAATAATGCGTAAATTTACGAAATAATTCCGAAATGCAATGGCTGTAAAGAAAGCATCCGATACCTCATTCGACGCAGTGGCCCGCCAGCTGGCCGCAGGGCAGTATGCACCGGTGTATCTGCTGTGTGGCGAAGAGATGTACTATATCGACCGCCTGCTCAAGGCTTTCGACGCCGTGGTGCCGGAGCCCGACAAGGAATTCAACGAATANGTGCTCTACGGCGCCCAGGTGGAACCCCACACCGTCACCGACCTGTGCATGGGCGTGCCCATGATGGCCGAGCGGCAGCTGGTGATGCTCAAGGAAGCACAGGCCATGAAACCCGCGTGGCTCAATATGCTCGCCGGCTACGTGGCCTCTCCTTCGCCCTCCACGGTGCTCGTGATTGCCATGCGCGGCGGCCGCAGCGCCGAGCTGGCCAAAGCCGTGAAAAAGGGGGGCGGAGTGGTGTTTGACTCTCCCAAGGTGCCTGATTATAAGCTGCAAGGACCGGTATCTGACATCGTGGCCGCGCAGGGAATGAGGGCCGGCGAGAAGGTGGTGAGCATGCTATGCGACTTCATCGGTTCCGACCTCAGCCGCATCCACAACGAGGTGGCCAAGCTGGCTGCCATCCTGGGGCGCGGGGCCGAGATCAAGCCCGCCGATATCGAGCGCAATATAGGCTACACGAAAGACTTCAATACCTTTGAGCTCGTGGAGGCCATAGCCGCCCGCAACGAGCCGCAGGCCTGGCGCATAGCCGCGTATTTCGAGGCCAACCCCAAAGCCGCTCCCCTGCCCCTGGTGGTGACACAGCTCTTCAATTTCTTCTCCGACGTGCTCATTGCCTGGTACACTCCCGGCGACCGCAGCCCCAACGGCCTTATGGCATCCATGAAGCTGAGCTTTCCTGCCGCGCGCAAAGTGAGCCGCGCGCTGGGACTATACAACGCTCGCCAGGCCATCGAAATCATGGACGCCATACGCAATTTCGATGCCATGAGCAAGGGCATAGGTTCGCGCCAGTTGCCCCCGGCACTGTTCCGCGACCTTATTTTCCGGATATTCGCGGCTCAGGGCAGGTTACCCGTGTGAGAACTTTTTGAGCTCCGGCGCGGTTATAAATACATAGAAAATCGCGCCTTATGCACACAAAACACGTCTTTCAACTATTTACGGCCATGCTGCTGGGAGCGGCGGGCACCGCTATTGCCGGTGGCCGCGGCGACGACTACCTGAGGCAGTCGATGCCGGGCAGCTGGACCTACAGCGATGCCGTGGAGCAGACCATGCCCTCGCTCGACAGCTGGTGGAGCGACTTCCGGGATCCGGCTCTCGACTCCCTGATCTCACTGGGCGAAAACAACAACTTCGACCTGGCCATGGCCGCAAGGCGCGTGGAGCAGGCCCGTCAGGGCGTGCGCAGCGCCCGCGCAGGATACTACCCCACCGTGAACGCCACAGCCGGATGGCAACGCGCCCGCTCGGGCGGACAAACCGCAGGCGGCTACTCGCTGGGNCTGCAGGCATCGTGGGAGCCCGACATCTTCGGGAAGGTGCGCAAGAANGTGGAGCAGAGCGGCCACAGCTACAATGCCACAAGGGCCGAATACACCGGCGCGATGGTATCGGTGTGCGCTCANATCGCGAGCACGTATTTCGACCTGCGCACCGCTCAGTCGCAGCTGAGCGTGGCTATCGAGCACATAGCCAGCCAGAAACACGTCGTAGANATCGCCATTGCTCGCCATGAGGCAGGCCTGGCCTCGGCTCTCGACGTGGCNCAGGCCCGCACCGTGCTNTTTTCCACGCAGGCATCGCTGCCCCAGCTCGATACCCAGATAAAGACCGACATCAACGCNCTGGCCACACTNTGCGGCGTCTATGCCGCAGATATAGAGCCGGTGCTGGCACTTGGCAACGGCATACAGCCCGATTGCCACCGCATAATATCGGCCGGAATGCCTGCCGAGCTGCTGCGCCGCCGCCCCGATATCGTGGAGGCNGAGTCGCAGGTGGCCGCCGCAGCCGCGGCCCTGGGTATCGCCCGNAAAGACTATCTCCCCACCCTCTCCATCACCGGCGCCGTGGGCACAGCGGCCGCAAAGCCCGGCGACCTCTTCGGCCACGGCTCGCTCACGTGGTCGGTGGCNCCCACCCTTTCCTGGACGGTATTCGACGGAATGGCGCGCCGTGCGGGCGTGGTGTCGGCACGCGANGCAATGGAGGAAGAGGTGGACAACTACAACGCCACCGTGCTGGGTGCGGTGCAGGAGGTGGACAATGCCATCACCGCCTACGTCAACGACCTGAAGCAGATCGAGACGCTTGCAGAGGTGGTGGAGCAGAGCCGCATCAGCCTCAAGCTCTCCGTAGACCAATACAAGCANGGACTATCGGCATTCACCAACGTGGTGGACGCCCAGATGAATTTTCTTGAATATACCAACTCTCTCGTCAGTGCCCGCGGCGATGCCCTGGTTTCGCTCGCAACGCTTTACCGCGCGATGGGCGGCGGCGTAAACATGTAAAAGCATTATGAAAACAGCATGTATCCTGGCCGCCTCCGCGGTTGTTCTGGCCACTGCCTCNTGTGGCAGCAAGACGTCTCATAAAGAATCAGCACCGGCGCCCGATATCGAGGTGGCGGCAGTGAAGGTGGATTCCGTCACCATCTACAAGAGTTTTCCGGGCACGCTCAGTGCCGATGCGAGNGTCAACGTGGTGGCCCGNGTCAACGGCAATATCACGGGCAAATACTATACCTCGGGTGATATCGTGAAGAAGGGCCAGACCCTTTTCACGATCGAAAGCACGTCGTATGCCGACGCCGTGAAGCAGGCCGAAGCCTCGCTGGCTACCGCCCGAAGCAACTACGACTACGCCACACGCCGCCGGGCAGCCATGGAGAAGGCCTACGCCAGCGATGCCGTATCGGAAATGGAGCTGGAGCAGAGCCGCAGCGACGAACGGCAGGCGGCCGCAAGCATCAAGAGTGCGGAGGCCGCCCTGAGCACCGCGCGCACAAATCTGGGNTACTGCACCGTGACGGCACCTATCGACGGACGCGCCGGCGACAACACGCTGTCCGTGGGCAACTACGTGGCCGGCGGAGGNTCGCCCGTGGTGCTGTGCGAGATATACGACAACCGCAACGTCACGGCCACCTTCGCCATCGAAGACGTATCGCTGGTGGACGACGTGAACAAGGCCCTGGAAACCGACCGNAACAATATTCCCGTGTCCTTCGGGCAACCCACCGACCACAGCTACACCGCCTCGCTCACATACGTGGCGCCCGACATGAACTCGTCGACCGGCACCATGCAGCTCAAAGCCAAGATCGCCAACCCCTACGACGAGCTGCGTCCGGGCATGTTTGTGAACGTGTCGCTGCCCACCGGGGTAGACCCGCAGGCAATCCTCGTGCGCGACGCCTCGCTCTCCACCGACCAGCTGGGCAAATACCTCTACACCGTGAACGACTCCNANAAGGTGGTCTACACGCCCGTGCAGACGGGCGACCTCGTGGGCGACAGCCTGCGCATCATCACCTCGGGGCTTCATCCCGGCGACCGCTACGTCACCTCGGCCATGCTCAAGGTGCGCGAAGGCATGACAATAAATCCCATCGAAAAATAGCCGCCGTATGTTTTCCAAGTTCTTTATCGAGCGCCCTATCTTCTCGATAGTTCTGGCAGTGGTGATGCTGCTTGCCGGATGCCTCACGATATCCACTCTGCCGGTGGCGCAATATCCTGATATCACTCCTCCCACGGTGCGCATCTCGGCCACCTATCCCGGCGCCGATGCCGAGACCGTGGCCAAGACCATAGCCGTGCCCATCGAGCAGCAGGTGAACGGCGTGGAAGACATGATGTATATGAGCTCCACCTGCGGCTCCGACGGCAGTTACGGCCTCACCATCACCTTCAAGAACGGAACCGACCTGGACGAGGCCGCCGTGAAGGTGCAGAACCGCGTGGCCCTGGCCGATCCTCAGCTGCCGGCGGCCGTCAAGGAGCAGGGCGTGAGCGTGATGTCGGAATCATCCAACATCATTCTGTTTGCCGCCCTTGAGAGCGACGACCCCGACCGCTACGATGCGCTATTTCTCACGAACTACGCCAATATCAATATCACGGATGCTCTCTCGCGCGTGGAGGGAGTGGGCGGCGTGGGCGCNTTCGGTGGCGGCCAGTACAGCATGCGCGTGTGGCTCGACCCGGAGAAGATGCGCGTGCGCGAAATCACNCCCGCCGATGTGGAGGCCGCAATCGAATCGCAGAACATGCAGGTGTCGGCGGGNTCCGTGGGCACTTCGCCCGCCCCTGCCGGGCAGGCCTTTGAATATACCATCACCACGCCNGGACGNCTCTCGCAGCCGGGAGAATTCGGCAACATCGTGCTGCGCAAGGATTCCGACGGCGGCGTGCTGCGCCTCTCCGATATAGCNCGCGTGGAACTGGGCAGCCAGACCTANTCGCAAGTGTCGCGCGTCGACGGCGAGCAGGCCGCGCTCATAGGCATCTATCAGCTGCCNGGAGCGAATGCGCTGGAAGTGGTCAAGGGCGTGCAGAAGGAGCTCGACGAATTGTCGCAATACTTCCCNGAGGGCGTGCACTATCGCGTGCTGCTCAACTCCACGGAATTTGTGACGGCATCTATCGACGATCTGCTCGTGACTCTGCTCGAAACCACCCTCATCGTGATGATCGTGATTCTGCTCTTCCTGCAGAGCTGGCGTGCCGTGATTATCCCNATGCTCACCATCCCNGTGTCGCTGATAGCTACGTTTGCCGTGATGAAAGCGCTGGGATTCAGCATCAACACGCTCACCCTCTTCGGCCTCGTGCTGGCCGTGGCCATCGTGGTGGACGACGCCATCGTGGTGGTGGAGGATTGCTCCAGGCTGCTCGACGAGGGCAAGCTCAATCCGCGCCAGGCCGCCGAGAAAGCAATGAGCGAGCTGCAGGGGCCGGTGGTGGGAGAAGTGCTCGTGCTGCTTTCGGTGTTTCTGCCCACGGCGCTCGTGAGCGGTATCACGGGCGAGCTCTACAAGCAGTTTGCCCTCACTATNGCCATCAGCACGGCATTCTCNGGTTTCAACGCCCTGACGTTCACGCCTGCCATGTGNGCGCTATTCCTCAAGCCGGCGCCTAAGAATCCGCGNTTCTTCCTCTTCCGCTGGTGGAACCGTGGCAATGAAGCGGCCACCGGCGCCTACATGAAAGCCGTGGGCACCTTCGTGCGCCGCCCGTGGGTGGCCATCGCCATCTACTTCGTGCTCACCGGCGCGGCATTCTGGGGATATATGCGCTGGCCCACCTCCTACATCCCTTCCGAGGACATGGGCTATTGCATTGCATCCGTGCAGCTCCCCACAGGCTCGGCACTCGACCGCACCGACCGCGTGGTGGCACAGCTCACCGACAGCGTGATGCAGCTGCCNGAGGTGGCCAATGTCATAGGCATATCNGGCCAGAGCTTCCTGGGAGGCGGCTCGGGGGGCAATATGGGCTCGCTGTTCATCGTGCTCAAGCCCTGGAGCGAGCGCCGCGGCAAAGGNCATAGCGTAAATGCCGTAATCGATAAGATNGAGGCCATGGGCGCAAGGATGCAGGAACCNGTGGTGTTTGCCCTCAATCCNCCGGCTATTCCCGGCCTGGGCAACTCATCAGGCCTCGAAATGCAGCTGCTCGACATCAACAACCACGGCGCGCAGGCTATGAAGCAGGCCATCGACGATATCGTGCGAGTGGCCGAAAAAGACAGTCGCCTGGCCTCCGTCACGTCGCTCTATGAAGGCGCNATCCCGCAGTTCACCCTCAATATCGACCGCGACAAAGTGAAATTCCGCGGGCTGGATATGAGCGACGTATANTCCACCCTCTCGGCATTCATGGGCGGCAACTACGTGAACGACTTCGTGGAATTCGGGCGCGTGTATCAGGTGACGCTGCAAGGCGACAGCGATTCGCGCCGCCGCATAGCGGATGTGCTCTCGCTGAGCGTGCGCAACTCGCAGGGCGATATGGTGCCCTTCAGCGTTTTCACCACCATCGAGCCCACGATGGGTTCGTCGAGCGTGAGCCGCTACAATATGTATGAGACCGCATCGCTCACGGCTATGCCCGCCAAGGGCGTGAGCTCGTCGGAGGCCATCGAAGCCATGAAAGAGGCCGTGGACGAGGCCGTGGGCACCAACTACTCCTACGCCTGGACGGGCGAAGCCTATCAGGAAACGCAATCCGGCACCACCGTGACCTTNGTGCTTATCCTGGCCGTGGTGATCACNCTGCTCGTGCTTGCCGCCCAATACGAAAGTCTCACCGACCCCGTGGCCGTGATCATCGCCATGCCCACNGCNATCCTGGGNGCCATCGTGGGCTGTATCTTCATGGGCCAGAGNATAAGCATCTACACCCAGATAGGCATNATCCTTCTGCTGGGNCTATCGGCCAAGAATGCCATCCTCATCGTGGAATATGCACGCGACTACAGGGCNGCCGGGCAGGATATACGCACGGCGGCTATGGACGCCGGCCGGGTGCGCTTCCGCCCCATCATGATGACGGCCCTGGCATTCGTNTTCGGCGTNATGCCNATGCTCTTCGCCACCGGAGCAGGAGCGGGCAGTCGTCTCGCGCTGGGAGCCGCCGTGGTATTCGGCATGGCCATCAACGCTGTGGTGGGCACGCTATTCGTCCCCAATTTCTGGGAAATTCTCCAGAACTTCCGCGAGAAGCACCTCGACAAGTTNTTCCACGGCAACAAAGGCCTCGACGCCGGCAACACCTCNGGCACGGGCGTATAAATAATCGGAGNAATCGGAATTATCAGGCTTTGCGCCGCGATTCTANACCTTNTTTCCCTCCACCCCTATGCCGAAGAGGGCGAAGTCGTAGTAGACCGGGTCGTNGGGGCGCAGAGTNCGCAGCACGGCCGTGAGCTGTTCCACAGCCTTGCGGTCGTTGCTGCTGCGNTCAAGCAGGCCGAGGTCGCGGGCGGTATTGCCCACGTGCACATCCAGCGGGATGAAGAGCTGCGCNGGCGACAGTGCCGTCCAGATGCCCATGTCCACGATNCCGTCGCGGCGCACGAGCCAGCGCAGGGCCATATTGAGGCGCTTCAGCGCTGTGTGCTGCAAGTTTTGCGGCAGGCATCGCGAATCGGAGCAGCCGTCATTGGCGGCGGCAAGCTCCCGGTTGAGCGCNTCGGCNAGCGCCCACGCCGGAGCCGGGGTGTCTCCCACGGCTTGNGCGGCGGCCAGGCCCTCCACCGTGCCGTATCNCTCAAAAATCCTGCGCAGGCCNCGCAACCAGTGCTGTAGATTGGCATTAAAAAAGGTGCGGTGGATGTTGTCCTCGGGCCTGAGTTCCTCAAATGCCCCGTCCATTATAAATTCGGCCGGCTTATTGTCCATCATGTCGAGCATGCGGTNGCAGTTGCGGCATATCATGCTGCGCTTGCCCCANGCGATAGTGGCGCAAAGCAGCGCCGCCGCTTCTATATCGCGCTGCGACGTGAACCGGCGCGGAAACTGCACGGGATCATCATCAATAAATGCCGGAGCATTCAGGCGTGCGGCCTCCGAGTCGAGCAATTCGGCTATGTCGAGGGGTATCTGTTTCATAGAAGATTANTGGTTTATAAAAAAACAATGCCCGACTCACGTCGTGCATTGAATTCAGTTTTGCAAAGTTACGTTTTTATTCTTGGAGGGTGAACAGTGGGGGTCGAACCCACGACCTTCGGAACCACAATCCGACGCTCTAACCAACTGAGCTATGCTCACCATTTTGCTATTGCGGTGCAAAGTTANNACTATTTTCTGAATCCTGCAANACTTTCCGCACTTTTTTTGCGAAAAAAAATGCAGCCGCATCGAGGTGTGGCGATGCGGCTGCTTNTGAGNGTTGCGCAAGTTCAGGGATTCACCTGCTCCGGCAGCAGGGCGTTGGTGGTGATTATGTCGACACCCATGGACTGCAGCTCGCGGGCGCGGTCGAGGGGATCCACGGTCCAGCAGTTCACCTTGAGGCCGGCGCGGTGCAGGGAGTCGATGCTCTCGGCGGTGAGGCAGTCGTGGGCGATATCCACGTCCATGCGCAGGCTGTCGCACCAGTCGAAGCTGGAGCGCCAGGCCTTTGCTCCCAGAAACTGGAGCTCGATATCGGGCCAATTGGCACGGATATATTCGAGACAAGGCTTCATCGACGTGAGTATCACGCATTTATCGGCAAAGCCGGCGGAATCGATGAATGCTATCAGCGCCGGGATGTTGGAGAAATCCTTGGAGTTGATGCCTGTGCTCCACTTGAGCTCGATCACGGGACGCACCCCACCCTCGCGGCAAATGTCGAGATACTCGCCCAGGGTGCAGATGGTGGCCGTGTAGTCCTGTCCGTGGCGGGTCTGGTGCAGTGTGTCGGCACGCAGCTCGGCAAGGGTGGAGGTGGCTATCTCGCTGTGGCCACCCAGGCGCTTGTTGTCGGTGTCGTGGCAGAGCACGAACTCGCCGTCGGCAGTGACACGCACGTCGCATTCAAGGAAGTCGTAGCCACGGGCCACGCCGTTGCGGAAGGCCTCGGCGGTGTTCTCCACGCCCTCGTTGCTGCCGCGGTGGCCCACAAGCAGAGTGCGGGCGCCGGCACACAGCGCCGTGGCGATGAAAAGGAGCAGTAGCGTGCGCGATCTCATTTCTTCTCGGGTTTAAGCCATTTGTCGAACCAGCGGAAGAAAAGGCGCTGCCAGAGCACGGCGTTCTGGGGCTTGAGAATCCAGTGGTTTTCGTCGGGATAAATCACCATCTCGGCAGGTATGCCGCGCAGCTTGGCGGCATTGAAGGCAGCCTGGCCCTGCGATGCGAGGATGCGGTAGTCGAGCTCGCCGTGGGATATCATTATGGGAGCGGTCCAGCGGTCGACGAAGCGGTGGGGGCTGTTGGCGAAGGTGCGCTGAGCGGCAGCGTTGTCTTTCTCCCAGTAGGCTCCGCCCATATCCCAGTTGGCAAACCACATCTCTTCGGTTTCGAGATACTGCGCCTCCATATTGAAGATGCCGGCATGAGCCAGCAGGGCTGCGAAGCGGCCGTCGTGGTTGCCGGCAAGCCAGTAGATNGAGAAGCCACCATAGCTGGCACCGGTGGCACCTATGCGTGCTTCGTCCACGTAGGGCTCNGCCTTCACGTGGTCCACGGCGGCGAGATAGTCTTTCATGTTCTGGCCGGGATAGTCCTTGGATATCTGCTCGTTCCACTCGGTGCCGAATCCGGGAAGGCCGCGGCGGTTGGGAGCGATCACGATATAGCCGTTGGCGGCCATGAGGGCNAGNTTCCAGCGGTAGCTCCAGAACTGGCTCACAGCTTGCTGCGGTCCACCCTGGCAATAGAGGATAGCCGGATAGCTGCCTGCGGCATCAAAATTCTGGGGGTAAACCACCCACACGAGCATCTCCTTGCCNTCGGTGGTGGGCACCATGCGCTTCTGCACGGTGGGCATCTTGAGCTGGGCAAAGACGGGGCCGTTCACGTCGGTGAGCTGCTTGAGCGAGGGTTCGGCTTTCTTGCCCTTGAGGGTGATGAGCTGAAGCTCGTTGGGGCGCAGCATGCTGTGGTTCATGGTCACGAGCTTGTCAGTGCCTGCAGGGGCGAGNGAGGTGAAGTCGGCCACTTCGTCGGTGAGCTTGCGGATAGCCTTCGTTGCGGGATCGATGTCGAAGACCGGCACCACGCCGTCCTTGGGGGCGATGAAGAAGATGCGCTTGCCATCGGGCGCCCAGGCGAATTCGTCGATGGTGTAGTCCCATGCNGCGGTGAGGTCGCGACGCTCGCCGGTGGCCATATCCATCAGGAAGAGGCGGTTGCGGTCGCTCTCATAGCCATCTCGCTCCATCGAGAGCCATGCCAGGTGCTTGCCGTCGGGCGAGAAAGCGGGCATGGTGTCGTAGCCCATCATGCCCTCGGTGAGGTTGCGGGTAGAGCCCGTGGCAGGGTCGTAGAGATAGAGGTCGGAGTTGGTGGAGATGGCATATTCCATACCTGTCTTCTTGCGCGACACNTACACGAGCCATTTGCCATCGGGGCTCCAGGCAAAGGATTCCACGCCGCCGAAGGGCTTCATNGGAGCCTCGAAAGGTTCGTCGGCCATGATGTCGGCGAGGTCGGTGACGGCAGTGCCGTCGAATTTGCCCACGAAAGGATGAGGAATCTCCGTCACCCACTCGTCCCAGTGCTTATACATAAGGTCGTCGATCACTCGGCCGGTGGCCTTGGGCAGATCGGGATAAAGATCGGCGGCGCTGCGGCTNTACTTNACATTGCCGATCACCACNACCTGCTTTTCGTCGGGCGAGAGCAGGAATCCNCCGATGCCNCCCTCGTGCTTGGAGAGNTGNACGCGATCGGAGCCGTCGGGNTTCATGGCCCACATCTGCATGGTGCCGTCCTGGGCCGGATACATGAATGCGATGCGGCGGCCTCCCTCGATCCACACNGCGCCGCTCTCGCTCTTGGGCGTGCGCGTGATGCGCACGGGCTCGGCGTCGCGGNCTGCGAGCGAGAGGGTGTAGAGATCGTTGTTGGAGGTGTTCTGNTCCAGGCTCTCATAGGAGATGCCGAAGAGCACGGTTTTGCCGTCGGGGCTCACCACGGGTGAGCTCACGCGGCCCAGAGCCTCAAGGGCNTCGATGTCGAATGCGCCCGTGGCCGTCTTGAAATCGGTGCGCTCGATGATGGGGGCATCGGCGGCGGCAGCCGGCTGTGCAGCCGCCACAATGGCTGATGCGCTCATAATGATAGCTGAAATGGTTTTACTCATTTTATANTTATATAAGAAGTTTCAATCTATTAGGGTGGCGCCGTCTATATCGGCTATACGCGCGCGTAGAGTCGCNGCAGAGTCGGCGTTGATTTCGAGGGTGAGAGAGCAGGTGTTNTCGAAGTCGCGCTCCACCACGTCCACGTCGAAATCTTTCGTGAGCTTCATGGCCGCGTTCATGGCTGTGTAGGGAAAGCGAAACGCCACTCTCGACCTGTCGTGGCGCTCCACCGTCCCGGCAGCTTCAAGTGCCATTCGCGCAGCCGTGCGATANGCCACGATGAGGCCCGANGTGCCGAGCTTNATACCGCCGAAGTAGCGCACCACCACCACGAGCACNTTCGTGAGGCCCAGAGAGTTGATCTGTCCCAGNATGGGCTTGCCGGCGGTGCCGCTGGGCTCGCCGTTGTCGTTGCTCAGAAAGATGTCGCGGGCGCTGCCCAGCATATAGGCCCAGCACACGTGGCGCGCGTCGTAGTAGCGCTTCTGCATCTGCGCCACCAGGTCCTTGGCCTCGCCGGGTGTGGACACCGGAAAAGCGAAGCCTATGAATTTGCTCCGCTTTTCAGTGTACTGCGCCTCGGNCGGCGAGGCNATNGTGTGGAATAAATCGGCCATCAATACTGATGATGCTCGCGATTAAGCTCGGAGGGCGTGAGGGGCTGCGCGTTCATCTTGCGCCACACATAGGCTATATAGGCGATTACGAACGGAATCAGCACCGACACCCAGCTCATCACCTTGAGAGTGAAGAGCGACGACGATGAATTGCTTATCGACAAGGAGCTGCCGGCGTCGAGCAGCGAAGGATAGTAGGCCATCGAGTCGTANCCTGCGAGCAGGAAGAGAATCACCACCACCAGCACCGTGCCGATGCCGCAGAACCAGATACCGGCACGCCAGCGCGAGTCGAGAGCCGTGCGGAAGATGCCGTAGAGCACCATCACCACGCNGGCCAGCATGATCACCGCTCCCCACCAGAGGTGGAGAAGGCTGTGCAGATAGGCATAGGGCTCGGTGGCGAAAGTGCCGTCGGGCTGCTGGCGCATTCCCGGCGACAGCAGCAGTACTACCAGAAAGGCCACAAACAGCAGGGCGAAAATNAGACCGTTGGCACCGGCNACCTTGCGCATGCGCGCCGTGAACGCGGCATCGCCGGAAATATTGTTGACGAAGTAGAGCGCACCCTGNGTGCGGGCNAGGAAGAACACGGCCACGCCCAGCAGCAGATTCTTCCAGCTTGCTATNGCTTCAAGGCCGTGGGTATCGGCCCAGCGGGATATCACGGGATTGCCGGCATCGAGGATNTTGCCGCGGGCCACCGTGAACTCGGCACCGAAAAACATCATGGCCACNGCCACGCCCAGGAGGATACAACCCACGATGCCGTTGAACAGCAGCAGCCCGTCGTACACGCGCGTGCCATAGATATTGCCCTTCTTGCGGCGGTATTCATAGCTCACGGCCTGCACCACAAAGCTGATGAGGATGAGCATCCACAGCCAGTAGGCGCCGCCGAAGCTCGTGGAATAAAACAGCGGGAACGAAGCGAAGAAAGCGCCGCCAAACACCACCAGCGTGGTGAACGAAAGCTCCCACTTGCGCCCCAGGGAATTGATCATGAGCTGCCGCTCCATATCGGTGCGTCCGGCCATCAGGAGTGTCTGGCCACCCTGCACGAACAGCAGAAAAACGAGCACTGCGCCGAGAACGGCGATGAGAAGCCACCAGTAGGCTTGCAGGATTTCAAGTTCTGTCATAGCTTATAGAGCGGAGAATTAGTTATTGTCTTTTTCGATATCGCCTCGCGAGCTGCGCACTATAAAGCGCACCATGATGCTCACCTCGGCCACGAGCAGCAGCGTAAACACGGCCGCNAATATCCAGAATGTGATCTGCACCGACGACGAAGGCACGTCGCTGATACCGGCCGTGACGGGCAGCAGATCCTGAATGGTCCAGGGCTGGCGGCCCACCTCGGCCACTACCCAGCCGGCCTGGCTGCACACCCACACCAGGGGNAGCGATATCATGCCGGCCAGCAGCATGAGNTTGTTGGTGAGCAAGCGCGGGCAGAAGCTCGACCCGAATGCGGCCAGCAGGAGCACAAGCATCAGGAAGCCGCCNAGGCACACCATCACGCGGAAGGCATAGAACGTGATCGCCACCGGCGGCACGGCCTGCTCGGGGCTCTCGAAATATCCGTAGCCGAAGTATTTGAAATCCCGGGCCACGCGGGCGGCGGCNTCTGCCATCGCGCCTTCGTCGCCGGCTGNGCGGGCTTCATTGTAGTCGCGGAGCGCCTGCTGCGCACGGCGGCCTATNTCTATACGCTCGGCATAGCCCACGGTGTGCACGGTGTCGCCGTCGGCCGTGAGNTCGATTCCCTCGATGAGGTCGTTGATGCCGGGCACAAAACTATTGGCATCATGATTGGCCAGCATGCTCAGGCCCTTGGGTATCGACACCTCGAAGTGCATGGCNGGAGCATCGTCGCCGGGNTTCTTGGCNGTGTTGAGAATGCCGAAGCCCACGAGGTCCTGACCCACCTTGCCGTCGTACAGACCNTCCATAGCGGCCAGCTTCATGGGCTGAACGCGCGACACCTGCACGGCAGAGCCGTCGCCCGTCATGAACGTCAGGAGCATACCGGCCACGCCGAACCATGCGCCAATCTTGAGCGAGGTGCCGGCCGCGCCCACATTGCTGCGGCGCCAGAGCAGCCAGCTGCTCACNCCCACCACAAAGATACCNGCAAGTGCCCAGGCCGAGAACACGGCATGGAAGAACTTATTCATCGACACGGCATTGAAGGCCACCTCGCCGAAGTCGCTCATGACGTTGCGCATCTGCGCCGGGTCGAATTCCATCCCCACGGGGTTCTGCATCCAGGCGTTGGCCACGAGAATCCAAAGCGCCGACAGGCTCACGCCTATGGCCGTGAGCCATGTGGAGGCCAGATGGAAGCCGCGGCTCACCTTGTTCCAGCCGAAGAACATCACGGCCACGAAGGTGGCTTCCATGAAGAAGGCCACGATACCCTCGATAGCCAGCGGCGCTCCGAAGATGTCGCCCACAAACCAGCTGTAGTTCGACCAGTTTGTGCCGAATTCAAATTCGAGGATGATGCCCGTGGCCACGCCTATGGCGAAGTTGATGCCGAAGAGTGTCATCCAGAATTTCGTGAGTGCCTTCCAGCGCTCGTTGCCTGTGCGGTAATAGGCCGTCTCCATGATGGCCACCACCACCGATAATCCGATGGTGAGCGGCACAAACAGCCAGTGGTACATAGCGGTGAGGGCGAATTGTGCTCTCGACCAGTCTACTACGCTCATCAAGTCGTTCATAATGTATTAGAATTTCTGAGTTTCGGGATTCTTCACAAGGGCCTCGCGCACGGCCGCGGCACGATCCTCGTCGTTGTCGTAGCGCGTGGCAAGGATATCAGGGAAGAAAAACAGCTTGAGCACGGCAAAAATCACCACCAGCTTGATGATGATAATTGCCCAGAGCGTGCGCCCCACCGTCATGCGGCGGAAGCCATCCACATAGAAGCGGAGAATACTCGCAAATATATTGCCGCTTTTCTTCATAGCGCAAATATAGCGATTATCCCGCGATTTGCAAAATTTTTGACAGCCGCCCCCTATTCTTCAGCAGGCTGCACGCTGTCGGGCGACGCCGTGCGCGGCAGGGTATAATGAAGAGCCGTGAAGCCCAATATTCCTGCGAGCAGCGAACCCACCACGATACCCAGCTTGGCATGGTCGAGCAGAGCCATCGCTGCGGCATCGCCTCCGCCAAAGGTGAGCGTGGCGATAAACAGCGACACCGTGAAGCCTATACCGCCCAGCATCGAGATGGAGGCCATCATCTTCCAGTTGCTGTGGGCCGGCATGGGAGCGAGCCCCAGTTTCACCGTGAGCCACGAGAATGCGAAGATACCCGCGAATTTGCCCAGCACCAGGCCGGCTATCACGGCCAGCGATATACCCTCGACGATGCTGGCCGGATCCGTGTCGAGCAGGAAAATACCGGCGTTGGCAAAGGCAAATAGCGGCACGATGAAGAAGTTGACGATGGGATGCAGCGAGTCTTCGAGATCTTGCAGCGGCGATATCACCTTGTCGGACGCCGATTCCACCACCTTGAGCCAGTCCATCTGCTCTTTGTTGAGTATCGATTTGCGCGTGAGAGCTTCCACATCCTCGCCGCGGAAGTTGGATATAGCCTTGCGTATCTGCTTGATATACTTCTTGGGCGCAAACACGGGAGTGGCGGGCACGCAGAAGGCCACGAGCACTCCGGCTATAGTGGGATGAATGCCCGAGTTGAGAAAGAGAAACCAGATGATGCCGCCGATGCCTATATAGAATATCTTGCTCTTGATGCGCATGCGCGAGCCCAGCAGCAGCACGCCGAAGAGGGCGGCCGCAATCAGAAGCAGCGACACCTCGATGTGGGTGGTGTAGAATGCGGCGATCACGATAATGCCGCCGATATCGTCCACCACGGCCAGCGTGGTGAGGAATATCTTGAGCGAGAGGGGCACGCGGCTGCCCAGCATAGCCAGCACACCCAGCGAGAACGCTATATCGGTGGCCATGGGGATGGCTGCTCCGCCGGCATAGTCGGTGCCTGCGCTGAGCGAGAAATATATCAGCACCGGCACAATCATGCCGCCCACGGCCGCAAGGATGGGCAGCAGGGCCTGCTTGAACGAGGCAAGCTCGCCCACGAGTATCTCTCGCTTGATTTCAAGACCTATGGAGAAGAAAAACACCGCCATCAGGGCATCGTTGATGAATGCCAGCAGCGTCATGGGATGCCCGTGGTGGCTGAAGAAGTTGAAATTGCCCAGCTGCAGCCTCACCTCCTGATCCCAGAAGTTGAAATACAGGCTGTTGAGCTGCGGGATATTGGCCACTATCAGTGCGAGCACCGTGGCTGCTATGAGCACGTTGCCGCCGCTTGCATGGCGGCGCAGAGCCTGCCTGGCCGAATAGAAAATATGGCCGGTTAAGTGCGGCTGGTCTGCATTCGGATGTTTGCTTGTCATTTTGGTCGATGATGAATGGGATGATAAAAACATAACAAACGAAATGCGCACTTGGATTATAGCCAAGCACGCATTTGTGGTGTCAATCCAGTTTCAGAACCGCCAGGAAGGCCTTCTGCGGCACCTCCACAGAGCCGATCTGCTTCATGCGCTTCTTGCCTTTCTTCTGCTTCTCAAGCAGCTTGCGCTTGCGGGAGATGTCGCCGCCGTAGCACTTGGCGGTCACGTCCTTGCGCACGGCCTTGATGGTCTCGCGTGCGATGATTTTGGCGCCGATGGCTGCCTGGATGGCTATATCAAACTGCTGGCGCGGAATCAATTCCTTGAGTTTCTCACACATGCGACGGCCGAAGGTCACGGCATTGTCGGCATGGGTGAGTGTGCTCAGGGCATCTACGCTCTCGCCGTTGAGCAGGATATCGAGCTTCACGAGCTTGCTCTCGCGGAAGTCCTGGATGTGGTAGTCGAAGGAAGCGTAGCCCTTGCTTATGCTCTTGAGCTTGTCGTAGAAGTCTATCACGATCTCGCCCAGGGGCATGTCGAAAGTGAGTTCCATACGGTTGCCGCTGATATACTCCTGGCGCACAAGCTCGCCGCGCTTGCCCAGACACAGCGTCATGATGGGGCCGATAAACTCGGCCGTGGTGATGATGGTGGCGCGGATGTAGGGCTCTTCTATATAGTCGATCAGCGTGGGCTCGGGCAGGCCGGAGGGGTTGTGCACCTCCGTGACGTTGCCTTTCTTGTCGTGCACGAGATACGACACGTTGGGCACCGTGGTGATCACGTCCATATCGAATTCGCGGCCCAGGCGCTCCTGAATGATTTCCATGTGGAGCAGTCCCAGGAAGCCGCAGCGGAAACCGAATCCAAGCGCCGCCGAGGATTCCGGCGAGAACGTGAGCGATGCATCGTTGAGCTGCAGCTTTTCGAGCGACGCGCGCAGGTTCTCGAAGTCCTCGGTCTCGATGGGATATACGCCGGCAAAGACCATGGGCTTCACCTCCTCGAAGCCATCTATCGCTTCCTTGCAGGGACGGTCTACGTGGGTGATGGTATCGCCCACCTTCACCTCGCGCGACGTCTTGATGCCCGAGATGATATAGCCCACGTTGCCGGCCGATAGCTCGTTGCGCGGCGAGAGGTCGAGCTTGAGCACGCCTATCTCGTCGGCGTCATATTCCTTGCCCGTGGCCACGAATTTCACGTCGTCGCCCTTGCGGATGGTGCCGTTCACAATCTTGAAATAGGCGATTATACCGCGGAAAGGATTGAACACCGAGTCGAATATCAAGGCCTGCAGCGGAGCTTCGGGGTCGCCCACGGGCGCCGGCACGCGCTCCACGATTGCACGGAGTATCTCGGGCACTCCCATGCCGGTCTTGCCGCTGGCGCGGATTATCTCGGAGCGGTCGCATCCCAGCAGGTCCACGATCTGGTCTTCCACCTCGTCGGGGTTGGCCGAGTCGAGATCACATTTATTTATTATAGGTATAATCTCCAGATTATTGTCGATGGCCATGTAGAGGTTGGAGATAGTCTGGGCCTGGATGCCCTGCGAGGCATCCACGATGAGCAGCGCGCCCTCGCAGGCGGCAATGCTGCGCGACACCTCGTAGGAGAAGTCCACGTGTCCGGGAGTGTCGATGAGGTTGAGCGTATAGTCCTCGCCGTCGAGGTGATAGCTCATCTGTATGGCATGGCTCTTGATGGTGATTCCTCGCTCGCGTTCGAGGTCCATATCGTCGAGCACCTGCGCCTCCATGTCTTTGGCCGAGATGGTATCGGTATATTCCAGAAGGCGGTCGGCCAGCGTGCTTTTGCCGTGGTCAATATGAGCTATAATGCAGAAGTTGCGGATTCGTTTCATTCCGTAAATCGTTTTTAGACTTGCAAAGTTACACATTTTCGCGCAGATATTAAAACCCGGCTGTGTTTGTTAAAAAATATTTCGTATTGTTGAAAAAAATTACTAACTTTGCACCCGAAAAACGAGGCTATGGGTTTCCTCGGTCGCGCTTGCAAGCGCGTTTCGGCACACGTGTGAGCCACTTGTTGGATACAAGAAATTAGGTTTCCGCCACGGGAATGGCGACGACAGAACGCTTACCGACAAGGCATTTCTTCCGCAAAGGCGGACTGAACTACTGCCGCTACGGATATCACATCCATTCTATTTTTCGGTGAAGCATGCGACGGGTTCGCGGTTTTCAAATAGGTATATTATCCAACCATCATTTTCATATTTTTTAATCACACTTCTGTATGAAGAGACTTTTTCTCTTGACGTGCGCAATCTGGCTTTCGTGCATGGCCGCAATCAGTGCATCCGCGGCGATCACGGTTACGGGTCAGGTTGTCGACGACCAGGACGAGCCCATCATAGGCGCGTCTATCACTGTGCCCGGCAGCAATGCCGCAGCTATTTCGGACTACGACGGCAATTTCAAGTTCAACGTGCCCGACAACGCTAAGGAAATCCGCGTGAGCTACATTGGCTTCAAGACCATCGACCTCAAGGTTGCCAAAGACCTGGGCGTGATNAAGATGGCCACCGACAACAAACTCCTCAACGACGTGATCGTGACCCAGGCCATCGGTAAGACCCGCGTCACCCCCGTGGCCATGAGCAACGTCGACCAGGCCACCATCGACCTCAAGCTGGGCGGCCAGGAATTCCCCGAAATCCTCAAGACCACTCCCGGCGTATACACCAACAAGCAGGGCGGCGGCTACGGCGATGCCGAGACCCGCATGCGCGGCTTCAAGAGCCAGTGGGTGGCCGTCACTGTCAACGGCGTGCCCGTCAACGACATGGAGAACGGNAACGTGTATTGGAGCAACTGGGCCGGCCTGAGCGACGTCACCAGCAGCATGCAGACGCAGCGCGGCCTCGGCGCCTCCATCCTCTCCACTCCCTCAATCGGCGGCACCATCGCCATCACCACCCGCACCCTNGACGTGGATAAGGGCGGCAGCCTCTGGTACGGCCTCGGCAACGACGGCATGAACCAGTATGGCATCAAGCTCTCCACCGGCGTGATGAAAAACGGCTGGGCAGTNACCGTGCTCGGCGCACACCGCTGGGGCGACGGCTACATCCAGGGCACCGCGTTCAACGGCTGGAANTGGTTCTTCAACGTGTCGAAGCGCATCAACGACCGCCACGAAATCTCTCTCACCGGCATGGGNGCACCCCAGAGCCACAACCAGCGCAACAACACCTACGGCGGCCTCACCGTGGAAGGCTGGCAGAACGTGCGCGACTACATGGACGGCGAGAGCCCCTACCGCTACAACCCCGTATTCGGCTACGACAATGAAGGACGCGTGCGCACCAGCAACCGCAACGTCTACCACAAGCCCCAGTTCACCCTGCGCCACATGTGGCAGATCGACGAGACNGCNTCCTGGGCCACTTCGCTCTACGCTTCAATGTCGTCGGGCTACGGCTATTCCGGNCAGGGCCGNACCAGCACAAGCCGCGCATGGTGGAACGGNTCCACCAACGGCCAGCTCAACATGAAGTTCCGCCGCCCCGACGGCACCTACGACTACGGCGCGATCCAGGATATGAACGCCGCCAGCACCACCGGCTCGGAAATGGTGATGAGCACCAGCAACAACAGCCACCAGTGGTACGGCCTCGTGTCGAACTNCAAGAAATACTGGGACCAGGCAAACGGCAACCGCTTCGCCCTCACCGCCGGTATTGACCTCCGCTACTACATCGGCGACCACAACAACAAGATTATCGACCTCTACGACGGCGCCTACTACATGGACGACANCGACCGCGCAAGCGTCAACGCTGTCGACAACGCCGCCGCTGCCGACCCCAACTGGAAATACGAGCACCTCGGCGTGGGCGACATCGTCTACCGCAACTTCAAGGGCCACTCGATGCAGGAAGGCGTGTACGCACAGGGCGAATACACCATGCTCGACAAAAAGCTCAATCTCGTGCTCTCCGGCGCTCTCAGCAACACCAGCTACTGGCGCTACGACACCTTCTACTACGANGCCGAGCACGCCCGCTCCAAGACCACCAGCTTCCTCGGTGGCCAGGTGAAGGTGGGTGCCAACTACAACTTCGACCGACACAACAACGTGTTCTTCAACACCGGCTTCATCAGCCGCGCTCCCTTCTTCAGCAACGCTTTCGCCGCCTACAACACCTCCAACATCCTCAACAACAAGGCTGCCAACGAGAAGACCTTCTCGGCCGAGGTGGGCTACGGCTTCTCCAGCCACATCTTCGCCCTCACCCTCAACGCCTACTACACCAAGTGGCTCGACCGCGGCATCACCCGCTCGGGCTTCCTGCAGGGCAGCAACGAGCGCTATATGCTCAACCTCTACGGCATCAACGCACGCCACATGGGTGTGGAACTCGACTTCGCTTTCAAGCCCACCGCCTGGTTTGAACTCACCGGTATGCTCTCCATGGGCAACTGGGAATGGACCAGCAATGCCACCGGCTACTACTACAACTCGCTGGGCCAGCCCCTGGCCGTGGAGAAAGGCAACCTCACCGGTGNCCTCGCTTCCGGCATCTACGCCCCCGACCACGCCAGCGCCACCCTCAACTATAAGGGNGTNAAGGTCGACGGTTCGCCCCAGACCACCGGTGCCATCGGCGTCACTTTCCGTCCCTTCAGCGGCTTCCGTATCGGCGCCGACTGGGTGATGGAGGCCCGCAACTACACCGACCAGTATCTCAACACCAGCGACCTCAGCTTCAACAAGCCCCTCAACGTGGCTCAGCCCTGGAAAATGCCCTGGGGACACACCACCGACCTCAACGCAAGCTACCGCTTCAAGATGGGAGGATTCGACGCCACTCTCTCCGGCAGCGTGAACAACCTCTTCGACTACAACTACATCACCCACGGCCAGAGCCCCCTCACCAGCGACGGCACCTGGGAGAATGCCAGCTTCGTGTTCTACAGCTTCGGACGCACCTACTCCATGAAGCTCCGTCTCAATTTCTAATTCCTCTCAATTCAACCATTCACAATGAAACAATATATAGTTAAGACCNTGCTCGCCGGAGCTGCCGTGCTCGCACTTGCCGCATGCGACGACAACAGCTGGAACGAGGACTATCTCGACGGTTTCACCACGCCCGACAACACCGACGTGCAGACCGTGGAATACACCCTCACGGCCGACGACTACAAAAGCATCGCAAGCAACAAGACTAATCAGGCTCTTGCCGGCGACAACCTGGCTGCGGCTCTCGCCGCCGTGGGCACCNCCGGAAAGTTCAGCCGCGATATCACACCCGAGGAATACCTGCCNGCGTTCCTCTCNTCCACGTCTTTCCCCTACTTCGCTCTGAGCAANGGCTCGGCCGTGAAAGTGACCTACAACGTTGCCACCGACGAACCCGAAGAGCTCGCCAGAATGAACGCCGCCGCCAGCACCACCCTCACCGACGACGACTACAAGACCATCTACGGCAGCGACGAAAACTACGCCAATGCCCTCAGCCCCTCCAACGGCCTCAACAACATCCCGGCCATCCTCAAGGCCAAGTATCCCGACGCCGAGCAGGGCGACTACGTGGTGGTGAACTACAACTGGAGCATCACCGACCCCGTCTTCGGCACCGTCGTGCCCGACGAGCCCGTCACCGGTTTTGAAATGACCTCCGCCCTCGACGGCATCGCCACCGGCGACGTCGTGACCGTGCGCGGCTACATCACCGGCCTCTGCACCCGAGGCTACATCGTGACCGACAAGAGCGGCTCCATCCTCAACTACATCCCCTCGGGATTCGACCCCTCGGCCTATCCCATAGGTTCGCAGATTGAAGTGACCGCCCCCGTGAGCGCCTACAACAAGGGCTGGCAGCTGGACGGCGCCAATATCGAGAGCGAGACCGTGACCCCCGCCACCGAGGCCTACACCTACCCCGCACCCACCGTGCTCGACGGTGCCGCCCTCGACCAGGTGATCACCCGCACCGACAACGAGCTCGCTCAGTACGTGCAGTTCACCGGCACCGTGGCCGTCAACGGCAACAATATCAATATTCAGGTGGCCGGCGCCGAGACAGCCCAGGGCAGCGCCTACTTCGCCCTCGACGGAATCAAGGCCGATCTCACCGACGGCGCCCAGGTGACCGTGCGCGGCTACGTGATCGCCATCGCCGGCACCCGCTATGTCAACACCGTTGTCAACGAGGTTGTGGCCGGCGCAGCCGCCGCTCCCCGCCACGTGGCTGCCGTAGCTTCCGAAGGCCGCACAGCCCTCTACTACTTCAACGGCAGCAACTGGTCGCAGCCTTCCAACGCCACCGCCCTCAGCGGCGCCCAGTGCCAGGAAATCGCAGGCTACACCACCCTCACCGCCGCCCAGGCCGACGCCAACCTGCCCATCTTCCTCAAGGTCAACTTCCCCTACGCCACCGAGGGCACGCAGCGCTATGTGGTATACGACGAATACAAGACCGGCTACGTAGCACGCCTCTACATCTTCAACGGCACTGAATGGGCTCAGAACAACAACACCGAGACCACTACCCTGCAGTTTGTGCGCAACAACGGCCAGTGGAAGGCCGATCCCAGCGTAGTCATCGTTCTCCCCTCCGGACGCAACCAGGAACTGAGCATGCTCTACTTCCAGACCTGCACCGACTGGGTGTACGAAAACATCGACGTGCCCCTGGGTTCCACTTCCATCACCAGCGGCATGGGCTACGTCACCGGCTTCGGCAACAACGAGTACTACTCCGGCACCTCGGCCTACCAGGGCAACGTAGACCTCCGCGCCGATAAGGCCGCGGCCCAGTATCCCGACGGCTACGCCGGCATGACCGACGCCGAAATCCAGGCTCTCATGAAGCAGCGCTTCGAAACCGAAGTGATGCCCGCTGCCCTGGCCATCATCCATCCCGACGCAATGCCCATGGACGGCGTGCAGGTGACCTACACCATCACCTTCGGCACCTACGACGGCGCCAACGCCACGGAGACCATCCGCTACGAGGTCACCGCCCCCGGCACCTTCACATTCCTCGACTGCACCTGGAACGACTAATCTCGCTCCGCCACGATAACGCAAAGCCCGTCGCACGCCAGCGACGGGCTTTTTTCGCATATTTATACTAAAAGGGCGCTCGGCAACAGAGCGTCGGAGACGCGACTTGGCTGCAACCCCATGTCGAGCATAGCGAGGCATGGGGCAGCCCGGATCATCAGCGCCCGGCGCCTCGGAGAGGTGCCGTGTTGAAGGCTAAGTAGAAAAAAAAGAAAGCCCGCTGCTCGGAGGAGAGATGCGGGCGAAGAAGGTGATCTGAATCTAAAATTGGACTTTTTAAGAACGTCAGCAAAATGCCTTCTTTGCATATAAAACGCCGCACGAATACGAAATGTTTGGCCACCCTGAATTTTAACATATTTTTATTAATATGTGTAATCAATTGGCACGGATTTTGTGTTATTAATAGGTAAAATTTCAATTATTAAAATATGAGCGACTCACTTAAAGATAAAGCCCTGGAGTATCACGACAAACCCTTTCCCGGAAAAATCGGCGTGATCCCCACAAAGCGCTACTCCTGCCCCGAAGACCTATCCCTGGCCTACTCCCCCGGCGTGGCCTACCCCTGCCTGGAAATCAAAGACAATCCCGCCGACGTGCGCCGCTACACAGGCCGCGGCAACCTCGTGGCCGTGATTTCCAACGGCACCGCCGTGCTCGGCCTGGGCAACATCGGCCCTCTCGCCGCCAAGCCGGTGATGGAAGGAAAGGCTCTTCTGTTCAAGATATTTGCAGGCCTCGATGCCTTCGATATCGAGCTCGACGCCGCCGATCCCGAAGCCTTCATCGCTGCCGTAAAAGCCATGGCTCCCACATTCGGTGGCATCAACCTGGAAGATATCAAAGCACCGGAATGTTTTGAAATTGAACGGCGCCTGCGAGAGGAATGCGACATTCCCATCATGCACGACGACCAGCACGGCACGGCGATTATATCCTCCGCCGCCCTGCTCAACGCCCTTGAGATTCAGCACAAGGAAATCGACCGTATCACCCTCGTGGTCAACGGTGCCGGCGCGGCCGCCATTGCTTGCACGCGCCTATACATGGCTCTGGGCGTCAAGAAAGAAAACATCGTGATGTGCGACAGCCGCGGCGTGATACGCGCCGATCGTCCCGGCCTTTCCGGTGCAAAAAAAGACTTCGCCACCACGCGCGATCTCACCACTTTGGCCGATGCGATGGCGGGTGCCGACGTGTTCCTGGGCCTTTCCGTAGCCAACGTCGTAACCCCCGAAATGCTCCTCTCCATGGCCCCGAAACCCATCGTATTCGCCCTGGCCAACCCCGACCCCGAGATCGACCACGACCTGGCTCTCGCCACTCGCGACGACCTCATCTTCGCTACAGGCCGCAGCGATTTCTCCAACCAGATCAACAACGTTCTGGGCTTCCCCTACATCTTCCGCGGAGCGCTCGACTGCGACGCATCAGAAATCAACGAAGAGATGAAACTGGCAGCCGCACGCGCAGTGGCAGCGCTCGCCCACGAGCCCGCTCCCGAATCGCTGCGACGCCTTTACCCCCACAAGTCGCTTGAATTCGGCCCCAAATACATCCTGCCCAAGCCCTTCGACAAGCGACTGCTCCCCACCGTAGCCCGTGCCGTGGCAGAGGCAGCCGCCGAAAGCGGAGTGGCCCGTGCCCCCCTTGCCGACCTCGACGCCTACTCTCGCTGGCTCTCCACCCTCATCGACCGCGAAAACCGCTACATCTCCGAGCTCATGCTCAACGAAGGCAGCGAATGCCCCCGCCTGCAATAAGAGCCGNCAGCTCTCCCTCAACGCAGTACGGACGCNTTTCAAAGCCTCCACCCGATTATTCGNAAACTCGCGCAGAGACGCAAANTTATAAGCAGCNTATAAAAGCAGCGCAGTACGGACGCTTTTCAAAGCGTCCACCTTAATACTGGAAACTCGCAGAGACGCAGAGAGACATATAAGATCCTAATCATCTGTAAAATAAGGGCGCACAATTGTGCGCCCTTATTTTATCCCATCATTTCAGGCCTCCGGGCACAAAGAATCTTCTGTATCTTTTTGTCGCTTCTGTTCTTTTGTATCTCATGCCGTAAATCCACTATTTTGAAAAAGCCCAAAAATCGCTACCACAATTCCGCTTTCGCATCGAGCTGTTTATCAATATAATACAAGCATCTCATCATCAATCGCGTCTCTAAGTGCGAAAATGTAGGTAATTATCGTGGCATTGCACCGTAACTTTGCAGTGTAAATCAAAAACGCCTGCAGAGCTCAAGGCGTCCCCGGCCGGGATTTACAACCGGAGATTATCAACCCTATTCATTAACCCATTATTTTACGCAATCTATATCCGCATGTTTCATCATCATTTCCGTCGTCCTCGCGACGAGCATTAGACACCCAAGAGGCCGCTTAGGCATGTTTCGACAATAGCGCTTCCTCGCGACTGCTTAAAACGCCTCACCTTCACCGGATAAAATTGAAGACACCCACGTGCCGCCCGCGCTACCGGGGCGCAGCGGCCCTGTGTGTGTATGCTTCAATACTTCGGGGGCGTGCCCGTCTTGCAGGCACGCCCCTGTTTTATTGTATACCGATAATAAAAACAGCACGATCATCTATCGAACGAGCATATACTCTCCGCGATCGCCGGGCCCCACGCTATAGCGGCGGAGGCTCCATCCTTCGTCGGCTGCTCGGCCGGCAATAGGCACGCCGTCGAGCGAAAACACGTCGAATATGCTGTGGCAATGCGGACACTCGGCGTGATTATCGTCGTTGATAAACACCAGCACATCCTGCTTCACCTCCACGGGGCAGGCAGCGCAGAAGGCTTTGGGATTGCCCATCACGTCGCACACCAGGAGCAAGCCGCCGAAACCAGTGGATTCCAGCGCCGTATAGGGATAGTCGGGCGGAGTGAGGGTGCTCTTCACGAAGAGCCGTGCATCACCTGCTGCAGGCGTGCCGTAGCGGGTCCAGTCGGCCTGGAAATTGAAGCTCAACCACACGCGCAACAAGGGCACGCGCTCATCATCAAGATGGTGGCATGCCCCGGCGGCCATGGCAATCGCCATGACCAGTACTATCAGCAGGCGCTTCACTGATTGAGCTTGGCGATGAGAGCAGCAAATTGGTCCACGGCCTTCTGCATCGTGCCTCCCACCATCGGGCGAAGCACTGCCGGTATATCTATATCGAGCGAAGCCTCCACCTCGGTGGATTCGGCGTCCTGGGGCTTCATGTCCACGGCAATAATCACCGGCATGGGCAGGCCTCCGGCCTGAAATGCCACGCGGCCGGGCGTGCGCTCCGTCACCTGAAAACGAATTTCGCCCACCTGCTGCGTCTGCATCACGATGCTGTCGGTGGTGAAAGCCACATCGCCCACTTTGGCGCGTTCCTCGGCAGGAAGATTGTCGAGGGCGCCCTGCAGGCGGGTAAGGTCGGAAAACTGGTCGGCGATAAATTCGGCCGGGCGAGACACTTTTATGGGTTTAGCTTTATATGTAGCCATTGGTGCGTGTGTGTACTTTTCTGTTGTGAGGATTATTCATTGTCGTTGTCGCCGGGAGTCCAGCTCTCGGGATCGTCGTGCCACTCGCGGAAGGCCACGATGTCGGCCGGCACGATCACGCCCTGGGCAAGAGCCTCGTCGAGCAGCTGCGTGTAGTTGCTGAGCGACTTCACGGAGATACCCAGTTCCTCGAAGCGGTCGGCGGCATCGTTGAAGCCAAAGTCGAGCATCGCCACGATACCTATCACTTCGCAGCCGGCATCGGCCAGCGTGCGGGCCACGCGCAGCGAGCGCGAGCCATTGGTGATAAGGTCGTTGATTATCACCACTTTGCACCCGGGTTTGAAATTGCCTTCAATAAGGTTTTCGAGGCCGTGGTCCTTGGGCTTGGTGCGCACATAGGCATAAGGCACGCCCAGTTCATCGGCCACCATGGCCGAATAGGCTATAGCACCCGTGGCCACACCGGCTATCCCTTCCACGTCGCCGAAGTGCTCCATAATCAGTCGCACGAGCTCCACCTTAATAAAGGTGCGCAGCGGGGGATAGGACAAGGTCTTGCGCATATCGGTATACATAGGAGCATTCCATCCGTTGGCCCAGATGAAGGAATTGTCGGGCTGCAGGTTTATCGCGCTTATCTTTAAAAGCTTGCTGGCAAGGAGATGGGCTACTTTGTCCATGTGAGTGATTGGATTTTAACGTTTGAGCCACAAAATTAGCAAAAATGGCACACAGAATAAAACAAAAGCGATACTTTTTTGCCACATTTTAAACTTTTTTTATTCTCAAGCATCATATAAATATAACTATCAAAGTACACGACCATGCGAAAGATTGTCCAGTACGTAACCATCGCTCTGATATGCGGAGCCCTGTGCGTTCCCGCGGCAGATGCTCGCGGCCGCAACAACAGCAACGAGCGCGACCGACGCACCGAAAAAACCACCGGCCACAAGCGCGGAGGCACCACGGCCTCGTCCAGGAAAAACGACCGCAAGGATAGAGACGGCCATAAGGCACGCCCGGGCGCATCGCACGACAAGCACCACGGCACTTCACGACCCGGCCACGCCGGCAACAAGCCAAGCCACGACAATAAGAACCATCGCCCCGGCCACGTCGACAACCGGCATCACACCACGCCGGCGCGTCCGCCGCAGCATGGCCACAACACACCACCGCCCCAACACCGTCCGGGCCCCGGCGTGCACCACGTGCACCACGGCCGTCCGCCACGCCCGTTCATGCCGGCCCACAGGCCCTACCGGCGCCCCACCCCTCCGCCGCCCGCATGGCGTCCGGCCCGCTGGAGCCCGCTGCGCAGCGTGCTCGGCGTTGCTTTCGGCACGGCTCTGGGAATGAGCATCAATTATCTCGTGAACGGCGGCTACGACGTGAGCGGCTACGACAACGAAATGGTGTATCTCAGCAACGTGCCCATGCTCAACTACACCTGGCCCGTGGCAAACCTCTATTATGCCACCGGCGGAGGCCTCCGTGGCTCGCAGTTTGTCTACTACACCGCGCGCCGCGACATGAAGCGCTACAACGCCGTGTATCGCGACCTCGTGCGCAGCTATGGCAATCCCTACTCCGTGCAGAACCTGGCCGGCGGAGGCCGCATGGCCACGTGGTGGGGCACCGATGGCCAATACATCACCCTGAACTGCGGCACCGACATTGCCGGCAACGGCGCAAGCCACTTCTACACCACGCTGAGCTTCGGATTATAAAAAAATGTGTGGGCGCATAGTTGCAGATTTGTCAAAAATTAGTAACTTTGCGCCCACAATATCGCGCATGTGGCGTAATGGTAGCCGCGTCAGACTTAGGATCTGATGTCTCCGGACGTGGGGGTTCGAGTCCCTTCATGCGCACCCCGCAGCCCCTTTAACCCTCTGGCGTTAAAGGGGCTGATGTGTTTCATGTGTGGNCCTCNGCTCCGGCATAAAAAAATAATTGAGAAACGGAGTCTTCATTAATTCGGGATTTTTGCTATATTTGCGGCTCCAAACTATAATTAAAATCACGTTTAATGAAAAAATCTCTACACCATTCATTTTTGACTCTGATGCTGCTTGCCGGCGCCACGGCGAGTGCTTCGGCTCAGGATGCCACGCGCGTGCCCAATGCCACAATCACCTTTGAGGAGGGCACCGAGAGCGTACGTATAGCCACCGGTGGCAAAGACGGCTACGAGTTCTCCATCGACTGGGGCAACGGCCAGGAGGAGACCTACAGCGAGCAGCAGTGGATCACTGCCGACCTCAAGGGCTCGACCATCAAAATCTACGGCGACTCTATCACTACGGTGCGTGCCAACTCGCAGAACGTGGTTTCGGCTGATGTGTCGAACGCCCCTGCTCTTCAAACCATTTTCTTCACGGGCAACCCCAAGATGACAACCCTCACCCTGGGCCAGCATGAATATCTCACGGGTATCTATGCCTATGAGTGCGCCATCACGTCGATCGACCTCACCGGCTGCCCCGCCATGCGCTCGATCGACATGCATATCAATGCCATCGCCGGCGAAGTAGACCTCTCCGGAATGAGCAATCTCTCCGGTGTGGATATGGCCGACAACGCCATCACCTCGGTGAAACTGCCCAAGAGCAGCACCGTCTACGACCTCGACTTCGGCAACAACCGGCTCACGAGCATCGACGTGACCAACCTCGACGGCCTGGATGAGCTCAACATCACCGGCAACCAGCTCACGAGTATCGACCTTTCCGGCCTCACGGCCATGACCACTCTCCGCGTGGGCGAAAACAAGCTCACGGAAATCGACCTCTGGGACTGCGAGAGCCTCGAAACCCTCGTGGCTTCCGAAAACGAACTCACGGAAATTGACCTGGGCGTGGCTCCCTACCTCACCGGCGTTTATCTCCAGAACAATAAGATTGCCGAGCTCAACCTCNTCGANAACCCGGCAATCCGCTGGCTGAACGTCGAAAACAACCTGTTCACCTCCATCGACGTTTCGGCCCAGACCGGCATGNNNATCCTCACGATCTCCCGNAACCAGATNGCTGAAATCGACCTTTCCNACAACAGGTCGATCAACAGCCTGAACGTGGACCACAACCAGCTCACGAGCATCGACGTTTCGGGNATTTCGTATCTGAGCCANTTTCACTGCGAGAACAATAAGATCGAGGAGCTCGACCTCTCGTCGAACCTCTATCTCTACGGCCTTTNCTGCGGCGACAATGCCCTCACTNCCCTCGACCTGAGCAAGAATACCTACNTGCAGCGCGTGCAGGCACAGAACAACAAGCTGACCGCCCTCGACCTCGCCGCCAATACCGGCCTGCAGGAACTGCAGGTGCAGGGCAATCTCATGGACGCAGCCGCCATCGACGCCNTGATTGAAACGCTGCCCGACGTCTCCGGAGTGCAGGTGACCGAAAACACTGCCGAATTCTGCCGCCAGCTCAACATCAGCGACATGCCCGGCACCCCCGACGCCAATACCGAGGCTGCCGAGGCAAAAGGCTGGTTCGTGACCGCCGAAACAGGCCCCACCGACGGCATCACCGACATTGCCGCCGACAGNGACGCTGCNGTAGTGAGCACCACCTACTACAACGCCGCCGGCGCCGCATCCACCCGTCCCTTCCAGGGCTTCAACATCCGCGTAGACCGTCTNGACAACGGCACCACCCGCACCTCCAAGCTCAGCGTGGTGCGCTGATAGCCTGAANCACCTTTCATATACATCCCGCGCAGCANAGCTCCGCGGGATGTTTTTTTATGTCTTATTAGGAGTTTTTAGCAAGGCTAATCCGTGGAAAATTCGTATCTTTGCACTCCAAAATTGCAAAGTATGACCGATAATAANATAACCGTGCGTGGAGCNCGCGTCAACAATCTCAAGAATGTGGACGTNGAGCTGCCCCGCAATCAATTCATAGTAATTACGGGCCTGAGCGGTTCGGGCAAATCGTCGCTGGCTTTCGACACGCTTTATGCCGAGGGCCGCAGGCGGTATGTGGAAAGCCTCTCGGCCTACGCGCGCCAGTTTCTGGGNAAGATCACGAAGCCCGANTGCGACTTCATACNCGGCCTTCCCCCGGCCATTGCCATCGAGCAGAAGGTGAGCACGCGCAATCCCCGCAGCACCGTGGGCACCACCACCGAGATCTACGACTACCTGCGCATGCTCTTTGCCCGNGTGGGCCGCACGTATTCGCCCGTGAGCGGCGAGCAGGTGAAGAAGCACACCGTGGACGANGTGGTGGCCGCCGCCGCATCCTATCCCGAAGGCACGCGCATAGCCGTGGCCGCCCCNATCGTGCTGCCCGAGGGCCGCACGCTTGAGCAGCAGCTCGACATCTACCGCAAGGAAGGCTTCTCACGCCTGATTCTCGAAGGCCANGATTTCGCCACCATCGACGAGTATCTGGAGAACCCTCCCAAGCCGAAGGGGCGTAAAAANCCNGCCATGCCCATGCTGCTCATCGACCGCCTGGCCACTGCCGCNGCCGGCGACGAAGTGAGCCGCCTGGCGGAAAGCGCCGAGACGGCCTTCTTCGAGGGCCGCGACAGGGCCGTGCTGCTGGCCTGGGCGCCCGACGGCAGCGTGCACNNCCATGAATTCTCGAAGCGCTTCGAGGCNGATGGCATCACCTTCCCGGAACCGTCGGACGCAATGTTCAATTTCAACAATCCCTACGGAGCNTGCCCCACCTGCGAGGGCTTCGGCATGACGCTGGGCATCGACGAGCGCCTGGTGGTGCCCAATCCGGCGCTCACGCTCTACGACGACGCCGTGGCCTGCTGGCGCGGCGAGACCATGGGCGAATGGAAGCGCAACTTCATGCGCAACCACCGCGGGTTTCCCATCCACAAGCCCTACGCCGACCTGAGCGCCGAGGAGCGNGCCACGCTGTGGCGCGATATCGACGCNTTCTTCGANTGGGTGGAGAGCCGCCGCCAGAAGGTGCAGTATCGCGTGCTGCTGGCCCGCTACCGCGGCCGCACGGTGTGTCCGGCGTGCCACGGCTCGCGNCTCAGGCCCGAGGCNTCCTACGTGAAGGTGGGCGGCGAAAGTATCAGCCGGCTCGTGTCGATGCCCGTCGACAAGCTCGCCGAGTGGTTCGACGCGTTGCNGCTCGATGCCACCGACGCACGCATTGCCGAGCGCCTGCTCAAGGAAATCACNTCGCGGCTCACATTCCTGCGCGAGGTGGGACTGGGCTATCTCACGCTCGACCGCCTGAGCAACACCCTGAGCGGCGGCGAGAGCCAGCGCATCAACCTGGCCACCTCGCTGGGCAGCAGCCTCGTGGGCTCGCTCTATATCCTCGACGAGCCGTCGATAGGCTTGCATCCGCGCGACACCGACCGNCTCATAGGCGTGCTGCGCAAGCTCCAGCGCCTGGGCAACACCGTGGCCGTGGTGGAGCACGACGAGGAGATAATGCGCGCTGCCGACTATATCGTGGACGTGGGTCCGCAGGCCGGCCGNCTGGGAGGNGAAATAGTATATTCCGGCCCCGCATCGGGCATCTCGGAGGCCAAAGACAGCTACACGGCCGGCTATCTCGACGGGCGCCTGTCCATAGACGTGCCGCGCCACAGGCGCCGCTCGGCATCCTACGTGGAAGTGGTGGGCGCTCGCGAGCACAACCTCAAGAACATCNACGTGCGCTTCCCCCTGGGAGTGATGACGGTGGTGACGGGCGTGAGCGGCTCGGGCAAGAGCACCCTGGTGCGAGACGTGCTCTATCGCGCCCTCTCGCGCCGGCTGGGCCTCAGCGGCGACGCACCCGGGGCGTTCAAGGACCTGCGCGGCGACGTGTCCCGCGTGGAGCATATCGAGTTTGTGGACCAGAATCCCATAGGCCGCAGCACGCGCTCCAATCCCGCCACCTATCTCAAGGCCTACGACGAGATACGCGCGCTATTCGCCGAGCAGCAACTCTCGAAGCAGATGGGCTACGCGCCGGCCACATTCTCGTTCAATACCGAGGGTGGCCGCTGCGAGGAATGCAAGGGCGAGGGCGTGATCACCATCGAGATGCAGTTTCTGGCCGACGTCACCATCCCCTGCGAGGAATGCCACGGCAAGCGCTTCAAGCGCGATGTGCTGGACGTGGAATACCGCGGCGTGAACATATCCGACGTGCTCGACATGACCGTGGACCAGGCAATCGAGTTTTTCGGCGAGGACACGGCGAGCACTACCGCCCGCCGCGTGGTGAAACGCCTGCAGCCGCTGCACGACGTGGGCCTGGGCTACATCAAGCTGGGACAATCGTCGAGCACCCTGAGCGGCGGCGAGAACCAGCGCGTGAAGCTGGCCTACTTCATCAGCCAGGAAAGCGCCCGCAAGACCATGTTTATCTTCGACGAGCCCACCACCGGCCTGCACTTCCACGATATCCATGTGCTGATGGCATCCTTTGAGCGCCTGCTGGCGCAGGGCCACACGCTCGTGATCATTGAGCACAACCTGGACGTGATCAAGCGTGCCGACCATATTATAGACATAGGTCCGGAAGGCGGCGAGGCAGGCGGCAACGTGGTGGCCACGGGCACTCCGGAAGAAATCGCGGCCTGCGAGGCTTCGCACACCGGCCGCTACCTGCGGGATAAGCTATAGCGCAGGGGCGCTCTCCTGCTGATTCTGCACCAGGCGGAAGTAGGTGCCGCGCGCGGCCATCAGAAAGCGTATGACGTATTCGGCGGCGGGTCAAAAACTCGTTGTACCGCAGTGATTTTTTTATTTCAAAATAAAGTTGTATATTTGCAGCAACATACTTACCCCGCTTCCCGTAAGAACAGCGCGCTCAGGGTAAGTTTTTTCTTTTTTATGACACTGCCACGCTATAATCGACCGCAAATCCCAGTTGCTGCTCAGATAAGACTTCTGAAATCAGAAGGGTTGATTTTCAGGGATGAAAACAGAGCACAACACGTTCTTGAAAACATAAGTCTTTTCAGAATGAAGAGCTATCTTACTCCGTTACGGGTTCAGGGTTCTCGAACTTTCAAACCCGGCGCAAGTTTTGATGACGCCTACAACCTCTATAAATTCGACTCTGAACTCAGGAAGTTGATTTGCTCCGAAATGGAGAAAATTGAAATTTCCATCCGGACACAGTTGTCTTTAATAATGGGAGATGAGTCCGGTATATATTGGTTTGAAGATCCTTCAAATTTCCGGGATGCGAATCGTCATGCCGGCTTATTATCAAGTCTGGAGGCAGAATTGCGCCGAAGTGACGACGATGCTATCGTTGATTTTCAGCGCAGGTATTCAAATGATTTTCCACCAAGCTGGATGACATTTGAAGTAAGTTCATTTGGCACGCTATCAATGATGTACCGCTGGCTTAAAGCCGGCCATGCGCGTAGAAAAGTAGCGCGATTTTATGGCCTTTCCGACACAATTATGGAGTCGTGGCTGCACTCGATAGTTTATGTACGCAATATTTGCGCGCATCACAGCAGGCTATGGAACCGTAGGTTAAGTATAAACGCACTCGTTCCTCGTAGGACTCATCTGCCATTTATTGAAATTCCGGCTGATACAAAGCGTGTGTACTATATCATGTCAATTCTGCTATATTTTCTTCAAGCGGTTAATCCTCAGAATACATTTGCTGCCCGTTTCAAGTATTTATTAGGTAAATATCCCAATGTTGATGTATCGGCAATGGGTTTCCCTAATGACTGGCAAGATGAGAAACTTTGGCAGTAAATACTCTTTCGGTATGATTAAATAAAAGGGGGCGCTATAGCGCAGGGGCGCTCTCCAGCTGATTCTGCACCAGGCGGAAGTAGGTGCCGCGCGCGGCCATCAGTCGGGCGTGGGAGCCGGTCTCGGCCACGCGACCTTCGTGCATCACCGCGATGCAGTCGGCGCGGCGCACGGTGGAGAGCCTGTGGGCCACCACCACCACGGTGCGTCCCCTGAAGGCGTCCATAATATTCTCCACCACGCGGCGCTCGGTGGTGGCGTCGAGAGCCGAGGTGGCCTCGTCGAGCACGATGATTTCGGGCTGCCTGTAGATGGCTCTGGCTATGAGCAGCCTCTGCTGCTGGCCGCCGCTCAGTTCCAGGCCCGTGCGACCTATGCGCGTGCCGTAGCCCATGGGCAGGCCGTCGATGAATTCGTCGATGCAGGCCACGCGCGCCGCCTCGCGGGCGCGGGCGAGCGAGGGTCGAGCGTCGGAGAGGGCTATATTCGTGAGAATATCGCCCGAGAACAGCGTGCCGGATTGCATCACCACGGCCATTCGCGCGAGCCACGCCGGCTCGTCGATATGGCTCAGAGGAAGGTTGCCCACGGCCACCTCCCCCCGGGCCGGCTCGAAGAAGCCGAAAAGCAGCTTAAGCACCGTGGATTTGCCGCATCCGCTCTCTCCCACGATGGCCGTAGTGATTCCGCGCTCTATCGTCATATCCAGCCCGCGGAGCACCATGGGCAATCCCGCGCCGGGGTATTTGAACCACACGCTCCGGAATTCGATCGAATCCCAGGGCGGCAGCTGCTTGTGGGGCCGCTCCTCGATGGCGGCCGTCATCACCTCCTCGATGCGGTCGTAGGACATGTTGACGTCCTGAAACATATTCACCGACGAAATGAGATTGGAGAACGGCGCCGAGAGCCGCCCCACGATGTAGCTGAGCGTCATCATCAGGCCAATGGTCATGCTTCCCTGCACCACCATGGTGGCGCAGATGCCGGTGATGCAGATATCGCGCAGGCGCACAAAAAACACATTGCCGCCGTTCTGGTACATCCGCAGCGTGGCCTGCCTCAGCGATAGGTCGTTGATGCGCATCTGCACCTGTTCCCACGCCGCACGGCGCTGATGCTGGGCGCAGTTCACCTTGATCTCGTCTATACCGTTGACGAGCTCGTAGAGATTGTTGCGGTTCTCGGCCTGCTTGGAATAGCAGGCATAGTCCACCTCGCGTCGACGGCGCAGAAACAGCACCGTCCAGCCCACGCTCAGCAGCGTGAACACCACGAACACCGCGAACACCGCCGGGCTGAAGTATATCATCAGTCCCGAAAAGAGCAGCACGCTTATGGCCGTGAAGAGGATGGTATCGGGCAGCGACACCATGAAGTTCTGAATACGGTTGTGGTCGTCGACTTTCTGGATCAGGTCGGAGCTCAATTTGCAGGCAAAGAAGCTCATGGGCAGGTGGATAATCTTGTTGAGATAGTCGTTGATCATCTTTATGCTCATGCGCAGGCCCATGCGCGTGAGCAGATAATCCACCACCGAATTCGACACGTAGTTGCCCAGGAATATGAACAGCTGCGAGAACACGAGCAGCCATATCAGGTGCACGTCGCGGTTGCGGATGCCCTCGTCGATTGTGCGCTGGAAAGCGAAGGGCAGCGCCACGTCGGCGCCCATGGCCACGAGCATGAGCAGGCACACGGCCGCCACCGTGCGGGCATGCTCCCTGAGCGCCTTGGCGGCGAGGTGGCCCAGGTGGCGCCGCCGCTGCGGAATCTCAGCCTGCTGCTCGGCGAAGCCCTCCAGAGGGTCGGCCAGCACGGCCACGCCCTTGCCGTCGTCCATCACGGCGAAGCTCTCCAGCAGCTGCGCTCGCGTGTAGGTCATCTTGCCCTCGGCCGGGTCCACCACGTGGTAGCGCCCCCGGCGTGCGTCCACCGTGTAGAGCACGATGAAGTGGCTCTTGTTCCAGTATAGCACCGCCGGCAGGGGCAGCTCCGGCAGCAGGTCGATGCCCACGCGCACGGCCACGGCATCCATCTTCATCGAGGCGAGCGCCTCCACCATGTCGCGAACGGACATTCCCAGCCTGTTGGTCTCGATCTTCTCGCGCAGCCACGCCATGGGCACGCGCAGGCCGTAGTAGCGGCACAGCACGCGGATGCACGCTATGCCGCAGTCGGCAAATTCCGTCTGCTGAAAAGAATGTATGCGACGGCCGAACATGGTTTAATGCAGATCCAGCTCGTTGTACTGGCGGTTATGAGATTTTTTAATGGCCAAAAAGGAATTTATTTGCACGTTTCGCGATATTGATTAATTATAGTTATACACTGTATGTTTTCAGAACCAAAACACTCTTGATTATTTGTGCACTGCTCGTTCTCTCGACATTCAAATTCGGACTTATTTGTGCACATTCGATTGAAACCTAATATACTCTCACCTCCAAGTATAATAGTCTGCTCTCCTGGCGATAAGGTATCATCAACATGCTTCGCCACGAATTTTTCTATTCGCGTGAGGGATACTGTCTTAGTTTTCTCTGTTTTCATCTTCTTATTATGTTAATTTCCCATCCTATTCGACAACTGGGACTCACCTCGACCCGAATCGGCGTGGATAGTATGCTTTCCAAATGTATAACTAATTGACAGCCTGAACGAGACCGGTATCGTCAGATCACGGTATCTGTAGCCGTAGTCGGCAGTCATGTAGCTTGGCGTGTTTTTCCATCCGAGCAGATTGGATGCCGAGAAAGAACAGGACAAACCATTTGACCAGCTTTTATCAACATCCACGCCGAGCATTCTTCGCCACTCGTATTTACGGCCCGGAGACTGATTGGGGGTGCTTACCTCTCCGCTGATACCGGCAAAGAATTTGTGGGATTGCGATATCGTGTATCTGCATGAAGCGCTCACGCCGAGACTCCAGTTTGAGTAAGACAGATTAGTCCCGTTTATGCCGCCCTTGAAACTCTTGTAATTTGATCTTGCACTTGCACTTATTCTGAAGCGTCCCAGAGACTTATTGTAGTTTAATGATGGCCACAGAATTAAATCATTACCTATATTGGCAGTGCTCGACACCGTCACGCCATTTTCATTGAAAATATAGTCGTAGGCCTTGTTCTTTCCTCTTGATAAATAAACCGATAACGTGAAATCATTCAGGAAAGAATAGTACAGATTAATGTTCCAGCCATAGGAAGGACGTACATAAGGATTCCCTCTTGTGCAGGTGGTGGGAGACGTCCACAAAACAAACGGATTCAATGTGGAATAGAACGGTCGTGAAATAACTCGTGAAACATCCAGCGAAACACTCTGATTGCCGCGAGGAATATTGATATTCACGCTCAAGTTTGGAAAAAAATCCGTATAACGTCGGGTAAACGACGTCGCCGGATCCTCTGTGATACCATCAACGCGGCAACTCTCCATCCGCACACCGGCTTGCATTGAAAACATATCGCTCCACGTTGCATTCCATTGAGCGAATGCGCCATGAACGCCTTCCCGGTACTTGAATCTGTCTTGCTGTTCCGCGCGGTTGAAATCATTGTTTATGTTATTTCGATAGTACTCATAACCGATTTTCAGTTTTTGGGCGCTTGTAAGGTTCCAGTTATATTGCATCTTTGCCGAGTAGCCGCTGGCCGAGCGCGACGTCGATTCGGGCACACTAACTTCGCTTATTAGATAATTGATGTTTCTATCGCGAGTGCTTGCACCGTAGTCGGCGGTTATGTCGAGATTGCTGTTGCGGCTGTCGGTTGTGAGTGTATAATAGCCCTTGATGCTGATTGTGGGAGAGCACCAGGGTTCTCCCACTTTCGTTCGCATTTCCGAATATTCCGCATCCATATCACGATATGCAGTGCTCGTGGCCGAGCGCGAATCCTGCACGGCTCTATATGTGCCGGAATTAATCGTTATTCCTGCCACATTTCTCTTGTTGAAATCGTATTTTCCCGACAAGCAAATCTGCACCACGGAGGTATTGGATTTGTTTCTGTTTCGCTCAGCAACGTGTTTTTCGTCATCATCCTTATAATAGAAATCCGCCTCCTGTTTACTGTTTGTGCCATAGTGACTACCATATAGCATCGCAAACCCTGAGAATTTGCCCTTGTTATAAGCCAACCATCCGGAGGCCGACGGACTTACATAATTAGATGAATAATGCGCCGACGCCTGTACGTTGCCCAAAACGCCTTCCAACGGATTGTCCAGTACTATATTGACAATGCCGTCGGCACCATCCGCACGCTCGGCACTCCCGGGTGCCGTAATCAGCTCAATTCTTTTAATCTGCTCTGCCGGCAACGACTTGAGATATGCAATAATTGCGTCTCGGTTCATTCCGGGATCTCGGCCGTTGATGTATATATTTGTTTTGCTTTTGCCGAGAATTGACACAGAGTTATCTTCTACATTGATCAGCGGGGTATAACGCAAAACCGAGAATACATCGTTCACTTCAGAGCGCAGCGAACCAGGATCAAACACAAATTTTCCGGCTGTGCGTGTCATTCCCGAGCGCTTGACCACGAGCTCATTGAGGATAAGTGCATTCTGTCTCAGAGATATTGAATCAGTGTATTTATCCAGCACTCCGTTGTATGTATCATACCCCAGGCAGCTGACGATTAAACGGTTACACTCCTCTTTCCTCATAAGCTCCGCAACTCCGTTTTTATCTGTTATTGTAGCAAACTGCAAGGTGGAATCCATATCGTTGAATATGCTCACCACTGCTCCGGAAACCGGCTCATTGTCGGAACTATCATACACATGAATTACAATGTCAGATTGCGCAGCGACCACCGAGCCGATACATATCAGCAAAAACAATGATATAACAAGAATCTTCTTAAACATAGCTAAAAATATCGATAAGTTACGGAGGCAACACATTTACGATGCCATTACCTCCGTAACTTATTAGAATGGGCGATTATTTACATTTATCACGATCGTTGTTCACGATGGTAATAATGCCGGAATTGCATGTGCCGTTATGCGACTTATCGCAATTTGCACCATAATTAGTACAATCTTGATTGACACTATTGCATGTTCCGGAGCTGTTGTTGGAGCATTTTGCATTATCGCCACCCATCAGTTCCATGTCTGAACTGAGGATGAGGGTCTGGCTCTCTGCGGGCAGAGAAGCGTCGACGTGTTCGTTTACGAACTTCTGAATTCTGGATAGTTCCATATTGTTAATGATTTAAAGTTTGTTCCGTACTCTGATTATGGGATTTTCCGGGTACTCCCTTGTTTATGCTATTCAACCGACTGATTTTCAATGCAGGGACTCGCCATGTGCGACCGACGGTTTTCCAAACCAATCGCGTTATTTTCCGGTGGAGGACGCACCATGGTGCGTCCCTACATTGTTGTGGTTCAATGCTTTGCGCCTCTGCGAGAGAGGTTCGTTTGAGGTGGACGCTTTGAAAAGCGTCCATACTGCGTTGATTTTCAATATATTAAAAATATCTCTGCGCCTCTGCGCGAGGGTTTTCCCGGGGAGGACGCGCCTCGGAGGGTTCTTAAAGGACGTGGCGCTGCTCGAAGCGGCGGATTATCTGGGTGTCGATGTCACGCTCGCTATAGCCGTGCATGCAGGCTTCGGTAACGGGGCGTTCCACGGCTTTCTGGCGGCAACCTCCGCCGCAGATGGGAGCTATGCGGCACTTGCGGCACGCGGGGCGCGAGAACTTGGCTTTCATCCGCCGCTCCAGCACCTCGCTGTCGTGCCAGCGCGGAGTGCCGTCGGGCAGCAGGCGGCCACTGCTGTTTTCGAGGGTGAAATCGCGCGCGGTGCAGAAGAAGAGGTTGCCGTCGTAGTTCACGAGCAGGTTGTGGCGGCGGTCGCCGTAGCAGGGCGATTTCACGGAGTTGAGCATGGCAGGAGAAGTACAGCGCAGGCCTGCCCGGCGGAAGCTCTCCATTGTGCGCGCCACAGCCTCCCGGGTGGAATCTTCGGAGGGGCCGCCCTCCTTGTCTTGCCACACGCGCTGCAGATCCACGCTCAGCAGCTCTTTCTCCTCGCCCCAATGCTTGAAATCTTCCACTATAGAGAGCACGCTTTCGATATTGGCCGAGGTATAGTTGATGCGCGCCACCACAGGGAATCCTGCGAGGATGGCGCTGTGGATATTTGCCACAATCGCGTCGTAGCTGCCGGCACCGGAGGCGGTGCAGCGCACCTTGTCGTGCAGCTCGCGTGCTCCGTCGAGGGTGATCTGGAAGCTGGTGCTGATGCCTGCGAGGCTATCAAGGATGTGGGGAGTGAGCAGATAGGCGTTGGAAGTGAAATGCACATGGAGCTTCACGCCGCAGGCGCGGCACTCCGCTGCCGCATGCTTCGTGATGGGGCCGGCCACCTTGTCGAAATACATCAGCGGCTCGCCTCCGAAGAACGACAGGCTCAGCTGCTTCAGCCCCGGCCGCTTCACGATGCGGGTTATCAGATTGAGCACCGAGCCCAGCACTTCCTCGCCCATCATCGAGCCGGCCTGATGATTCTCGTAGCAGTACCAGCAACGGAAGTTGCAGTTGAGCGTGGGATTTATGTGGAGCTGAAACACCGAGGCATCGTTGTCGTTCCGGTCGATAAACGCAGCGAGATCGGCTGCCTCGTCGGCATCATCGTCCACGAAGGCACCAATCTCCGCGAGCTTGCGCTCCACGGCCTCATCGCACGCCGTGATGCGATGGCCATCGGTGGTGATGGCAGCAGCGTTGCATATCGCATAGGCATCCGTGGTGGCGTTGTAGACCAGCACGTAGCCATTGCGGAGCGGGATGCAGCTGTTGTAGATACTCGGTTTCATATTGCACTGGATTAGAATTCGCCCACGTAGGTGTTGCCTGCTTCGGTGGTAATGGTGATGGATGCGCTGAGGAGCTCTCCCACCATCAGGCAGGCCGGGGCTTCGGAATCAAAATAATAGTTAGAGGTGATACCGCTGGCGTTATCAGTGAGCGTGAGCTCGCACTCGCCCTCGCCGTTAACGAATGAAATATACAGTGCCGCGCCATCGTAGCTGCAGCTCACGTTCTGAAATGCGGGAGCTGAATTTCCTGGGCGAGGAACGGAAGTTCCTTTCTTATTGATTTTCACATGCGTGGTACCTGAACCTGAGGGGGATGTTTGAGACCACAAACCTACAGGGAAAATCAACGATAGAAGAAGAATGTGAATGATGGCTTTCATAATCTATTTTTTATTTTCGAGAGCAAAATTATTGGTCAGAAATGACAAAAACAAATTTTGGAGCAAAAATAAAATTGTGCATCCGGATTGCAACTAATTGTATTTCAGGGTATTGCAAGGCGTATAAATTCAATAAATTGTGCATCCTGCATTTCAAATTTCAATGCCCACCCAGCCATCTGCTATTCAGACTTTTATACATTTAGACATCAAAGTGCCGAATGCTCTGATGAACACAAAAATGTATGAATATTTTTTCCAAACGGTGTTGATTTTTACTATTTTTGCGGCGTTTTACAATTTCAACTATGAAAAAACCTGTTCATTTATTATCGCTGATGCTTTGCATCGCTTTATATTCTTGCATTAACGCCAATGATTATGACTCGCGACTGCTGCATGCCGAGAGCATTATGGAGGAGCACCCGGATTCTGCATTGGCGTTGCTGCGCTCGATTGATGCGTCAAGCCTTGACTCCCGAGGGGATCACATGCTCTACGGGCAGCTTCTTTCGCAGGCAAGAACCAAAAACGACGAAATCGACACGACCGACCTCAGGAAAAAGGGTATTATAGACTATTTTGAATCAAGGCGTGATGATACAAGGCTTATGAAAGCCTTGCACTATAACGCCAACAATGCTTTGAACCGAAACGAATTGCAGGCTGCGATATCGGATGCAACGAAAAGTATTGATATATCCAAGACACACAGCGATGCTTACTGGTGCGCCCGCAATTCGGAACTGATAGCCGATTTGTTTGAGAAGTCGTATATGTTTGAAGAAGAGCTTCCTTATAGAATTGATGCCTATAATTATTACAATAGTTTTAACAGAGAGCTCAATAAGCTTTGGGCACTCTACGAATTAGGAATTAATTACGATAGCCTCGGAGATACGATAAAGTATATTAAAAATCTTAACAGTGTAATCTTCCATTCTGATAAAAACATTAATGACCATAAATTCTGGATTCTTAATAGATATGCGAAATCTTCTCTCTACATTTTTTATATTAGCCATAACAACTATTATAACGCAGAACAATTTGAAGCTGACGTAATTGAAATTGCTGAAGAATATCCCGACGCTGCAAGCTTTTGCTCATTAGCCGATGCTAATACTCATAGGGGAGAATATGGGACAGCCCGTGCATATCTGGAAAAAGCAGGCATAGTGGCCAGAAATAAACAAGACAGCGTTTATATGTACTCATCACTTACCCGGCTATACAGACACGCCGGAGATATTGAGATGTGCGACCATTATACCATGCTCGTGAATGAGTATCAGATTGATGCCGTAAGAGACGCCATGAAGCAGTCGGTGGCTGTGGAGCAGCGCAACTTGAAGCAAGCGGAGCTGAGCGAGGCGCGGGAGCGCGAGCTGTGCCTGCGCGTGTGGATTGTGGCTATAATCATAGGAGTGGCAGGGCTCGTGGCGAGCGGGACGGTGTTCTACCGCTCTCGCATTAGGCTGAAAAACGCCGAAATAGAGAAGCAGGCGGCCGACGTGCTCCTGCTGCACGCATCGCTCGATNAGGAACGCGATGGTCATGCCGAAAAGACCGAACTCGTGCGCAATCTCTATAAGGAGCATTGGGAGACGATAGGCCGACTCGTGAAAAGGCTGAAAAAGATGGAACGCCCCACGAAAGAATACGAAACGATATTGCTAAAAATCGATGCGGAACTGCGCCGGCTGGCCGATCCGGCGATGCTCCCGAAAATAGTGGCGGAGATCGATAAGGCATATAACGGAGGCATCAGCAGCTTGCGTGATAATCCCGCAATAAATGAAAGCGACGCCGCAATGGCAGCCCTGATCGTGGCCGAAATCGACACTACTACGGCATGCCGCATGCTGGGCATCTCGCGCAATACTTTCTACTCGCGACGCCGACGGCTGTTGGCGAAGCTCCCGGAGGGCGCCGATGATAACACTCCGGCTGCAGCAGTGATTCAAAGGCTTGTGACTCTCACCGGCAGCGATGNNGCGGATGATGTAGAGGATTTCTAAAGGTTGATATCAACTTATATTTTTCTGATACAAAAGGGCAAAAAAGACAAAAAGGAACAAAAGATTTTTTTTGTTCCTTTTGTCTTTTATGTCCTTATGTGTCAATCTTTAAAGGAGGTCGCACGCCTGGANAGGNAAAGGACGCACCATGGTGCGTCCCTACATTGTTGTGGNNCAATGCTTTGCCTCAGNGAGAGNGCNCGNTTGAGGNGGACGCTTTGAAAAGCGTCCCTACTGCGTTGATNTTCAANNTATTATAAATCTCTCTGCGGCTTTGCGCGAGNNNCATNNTANNATGGGNGGTCAGCGNAGGCGGTCGTAGCTCGCGAGCTTGCGGCGGTCGCTGCGCATGCCACGATAGGCGAAGANCACGAANATGAGGGCCACGAGCAGGAGTAGCACNCCGCCAATCCAGATGAGGTGGCTGCCGGGCATTCCCACGGTGACTATGAATCCGCAAGCCACGGCTGAGCCTGCAATGAGCAGCATCGAGAGAAGCGTGANGCGCATCTGCAGGCGGAGGTTGTTGAACATGAANATGTTGAGCAGNAGCAGCACGGCGATGCAGGCGTTGACCACGAGAAGCACCGGGGTGTCTTTCATAAACACGGCGGTGACGGTGCCGTCCTGCGCCACGTGCTGCGCGTAGGGAGTGAGGCAGAAGATACACATGAGCACTACTGCGAGCAGAAGGAAGAGCGATTGAATGCGTTGGATTTGCATGGTTTATGTGGTTTTTATTGTTTTGGCTTATGGGTGGTGCGGTATTGGTCGTAGGCCTTGAGGCTGAGNGCACGCTGCGCGTCGCTGATGGGGCGGAGGGCCTGCATGTCGATATAGTGGCNGCCGCTGCCGCGCCCGATGGGGAAGGCGAGGCGNANGAGGCGGCGGTTGTCCTGCGCTGCAGGGCTGGTGAAGCCCGGGAGCACGGGGCGGAGCTCGTCGGGCACGGNGGAGGCCGTGGCAGGCACCACGTGGCCGCACGGCGGGTAGCCGATCACGGTCCACATCACGGCTGCGGCGGGATCATCGCCCGGGGCACATCCCTCCACCACCACGGAGGCCACCGAGGAGCGGCGCGGAATGAAGTCCTGGTCCACGACCCAGCGCACCGTGGTATCGGCCGCGGCGTCGCAGCCCAGCAGGGAGTGGTAGAACGAGCGGGAGAGGCCCTCGGTGAGCAGTTCGGGGGTGACNGCGCCGGCGGCAATGGCATCGGAGGCGAGCGCGCAGGCGTTGTCGTAGCGAATGTAGCCCATGCCGGCGTCGGGNGTGCCGGAGCAGCTGTAGTTGGTGCGTATGATCACACCTTCGGGTGTGTCGTCCACGTCGAAGCGCGTGAAGCCGTGGTCGTGGGTCTCGAANTAGGCGGCACCGCCGAGGGCGTCGATCACNCCGAAGTTGGCCTGCACGCCCATGGGGCGCGGCAGAGAGAGCAGCAGTTGCTCAAAGTCGGCCACGGTGGNGCANCGNCCCAGGGCCAGNGCCATTACGGCTCCCTCGCGGTCGCAGAGGCGCGCGGTGTCGGGGGCGAGGTTGTAGCTGGCGGTGTTCATCACGGCGAAGCCGGCATCGTTGACGCCGGCCCAGGCGTCGAGCAGGAGGCTGTCGCCGCCGTTGTAGAGGGCCGAGAAAGCNCGGGTGCTGTCGGTGGCGGCGGTGTGCTCCACAAAGTTCATGTCGCCGGAGCTGTCGCGGTGCTTCCAGAGCAGGGGGCGGCCCGAAGCAGAAGCACGGCCACTCACGATCATGGATGTGCAGGCATCGGCGGCTACTGTGGNCGCCGCAGCAAGCAATATTATAGCTGAAATCTTTTTCATGGTGCAAATTAAGACAATAAATGCTTGTCTTTTCCATCATTTTCCAAAACACTCATCTGATGGATAGCTATTTGATTGAGTTTAACTATTCGTTCCGATTGTGGAACGCCTTGCTGAATAAAAACAGCATTTAGGTTCTCCATATTGGACAAACATATCAGTTCATTAATAGTTGCATAATCCCTAATATTGCCTTTCGTGTCCGGGTGTTGCTCCCTCCATTGTTTAGCTGTCATACCGAACATCGCAATATTCAACACATCCGCCTCATTTGCATAAATTATGTTCGCCTGAGAATTTGTAACTTTTTTAGGGATTAGATTATTTTTGACTGCATCTGTATGAATCCGATAGTTTATTTTGGATAATTCTCGCTTCACTGTCCAACCAAGGTATTTCTGCTCCTCTGATTTGAGTCTTTGGAATTCCTTGACTATGTACAATTCGAATTCTACCGAAATCCAACTAGCAAACTTGAATGCAATATCTTTATGTGCATAAGTTCCTCCATATCGGCCTGCCTTGGAAAGTAGACCTATTGCATCGGTGCTCTCGATCCATTTTTTTGGTGAGAGTGTGAATGCATTCAATCCGGCTTCTTTTTTAAACCCCTCGAATTCGAGGGGTTTAAAATTAGGATTATAAAGACTCTCCCAAACCCCAAGAAACTCAATGGTATTGCGATTTCGCATCCAATTCCCAATAACAGCATTGGGATCATCACTTTTATGGCGCGCTAAATCTGTGATAGAAACATAATCTTCACCTCCTACGACAATAATATTGATGTCTGTATTTTGGACTGTGATTTTCGACATATTTATATCTGTAAAATTCTGATTACAAAAATAGCGAATATTATTGGAAAAATAATAAACTTACGGTTCGAGATTGAATAATTTATACAACTTTACTGCGGCCCGTGGCGTTAAATAAATAAAGTGAATCGATTATGAAAAAACTATTTCTCTCCCTTGTGATTCTCGTGGCCGCAGGCATGGGTGCCTCGGCCATGAACCTGAAAGAAGCATTCGGGGCGCTGTCGAATCTCCCTGCAGTTGAGGTGCGCGAGCCCGACTATAATCTGCCCGTTATCAGCGACGTGGTGCAGAACGGCCATATAGCGGCGGCATATAATCTGGACCGGGAGCAAATCCTCGTGTCGGGGAATGCCGCGCTGGCAATTCTCAATCAGGTGCCGCTGCAATATATGGTGAACGGCGGCAGCAACGGCCTGGTGAGTGCTTTCGTATATGCCACGCCCGATGGCGAGGGTGCCAATGATATCCTTATCGCCGCCATGAGCGGCTACAGGGGCTCGCTGGCGTTCTTGTACGGCAAAGCCGACGATGCAAGCATCGAGGCCATCCGCCAGGCTCCGCTCCATATCGAAGGGTCGTTCCTGAGCCTCGAAGCCACGGTGCCTGATGCGGGCGAATTCAACATCCTCCTGAGCAAAGCCCGCTGAGGAGACGCAAGGCCTACTTCATCCACTACCGGTTTTTCTCGTTGCAAAGAAATCATTATATTTGCAGCGAGAAAAATTGTATTATGGCCATAATTGAAATCAACAGCACGACTGATCCGGCAGTGGCCGTCTACGCCACGCTCACCGAGGCGCAACTGCGCAACCGCCTGGAGCCCGAGAAGGGCATCTTCATAGTGGAGAGCCCCAAGGTGATACGCGTGGCGCTCGACGCCGGCTATGAGCCGCTGTCGCTGCTGTGCGAGCGGCGCCACATCACCGGCGACGCGGCCGACATCATAGCCCGCTGCCCGGAGGATATGCCCGTATATACAGGCGAGCGCGAGGCACTGGCCGCGCTCACGGGCTACACGCTGACGCGCGGCGTGCTATGCGCCATGCGCCGGCCAAGGCCCAAGACTGCCGGGGAAGTGTGCAGCGGGGCACGGCGCGTGGCCGTGCTCGACGGCGTGGTCGATACCACAAATATCGGCGCCATTTTCCGCTCGGCCGCCGCGCTGGGAATCGACGCCGTGCTGCTCACGCCCACGTCGTGCGACCCGCTGAACCGCCGCGCCGTGCGCGTGTCGATGGGCTCGGTGTTTCTCGTGCCCTGGGCGTGGCTGGAGGCGCCTGTGGCCTCTCTGGGCGAGCTGGGCTTGCGCACCGTGGCCATGGCCCTCACCGACGACTCCGTGCCTATCGACCATCCGGCGCTGGCCGCAGAGCCACGCCTGGCTATCGTGATGGGCACCGAGGGCGACGGACTGGCCAAAGACGTGATCGCGTCCACCGACTGGGTGGCGCGCATCCCNATGGCCCACGGCGTGGACTCGCTGAACGTGGCCGCAGCATCGGCCCTGGCNTTCTGGGAGCTGAGGGCACGATAAGGGGGGAGTCTACAAAAATACGAGACACAAAAATTCAAAAGGTACAGAAATAAAGCTGCCGGATTCTTCGCAGAGTCCGGCAGATTTGGGTTTCCAATAGGTACAATTTCTAAGGTAAAAAAGATTGTTTTAGGTTCGTGATGCAAAGGTCGGCCTTTTTATTTTACGGGGCAAATATTTTTATATGTTATACGACATATTTATTGAGCACATTNAGCNTCAAATGCGATTAACNNGCACATNTTAAGCCAATTANCCNGCCAAAAGCAAATNNTACAAAAGTGAAATTTCTCACTTTTCGGGGTCGAAAACNCACAACCGAAAGTCGTTTCCGTCGAAAACGCCGTANCTATCGTGGTGAATCCAGTCGCCCAGAATAATGAGCCGGCAATCGCTGCCNGCGGGNTCGTNGACCATCACATGGTGATGGCCCAGCACGATGAAGCGTGTGGCCGGATTCGATGCTGCATATCGCTGCGCCCANTCCTCTACGGACGTGCGCGCAGTGCCGTGCCACGAGGGCGTGTGGCCGGGANTGTAGCCCCNGCTTCCGGCGCTCCAGCGATGGGCAAAGGGGATGGTCCAGCGCGGATGGATGGCCGAGTAGAGAAGCTGGCAGAAGCGATTGCGGAAAACGCTGCGGATGAAGCGGAACGATGGCTTGAGGCGGCCCACGGCGTCGCCGTGGGCGATATAGAAGCGCGAGCCGAGCACGCTGCACTCAAGAGCGCCGTCGACCACGCGCACGCCTATCTCGCGGCTCACGTAGTCGAAGAGCCAGATGTCGTGGTTGCCCGTGAGCCACGTGATGGCCACTCCGGCATCGGCCAGGCGNGCCAGGGCACCGAAAAAACGCACNTGGCCGCGCGGCACCACCGTGCGGTACTCATACCAGTAGTCGAGCACGTCGCCCACCAGGTANAGCTCGCGGGCGTCGGCAGCAATGGATTCGAGAAACGCCACCACGCGGGCCTCATGGGCGCGNGCATCGGGGATGTAGCTCGCGCCCAGATGAAGGTCGCTGATGAAGTAGGCCTTGCTTCGGCTCATAGAAATCCCAGCTCAAGCTTGGCTTCCTCGCTCATCATGTCTTTGTTCCACTCGGGCTCAAACACAAGATTGATCGTGACCGACGTGATGCCCTCGATGCTCTCAAGCTTGATGCGNGCATCCTCGATTATGAAATCGGCTGCCGGACAATTGGGAGCNGTGAGGGTCATATCCACCGTGAGGGCGCCGTCGTCGGCAATATCCACACGATATATGAGACCCAGNCTGTAGATGTCGACGGGTATTTCGGGGTCAAACACCGTGCGCAGCATTTTCACCACGCTTTCTTCGAGTTTTAAACGTTCTTCTGCTGTCATAGCACAAATTTAAAACTTTTTTTTCAGCGACAAATCAAAAGTGCCGAAAAATTGTTTTAAATTTGTGCAATTAATTTTAACAGCTATTAATATGAACATCATCAAACGTGGTGCGCTCGCAGTAGCGCTCATTCTGGCAGTGGCCTCCACGGCTTCCGCACAGTTCCGTTTCGGCGTGCGCGCCGGTATTCAGACGAATGCCCTTCACTTCAACGAAAGCACCTTCGACTCCGACAACCGCGCAGGCTTCACCGGCGGCGTGATGGCCGAATTCACCGCTCCCATCATCGGCGTGGGCGTGGATCTGGGCGTAATGTACACCCACCGCACCGCTGAATACGAGAGCTCAAATACCCCCGAGAACACCATCAAGCGTGACTATATCGAAATTCCCCTGAACCTGAAGTGGCGCATCAGCATCCCCGTGGTCAACAACATAATCCGCCCCTACATCTTCACCGGTCCCAGCTTTGCGTTCCTCACTTCGAAGAAAGCCGTCGAGGCAGCGTTCAAGAACCGCAGCTGCGACGTGGCCTGGAACGTGGGCGCAGGCGTGGAGCTCTTCAAGCACCTGCAGGTGGGCGCCGGCTACGGTTTCGGTCTCACCAAGGCCTTTGAGGCCACGGGCGTAGTGGGCAACGGCGACTACTCCGGCATCATCGACAGCCGCACGCGCTGCTGGACCATCACCGCCGCCTATCTCTTCTAATTCCACCACTCTCTCATAAAAAGCATGCGGGCGCGCACCCTTCAGTGGTTGCGCGCCCGCAATGTGTTTTGGGTAAATACACCGCACCTATTTCAGGGCGTCGGAGAGCTCGGTGGGCGTGTAGGCTATAGTGAAGGTGGTGTTGCGGTCGTCCCGGCAGATGAGAATTATGCGCAGGCCACGACCGGAAGCGGCCGTCTTAGCGGCCACATTCCTCATGTTGCTATCGGTGAGGAGCACCTTGAGCATCGTGGGGCGCAGCATATCCACGCTCTGCTCCAGCATGGAGAACTGGGCGGCCGGAAGGGCCATCACCAGGTGAATTTCCACGGCATCATCGGCCAGCTTCACGGTCTCCAGCGTGTTGCCCCGGTCGAGAGCCACGGGGCAAGCCTTTGCAGCTTCGGCCACAATTTCTTCGATGCTCGAATCCTGCGCGCATGCGCAGAGGGCACCTGCCACTACGGCGAGGGCCATTATAAGTCGTCTGATCATTTTTCGATACGTTTAAGGGTTATGAGCTTATGGCCGTTGCTATCGAGCAAGAGAGCCTGATGGTTGCCAGCCTTGCGGGCATGGGATGCCTGCTCAAGAGCCACGAGCATGGCGGTTTCCTGCGCGGTCTTGGGGCATGCCATCCGGGTGACGCCCATGTGGCTCAGCTCTATGGCGTTGTTGCGGTCGGGGCTTACGAAAATATCGCCGTTGAAATAGTTGCAACCGGTGTTGCCGTGCACCTTGCCTTCGGTGATGTCGAAGAAAATGTTGCATTCCTCATCATCGATTTCGTCGTTGCCGATCGCGGCCACGCGCCACTCGCCGTTCAGGAAGTCGAGATTGTGGCGGCATGCCTGCAAGAGGGTGCGTCCAGAATCGGAGAGCAGATACAGGTGCGTCTCGTTGGCGCTGCTCTCGATCTTCACGCCGTAGGCACGGCTTTCGTCGGCAATCACCACATTGATCTCGTGCTCGAAAGGCACATCCGGGCAGTAGCGCATGGTGGATGCCACATGGGAGAAGCTGAGCTTGCCACCGGCGGTGCTGTAGGATCCGTTGAGAACGTTGCAACCGTTGAAGCCATAGAAGGCACCGTCGTTGAAGGTGATGTAGGGCATCTCGTCGAGGTCGGCGATGCGTGTGTCGCCCACGGCCACAATCACCCATTCTCCGGCCAGCTGCTTATCGTCTATGGACTGCACCGCAGGCTGCGCGGCAGGAGCGGTTTTCTCGGGTTTCTGAGCATTGCTCGCGGCCTGCGCAGCGGATGCGGAGCCGGTAGTCTTATCTTTGGGCTTCGACACGCCGGCTGCGCCGGTGACCCGTGTCACGGCATTCTGCACCGTGCTGCAGCTGCCCAGGCCCAAAACAGCGGCAGCGCACACGAGGATATGGATATATTTCTTCATCATATACTTATTAGACGTACGAGGCGCATTAAAGTTTAAGGCCATCCCGCGCAGGTGCGCGAAACGGCCTTTTGTTGTGTTTTTTCGGAGTCCGCTGCGATTACTTGCGGATACCGAGCTCTTTTTTGGCAATGATGGCGCGGTAGCGGTTGATGTCTTTGCGCATCAGGTAGTCGAGGAGACGACGACGCTTACCTACCAGCATCTTAAGAGCGCGCTCAGTAGTATGATCTTTGTGATTCGACTTGAGGTGCTCAGTCAAATGACGAATACGGACCGAGAATAATGCAATCTGGGCTTCAGGAGAGCCAGTGTCAGTCTTGCCCTTACCGTATTCCTCGAAGATCTTCACTTTTTCTTCAGAATTTAAGTGCATTCTTTCAGAGTTTAGGTGGTTAATAAATATTGATTTTGCTTTAAGCGACTGCAAAATTAGCCAATATCCTGCTAATACACAAATTTTTTGGAGTGTTTTTTTGCCTGCCGCTTCATTTTTTGAACAGGCGGGGCAGGAATTCGGTGAGGTATATGCGCCAGTTTTTCCAGATGTGGCCGTCGGGACTCTCCACGTATTCGTAAGGATAGCCTGCGGCGTCGAGCGTGGCGCGGAAGTTCTTATTGGCATCATAGAGGAAGTCTTTCTCGCCGATGGCAATCCAGTAGAGCGCAGGCGGCGTTGCAAACTGACGCTGCAGCTTGCCGCTCATATCGTCGTAGACGGGCGAGGTAGCGCCCTCGCGCGGAAGGATGGCCGCGGAGAAGAGGCCCACGTAGTCGAACATATCCGGATATTCCTTCGAGATGTGCAGCGAGTGGAATCCGCCCATCGAGAGGCCGCCTATTGCGCGGTGGTGCTTGTGGGGCACGGTGCGGTAGGTGCTGTCGATGAAGTTCACCACATCGGGGAAGTGCGTCTCAAACATGCCGTTCATCGTGCCCGGCAGCTGCGTGGTGGGAGGCACAAATCCGGCGCTGGTCTCTCCCGGAGCCGCCTGCATATCGACGTTGCCGTTGGTCATCACCACAATCATCGGCTCCACCTCGCCGCGCGCGATCATATTGTCGAGAATCTGCGTGGCGCGTCCCAGCTCGCTCCATGCGTTTTCGTCGCCGCCCATGCCGTGGAGCAGATAGAACACGGGATATCGCTCCGTGCCCTGCTCGTAGCCGGCCGGGGTGTAGACGGTGAGGCGGCGATCCATATCGAGCACAGGCGAATGATACCACACCTTCGACACCGTGCCGTGGGGCACATCGTCCACCTTGAAATAATCGGCATAGCCGCCATTTATAAGGAACACGTTGGTGATGGTGGAAGTGTCGCGTATCTGAAACACATTGCAGGGGTCGGGCATGCGCAGGCCGTCGACGATGAAGCTGTAGCTGTAGAGCTCGGGCTGCAAGGGGCCGGTGGTGAACTCCCACACGCCCTCGCCGTTGCGCGTGAGGTCGGCCTCTCCCGGTGCATCGAAGGAGCCAAAATCGGTAGTGACGGTGCGCACAGGCAGGAAATCTCCCGTGACGCGCACGCTGCCGGCCTCGGGAGCCGCAAAGCGGAAGGTCACTGAATTATCGGCATGTATCTCGGGCGACACCAGCGGCATCACTCCCCAGATAGCTTGCTGGGCCCGCACGGGGAGTGATGCAAGCACAAGAAGCAGCGCTAAGAACATTGTTTTTTTCATGGCAGGTATTTATTTGTTGAAAAACCGAAACGCTTGCAGCGGCCGGATCAACGTGGATACGGTCGCTGCAACATGGAGAGAGGATTATGAAGTGGTTCGGGACGGAGGATTAATCCAGTCCTTCGCGCTCCTTAACGGGGTTGCGGAAGAAGAGCTTGTTGTCCACGTACTCCTGAGTGGCGATGAGCGTGGGCTTGGGCAGCTTCTCGTAGTAGCGGGAGATTTCGATCTGCTCGCGGTTCTCGGAGATTTCTTCGAGGTTGTCGTTGAGGGATGCGAATTCCTGAAGCTTCTTTTCGAGGTCGTGTTTCATCTCGGTTGCGATCTGGTTGGCTCGCTTGGCGATGATGCACACGGTTTCGTAGATGTTGCCGGTGGCCTCGGAGAGTTCAATCACGTCACGGGTGACGGTGTTGAGAGGGGCATTTGATTTCTTGTAGTCCATGACTATTTATTACGGTTGTAGATTGTCCTTAATTATGTTGTCAGTCTTTCACGTAGCGCGAGGCGATCTTGAAGATATTGTCGGCCTCGGCCCGGTTGGAACTTTCGGGATAGTTGTTGATGAAGGAATAGTATTCGTCTATCACTTCGCGGAAGCGGTCTTCCTTGCGCTCGTCCACGCTCTGGTCGGCTTCCTGATAGCGAGCCTTGAGCACGAGCATTTCGAGATCTTCCTTATACTTGGAATAGGGATAGTCCTTGATAGCGTTCTTGGCCACGATCACAGCGCTCTCGTAGTTGTTGCCCAGGTAGTTGCCCAGGTTGTAGTAGAGCTGTGCATTCTGCAGCTGCTTGAGCGTGAGCTTGTCCTGGAGCTCAAAAATGGCATTCTGTGCCACGTTGACTTTGTCGCTGCGCGGGAAATAGTCGAGGAAGCCCTGGAGCTCCTGAATGGCAGTGACGGTGCCCGTCTGGTCGAGCTGCGCCTCCGGCGAATCGAGATAATAGCCGTATCCGCAGTAGAAGCGGGCGAGCTCGGCAAATTTGCCTTTGGGATAGCGCTGGTAGTAGCTGCGGAAGTAGGGGCCTGCGCTTTCGTAGTCCTTATTCTCGTAGTGGCTCATACCCAGGAGATACAGCGACTCCTCGGCCTTGTCGGAACCCTTGAACACGGTGACGCAGTCTTTCAGCAGCGTGGCGGCCTGGACATAGTGCTTCGATTCGTAGGCCCGCTTGGCATAGTCGAATTTATAATCATAGTCCGAGCTCTTCTGCGCGCGCTGGTATTCACCGCATGAGGAGGCAACTATAGCGAGTAATATGAGCAGTATATAGTTTCGCATTCGAAATTTCGTAGGTTTCAGCTCACAAAGTTACACTATTTTTGCGAATAAAGGATATTTTTTTATCTAAAACTGCGCGGTTTAACTTTAATTATATGATTTAAGATGCAAAAGTGCCCCGGAGATTGCTCCCGGGGCACTTGCTTGTCTATGTTTTTTTTGCGGACGGGTATCACTGATGGGCCGGACGCAGGAGGTCGTTCACCACCTTGACGGGATTGAACGTGGATGCGGGCACTTCCACAAACACGGTGTTCCAGTCGCTCATGGCGCCGTTCCACAGACCGGGAAGCTCCAGAGCACGCAGCTCGCGGCCGGCGAAGCTCTTGGAGGATATGAAACCGGTATCGGGGTCTACGTAATCACGCAAGTCGTAGGGCTCGCCATCGAAGTCGCGGATGTAGCACACGAGGTCGACGGGATTGAAGTGGGTGGCGGTGGCCATCATGCCGGCTGCCTCGTCGTCTGCACTGTTGATCTGCGTGCTTTCGAGAATCTGGGGCGAAGCGGAGCCATCGGCGTTGAAGGCGATATAAGGTCCGCCTCCGGGCTCGCCTTCGTTGCGAACCATGCCGCACACGCGCAGCGGACGATCGAGCTTGGCCAGCATGTATTCAGGGTCGGCGGCATCAATCTCGGGCGCGCTTATGCACAGCGTCTCCTGCATGAAATCTGCAATCTCGGCCAGTTCAGCAGGGCCGAAGTCGCCCGAGGAGAGAGTGTCGACACAGGCCTCGATGCGGTCGTGCACCTGCATGAGCACGCCTCCCAGCACGCGTTTGTAGCGTAGCGTATCGGCGCGGCGGGCTTCGGGCACCACATTATCTATATTCTTAATAAACACCACGGTGGCGTCGAGGTCATTGAGATTCTCGATGAGAGCTCCGTGGCCACCGGGACGAAACACGATTTCGCCGTCGCCGTCGCGGAACGGAGTGCCGTCCAGAGCGGCAGCCGGGGTGTCGGTGCTGGGCTTCTGCTCGCTGAGACTCACATTTATCTTTACACCCGTGGCTTTCTCCACGGCCGGCACTGCGGCTGCAAGCTTCTCTTCAAAGAGCTTGCGATGATCGGCCGAGACGGTGAAGTGGATATCCACGCGGCCATCTGCGGCCACCGTCTGCACGCCCTCATAGAGCTGCTCTTCCAGAGATGTGCGGGTGTTTCCGGTTTCGTAGCGGTGGAAGGTGAGCAACGCTTTGGGCAGCGCACCATAATTCATACCCTCGGGGGCAATGATTGCCTTCACCAGGTCGCGGTGCCTACCGGCGGCCACGAGGGCGGCCGCATCGGCGTTGAACATGCGCGAGGCAGCCGCATCAAGCTCGGCCCGGAAAGGCAGACGGTCGAGATTCGCCACCAGCTCCGCCACGGGCGATCCGGCCGGCGCCTCCTGCACGTCACCGTCGGCAAAAGCAAAGAGAGCCTTGAACATGCGCGATGCCGCGCCAGATGCAGGCACAAACTTGGCGGCGCGGCCGCCGTCGGCCAGGAAGCGCTCCCAGCGCATTATGGCACTATCCTGCTCGGCTTCATCGAGCACATGAATGCCCTCGCCGGGACGGGCCGAGCCCTTCAGGCGCAGATACGGAAAACCGGTGGCGAATCGCTTCATCTGCGACTCAAACTGTTCGGCACTTATGCCTCGCTTGGCAAGGCCTTGAAGATCTTTTTCGGTGAGCATGGTGCTAGTGACGTATACGTTTTATTAGGTTATAGGCTTGTACGATGCCGGATTCGCCGGCTTTGCTCAGGTCGTTCACGCCGGCACGGCTGTCGCCGGTCTTGAGGCGGATATAGCCTCGGTTGTAGTAGGCCTCGCCCATATCGGGCTTCAGCTCTATTGCACGGGTGTAGGCCGCGATGGCTCCGGGGTAGTCGCGGTTTTCGAGCAGAAGATTGCCCTTGTTGAACCAGGCCACGGCGGTGCCCGGGCTCAATTCGAGCCCCCGGTCTATATCGGCCATGATCTCGGCCATTGCGGCTTCGGCCATGTGCAGGCGCGCAACTCCATCGATGCTTTCGTCGGGTGTGTCGCGGTCTACCTGCAGCTTGTGGTAGCGGGCCTGCGCGCGCAGCCAGTAGGCCGGGGCAAAGTCGGGCATCAGCGCGATAGCCCGGTCAATATCGGCTATAGCTCCGGCATAGTTGCGCGTGGTCACGAAGTCGAGAGCGCGCCCTATATAGTCCACGGCGCGCGGATTGTGCGAGCCGGCTATGAGCGAAGTGTAGTATTCAATACTGTTGAAGTGGCGGCGGATGATATCCTCGTCGAGCGCCGGGGTGCGATTGGTCACCACCACGGCGTAGCGCAGCGCGCGAGTGGCGTTGAGGTCGTCGATTTCCTTAATATAATAGGTATTGGCGCGCAGCTCCGACGGCGACGAATAGAATCCCAGTTCCATCATGGGCTCGATTTCGATGGCCACGTTGCGGTCCTGCACGCGTCCACGGATGGCGGTGTTGTTGTATTGTTCGTGAATATCGGCGTTGTCGTCCACGGTGAGCAGCGAAGTGAAGCGGCGCGACACAAGTTCCTCCGGCACATCGGCGGATGCCACAGCCTTACCGGGCTGCTCGCTTTCGTCCACGGCGCGCGCGTTGGCCGCGAGCTGCTTGGCTTTCATATAGGTGGCTTCAGCCTTGGCTTTCTGCCCCATCGACCGCTCGATATCCGACCTCAGCCACAATGCATCCGGGAAATCGGGGAAGGCTTCGGCCACGCGGTTCACGTCGTCGAGGGCGCTGCGGAAGTTGCCCTTTGCCCTGTGGAGGAGTGCCCGGCTGTATAGGGCCCTGAAGTTGTCGGGCTCAAGGTCGAGCACCGCCGAGAAATCTTCCAGAGCGCGGTCGTTGGCGTTCACCTCGGCCAGAAGCAGGCCNCGGTTGAAGAGAGCGGTGGCGTTGGCNGGTTCNAGCTGGAGGGCATAGTCNTAGTCGGCCATGGCNCCAAAATAGTCGTCGAGCTGATACCGCAGATAGGCCCTGTTGATATACAGACCGGCCATCTTGGGCTGAAGCTTCACGGCTTCGTCGATATCGGCCAGAGCCTCGCGCGTGCGGTTACCGGCACGCATGGCCATATCGGCTCGCATTATGTAGGCGTTGAGGGCGTGGGAGTTGAGCGACAGCGCCTTGTCNATATCGGCAGCCGCACCGGTGGTATCGTTCTCGGCGATNCGCANGCGCGCGCGGCCCAGGTAGCCGTTATCGTAGGACGGATAGTANCGCAGCAGCTGGGTGTAGGTGGAATCCGCCTGCGCCGGCTGCCCGGCNTCCTGCTGGGCCATGGCCATATTGAAGAGGAGATTGCGGTTGCGNGGCAGCAGGTCGAGAGCCTTGCGGTAGTCTTCCACGGCGGCAGAGTCGCGTCCCTGATTCTGGCGCGACACACCGCGCACCTCCCANGCGTCGGCCACGAAGGGGTTGAGCTCTATCGACCGCGTGGCATCGGCTTCGGCTCCGGCATANTCTTCGAGGTTGTACTTGGCAATGGCGCGCAGGAAGTAGGGCTCGGCCAGNTAGGGCTTGGCGTCGATCACGCGGTTGAAATACTGGATCGACAGCACATAATCCTCAAAATAAAGAGCATTGCGCCCCACGCGGAGCACCTGCTCGGTGTTTATCTGGGCCGCAGCCTGCANCACTGCCGCTGCGACAACGCACAGCGACAGCACAAGGCGGCGTAGTGTGGTAATGGGCTTCATAACGATATACGATGCAAAAGTAAGCAATTATCGCCGTAATGCCTCATTTATTAAGAAAATTTATGTGTCGAAAACCAGATTTNCCCCCGAGGTGTTTAGAAACTATACATTCACATTCAATCCTCTGATATGAAAAAACTACTGCTCGCGCTCGCACTCATCGCATCATGCATCGCCGGCGCACACGCTCAACGCACCGAAATCACACTGGGTTATGGCGGCTTCACGCAAATGGACGCCACCGATTGCCGCGACGGATGGCGCGGCGTAAACAACGCATGGGGAGCCGTCACGGCCGGAGTGAACTACCGGCTCACCAACAAGCTGTGGGTGGGACCGAGCTACACCTTCTCAAGCACCCACACCAAGGGCCACCCCCACTCCGCCATCGCATATCACGTGCTGCTGGCCNACGGCCGATACGACTACTACCGCAACAGCATATTCACCCTCTACGGCCATCTGGGCCTGGGTGTGATCATCTCCTACCTGCAGCCCTGGGGAGGCGATTCCTATAACTGCTCCTACTTCGGCGTGCAGGTTTCGCCCATCGGTGCCATGGCGCGCGTGAGCCGCAATGTGTCGCTCTACGGCGAGGTGGGCTACGGCGTGCAGGGCGTGCTNCAGGTGGGAGTGCGCGTGGCGCTCTGAGCGCAGCGGCATTCCACGNCANACANAGGCGGAATCTCCATACCGGAGGTTCCGCTTTGTTTGCAAATGTTAAATTATTTCCTGTTCGGCGATTTTTCATTATATTTGTGCATTGCAAATCAAAAATTCCTTATTATGCCCAAAATCATAGGAGCCGTCACCGTCGATGCCATGCGCTGCAAGGGCTGCGAGCTGTGTGTGGTGGCCTGCCCCACCGACACTCTGGCCCTGAAGGCCGACGACGTGAACGACCGCGGTTATCACTATGCTTTCGCGGCCCGTCCCGAAGCATGCATAGGCTGCGCAAGCTGCGCGGCTGTGTGCCCCGATGCCTGCATCGAGGTGTATAGAGTAGTAGAAAAATAGGCTTTCACCTTCAGCCGAAACANAATATGGAAGAAGTAAAACTGATGAAAGGCAACGAGGCCATCGCCCACGCTGCCATTCGATACGGTGCCGACGGATACTTCGGCTACCCCATAACGCCCCAGAGCGAGGTGCTTGAGACACTTGAGGCAGAAATGCCATGGGACACCACCGGAATGGTGGTGCTTCAGGCCGAGAGCGAAGTGGCCGCCATCAACATGATTTACGGCGGAGCNGCTGCCGGAAAGGCCGTGATGACNTCGTCGTCGAGCCCCGGAGTGAGCCTCAAGCAAGAGGGCATAAGCTATATCGCGGCCGCCGAGCTGCCCGCTCTGATCGTGAACGTGATGCGCGGCGGCCCGGGCCTGGGCACCATCCAGCCGTCGCAGGCCGATTATTTCCAGGCCACCAAGGGCGGCGGCCACGGCGACTATCACCTGATAGTGCTGGCGCCCGCCACCGTGCAGGAAATGGCCGACTTCGTGGGCCTGGGATTTGACCTTGCTTTCAAATACCGCAATCCCGCCATGATTCTGGCCGACGGCATCGTGGGCCAGATGATGGAGAAAGTGGTGCTACCCCCTGCCCGCCCCCGACGCACGCAGCAGCAGGTAGAGGAGCAATGCCCCTGGGCAGCCACCGGACGCCACGGCCGCGACCGGCGCAACGTGGTGACCAGCCTTGAGCTGGACCCTGCCAAAATGGAGCAGAACAACGAGCGCTTCCAGCGCACCTATGCCGCCATCGAGGCCGCCGAGGTGAGATTCGCCGAGCACTTCACCGACGATGCCGAGTATCTGATCGTGGCCTTCGGCTCGGTGGCACGTATCTGCCTCAAGGCCATCGAGGAGGCCCGCGAGCAGGGCGTGAAAGTGGGATTGCTCCGCCCCATCACCCTGTGGCCCTTCCCCAAGGCCGAAATCGACCGCCTGTCGAAGCAGGTAAAGGGCATACTCACCGTGGAGCTCAACGCGGGCCAGATGATCGAGGATGTGCGCCTTGCGTCGCAGTGCCGCGTGCCCGTGGCCCACTTCGGCCGCATGGGCGGCATCGTGCCCAACCCCGGCGAGGTGCTCAACGCATTGTTCAACCATTTTCCCGAAGCCAAGCAATAAGCCATGAAGCCTGAAGAAATAATCGACCCCGCCAACCGCGTCTATGCGCGTCCGCGGCTTCTCACGGAAGTAAACACCCACTATTGCCCCGGCTGCAGCCATGGCGTGGTGCACCGGATCATCGCCGAGCTGCTCGACGAAATGGGCCTCGAAGACCGCGCCGTGGGCGTTGCGCCTGTGGGCTGCGCGGTCTTTGCCTATAATTATATCGATGTGGACTGGGTGGAAGCCGCCCACGGACGCGCTCCCGCAGTGGCCACGGCAATCAGCCGCCTCTCGCCCGAGAATCTCGTATTCACCTATCAGGGCGACGGCGACCTGGCAGCCATAGGCACCGCCGAGACCATCCATGCTGCCAACCGAGGCGAGAACATCGCCATCATCTTCATCAACAACGCCATCTATGGCATGACGGGCGGACAGATGGCGCCCACCACGCTGATAGGCCAGCGCACGGCCACCACTCCCTATGGACGCCGCGTGGACCTCAACGGCCATCCTCTCAACATCACCAACCTGCTGGCCCAGCTGCCCGGCACATGCTACGTCACGCGCCAGAGCGTGCACACGGCACCCGCCGTGCGCAAGGCCAAAAACGCCATCAAGAAGGCCTTCGAGAATGCAATGGCCAAGAAAGGCACCTCGGTGGTGGAAATCGTGAGCACATGCAACAGCGGATGGAAAATGACGCCCGCGCAGGCCAACGACTGGATGGTGGCCAATATGACCGAGCACTACCCTCTGGGTGATCTCAAAAACGAATAATCTACCCCCCAAGATGAAAGAAGAAATTATCATAGCAGGTTTCGGCGGCCAGGGCGTGCTGTCGATGGGCAAGATTCTGGCCTATGCCGGCCTTATGAACGACCTGGAGGTGACGTGGATGCCCTCCTACGGCCCCGAGCAGCGAGGCGGCACGGCCAACGTGACGGTGATCCTCAGCGACAGCCCCATATCCTCGCCCGTGCTCGACACCTACGACACGGCCGTGATTCTCAACCAGCAGAGCCTCGACAAGTTTGAAGCCAAGGTGAAACCCGGCGGCACCCTGCTCTACGACCCATCGGGCATCCACCACAAACCCACGCGCACGGATATCAACGTGGTGGAGGTGCCCGCAATGGATGCCATGCTTGAGATGAACAATTCCAAGACCTACAATATGATTCTCCTGGGCTCGCTCCTGGCCAAGCGCCCCGTGGTGCCCCTGGACGCCGTGCTGCGAGGCCTCAAGAAGACACTCCCCGAGCGCCATCACCACCTGCTGCCGCTCAACGAGCAGGCNCTGCGCAAGGGCATGAGCCTGGTGTGAACACCGCATAATTCAAGTGCTGATATGAACAACCTCATTTTACGCGCCATATCGGGCGCCGTCTACGTAGCCGTGATTGTGCTCGCCATCCTGGGCGGCAGCCTGTGGATGAGCCTGCTCGTGGCCCTCATGGCCATCGCGGGAGTATATGAATATCAGAAACTGAGTGCCAACCGCTGCCCATGGCCTGTGAAGGCATTCACGATGGTACTCACGCTGGCACTCGCGCTCAGCGGCTTCTACATGAACCTTCCGGCACTGGTAGCGCTGTGTCTGTTTCCCGTGGTGCGCTGCTGCTTCACGCTGGCCGACCGCAACGACACCGCCCTGCGCGATACCGCCGGCGACACCCTGTGCTTCCTCTACATAGGCGTGGCCCTGTTCTCGCTCGGGCGCACCTACGAAATGGCCGGCAGCTACTTCGTGCTGCTCCTTTTCGTGTTGATATGGCTTAACGACACGGGCGCCTACCTCACCGGCAGCCGCTTCGGGCGCACTCGCCTGTGCGAGCGCCTGTCGCCCAAGAAGTCGTGGGAAGGCTTCTGGGGAGGCATGGTCTTCTGCGTGGTAGCGGGCGCGATAGCCGGCCATTTCGGCGTGGGACCGGTGCGCGACGTTTTCAGCGGCGCGCTCTTCGGCGTGGCCGTGAGCATATTCTCCACCATGGGCGATCTTTTTGAATCCGCCCTCAAGCGCCACGCCGGCGTCAAGGATTCCGGCAATCTCATCCCCGGCCACGGCGGCCTGCTCGACCGCATCGATTCGCTGCTTTTTGTGGCCCCCGTGTCCTTACTTTTTGTACTCTTCAGTTGTTATATCTGAAATCATTTAATCCTCATAACTCAAAAATATGGAAAACCAAGCAGAACTTCTTAAGGAAGTAAAAGCCAAGGCAGCCCTTTGGCTTTCCGATGACTACGACGCCGAAACACGCGCAGCCGTAAAAGCCATGCTCGAAGCCGAAGACCCCACCGAGCTCATCGAGTCGTTCTACAAAGACCTCGAATTCGGCACCGGTGGCCTCCGCGGCATCATGGGCGCCGGTTCCAACCGCATGAACATCTACACCGTGGGCGCAGCCACCCAGGGCCTGGCCAACTACCTCAAGGAAGCGTTCGCCGACCTGCCCGAAATCTCCGTAGTGGTGGGTCACGACGTGCGCAACAACTCCCGCAAGTTTGCCGAACTGGTGGCCAATGTATTCTCGGCCAACGGCATAAAGGTGTATCTCTTTGAAGATTTCCGCCCCACGCCCGAGCTGTCGTTTGCCATCCGTCACCTCGGCTGCCAGAGCGGCGTGAACATCACCGCCAGCCACAACCCCAAGGAATACAACGGCTACAAAGCCTACTGGAGCGACGGTGCGCAGATCATAGCCCCGCACGACGTCAACATCATCGCCAACGTAGAGGCTATCAAGAGCGTAAAGGAAATAAAATTCCAGGGCGACCCCTCCAAGATTCAGATTATCGGCAAGGAAATCGACGACGCTTTCCTCTCTGCGATCAAGGGCCTCTCGCTCGATCCCGAGGTGATCAAGCGCCACCACGACCTCAAGATCGTCTACACCCCCATCCACGGCACCGGCGTAAAGATGATTCCCGAGTCGCTCAAGAACTACGGCTTCACCAACATCATCCACGTGCCCGAGCAGGACGTGCCCAGCGGCGACTTCCCCACCGTCGACTCCCCCAACCCCGAAAACCCCTCCGCCATGGCCATGGCCATCGAGAAGGCTAAGGAAGTGGACGCCGACCTCATCGTGGCTTCCGACCCCGATGCCGACCGCATCGGTGCAGTGGTGCGCGACAAGAACGGCAACTACCAGCTCATCAACGGCAACCAGATCGTGATGATCCTGCTCAACTACCTGATGGTGCGCAACCGCGAGATGGGTCGCCTCACCGGCAACGAGTATATCGTGAAGACCATCGTGACCACCGAGACCATCAAGGCTATCGCCGAGAACAACAACATCCGCATGTTTGACTGCTACACGGGCTTCAAGTGGATCGCTTCCGTGATCCGCGATATGGAAGGCACCGGCCGATACCTGGGCGGCGGCGAGGAAAGCTACGGCTTCCTGGCCGAGGACTTCGCACGCGACAAGGACTCCGTGAGCGCCATTTCCCTCATGGCCGAAATCTGCGCATGGGCCAAGGATCGCGGCATGGACTTCGGCGAAATGCTTCAGGACATCTACGTGCAGAACGGCTACAGCCACGAAGTGGGCATCTCCGTGGTGCGTCCCGGCAAGACCGGCGCCGAGGAAATCCAGGCCATGATGAAGGCCTTCCGCGCCAATCCTCCCAAGCAGCTGGGCGGCAGCCCCCTCATCATCATCAAGGACTATGCCGACCTCAACGTAAAGAACCTGAAAGACGGCACCGTGGGCAAGCTCGACTTCCCCGCCACCAGCAACGTGCTCCAGTTCTTCACCGAGGACGGTTCGAAGGTGAGCGTGCGCCCCAGCGGCACCGAGCCCAAGATCAAGTTCTACATCGAAGTGCACAGCCACATCGACTCGCGCGACCAGTTTGATGCCGCCGAGACCGCTGCCAAGGCCAAGATCGAAGCCATCAAGGCCGACCTGGGTATCTGATTCCACTCTAAACGATTCAAAAAAAAAGAGGCCCCGTGGCCTCTTTTTTTTGTGCNGTATCAGCTGATTGGTTCCGCGAGGGCATCTCCGCCCGGCAGCTGCAGCAGGCGCGCCTTAAGTCGGCGCTTGCGGTCGTAGACGATGCTCACCTTCTCTATCCCGAGCAGAAGCGCCACGGCTCCGGCCGAGAATCCCAGCGCCGTGTACACATATAATTTATAGTCCACATCTTTGATATTGGGGAAGACGCTCTTCAGCGCATCAAGAACTCCGTCGTAATGCTCGTTCACCAGTGCTTCGAGTCGCACGAACTCCCCCTTGTCGGATGCAAGTGTGGAAATCAATTCCGTCATCTTATTGGATATGGCCTTGCGCGCCACCTTGTCGTCGGGGCTGCTCCAGGCTATCAGGCACACCTCGTCGAGCACGCGGTAGCGCTCGCGCAACAGGCGGTGCATAGCATCACGGATGGCGTTGCGCTCGCTCTCTCCGGCACTGCAGGCCTCCTGCAGTTCGCTCACGGCGCGCAAATTGGCCTCCTCCGCCTCATTCTTACGGCGACGGTAGCGCGCGAACAGCAGCGCGAGAGCGGCGCCCACCGACACTACCGACACCACCACAAGCCACAGAATCATTCGCATGTAGCGTAGTTCCTTTTCGCGCAACTTTCGGTTTGCCTCGTAATAATCGTAGAGAGAGCCGATGAGGTTTCTACTCTGGATATCCGAATAATACTCGCGCCTGAAGGCCTCCGCCTGCTCCATCGCCCTGATGGCATCTTCGTAACGGCCAAGGCNCTTGTATANCTCGCTCTTGAATTTTTGAACGACCGGGAAATCCCCGTGCAATCCGCTATCTATTGCCAGCGCCTCGTCCACACGACCNTCGGCCAGCAAAATCAGGCCCAGATATGCCCGGTCTGCAGGAAAATCTTTATTTGCTGCTATAATGCTCGTGTATATNTCCTCTGCCTCGGCGAGTTTTCCACCCTTATAATATGAATAAGCGAGCCATCGGTGTGCTACCAGTCGGGAAACCTCCGGCACGCTGTCGCTGCTGAGCACTTGCTTCATCAGCGCGAGNCCCTCGGTATCGTCAACCAACGACGCAAGGCGTATACGCATCTCGGTGAGTGACGAGCTATCGCCCGATTCTTCAAATTCGGCAGCCGCATCGCGAGCAAGAGCGAGCGCTGATTCATTAGCGCCGCAATCCATGTACATTTCGGAGAGCATCATCGCAGCGCGCGCGCTCCTGTAACCGTCATTCTCTTCCACTGCNTGCTCTCGTAATTCCATCAGCGCAGGCAAAGCTGCGGCTACATCGCCTCTGTCCAGAGCGGCATGTGCCGCCTCAAATTTAGCTTCCCANGNNGANTCGNCCGNNGANGAATNGNCACANGCNNNACTCAGCAGGGCACTCAAGAAACCGATAANCAAGTGAATCTTTCGCATATCATTCNATTTTGATGCAAATGTACATAAAATAATCCGGCATTATCAAAATCCAGCCCATTTTATAAGTATTGATTTTCAGACATTTAGGAAATTTGCCGAATCGGCCNTGTTNGTCATTGCAATATCACTCTGATTTTAAGACAGTTGCAACAACGGTTTGCCGGACGAAAAACGAGNTTTTGTTATGAAAACGAGATAATCCACCTTACTTTTGCAGCGTCGACAGCAGACCNCCCTGCNCAAAGGCGCAACGCCGAAATGCGTAAACGTAGGCATTCTTATAACCGAATAAGATGAAAAAAATTCTTATCTTCGCCCTTGCTCTTGGCTTAGCAGCCTACTGTACTTGCGATGCAAAGACAATAAGAAAGTACTATGGAACAAATGCGGTACAAAGTGATGTAAATCCCTGCGACGGACCCACTGTACGTGTATGTGCAGAAATCATCATCGATGACTTAATCACAACAGGTACAGGCGACGAAGTGAACGTAACTATCAAGCGCTATGGTGCCGACGGCTCTGTTACCAGCGTAGAGACCTTCACCTCAACCGACTATCTATCTTCGTCCGAAGAAACAGCAAAAATTCTGGAAAACTTTTACGATTGTCCACCCAACGCCACAATCACCATTGAATAGCAAAACACCATGCGCACTAAGCTCATAATCTTGAGTGTGCTGCTGGCACTAGCATGCAGGGCAGAGGATTGCCCTGTGTGCGAGCTTGCTAATGGTCCGCTCATGCTACGGCAAATTCCGGAAACGGAAGATATTGTACGAGAGTATTTTAAAGACTACAATGATATTGATATTATATATGCAATTATTGACCCTGTTGGTGTTTGCCGCAGGTGCGAAGCGGCAATAATGCCAATATTAAACCTTATCAAGACGCTTAAGCCGGAAGCTAAAACGGCGGTCATTGCCGGATATCACAACAAAGAAATGGCACGCAAATATATGAGAGATTGGTCTATCCATGCTGATATAGAGATATTCGACACCATTGCTGGCTATAACCGTTTCCTATCATCAAATATGGGAACCATCCACGTTCCTTATATGCTGAAAATTATACCTTCGTCTGGAGAAATTCCATTATCAATAATTGCCAATACCAATGAGAGAAAACTTATATCAAGTTTCGTCTACGATAATATTGAATTGGAACCTGAGCTTTTTGCAAAAGATGCAGTAAAGCCTCTAATGTATTCTTCTCCTGACGTCTTTACATATCCCATTGACATTATCCCGTATACTATGCCTGATAGTTTGAATATTTCCGAACCTCATATGGAACCTGATTTTGATGGAGAGAATATTGCTTTCAACGATAAATTAAACTACAGCGTTATACTTGGAAAACTTAATGAAAAAGATGGGACTATTCACTTCTTCAACGAGCTCAAGGTTGATAGCACTGAACGTTATCGCTTTGTTAACTTATCTGATAAGTATTTACGTGAGGAATATGATGGTGGTTCACTGCGCTTCCAACCTATCTCTACGCGTTTCTTGCCCAATGGCAGGCTCGGCATTTCTTACTCTCTGCCACTGCTTTGGGAGGAAAATGATTCTACCATAGCCTACGCCAATCAGCCCTGCGTACTGTTCGTTGATACAGTCAACTACGAGCACAATTTAATACCTCTTGAAGGTGGGGAACCGCACAAATTATTTTTGGGACACTACAGAATATATCCCTACGGAGATAACATCGCCATCATGAGCCAGCCTCGCACCTGGCCTCTGCTGCCTAAAGATGAATTTGAAAACGGCGGAAGCAACGATCCTTTCACTGACGCCTACTATGGTGATAAGAAGGTACAGGCGGTGATGTCGGCCGAGACGGGGCAATTCCTGTTCGAGACATGTCCGCTACCCGAAATATCGCGAGTGTCGAAGACGGGCCATTCCTTCCCGAAAGCGCTCAGCGACACGCGAGACGGCACAATAGCTTATGCCGATGGCTTTTCGGGAAAGATTTACGTTGAAACAGACGGGCACACCTCGGAATACGACATTTTCAACATCGACCCGAAATCGTTGCCCGAGCCTGACAGCCTGAAATTCTACAGTTATGATTTATCAGCAGAGTATGAGCCCTATTTCTGCCGATACATCGAGGATATGAAGCTGAGTGGCGGAATGCTCACATGCCTCGTGCGCTACGGACGGCTCGGGAATATTAATAAGCCCGAGGCCTACACCGTGGTGACTCTCGACCTCACGGATGGTTCGACGGAGGAAAAGACCTTGAAACCCGGGCGTGAGGCCGCTGTATCGTCCTATGGCCTGAGACGCACCACCGAGGGCCGCATTCAGCCCTTCAGGCTGGCGGCACGGGGCAATGACTGGTGGGTGGAACTGTTTCCCGTCACCACTCCACGGTGAACGAGCAGCAATCGAGGCGCGCGCTGATTGGCGGCTTCAGCTTGGCCAGGCGGATGCGTCCGGCAGTGATGCCCGGCAGCTCGGCCAGGATAGCATGACGCAATCTCCCGGCAGCGTGCTCCAGCAGCCGCGACGGCTCGTTCATCACGCGGTGGGCGATATCAACCACTGCGGCATAGTTCACGGAAGATTCAAGCGCATCCGAGGCCATGGCCTCGGATGCATCGTATTCCAGGCAGATATCGAGCTTGAAGTCGTTGCCCACCAGGCGCTCCACATCGGCCACGCCATGGCGTGCGCGCAGCCGCAGGCCCTCTATCTCTATATAGCAACGCATCAGCGGCGACCTTTACGGGACTGCTTGCGGCCCTTGGGCTGCGGCTTGGCCTTCGGTAGCGACTTGCGCTCGGGAGCGCCCACGCGCTTGCCATCCTCATCCACCACCACGAAGTCGAGCTGCTTTTTCTGAATATCGCAGCGGGCCACCTGCACCTTCACGGGGTCGCCCAGGCGATAGCGATGGCCGTGGCGTCGGCCTATGAGGCAGAAGTTCTTCTCGTCGAAGTCGTAGAAGTCGTCGGCGAGGTCGCGCACCGGCACGAGGCCTTCACACTTGTTGTCGTCCAGCTCCACGTAGAGCCCCCATTCCGTCACGCCGGAAATCACGCCGGAATAGATCTCGCCCATGTGGTCGTTCATATATTCCACCTGCTTGTATTTGATGGACGAGCGCTCCGCATTGGCGGCAAGCTGCTCCATATCGCTGGAGTGCTTGCACTCTTCCTCCAGCCTGTCCACGGCCGCGGAGCGGCCGCCGTCGAGATAACGCGCCAGAAGGCGGTGCACCATCATATCGGGGTAGCGGCGTATGGGAGATGTGAAGTGGGTGTAGTAGTCAAATCCCAGGCCGTAGTGGCCGATGTTGGTGGTGGTGTAGATTGCCTTGGCCATAGAGCGGATGGCGAGCGTGGAAAGGAAGTTTTCCTCGCCTTTGCCCTGCACGTCGGCCAGCATTCGGTTGATACTCTTGTTGATATCGGCGGCTGTGCCCTCTGTCTTCACCTTATAGCCGAAGGTGCGCGCCAGCTTGGCAAAGTCGTTGAGGCGATCCGGGTCGGGAGTGTCGTGCACGCGGTAGACAAAAGCCTTGGGCTTGCGTTTTTCGCCGGGAGCACCTATGGCCGTGGCCACGGTCTTATTGGCCAGCAGCATGAATTCCTCAATCAGTTTATTGGCGTCTTTCGACTCCTTGAAATAGACGCTCACGGGATGACCCTTTTCGTCAATCTCGAAGCGCACCTCGGCACGGTCGAATTCCACCGAACCACTGGCATATCGCTCCTTGCGCAGAATCTTGGCCAGGCGGTCGAGGGTGAGAATTTCCTCGGCAAAATCGCCTCGGCCGGTCTCTATCACCTCTTGAGCCTCCTCATAGGCAAAGCGGCGGATACTGCGTATCACCGTGCGCACGATACGCGATTTGAGCACGCGGCCGCGGTCGTCCATCTCAAAAATCACAGAGAATGCGAGCTTGTCTTCGTCGGGGCGCAGCGAGCAGATACCGTTGCACAGACGCTCGGGCAGCATTGGCACCACGCGGTCCACGAGGTAGACGCTCGTGGCACGGTCGCGGGCCTCACGGTCGATTATGCTGTCGGGCTTCACGTAGTGCGTCACGTCGGCGATGTGCACGCCCACCTCATAGTTGCCGTTGGGCAGCTTGCGCAGGCTCAGTGCGTCGTCAAAGTCCTTGGCGTCGCGGGGGTCGATGGTGAACGTGGGCACGCCGCGCATGTCCACTCGGCGCGCCACTTCTTCGGGTGTGATGCCCGCATCAATCTTGTCGGCAGCCTTCTCCACGGCTGCGGGATACACGTAGGGCAGCCCGTATTCGGCCAGGATGGCATGAATCTCGGTATTGTTCTCGCCCGTGGGACCCAGCACGTCCACCACTTCGCCGCGAGGGCTCTGGGCGTTGTCGGGCCAGTCGGTGATGCGCACCACGGCCTTGTCGCCGGTGCGGCCGCCGCGCAACTTGGAGCGCGGTATCACGATATCGGTGGCGAGGTACTTGGAGTCGGTCACGAGAGTGCCCACGTGCTTGTCCACACGCAGGGTGCCTATGAAGGTCTGGGGCTTGCGCTCCACGATTTCGGTCACGCAAGCCTCGGGCTCGCGGCCTCGCACGCGTGCAGCCACGCTCACGACCACGCGGTCGCCGTTTAGGGCATGCATTGAATTTCGCTCGGCCACGAAAATGGTCTCGCCGTCTTCGTCGGTCACCACACTGTTCTTGCCGTTGCTGCGGCGCACGAATGTGCCTGTGGTCTCCACCGAGCGCTGCACGGGCTTGAAACGGCCGGGCGACACCTCCAGGAGCACGCCGTCGAAGGCCAGTTCGGCCAGATAAAGCGCGATTGCACGGTGGTGGGCGCTCGACGTCTCGCCGATGGCGGCAGCCACCTGTTTATAATTGAACGTTGCAGCCGTAGCTGTTGCTATATACTTATCTATAAGTTCGCGCAGGCCGCTCTCATGTTTCTTTTTTGCTGTGCGTGTCATTGTCAAATAGTTGAATTATGTAGTAATAACAATTCAAGTGCTCATAGCGTTCGTGGCGCGCCCTATAAAAAAGGTGCGCCTCCCGCAAGGAGGCGCACCTTAATGGGGATTATGCGTCGATATTCGCGTAATTGGCGTTGGCCTCGATGAAGTCGCGGCGGGGGCCCACATCCTCGCCCATGAGCATGGAGAAGATACGGTCGGCCTCGGCGGCGTCGCTTATCTGCACCTGCTTGAGCATGCGGTGCTCGGGGCTCATAGTGGTGTCGCGCAGCTCCTGGGCGCTCATCTCGCCGAGACCTTTATAGCGCTGCACGGTGGTGCGGTCGCCGTTGCGCAGGATGAACTGCTGCACCTGCTGATCGGTCCAGCAATACTCTTCCACCTTGCCTCGCTTGCATTTGTAGAGCGGGGGCGTGGCCAGGTAGAGGTAGCCCTGCTCAATCACGGGGCGCATGCGGCGGAAGAAGAAGGTCATGAGCAGCGTGGCGATGTGGCTTCCGTCCACGTCGGCATCAGTCATGATTATAATCTTATGATATGCCAGCTTGGCCAGATTTGCCTCCTTGGGGTCGTCCTCGGTGCCTATGGTCACGCGCAGCGCCTTGAAGAGGCTGGTGATTTCTTCGTTGTCGAAGATGCGGTGCTCCATAGCCTTCTCCACGTTCAGGATCTTGCCTCGCAGGGGCAGGATAGCCTGGAAGGAGCGGTCGCGGCCCTGCTTGGCTGTACCGCCTGCCGAGTCACCCTCGACGAGGAACAGTTCGCAATCTTCGGCCGTGCGGCTGCTGCAATCGGCGAGCTTGCCTGGAAGACCGCCGCCGCTCAGAGGCGACTTGCGCAGCACGTTCTTGCGGGCATTGATGGCGGCGTGGCGGGCCTGCGCGGCGAGCACCACTTTCTCCACTATCGTCTTGGCCTCGCGGGGATTTTCTTCGAGATAAGTGCCGAGGGCATCGCTCACGGCCGTCTGCACGGCTCCGATCACCTCGCTATTGCCCAGCTTTGTCTTGGTCTGGCCCTCAAACTGAGGCTCCATCACCTTTACCGACACCACTGCCGTGAGGCCCTCGCGGAAGTCGTCGCTGGCAATTTCAACCTTGGCGTTCTTCAGCAGGTTGTTGTCCTCGGCATATTTCTTGAGCGTGGATGTGAGGCCGCGGCGGAAGCCGGTGAGATGCGTGCCGCCCTCAATGGTGTTTATGTTGTTGACGTAGGAGTACACGTTCTCGTTGAACGTGGTGTTATACGTCATTGCCACCTCCACGGGAATACCCTGGCGCTCGGTGCAGAGATGAATCACGTCGTTGATCAGCGATTCCTTGCTTGAGTCGATGTATTGCACGAATTCCTGAAGACCGGTCTCGCTGTAGAAAGTCTCGCTGCGGGGATTACCGTCGGCATCGAGCTCGCGCATATCGGTGAGGCGCAGCGTGATGCCTGCATTCAGGTAGGCCAGGTCGCGCAGGCGCTTTGCCAGCGTGGCATAGTCGTATTCCGTCACGGTGAAGATCGAGCCGTCGGGCTTGAAGGTGATGCTCGTGCCTGTGTGGTCGCTCTCGCCCACGATCATGAGCTCCGTGGTGGGCTTGCCGCAGCTGTATTCCTGAACGTAGGCTTTGCCGTTGCGATGCACTTCGGCACGCAGGTAGGTCGACAGCGCGTTCACGCAGCTCACACCCACGCCGTGAAGACCACCCGACACCTTATAGGAGCCCTTGTCGAATTTACCACCGGCATGAAGCACCGTGAGCACCACCTCAAGGGCGCTCTTGTGCTCCTTCTCGTGCATATCTACTGGAATACCGCGGCCGTCGTCCACCACGGTGATGGAATTATCTACGTTTATCGTTACGTCTATCTTGGATGCATAGCCGGCAAGAGCCTCGTCGATGGAGTTGTCCACCACCTCATACACCAGATGGTGCAGACCCTTGGCTGAAATATCGCCAATATACATAGCCGGACGCTTGCGCACGGCCTCCAGGCCTTCGAGCACCTGGATATTACTGGCACTATATTCCTCTTTTTCTTCTGCCATATTTTGAAATAATGTGTTTCTGATTATTCTTTTTTACAACCACAAAATTACTAATTAATCCCCACCCCACCAAATTTTCAAGCGCTTTTTCGCGTGCGCGCGTTATATCTTAAGAACGCGCACTCGCGCGAGACACATCCCCGAAAAAAATTTCATTCATTACTCCGCCATGAATCAATCAATTAGAGATTCACTTGAAATTTTATTGAAAAATTCTTGCCGAAAAATTTGGAGCATTCAAAAAAAGTGCCTAACTTTGCATCGCTTTTGAGAAACACGGGGTGTAGCTCAGTTGGTTAGAGTACGCGTCTGGGGGGCGTGAGGTCGCTAGTTCGAGTCTAGTCACCCCGACAAATCAAAAGCAGAAGCCTGCAAGCGAATTCGCTTGCAGGCTTTTTTATTTTGCCGCCGGGATAATATAAAAATTTCGGATCAGTAGCAAATATCGGGGCGTATAGTAAAAAACGGATCAGTCGCAAAACCCGGTTGAATTGTTAAAAAACTACCCGAGTGTGGAATATTTTTAGGCACATAGTTTTGTTAGCCTGAAAAGGAAGAAAGGTATATCTGTTACGCC
>JAAVEC010000013.1 GCA_014801485.1 Bacteroides sp.
GTCAACCCCTCTCAGTGATAACAAATAACAGTCAACTCCCATAAAGGATAATATTAACCGAGTCAACTTCTTTCAGGGTTAGATACTTCTGACAGTCAACCAAAATCAGGAAAAGACAGGGTTCTACCCGCGATAGGACGCACCATGGTGCGTCCCTACATTCTTCTATGCAATCAGTTGATAACCAAGCCGTGGGGAGCGCCCCCGGAGCTCATGCTACGTTGCGGAGCACCCACCAGGCCACGATGGCGGCGGCGATGGCCAGAATGAATGCCGGGGCACGGAGCACGCGCGCCACGCCTGCGGGCAGATAATCCTCGGCAGCATAGGCGGCAGCAAGAGGCACGGCAAAAAAGAGAGCGGCATTGTGGCGCCAGGCCGTGGCCACGTGGCCGTGGAGCAGCGCGTGCAGCGCACGCTGGGTGCCGCAGCCGGGGCAATCGTAGCCCGTGAGAGACCGCAAGAGGCAACGCGGAGCGGTGCCTCCGGCCGCAGGATCCACATTATAATAATATACACACAGGGCGACCACTGCCACAGCAATGGCAGCGGCCGCCCCGCGGTTTATACGTGAGGGTATCACAGCATGGAAAGCATGGTGAGGGGCAGCCCCACGATGCCCAGCGTGATGGAGATGATCACCAGCCACTCCGTGGCGTGCGACATGCGGCGCGCGCCTTCGTAGTCGCCACGGTTGTAGCGCGTGTTGGTGATGGCGCCACACACAATGGCGGCGATACTGAAGGGCGTGCAGCAGCACAGCGTGAGCACGATGCTCCACACCAGGAATGTGGCCGGGCGGCGCGGCGCATCGGCCGCAGCCTGCGGCTGCTGAGCACCATATGCAGAATATGCAGCCTGCTGCTCTCGGCCGCCGGCGGAGACAGTCTCCACGGTCTCCACCACCACCTCTTCCTCGCCCGGGGCCTCATGCCCGGGGTGTGCTGCGGGAGCGCCCCCGTAGAGCGAGGCGAGAGCCGGGGCCTGACACGCGGGCACCCACTGGGCCAATCCCTCGTACCACACGGGCGTGGCCGCCGGCAGGCGCATGGCCTCCAGCTGCTCAAGGGTGTAGGGCCCTTGCTGCACGCCGTTGACGTGAATCCACACCTTCATGCTCAGAAGCACTTGGTGTCCTCGCCCAGGATGCTGGTGAGGAGGTTATTGGCAAGGCTGCTTGCGCCCAGGCGGAAATACTCGTTGGTGAGCCACATCTCGCCCAGCACGGCCTTGACGATGCAATAGTAGCGCACGGCTTCGTCGGTGGTGCGCACGCCGCCGGAAGCCTTGAAGCCCACCATGCGGCCGGTCTTCTCGAAATACTCGCGGATGCAGCTGCACATCACGAATGCGGCTTCAAGCGAGGCTCCGGGATAGCCCTTGCCGGTGGAGGTCTTCAGGAAATCGGCACCGCTGTAGAGCGCAAGCACCGAGGCCTTCTTGATATTCTCGGCCGTGGCGAGGGCGCCGCTTTCGAGGATCACCTTCATGCGGGCGTCGCGGCAGGCCTGCTTCTGCTCGATGATTTCGTCGCACACTTCCTGATAGTCGCCGTCCAGGAAATTACCCAGATTGAGCACGATGTCGATTTCGTCGGCACCACCATCCACGGCCAGAGCCGTCTCGGCCACCTTCACCTCGATGAACGTCTGCGACGAAGGGAAGCCTCCGCTCACGCAGCACACGTCGACGTCGCTCACGTCGAGCACCGTGCGCACCACCTGCGCAAAGTTGGGGTAGGTGCAGATGGCAGCCACATTGGGCAGCTCGGGATGCTCCTCGTCGAAGGCATTCACGCGCTCCACGAACGCAGCCACGCTTGAGGGCGAGTCGGTGGCGTTGAGCGTGGTGAGGTCCACGGTGTTGAGCAGGAATTTGTGTACGTCGGTGGTGTTGCACTCGTCGAAGTGGTCGTTGAGGATTTTCTCCACGGTGGCTTTCACCACGGCATCATCAGCCAGCACGCTGCTGGCGGCGATTGCTTCGTTGTATTTGTCGCTCATTGCAGTATAGATTATTGATTATTGATTTTTCAGTTTGGGATTATTGAGGTGGCGGGTGGCGTCGCGCTCCGATTTCTTGGCCAGGGTGACGGCGAAGGCCTCTGCGAGGTCGGTGCCGGTCTGGTTGGCGATGGCCATCACCACCCACAGCACGTCGGCCAGCTCTCCGGCCAGCGCATCGGGGTCTTCACCAGGCTTGAAACTCTGGTCGCCGTAGCGGCGCGCCATAATCCTGGCCACTTCGCCCACCTCCTCGGCCAGCACGGCCATATTGGTGAGGGGCGAGAAATAGCGCACGCCGGTGGTGGTGATCCATCGGTCCACCATCTGCTGCGCCCGGCGCAGGCCTATGTCGTCGCGTCCGTCGGTCACTTTCCGTTGATGATATCCAGCACGGTGGGGGTGATTTCGTTGTTGTTGTTGAGCCCCTTGAAGCGGTCGGCGCCCACGCCCACGGCAAAGAGGGGCACCACGTTGCCCGTGTGGCTGGTGGAGGTGAAGCCATAGCCGGCCTTCTCGTTCACCAGGTGCAGCACGGCCACGGAGAAGGCGTCGAAGCTGGCGTAGAGTGTCTTCTGGTCTTCGCTGTTGCGCTTCTCGAAGGTGCTCACAAACATATCCTTGAGCTTCTGCTCCTCGGCCTCGCTCACGGGGATGGCATTGAACAGGCCGAAGTCGGCCTCAAGCTTGGCACGCATGTCGTCCCAGGTGTAGACACGACGGTCGCGCAGCATGGCCTTGCATTCCTCGCTGAACACTTCCTTCGACTTGCGCTGATGCTGCAGGTAGTCGAAGTGCGAGGAGTACTTCACGGTGTTGTTGCCCATGGCCAGGCCGCCGGTGTCGTGGTCGGCCGTCACCACGATGAGGGTTTCGTCGGGGTGCTGCCTGTAGAATTCCATGGCCACGTCCAGAGCCTTGTCGAAGTTGATGATCTCCATCACGGCAGCTCCGCCGTCGTTGCCGTGGAGGGCGTGGTCGATATTGCCGCCCTCCACCATCATGAAGAAGCGCTCGGGGGTGTATTTCTCAAGTTGGCCCAGGCACAGCGTGGTGAGTTGCACCAGGTCGAGGCGGTCCTGGATGCTGTCGACGGTGTAGCCCAGGTTCCACACATGGCCTTTCTCGGTGTTGAGCAGGCACACGCGTCGCGAGTCCATCAGGTCCACGCTCTCGGGTCCGCACAGCAGCTGCACGCCATTGGTCACGAAGGCCTCGGCGATTTCGCCGTGATGGTCGCCATTGAGGCCGTAGAGGCCGGCGCCGCCGAGGAATTCAAAGCCGCTGGCTGCAAATTGCATATCGATATCACGGTGCATTGCGCGGTTGGCCACGTGGGCATAATAGGCACCGGGCGTGGCATCGTCGGCGGCCACGCTTGTGACGAGGCCCACTCCCCAGCCCTGCTCGTGGAGGGTGGTGGCTATGGAAGTCACGGCCGTGGTATCGGCATCCATGCCCAGCATGCCGTTGCGGGTCTTGCTGCCGGTGGCTATGGCCGTGCCTGCGGCGGCGCTGTCGGTGGTAGTGCTTGAGGCCGACCACGTCTGGCACCAGCCCTCCACGGGCAGTTGCAGCATCGTGAGCGGCTGCTCGCTTCCCAGCACGGTGCGGTAATAGGTCTGCGCGGCCATCACGGGACCCATGCCCATACCGTCGCCGATATAATAGAACACATAACGGGGAGCCTCAGCGCGTCCCGCCATCACGGTCAGCCCCAGAGCGGCTGCCACAAGAACTTTTTTGAGCATTTTCATTGGTTTAGAGTTGTATTGTAGCAAAGGTACAAAAAAAATATAAGACAATAGGAGCCCTTTCTACAAAAAATGTTAAGCCCCCTCTGTCCCGGTCAAGCCTTGCGCTCTGGGCGCAGCCCGAAGAGGAAAGTGCGCAGCAGGGGGCTGCGGCGCAGGATGGCACTCACCATGAGGCTCATCATCACCACCATCGCCGTGATGATGCCGGCCACGAGCAGCTGGAGCACAAAGCGATTGTCGGGCAGCAGGATGCGCTTCATGAAGAGCAGCTTGGGCAGGAAAAAGTAGTGGATATAATAGATGTCGAGCGTGCGCCGGCCGGTGTAGTTCATGAATCGCGTGAGGCGCGTGTCGCGGTTCCAGTAATCAGCCATGCCGCAGAACATTATCACCACAACAGCCAGGCCCAGGTAGCGCATGGCTTCGCCTTTCACAAGAATGTACCATATTGAATCGTAATAACGGGGAATACCACCCACTATCGCACGCCATACGAATATTGACGCTACCAGACTAATAATCACCACGGTGGCAAAAGCGTTTGACGCCATCAATGCAAAAAAACGCTTGCGGTATTGCGCCGCAGCGAGCCCCAGCACAAAGAATTGCATATAATACGACACCTTATGCCATTCACATACCTTGGTAAGAGTATTGACCGGCAGCACGAATTTGCCTGCCAATAACACACAGGCCAACACCGCGAGCACTACCATACTCACACCCGGGCGCAGCCGCCGGCATGCCAGCGTCACCGCCACATACAGCAAATACATCTGAAAAAGAGCCACGGTGAACCAATACCATGCAAGCCCATCTGAAAAATTGATGCGAGGCTGCGTCAAATAGGCATACATACAGAAAAATATTATCGCCCCCAAAATCTGCGCCGTGAATTTGCGGCGCAGAATATCGGCCAGCCGCGAACGAGTCCACCATTCTCGGCTGCGAAACGAGAAAAATCCGCTCACAAAGAAGAAAAGCGGCATCCTGAATGTGATGAGCAGCGAACTGAGCGCAGTATTTTCATCACCTAAGCCCATGCGCTGAAGCACGTGGCCCAGCACCACCAGAATGATGCTGAAGCCGCGCATCGCATCCATCCACAGGATGCGGCCGCCGCCGGATATTGTCGAGCCCGTATTCATCGTGCGGCAAAGTTACCACAATATTTCACACCCCACCCCACTTTTAACTAAAAATTATTTGCAGAGCGTGAAAATATGTGCTACCTTTGCGGCATGAAAACAACGTTTTCTACCACCCACGCCACCGGCGCACCGCTCCAATCGGTTCTCGGCAATTCCCGAGACGATATGGGGCGTATTTATTTTCAGACACATACAATTACCAATACTCATCAATAATTAATCGTTTCTATGAAGAAATTTTTACTCTCTTTGGCAATGGTGCTCGGCATCAGCGCCGCAGCAAGCGCTGTAGAAGTTGCTCTGCCCGCCGATGGCAAGCAGTGGGACAACTACACCTGGACCGCCGATGGCGACAACTACAAGGGCACAGTGGAGGGCTACTCGCTTCTTCTTGATAAGAGTGCTTCCACATCCACTCTCGTAAAGCCCGACGAGTTTTCAATCCGCGTTTATGCCGGTGCTGAGCTCACCGTCACCGCTCCCGAAGGCGTAACCTTCACTTCTGTCGAGGTTACCATCAACGCCACTGGCAACAAGGCCACCGAAGCTTCCGCTTCTGATGGCTGGACCGTATCGGCTTTCGCTGATGGCAAGTTCACAATGACCGCTACTACCCCCCAGACCTCCATTACTTTCGACGGCGCCGGCAAGCAGCTGCGCGTGGGCTCGATGGTAATCACCGCAAGCGGTGAAGGCACCGTAACTCCCGATCCCGAACCCACTCCCGGCGTTGAGCCCGCAGGCGAAGGCACCCTTGCATCGCCCTACAACGTGGCCAAGGCTCTGGAAGTGACCAACGCTCTGGCCTCCGGTGCCCAGACCGACAGCGAAGTGTACGTTAAGGGCATTATCGCTTCTATCAAGGAAGTGAGCACCAGCTACGGCAACGCTACTTATTACCTCGCCGACGTAGAAGGTGGCGAAACCTTCACCATCTTCCGCGGCTACTGGTTCAACGGTGAAAACTTCACTTCCGAGGATCAGCTCGCTGCTGGTGCAGAAGTTGTAGTAGTTGGTAAGCTTGTGAACTACATGGGCAACACCCCCGAAATGGCACAGGGCAACTATGTGTACAGCTACAATGGCGAAACCGCCGGCACCGTTACTCCCGACCCCGATCCCACTCCCGATCCCGATCCCGTTGAAGGCGCAGTTGTTATCGTTGCCAATGACTTCACTCTCGATGGTGCCGACGGCACTGCCACGAAGGACGGCTACACCGCCACTCTCGCCAAGAACGATGGCGCTACCAATCCCGCTTTCCACGAAAAGACAAACGCTATCCGCCTCTATGCCAAGGGCACTCTCACCATCAGCGGCGACGAAGCTATCTCTAAGATCGTCATCACTCTCGCCAGCGACGCAGCCTTCCGCTACACCGACTTCACCCCCAGCACCGGCAAGCTCGAACCCGCTCAGGCAGCCGACGACACTGAAATCACCTGGGAGGGCGACGCTAAAGAAGTTACCTTCACCGTGGGCGACAAAGCCACCATGGGCACCGATGGCGAGGACAAGAACGGCCAGATCCGCTTCACCAAAATCACTATCATGAAGAGCAGCGGCATCGCCGAAATCGCTGCTGAAGAGGCTTCCGTGGAATACTTCAACCTGCAGGGTGTTCGCATCAGCGAGCCCGCTGCCGGCCAGGTTGTAATCCGCCGCCAGGGCAACAAGGTGAGCAAGATCTTCGTGAAGTAACCACCTCCCCACATACACCAACTAAATCTCCCACCCCATCCCGGGGCGGGAGATTTTTTTTTGACGGCAATCGCGGCTCCGGCCATTGATTGTATAATTATCTGACAAACAGCAAATTGTAGGGACGCACCATGGTGCGTCCTATCGCCATCCGAACCATCCGAGAGGAGAAGGACGCACCATGGTGCGTCCCTACTGCTTGANTTTCAATAATTTGAGTTCTCTCTGCGGCTCTGCGCGAGTATTCCACGGGCTGTGGCGGACGCTTTGAAAAGCGTCCCTACNGCCTGTTTATCAGCTTATTGCATAGAAGAATGTAGGGGTAATCTTTCGTGCGGGGCAGCGTTGGCTGATCAAAGATTATCTTGCAGGCGGCGGATGTAGAGGGCGGATTCGGGGCCGAGGTTGAAGATNAGGTCGAGGATGCTGAGGCCGGGGAGGAAGCCCAGGGAGGACGAGCGCAGCTGCCAGTGGGGAGCGATCGGCCCGGCCGNGGGCATGGGCAGAACGAGCTGCGANGTGTAGGTCACGGGCGTGTCGATGAGCAGGATATCGAGCACGATGCGGTTCAGGGCCTCTATCTGCTGCGCCAGCGGGGTNCCCCCGGGGGCGAAGANCACCGGGGACAGGCGCGGGATATAATGCTCGTAATAAGGCGTGCGTCCGTAGGCCGAGGCGAGCGCCTGGGCGTGCACGTCCTGCCAGCGGCCATGATCGCTCAGGGCCACNTGTGTCCAGCGCGCACGCGGAATGCCATGGGGCGGCTGCACNGGCACGGTGAGGGTGAGCNGCCCTCGGGCATCGGCCACGGTGTAGCGGTGGGTCTCCTTCCGNCGCTTGTCGTAGGTGGCCTCCATGGCTATGCAGGCGCTTCCGGCACTCGCTATGGCCGCATAATAGCATGCCGCCGGCAGCATGGCCGGCGGCAGTGTGATGTGGGTGGAGTGATTGATGACGTCGCTCACTTGTCGGGATTGGCGTCCTTGAAGATACGGTTCCAGCGAATGCCGCCGTTGAAGATACTGCGGTCGCGGTCGAAGCTGATGAGCACACGCATGGGGGTGCCCACGATGTGGTCTTCGGGCACGAAGCCCCAGAAGCGCGAGTCCTGCGAGTTGTCGCGGTTGTCGCCCATCATGAAATAGTAGTCCATCGCAAAGGTGTAGGTATCGGCCGGCTTTCCGTCGATATNCACCTTTCCCGCGTCNTCGATATAGGCATCGTGGTGGCCTTCGTAGTTGCGGATCACGCGGTGGTAGAGCTTCCAGGCNTCGGGAGAGAGNTTGACCGTGAGACCCTTGGCCGGAATCAGGATNCCCTCNGGGCCGCCGTAGTTGGATAGCGTCCATTGCTCGGCCAGGCCTTCGGGGAANAGGTTGAGCGTGGCGCCGTCGGTGGCGAAGAGCTCGCCGAAGCGAGCCGAGGCGTGCAGGGTGCCATCGGCCTTGAGCGCTTGGAGCATATCCTGAGTGAGGGGNAGCACATAGAAGAAATCATGCTNCCCGGCGCCGGGGAGCACGCCCATGAGGCGCATGCGGTCNGCACCGTCGACGAGTATCGACTGTGCATCCGATGGCGTGATGCCCAGCCGGCGCAGGCGCTCTTCGTCGAGGGCGGTGGCGGTGGCCACTATATAATTTTGCTGGGCATACTGNGGCACGGGCTGGGCTGCGCCGTCGATGTAGATNGTGTCGTTGACGATCTTGAGGCGCTGGCCGGGCAGACCCACGGCACGCTTCACGAAGTTCTGCCGGCGGTCGACGGGGCGATAGATCACCTCGCCGAAACGGTCGGGATTGGCCTTGATGGTCTCGCGGCCATAGTGCTTCACGAGCAGGTCGTAGTATTCGGGCGACTCCTCGAAGCGCGTGGCCACGGTGTCGCCGGCGGGGAAGTTGAACACCACGATGTCGCCGGTCTCAACGTTGCGCAAGCCGCGCAGGCGGTGGTAGGTGTTGGACGGCGAGTCGAGATAGCTCTTGGTGCCCAGGATGGGCAGCGTGTTGTGCACCAGGGGGAAGTGCACCGGAGTGAAAGGCACGCGGGGCCCGTAGGTGAGCTTGTTGACCCANAGATAGTCGCCCGTGAGGAGCGTTTTCTCCAGCGANGACGACGGTATCTGATAGTTCTGACCCACGAAAGTGAACACGAAGTAGACCAGAATAAGGGCGTAGACAATGGCGTCGACCCAGCTCATCACCGACACCACGGCCCGGCTGGAGCTCTTCTTCCACCACGTGAAGGGGATATAGCCCGTGATGTAGATATCGAAAAGCAGCAGCACGCCCAGTGCCCACCACGGGCTGCCCAGCCACACCACCCACAGCAGATACACCGCGGCCACAATGCCGAAGCGCACCCACCGNGTGGGGCGCACGGCGCTGAGCCGGCTGCGCAGCGAGGCCTTGAAATCAAAATCAGCCATTGCAGTAAGNATGCCGCGGGCTTATTTGTAGCTCACGGGGATTTCGCGCGAGATACTGTTGTCGAGCGAGATGAGCGTCTCGGTGCCCACCACGCCGGGAATCATCTGAATCTTNTTGTTGAGCAGGTCCATGAGATGCTCGTTGTCGCGGGCGTAGAGCTTGAGCAGCANGGTGTAGGGGCCGGTGGTGAAATGGCATTCCACGATTTCGGGGATTTTCTCAAACTCGGGCACCACGCGGCGATACAGGGCTCCCTTCTCAAGGTTCACGCCTATGTAGGTGCAGGTGTTGTAGCCCAGCACGTGATGGTCCACGGAGTAGCCGGAACCGGTGATGACGTTGAGGTCGATCATGCGCTGGATGCGCTGGTGGATAGCCGCGCGGCTCACGCCGCAGTCCACTGCCACGTCTTTGGAGGGGATGCGGGCGTTGTGCATTATGATGCTGAGGATGTGACGGTCGAGATTGTCTATTTTATCTGTGTTGGCCATAGCTATATTTGAAATTTTCAGCAAATGTAACAATTTTCCACGAAACAGCAAAGATTTTGAGTGGATAGATTGCTCAAATTCTCAAAAAACGCATATATCGCATAATTATATGTGAAATATGCTCAGTGCAGGGCGANCTCCAGGATAGCCTCGGGGCACGATACGATGTGGGTGGCATAATGGGCGCGNAGCTCGGCGGCGGTGCGGAATCCCCAGGTGACACCGATACTGTCGACGCAGGCGCGGCGGGCGGTCTCGATGTCCACGCCGCTGTCGCCGNCGTAGAGCACGTCGGCTTTGGGCGCGGGACTCTCCGTGAGCACCCTGAACACTATAGAAGGATCGGGCTTCACGGGCACGCCTTCCACGTGGCCGCACACGGCCACCCACGGCACAGCCGGGAAGAAGTGCTCCACGAGCTTGCGCACGGCGCTCTCGTATTTATTGCTGGCCACGGCCACGCGGATGCCATGTGCCGTGAGCTCGTCGAGCAGCTCGGGGATGCCGGGATAGACGGNGGTGCTGTCGNCCAGGTGCTCGTCGTAGCGGGCGCGGAAGATATCGAGAGCNCGGGCCAGGATTTCGNGANTGCGGGCGCTGTCGGGGAGCGCGCGTTCGAGCAGGCGTGCCACGCCGCCGCCCACCATCATGGGATACGATTCCGGGGCGTGNGTGGGATATCCCATGGCCTGCATGGTGTAGTTGGCAGCGTCGCCCAGGTCGGTGATGGTATTGAGCAGCGTGCCGTCAAGGTCGAATATTACGAGTGTGTGCATGGATGTGCGTTTGCTATGTAANGTGCAAAATTAAGCATATTTTTTCAAACNGGATATCACCGTTCAGTATTCAGTGCGTANAGCCAAGTGGTNTCANATCCGCCTCTGATAAGATACAAAAGNACAAAAGCTGCAGAAGAAACATAAAAAATGNGTTTTNTTTTGTTGCTTTTGTCGTTTTGTATCAATCTCCGGCTATACGCATNAGTGTACCCANGCAAAGGAAGACGCACGCNGAAGGAATCAGAANGGATATCCCACCGAGAAGTGGAAATTGGCGTCGCGGCTCCAGCGCGGATGGATGATGGGCCAGGGCTCCTGATTGGCAGCGGGGTTGTGGGCTTTCATGCCCAGGTCGAGACGCAGCAGGAAGTAGGTGAAGTCCATGCGCAGGCCGGCTCCGTAGGCCGCGGCGATCTGCTTGTAGAACCTGTTGAAACGAAACACGCCGCCGGGCTGCGTGGCGTAGTCGCGGATGGTCCAGATGTTGCCTGCATCGACGAAGAGGGCGCCTTCAAGCACCCAGAAGAGCTTGGCGCGGTATTCGATGCTCATGTCGAGGCGGATGTCGCCGCACTGGTTGATAAAGTCGCGCACGTTGTTGCGCGAGTCGTAGGCTCCGGGGCCAAGCGTGCGCACGCCCCAGCCGCGCACGCCGTTGGCACCGCCGGCATAGAATCGCTTCTCGAAGGGCACCATCGACGAGTTGCCGTAGGGCACGGCCACTCCTGCGCCCACGTGCACGGCCAGTGCGTTGCGGCTGTTGAAGTTGCGGGTGTAGGTGTAGTCGATTTCGGCCTTGGCATATTGTGCATACTGCACTCCGAAGAGCTTGTAGACGCCGTCGCTGCGCTTCTGTCCGTCGATGCTGGAGATGGCATAGAGCAGATTGCCGGCTGTCTCGGCGGCCACGCGCAGGGTGCTCACGTAGGGCTGGATGGCAAAGGCGTTGACGGTGGCCGTGGGGATGCGGCGGTTGGTGCGGTAGAGCGTATATCCCAGGCGCATTATCAGATGGTCTTCGTAGCTGTAGCGCAGCAGGGGATTGTCCGGGGCTATCTCGTCGAGGAAGTCCATGGTGCTTCGCGGCAGGCGCACCATGTTGATGTCGATGAGGTCGAAGGTGTGGCGCAGCTGGAAGTCGCGCATGCGCTGCTGCCATTTGTATTTCCACGACGCGCCGAAGATGAGGCGCGTGTACTCCGGGCGCTCCTGGTAGTTGAACGACACGGCAAACTCCGTGGAGGCCCGCACGCGCTTCTTGAAGCGGCGGCTCACGAGCGGAAACTCAAATTTGGGGAATGTGATGCCCACCTCGCCTGCCACCTCGGTGTAGCGGTCGTTGATCAGGCCCTCAAGGTCGCCGCTGATGCTCTCGTAGGCTCCGCGCAGCTTGGCCGTGAGCAGTTCCGAGCCGTGGGCAAGGTTGCGGTGCTGATAGGTGAGCGCGAGGCCTGCTCCCAGGTCGCCCTCGCTGTTGGTGCCGTCGAGCTCCACCGATACGGATTGCGTGCGGTTGCGGGCCATGGTGATCACGGCCTGCAGCAGCTGCTCGTCGCCTATGGTGCCGGCCGGCACCATCTCTATATTGATATAGCGCAGGATGCCCAGCTGAGCCAGAGCCTCATAGGTGCGGTCCACGGCGGTGGCGCTGTAGGGGCGCCCGGGGGTGATATAGCACTTTTCTTCCAGCACGGAGGGGCGGATGTAGCGGTCGTGGCCGTAGACCACTTCGATGTCGCGGTAGCGCACGGTATCTACCGGCGTGCCCTCGGCATCGGTAACAAACACCACGGAGGCCACGCGGAAGCGGTCGGCATCGGCCTTCGATGCGCGCACCATGCCGGAGCGCGGCGCACGCAGCCTCAGCGTGAGGGCGGCATCGTGGCTGCCGCGCACGGTATCGGCCACGAAAGATATGTACTCCTTTGTGAAGGCATAGTAGCCGCGGTTGCGCAGCATCTCGGTGATGCGGGCGCGCTCGTCGTCGAGCACGTTGCGGTCGAGCATCCGCCCCGGGCGGATGAGGGAGCGCAGGGTGTCGGCCATCACCAGGATGCTGAGGGCAGTATCGGCGATGTCGTAGTCGAGCGACTGCACGTAGAGGGGCGTTCCGGCCAGGATGCGATAGTCTACGTCGACAGCCTTGCCGCCGGGGCGCACCACTGTATCGGCCTCCACGCGGGCGTTGACGTAGCCGCGGTTCACGAGGGCGGTGTGCAGCTGCCTCACGGATGCATCCGTGAGGTCGGGGTCGTAGATCACGGGCGGCTGACCTATACGGCGCACCCAGCGGTTGAACCACCGGGTGGTGTCGGAGCCCGACAGATTATATGTGGCCAGCTGCAACTTGGCGAAGCCCAGCACCTTGTGGTTGGGTGTCTGCCGCAGGAAGTAGTAGAGCTCGTCGGTGTCGAGGTCGCCGGCGGCCGAGCCGGCGGTGTCGGTCACCTCGATGCTCACGGCCCGCAGGAGCATCTCGCCGGGGGGCACGTGGCGCGTGCTGCTGCACGCGTGCAGCAGCCACACGGCGGCCACGGCGGCCACCCATCGGCAGATGTCTCCGGCGCGCATCACTCCATGAGCTTGCGGTAGCGGCGGCGGGGCAATTCCTTGCCGCCGTTGCGTGCGCGCTTGTAGTCTTCGTAGTCGCTGTAGGAGCCTTCGTACCACACCACCTCGCCGTCGCCCTCAAAGCTGAGGATGTGGGTGCAGATGCGGTCGAGGAACCAACGGTCGTGACTCACCACCACGGCGCATCCGGCAAAGTCCTCAAGGCCTTCCTCAAGAGCGCGCAGGGTGTTCACATCGATATCGTTGGTGGGTTCGTCGAGCAGCAGCACGTTGCCTTCTTCCTTCAGGGCCATGGCCAGGTGCAGGCGGTTGCGCTCGCCACCGCTGAGCACGCCGATTTTCTTCTCCTGGTCGGCGCCGGTGAAATTGAACTTCGACAGATATGCGCGCGCGTTCACGTCGCGTCCACCCATGCGGAAGGTCTCCACGCCCTGCGAGATCACCTCGTAGACGGTGGCGTCGGGGTGCAGGTCGCGGTGGGTCTGGTCCACGTAGGCCACCTTCACGGTCTCGCCCACGTCGAAGCTGCCGGCATCGGCCTTCTCCAGGCCCATTATGAGCTTGAAGAGGGTGGTCTTGCCGGCGCCGTTGGGGCCTATCACGCCCACGATACCGGCCGGGGGCAGCATGAAGCTGAGGTCTTTGAAGAGCTGCTTGGTGCCGAAGGCTTTGGCCAGATGCTGCGCCTCTATCACCTTGTTGCCCAGGCGCGGTCCATTGGGGATGAATATCTCCAGACGCTCCTCGCGCTGCTTCTGGTCTTCGTTGAGCATGCGGTCGTAGCTGTTGAGGCGGGCCTTGCCCTTGGCCTGGCGGGCCTTGGGAGCCATGCGCACCCATTCGAGCTCGCGCTCCAGGGTCTTGCGGCGCTTGCTGGCCTGCTTCTCTTCCTGAGCCATGCGCTTAGTCTTCTGGTCGAGCCAGCTGGAGTAGTTGCCCTTCCAGGGAATGCCCTCGCCTCGGTCGAGCTCAAGAATCCATCCGGCCACATTGTCGAGGAAGTAGCGGTCGTGGGTGATGGCTATCACGGTGCCGGGATATTGCTTGAGGTGCTGCTCAAGCCAGTCGATGCTCTCGGCATCGAGATGGTTGGTGGGCTCGTCGAGCAGCAGCACGTCGGGCTGCTGCAGCAGCAGGCGGCACAGAGCCACGCGGCGACGCTCGCCGCCGCTCAGGGTGGTCACGGGCTGGTCGTCGGGGGGGCATTGCAGGGCATCCATGGCGCGTTCCAGCTTGCTGTCGATATTCCAGGCGTCGGCGGCGTCCAGCTTGTCCTGGAGCTCGGCCTGGCGGGCCAGCAGGGTGTCGAAGTCGGCATCAGGATCAGCGAAGGCCTCGTTCACCTTGTCGAACTCGGCCAGCATGTCCATAATGGGCTGCACGCCCTCGCGCACCACCTCGATCACCGTCTTTGAGGGATCAAGCTTGGGCTCCTGCTCAAGATAGCCCACGGTGTAGCCGGGCGAAAACACCACCTCGCCCTGATAGTCCTTGTCGATGCCGGCTATAATCTTGAGCAACGATGATTTGCCGGAGCCGTTAAGACCGATGATGCCAATCTTGGCGCCATAGAAAAACGAGAGATAAATGTTTTTGAGCACCTGCTTCTGGGGCGGATAGATCTTGCTCACGCCCACCATCGAGAATATTATCTTTTTATCGTCTGCCATTGTAGCTGTTGAATTTTTATTATTAATAACTTTTGGGCGCACCCGTCGCTATCGGCGGGCTCGCGGGGCAAAGCGCACGGGATAATCCACGCGTATCTTGCCCTCCACGATATTGGCCAGCTTGCGCTTGATCAGCTGCTTGCGTATGGGCGAGATGTGGTCGATATACACTTTGCCCTCCAGATGGTCGCACTCGTGCTGCACGATGCGCGCCAGAAAGCCGCTTATCTCCTCCTCGTGGGGCTGGAAATTCTCGTCTTGCCAGCGCAGGCGGATGTGCTCGGTGCGGGTCACGTTCTCGCTCAGGCCGGGCAGGCTCAGGCAACCCTCGCCGCGCGTCACGCGCTCGCCGTCGAGCACCTCGATCTCGGGATTGATCAGCACCAGCTTGCGGCCGGCACACTCGGGAAAGTTCTCGCCCACGGGGTCGGCATCGATCACCACGATGCGCTCGCTCAGCCCCACCTGCGGGGCTGCAAGGCCCACACCCTCCGAGGCATACATGGTCTCAAACATATTCTTCAGCAGCTCAGACAGGCCCTCCCTGTCGGGGGTCACCGTGGCAGCCTGCTTGCGCAGCACGGGGTGGCCGTAAAGATACACCGGAAGTTTCATATATATCTGTGTTTCGTTTTTTCTTATTTCGGGTTGTTGTATTGTCGGCTTTCAAGATAGTCGTTGAGGATGATGGCGGCCGAGATTTCGTCTACCAGCGCCTTGTCGCGGCGCGCCATGCGGTGCAGGCCGCCGTCGAGCATAGCCTTGTGGGCCAGCACGGAGGTGAAACGCTCGTCGTAGAACTCCACGGGCACCGGAGCCACCTCGCGCCGCAGGCGCCCGATGGCCGGACGCAGCCAGCGCTGGCTCTCGCTGGGCGCTCCGCTCATCGTGAGCGGCAGTCCCACCACGATAGCATCCACCGGCTCACGCGCTATATAGCCTTTCACCCAGGTCGAAAGCTCGGCCGTGGCCACGGTGCACAGCCCGTTGGCGGCTATGCGCAGCGTATCCGTCACGGCTATGCCGCAACGCTTGCGCCCGAAGTCTATCGCCAGAAGTCGTCCCATCAGTGCAAAATTACAATTTTTCCGCTATGCACGCAAATTATAAGATTTATAAGACTTATAACATTTATATATAAGAATTATAAATCGAATTCAGTTTTTTCTATTTTAGCCGGGCCGAGCGCGGCAGGCGGAAGATGATGGAGACTGCCACGGCCACTGCCAGCAGCATGGGATAGTAGAGATAGGGGATTGAGGCCACGGGCGAAATGCCGGCCAGCGATGCCGCCAGCAGGGCCTGGGCGCCGTAGGGGATAAGGCTCTGCACGATGCAGGCGCTGGAATCGAGCAGCGAGGCCGCCTTCTGGGGCGACACGCCGTAGCGTTCTGATATGCGCCGGGCGATGGAGCCCACGGTGATGATGGCCACGGTGTTGTTGGCGGTACACAGGTTCACCAGTCCCACGAGCACGGCTATGGCGGCCTGGGCACCGCGCACTCCGCCCACGAAGCGCGTGAGGCTCTGAAGCAGGAAGGCTATGCCGCCCAGCCACTTGATCACGCCCAGCAGGCCCGCGGCCAGCAGCGTAACGACGATGAGCGAGCCCATGGAGTCTATGCCCGTGCCCAGGTAGCCGGCCATAGCCACGAGGCCGTGGCCCGTGCAGGCGCCGGCTATCATGGCGGCCAGGATGCCCAGCGATAGCGTGAGCAGCACGTTCACGCCCATGCAGGCGGCCACGATCACTATCAGATAAGGCACCACGAGCCACGCCGAGGCCGCCTCTGCCCCGGCAGGAATGGCCGCTGCATCCACGCCGTGCACCAGATAGAGCAGCAGCGTGGCCAGAGCAGCGGGCAGGCATATCCACAGATTGGCGCGAAACTTATCGGCCATGTCGCAGCCCTGCGAGCGCGTGGAGGCTATGGTGGTGTCGGATATAAACGAGAGGTTGTCGCCGAAGAAGGCGCCTCCCAGCACCGCCGCCACGAAGAAGGCCGTGCCGCCGCCGGAGGCGTGGGCTATCTCGGCAGCCAGAGGAGTGAGCGCCACCACGGTGCCCACCGACGTGCCCACGGCCATCGATATGAAGCATGCCGCCACGAAGAGCGTGGGCACCACGAAGCGTAGCGGAAACGTGGAGAGCGTGAGCTGCACGGTGGCATCCACAGCCCCCGTCTCGCGGGCCAGATTGGCGAAGGCGCCGGCCAGCACAAACACCCATATCATATACAATATATTGGAATGGCCGGCCGCACGCGAGAATATCTCGATGCGCTCCAGCAGCGGCAGGCGACGGCACAGCGCCACCGCCCACACCGAGGCCAGCGCCAGAGCCACCGACACGGGCATCTTGTAGAAATCGCCGATATACAGCGACACCGCCACATACGACACCAGAAACACCGCCATGGGCGACAACGCCAGCAGCCCGCGGCTCAAGGTCACGCGCACCTCATTCTCCATCATGGCAGGCAGGATTGATGGGGCGCAGCCCACCGGTGGTGGAATCCATGATATAGCCGGCCGTGCGCACATCGGCGGGCATCAACGGGTGGCGGGAAATAAGGTCGACGGTCTCGGCAATGGCCGCGTCAGTGTCGTCAAAGCCGTGCAGCCAGCCGTCGAGGTCGATGCCGCAGTGGCGCATCAGCGTTATATGCTCCTGCGGCACACCGCGCTCGCGCATCAGGTGCAGCATCTCGGCGGCGTCCATGCCCTGCACGCCGCAGCCGGTGTGGCCTATCACCATTATCTCGTTCACACCCAGCTCGTAGACGGCCACCAGCAGCGAGCGCATCGTGCTGTCGAAGGGATTGGTGATTGTGCCGCCGGCATTCTTGATTATCTTGACATCGCCGTTGCGCAAGCCCAGCGCGGCCGGCAGCAGCTCCACCAGGCGCGTGTCCATGCAGGTCACGATGGCAATGCGCTTATCGGGGTATTTCGAGGTGATAAAGCGCTCATAACCGCGCGATTCCACAAACTCGCGGTTGTGGCTCAGTATTTCTTCTATCATCTGTAAAGGGATTGGAAGTGCAAAGGTAATAATGTTTTAAAACATTTTTGATACCATGTAAACATTTTTTTCGTATCTTGCGCCACGTTACAACTCCTTAAATCCCATTCTTAATACCACTTACCATGATTATCGGCATACCCAAAGAAATCAAAAACAACGAAAACCGCGTGGGTGCCACCCCTGCGGGAGTGAAAGAACTCGTGGCCCACGGCCACACCGTCTACGTGCAGCACACCGCCGGCGAGGGCAGCGGCTTCCCCGACGCCGAGTATGAAGCGGCCGGAGCCACCGTGCTGCCCGGTATTGCCGATGTCTACGCCATCGCCGAGATGATAATCAAGGTGAAAGAACCCATCGAGCCGGAATACGCCCTCGTGCGCCCCGGCCAGCTGCTTTTCACCTACTTCCACTTTGCCTGCGACCGCGCCCTCACCGATGCCATGCTGGCCTCCGGCGCCACCTGCATAGCCTACGAAACCGTGACCGACCGCGCCGGCACGCTGCCTCTGCTCACCCCCATGAGCGAAGTGGCCGGCCGCATGAGCGTGCAGCAGGGCGCCCGATTCCTCGAAAAGCCCCAGGGCGGCAAAGGCATGCTCCTGGGCGGAGTGCCCGGCGTGCGGCCCGCCCGAGTGCTCGTGCTGGGCGGCGGCGTGGTGGGCCGCAACGCTGCCCTCATGGCAGCAGGCCTCGGAGCCGAGGTCACCATCACCGACATCTCCCTCCCCACCCTGCGACACCTGGCCGAAGTGATGCCCGCCAACGTGCACACCCTATACTCCTCGCGCCACAACATAGAGCAGGAACTGCCCCGCACCGACCTCGTCATAGGCTCCGTGCTCATTCCCGGCGCCAAGGCTCCCAAGCTCGTCACTGAAGACATGGTGCGACTCCTCGAACCCGGCAGCGTGATGGTGGACGTGGCCATCGACCAGGGCGGATGCTTCGCCACATCCCACGCCACCACCCATGCCCAGCCGGTCTACACCGTGGACGGCGTGGTGCACTATGCCGTGGCCAACATCCCCGGTGCCGTGCCCCGCACCTCCACCATGGCCCTCACCAACGCCACCCTTCCCTACGCCCTGCGCCTCGCCGACCACGGCTGGCGCGACGCCTGCCGCGCCGATGAAGGCCTGGCCCGTGGCGTGAACATCGTGGACCACCGCGTCACCTTCCCCGCCGTGGCCGAAGCCTGGGACCTCCCCTACACTCCCCTCCACGACCTGCTCTGAGCCATTGCCGCACCGGTCGAACGGGTGATTCTTATAAGACGCACAAGTCGTATAAGGTTGATATTCAGAGGCGGTGCAGTTCAGCCTCGGAAGCCGGGGTGCCTTTGTAGGCGCTGCGGCGTGGCCTGAAGCGGTAGATCACGTTGAGGGCCACGCCGCGGCGATCGTAGCTCTGGCGCTTATCCACGTAGATGCCGCCGGTGAGCATCGTCCAGTCGTTGCAGGCCGTGCCGAATATATCGGTGGCGGCGAGCCTTATCGTGAGGGCCTTGTTCAGGAAAGTCTTGCCCAGCGACGCATCCATAGTGAAAGGCGTGGCGCCGAAGCGGTTGGTGTGCATGTCGCCGCTCGACTGTCCGCTGATGTTGGCCGTGATGCTCCAGCCGTGCGGTAGCGCGACCGTATTGTCGAAATAGTATGTGAAGATCGGCTTGTTGTGGCGCACGCCGTCCAGCTCAAGCCACTGGCGATAGAGGCCCACAGTTGCCTCGGGCGTCCAGCAGCCCACGGGGCGACTCCACATCAGATACACACTGACGGCCGAAACGTCGATATTGACCGGATGCATCAGCAGCTGCAGATCCGGCGCGGGATACAGCTGCTTCACGAAAGCATAGGTGTCTGTGGCGCGGGTGAAATCGCACTGCAGCATGAATCCGCGCCACATGCCCATGAGCTGAAGATCGTGCATACGCTCGTCGCGCAAGGCCGGATTGCCGCCCTCGATTTCGTGCAGGCCGGTGTAGGTGAGCGCGCCTGTGAGTTGCGCGTAAGGTGGCTTAACGGTGGCCATGCGGTAGCTCAGATTCAGGCTCGCATCATCGTTGAAGGAATAGCCGAGCGCGATATCGGGTGTGAGCAAATGATCGCGGCGCGAGGTATCGGTGTCGCGCACGCCGTCGACGCGGAAATCGTAGTCGGCATATTCATATCTCGCGCCGGCACGGAGAGTGAGCTGCCCGAAAGCCCGCGACCACGAGGCGAAAAGCGCCGCCGATGTCTGGCGTACATCCGTACGAGTGGAGGGGATGTAGCCGGCCACTGCATCGTTGAGCATCCGGAAATCGAGGCGCGAGCAGGTGTAACTGTCCTGCGTGCCCGCATTGAATTCGCCGCCTGCAAGCGGGAAGCTCGTGTAGAGCTTGCCGGCCCAGAGAGTGGAGCGGCGCCGCGATGTGGAGCGCACGGCTGCAAGTCCTGCGGTGGAGGGATATTGCGTGGCCGAGGCATCGTCGGAGGATGCGCTGCGGAAGTCGCCGTCGAAATGCAGCGTGTACTTTCCGGCAAAGATATTCTCGTAGTACACGGATGCGAGGTGGCTGCCTGCGCGTATCGTCTTGTCAATCACGCGTGTTATGGCCGGCTCGCTGTCGAGCCACTCCGCGCCGGTGTTGCTGAAGTCGCCGCGCTCGGGATTGTAGCGGTAATAGGCGCCCAGCGATTGCGCGGCTCCATCGGTGTAGTTGAAGCCGGCTTTCACCACACCGGCGGTCGTGGGATAAGCGTTGCGCTGACTGCTACCCACCACCGTCTCCCGACCATCGTACATCAGCGTATTGGTGGTTGTGCCCTTGGCCAACGGATTATCACGGTTTATGGTGCCGTTGGCGAAGAATTCCCAGCCTCCTGCGCGATAGCTGAGCGCCAGATCGTTCATCGCGCTCCACCGGCGGCGACGCCGCACGCTCAGCTGCTCCGTGAATGAAAGACCATGCACGAAATTGCGCCGCGTGGTGATGCGCAGCACTGCGTCGGTGGTGCTGGCGTATTCCGCGCCGGGAGCCATGAGCAGCTCCACCCTCTTCAGATTCGACGATAGAATCTGCTGCAGCTCCAGGCCTTCGCGCATGGGCCGCCCGTCGATATATATCTCCACGTTGCTCTTGCCAGTAACGGCCACAGCGCCGTCTTCCACCTTGATCATGGGAAGCTGCGCGAGCACATCGAGCGCGTTGCCCAGATCGGCGAGGTTCGAGCCCGGGATTGTGGAGACGAGGGTGGAGCCCACGAGCCGCGTGGCCGGCTGGCGGGCCGTAACCACCAGTTCGTGCAGCTCATGCGTGAGGCTGTCGGGCTGCTCGGAATGCTGAGCGTAGCCGGAATGAAAGACGAAACAGATCGCGATTACAGATAGGTGGATTCTTGCGTTCATGTGAGTGATTTTTTGTTGCAAAATTACTCACGCCGAGCCATCCGATGCAAAAACACGGCCTGACATCACTAATTGCATAGCATTGATAATCAGATATCTACGCGAAAATAACAGACAAAAATCTGACAGAGCCTCAAAACACCTCCATCACTGCCGGAAAAGCGGGCGCCACGCGCTCTTTCAGGCGCGCCTTCAATCTGGATTTACGCTTGTACACCACTTCCACACTCTCGCCCAGCAGAAGACTGATTGTGCGCGAGGAAAGCGAGCCTGCGAGGTACACCAGTAGCCGGTAGTCGTCGGGCTTGATATCCGGCCAGCACTCCTTCACCTTGCCCAGAAGATTGCCACGGCAATCGTTCACGGCCTGCTCCATGCGTGGGAAAGAATCGGTGCGCACGGCTTCAATTTCGCGCTTCACCATCTCCACCACCGCCTTGCGCTCGGCCTTGGTGCCCTGCGATTCATAATAGGTCTGGCACAGCGAGTCGATGAGTTCAAAGCGGCCGGCGAGCAGTTCGCGGAGCTTCGACTCCAGCCCCGAGGCCTCGGCCATGAGCGCCTCGTTCTGCGCCTGCTTGAGCCTGAGCCGCTGCCGCATCCACACCATAGCCGCGCCCGCGGCCACGAGCACGAGCAGCACGGCCAGCATCAAAAGCTCTCGCGCGCTGCGTTCCTTATATAGAAAGAATTCTTTCTCTTTCTGGAGATACAGCGCCGTGGCCAGCTCGTCGCGGTGGTCGCCACCGCTTATAAGAGCCTTGAGCTCCGATGCCTTCCGGAGCTCCTGCTTGCGGCCGTGCCGGCCGTAATACTCAATGGCGATGCCCACTATCGTGTCGTTTGGCGCCGTCAGGCGATTGGCCACCAGGGCCTCGCTATAGAGCAGCGCCCACTCGGCCATCGTGGCCGAGTCGTCCAGCTCAGCGAGGTCCAGAGCATTGAGCCGTTCAAGGGCCGCGCCGGGATCCTCGGTCATAAGACGCCGCGCCTCGTCGAGCGCCGCGGGCCGCGTAGCCGACACCCCGCAGCCGGCAAGCACCAGCAATATCACGATGTGCAGTAAACTCCTCATCGGACGCAAAATTACAATTTTGCCGTCTTCCGCGCAATTATAAATCTTAAAAATATTATTTCTTATAAATATTATTAGTGTGTCGATTTTTTTGTACCTTTGCGCAGTAAGTGAAAAACCTCAAATTATAGCGCTATATCACCAATGAAAAGACTTGTGCTCATTCTTGCCGCCGCCATTGCCGTAGCATGGTCGGCGCAGGCCCAGACGCAGAGCAAGCAGGCCGTACAGGTGGCCGGCATCGCTTTCTACAACCTCGAAAACCTCTTCGACACCATCCCCAACAACCCCGAGGGACGCGATGCCGAATACACCCCGGGAGGCTCGAAGCAATGGGACGCACGCAAATACCGCAATAAAATCAACAACCTGGCCTACGCCATCTCCCAGTTCACCACCAAGACCACGCCCTATGGCCCGGCCGTTATCGGCGTGAGCGAAATTGAAAACCGCAGCGTGCTGGAAGACCTCGTGGCCAATCCCGCCATCGCTGCCTGGAACCTCCAGATCGTGCACCACGACTCGCCCGACGCGCGCGGTGTGGATGTGGGCCTGCTCTACAACCCCCGCTATTTCAAGGTGGAGAACGTGACCAATCACCGCCTGCACGCCGTGCCTTTCCGCACACGCGACCAGATGTGCGTGGTGGGCTCCCTGCTGGGACAACGCATCGCCGTGATAGTCAACCACTGGCCCTCGCGCCTGGGCGGACAGGAACGCTCCGAGCCCAACCGCTGCGCCGCAGCCGCGCTCAGCAAGAACATCGCCGACTCGCTCTGGCAGGTCGACCCCGAAATCGGTGTGATCGTGATGGGCGACCTCAACGACGACCCTCAGGACCGCGCATGCGCCGTGGTATTGGGCGGCAAGCGCAAGATTGACGACGCCAAGGCCCACGGTTTCTACAACCCCTTCTGGGAAATGCTCGAAAAAGGCATCGGCACCCTTGCCTACAAGAGCTCATGGAACCTCTTCGACCAGATTATAATCTCGGGCAACCTCGCCACCGCTCCCGACAACCGCTGGCACTTCCTGCGCTCTATCGTCCACAACCACGACTTCCTCAAGGATAAGGAAGGCTCGCGCGTGGGCTATCCCAAGCGCACCTTCGCCGCCGGCAGCTACCTCAACGGCTTCTCCGACCACTTCCCCACCGAGGTGCTCCTCACCCGCAAGGTGGAGCGTAAATAATGCGCCGAATACTTCACGCAATCATAATAGCCCTGTGCCTGGCCGCCTCGACTGCTCCTGCCGCCGAGGCGGCCAAGCCGCGCTCTGCCGCAGCCAAAAACACCACGCGAAAGAGCGGCACATCCAAGAAAAAGACATCCACCGCCGCCAAGCAGGCGACGCGCACGGCAGGCGACGTGCGCCGCGAGCAGCAGCGCACGGCAGGCGAAATTGAAAAGACGCAGCGACGCATCGACGACAACACCCGCGAGACACGCCGCCAGCTCAACCGCCTGGCATCACTCGACGCCGAGATTGGCCGCAGCGAGCAGTCGATTGCCTCGATGCAGGCAGGAGTGGATAGTCTCGAACTGAACATAGCCGCCCTCAACGACAGCATCGACCTCACCGCCGCACGCGTGGCATCCATGCGCGCGGCCTATGCACGCAGCCTCAGGGCTCAGCGTGCACGCCGCTCACGCCTCAGCCCCATCACCTTCGTGCTGGGCTCAGGCAGCGTCAGCGAAGCCTGGCGCCGGGTCCGCTACCTGCGCGAGCTCTCGGCAGCACATGCTTCCAAGAGCCGCCGCCTCAAGGCACAGACCGACACCCTGGCCGCACAGCGCGCTGCCCTCGATGCGCTCAACTCCGAGCGACGCGAGGAACTGGGACGCATGGCCCTGGCCACGGCCAGGCTGCGCACACGCCAGCAGCAGGCCGACACTCTCGTGGCCTCCCTGCGCCGCGAGGGAGCATCCCTGAAGAAGGTGCTCGACGAGAAGCGCCGCCTCGCTCAGCAGCTCGACCGCGAGCTCGACCGCATCATAGCCGAGGAGCAAAGGCGGGCCGAGGAACAAAGGCGCCGCGAAGAGCAGCAAGCCAAGGCCCGGGCTGAAGCCGAAGCAAAGGCTCGTGCCCAGGCAGAAGCTAAAGCACGCGCGGAAGCCGACAAAAAGAAGAATTCCACCACTGCACCCGCCGCACAGCCCACCCCCGCTCCCGCCCCGGCCGCCAAGCCCGGGCCGGCCGCTCAGCCATCGGCCTACGAGGCCACGGCTGCCGCCGAGCGGGCCCTGAGCGGCACTTTCCGCAGCAACAAGGGCCGCCTGCTCTTTCCCGTGGCCGGTCCCTACAGGATCGTGAGTGCCTTTGGCCGCACCGACCATCCGCGCATCCCGGGAGTGCAGATTCAGAACAGCGGCATCGACATCGAGGCCGGAGCCAAGGACGCCTCGGCCAGAGCCGTGTATGAGGGCACGGTGAGCTCGGTGTTCCGCATCGACGGATATCAGAATATCGTGATCGTGCGCCACGGCGAATACCTCACGGTATATGCCGGCCTCGACAATATCGTGGTGCGCAAGGGCGACAAAGTGCGCTCCGGCCAGGCCCTGGGCCACATCTACCGCGACCCCGACGACGGCAACCGCGCCGTGCTCCACTTTGAGCTGCGCCAGGAAAAAGAAAAACTCAACCCCTCGGAGTGGGTTAAGCCGTGAGCACGCTTAAGGGCAGAATCCTCCACGCCATGGGCATCTTCGGCGGCACGCAAGTGGTGGTCGTGGCCCTGAGCGTGCTCCGCAACAAGCTCATCGCCCTATGGCTGGGACCTGCCGGAGTGGGCCTCAACGCCGTATTCACAACCACGCGCGACCTAATGCAGGCCGGCGCAGGCCTGAGTCTTCGCACGGGTGCAGTGCGCGAGATTGCCGCTGCCCCTGCCGCCGCCAGGCCGGCTATCGAGGGCGCCGTGCGCAGCGTCTCGGCAGCACTTGCCCTGGCCGGTGCTGCCATCACTCTGCTTCTCTCGCCGGCCCTGAGCTACTGGACCCTGGGCACCACCGCCCAGTGGTGGTGCTTTGCTCTGCTGGCCACCTCCGTGGGAGCCGCGATATGGCTGGAGGCCGATATGGCTGCCCTGCAGGGCGAAGGACATCTCGCACCCCTGGCGCGCGTGACGCTGCTCTCGGCAGTCGTGGCCACGGCAGCCGGCGTGCCGCTCTACTATGCACTGCGGATGCAGGCCGTGCTGCCGGTGTTTCTGATAATGACGTTCACCTACGCCCTTTGGGCCGCCCGGGAGCGCCGCCGCTATTGTCCTCGCCCTCAGAGTGTGCCCCTGCGCGAGGCTTGGCGCACTATGGCGCCGGTGATGCGCCTGGGACTGTATCTCACGGCCGCCGCGGTGCTCACGCAGCTGGCCTCCTATCTGTTTGTGGTGTTCATGACCGGTCGCGACGGCACCGGCGGACTGGGCCTGTACCAGTCGGGGTTCATGCTCGTCAACACCTACGTTCTGGTAATCTTCTCGGCCATCACCAACGAATACTACCCCCGCCTGGCCTCCGTGGCTTCCTCGGGCCTGCGCACGGCCGCATTTGCCGGAGGCGAATTCAAGGTGGCCGCCTGGGTGCTCATGCCCGTGGTGGTGCTCTTTGTAGTGTGCTCCGGCCTCGTGGTGCGCCTGCTCTACTCCGAGGCATTCCTGCCCGTGCTGCCCTACGTGGACCTGGGCATCTGCGGCGTGCTTCCGCGCGCCTTCTCCTATTGCATGGCCTTCATCATCCTGGCTCGCGGCGATGGCCGGGCCTTTGTGGTCACGGAAGCTATCGGCGCCGTTCTGGGACTCGCATGCAGCATCGCCGGCTTCATGCTGGGTGGCTTCGCGGGCCTGGGTCTGGCCTACGTGGTGGAGTATCTGCTCTACTCGGCCGTGGTGCTCGCTGCCATTCACCGCTACCGCCTGCGCATGAGTGCCCGCCCCGTGCTCCTCTGCTGCCTCGCCACCCTCCTGGGCCTTGCCACAGTGGCCCTCAAGCACTTATGGGGCCCGTGGGGCGCCGCTCTGGCCACGCTGCCGTGGCTTCTGCCCCTCTCCTTGCACGTGCTGCGGGGAAAGAAGAAAAAATCATCAATCTTATAAGTAGTATAATTCCTATAGCACAGCATAATAAAATATGAACGTTGCATTTATCACCGGAGCCGCCTCAGGCATAGGACTGGCCACAGCGCGGCTGTTCATGAGCCACGGCTGGCACGTGGCCGCCGCCGATGTGGACGAGGCCGCGCTGCGCGCCGCCTTCGGCTGCGACGACCGCGCCACGCCCATCATTTGCGACATCACGCGCCCCGGCGCCGTGGACGATGCCATTGCGGCCGCAGCAGCTATGGGCGAGTTGCAGGTGGTGGTGGCCAATGCCGGGGTGCACGCCCGCAACACGGTGCTCAATATCACCGACGAAGCCCTCGACCGCCTGCTCGACGTGAACGTGCGCGGTACCGTGCGCACGGTGCGCGCCGCAGCCCGTGTCTTTGCCGCCGCAGGCAGGGGTTCGATCGTCGTCACCGCTTCCGATCAGGCATTCATCGGCAAGCCGGGCAACTTCGGCTACGGCCTCACCAAGGGCGCCATCGCCCAGCTCACACGCACGGCAGCACTAGAACTGGCACCGGCCGGCGTGCGCGTCAACGCCGTGTGCCCGGGCACGGTCGACACTCCCTTCGTCCACCGCATCTTCGCCGACGCACATTCCGTCGGCGGCGGCGAGATAGAGGCGATGTGGGCCGAGGAGCGCTCGCTGTTCCCTCTGGGCCGCACTTGCCGCCCCGAGGAGGTGGCCGAGGCCATCTTCTTCCTGGCCACGCAGGCCACTTTCTCCACCGGCGCGCTGTTCAAGATCGACGGCGGCCTCACAGCAGGATAACTCTCTCTTTTATAAATAATATGATAGAACGAATAATAATCATCGACCGGGCCGACCCGGTGAGTTTCTACGGAGTGAACAACTGCAACATGCAGCTCATCCGCAACCTCTTTCCCAAGCTGCGCGTGGCCGCGCGCGGCTCCGTAATCAAGGTGATAGGCGAAGACGGCGAAACGGCCGAATTCGAGCGCAAGATCAAGGAGCTTGAAGATTATGCCGCGCAGCACAACGCCCTCAACGAGGAGGTGATTCTCGATATAATCAAGGGCGATGCCCCCAGGGAGCTGAAGCGCGACGACGTGATTATCTACGGCATCAACGGCAAGCCCATCAGCGCCCGCACCCCCAACCAGCAGCGCCTCGTGGAGGAATTTACGGCCAACGACCTCACTTTTGCCCTCGGCCCTGCAGGCACGGGCAAGACCTATGTGGCCATCGCTCTGGCCGTGCGCGCGCTGAAGAACCGCGAGGTGCGCAAGCTCATCCTCTCGCGCCCGGCCGTGGAAGCCGGCGAGAAATTGGGTTTCCTGCCCGGCGATATGAAAGACAAGATCGACCCCTATCTGCAGCCGCTCTACGACGCGCTCGAAGACATGATTCCCGCCGCCAAGCTGCGCGAATACATGGAAAGCAAGGTGATACAGATCGCGCCGCTGGCCTTCATGCGCGGACGCACGCTCAACGACGCCGTGATCGTGCTCGACGAGGCGCAGAACACCACCACCCACCAGATCAAGATGTTTCTCACGCGCCTGGGCATGAACGCCAAGATGATAATCACAGGCGACGCCACCCAGATAGACCTGCCGCGAAGCACCGCCAGCGGCCTTATTCAGGCTCTGCGGGTGCTCCGCGACGTGCCGGGCATCGGACGCGTGGAATTCGGCAAGAAGGATATCGTGCGCCACGCGCTGGTGCAACGCATCGTCGAAGCCTACGAGCGCGCCGACCGCGAGCACGACGAGGAGAAAAAAGGCGAGTAGCGGCACGAGCCGTCGATTTTTTCACTACTTTTGCACTATGGCAGCAACAGACAGATTCATTAAATGGTGTGGCAGGCTTGAGCAATCAGTGCTCAGCCTCGTCAAGGTAGCGCTGATGTCGCGCAAGCCTTCGCCACTGAAAATCGACGGCTTGCGCAACCCGCGCGAGCTGGTGATTCTGGCCAATGGCCCATCGCTCAACGCCACCGTGGAGACCCAAGGCGATTTCCTGGCCGGGCGCACGCTGCTGGCTGTGAATTTCTGCGCCACGTCGCCCATGTTTGAGCGCATGAAGCCGCAGCTCTATCTCATCGCCGACCCCCTTTTCTGGCTCGTGGAGGAGAAGCGCAGGCAGCTGTTCGGTGCGCTCGCGCAGCACACTGCGTGGCCCCTGCACCTGTTTATGCCCGTGCGCGCCGCCGGCGCCCCGCAGTGGCGCGAGATGCTCGCGGCCAATCCCAATATCACGGTGCACCTCTACAACACCACGCCCGTCGAGGGCTTCGACTCCCTCTCCCGCGCCATCTACCGCCGCGGCCTGGGAATGCCGCGCCCCCACAACGTGCTCATCCCCTCCATCGCCACGGCCCTGCGCATGCCTTTCGAGAAAATCTACCTCGCCGGAGCCGACCACTCCTGGCTGCCGGAAATCACGGTGACCGACGACAATGAGGTGCTCATGCATCAGAAGCATTTCTACGACACCGCATCCTCACGCGCCGAGACCGTGAAGCAGGAAAACCTCTCCACGGCACGTCTCCACACCATTCTCTACCACATGCACGTGGCATTCAAAGCCTACTTCACGCTGCGCGACTACGCAGCCTCGCTGGGCAAGCAGATAATCAACATCACTCCGGGAAGCTTCATCGACGCCTTCCCGCGCATGAAACTATGAACACCGACGGAATCGTAATACAGGCGCGCTCCGGCTCCACCAGAATGCCGGCCAAGATTCTGCGCCCCTTCGATGGCGAGCGCCGAATCATCGACATCCTCCTGCAACGCATCAAGCACACCAATCCCGGCCGGCGCATCGTGCTGGCCACCACAACATCCCCGGCCGACGACGTGCTGGAGCAGGTGGCACGCCTTCACGGCGTGGACTGCTTCCGGGGCAGCGAAGACGACGTGCTGGGCCGCTTCCTGGGAGCGGCTGATGCCTTCGGGCTTGAGCGCATCGTGCGCGTGTGCTCCGACAATCCTTTCCTGCAGGCCGCGAGCTTCGACGCCATGTTTGACCGCCAGACGGCCACCGGCGCCCACTACGTGGGCTATGCTTTCCCCGACGGGCGCCCCACCATCAAGTCGCACCTGGGCCTATACGCCGAGCTGGCCACCGTCGCGGCTCTCCGACGCGCCGCAGAGGCCACGCAGGAGAAGCTCTACCGAGAGCACGTGACAATATATCTTTACACCCACCCCGACCAATTTGAGCTGTCGATGCTGCCGCTGCCGCAGATCCTGAGCTCGCGCACCGATCTGCGCCTCACCCTCGACACGCCCGCCGACTTCGACCTCCTCTCCGAGCTCTACCGACGCCACGCCGCCGAGACCGACGGCTCTCTGGAAGCTCTCGTTGCCCTGGTGGATTCTGAGCCGCGCTACGCCCGCATAATGAAGAAAAACATAGAACAGAACGAGAAATGACACCTCCCCACACATATATCATTGGTGAAATCGGCCAGAACCACAATGGCTCCGTCGACATAGCCAAGCTCATCGTCGACCTCGTGGCACGCCCCGTGCGCGACGAGGCCAGCGACCTCGACCTCCAGCCCATGGACGCCGTGAAGCTCACCAAGCGCGACCTGGCCGAAGAACTGGCAGCCGAGCAGATGAATCGCCCCTACACGTCGCCCCACTCCTTCGGACGCACCTACGGCGAGCATCGCGCGGCACTGGAGCTCTCGGATGAGGAGCATCTTGAGGTCTATCGCCACGCCAAGGCTCTGGGACTCGACTTCGTGGAGACGCTCTGCGCACCGGGCTGCCTGTCGCTGCTCAAGCTGTTCACCCCCGACCGCCTCAAGGTGGCCAGCCGCGACCTCACCAATCTGCCGCTGCTCGCTGCTATGGCCGAGACACGTATCCCCATAATTCTCTCCACAGGAATGGCCGGAAAGAAGGAGCTCGACGACGCCCTCGACACCATCACCCGCTACCACTCCGACATCGCCATCCTCCACTGTGTGAGCCAGTATCCCACGCGCCCCGATAATCTCAACCTCCGCACCATCACCTACCTGCAACGCAACTATCCGCAATACACCATCGGATTCTCCGACCACACCATAGGCATTGCCGCTCCGGCCGTGGCCGTGGGTATGGGTGCGCGCATCATTGAGAAGCACATCACTATCGACCGCCACATGAAGGGCACCGACCAGCAGGGATCCCTGGGCCCCGACGGCGTCAACCGCATGGTGCGCGACATACGCGTGGCCGAGCGATGGCTCGGACGCGACGACCTCTACGTAGACGACTCCGTGGCTGCCGCCCGCGTCAAGCTTGAACGCAGCCTCGCCACACGCCGCAGCCTACCGGCCGGCCATGTGCTCACCGAAGCCGACGTGCACTTGCTCTCGCCCGGCGACGGTTTCCGCTGGGCCTGCCGCGGGCAGGTGCTGGGCCACACCCTGGCCACGCCCATGGGCCCCGACGAAATCATCTACCCGAATAATCTGCTATAATCATGCTGCCACGACTTTTCATCACCGATATCGACGGCGTGTGGACCGACGGCGGCATGTACTACACCGCCGACGGCGACGTCATGAAGCGCTTCTGCGTCAAGGACGGCTGGGGAGTGATTTTCCTCCGCAGTCTGGGCATTCCCGTGGCTATCATCACCGGCGAAAACTCGCCAGTGGTGGCAGCCCGCGCACGCAAGCTCAAGATCGACCATTGCTTTCTGGGCGTGAGCGACAAAGTGGCCGTGGCCCGCGAGCTGTGCTCTACCCTGGGCATCAGCCTCGACGACGTGGCCTTCATAGGCGACGACCTCAACGACCTGCCCCTGCTGCGCCTCGTGGGCCGCAGCGGATGCCCTTCCAACACTCCTGCCTACGTGAGCCGCCACGTGCGCTACCGCGGCCGGATGCACGGCGGCCACGGCGCCTTCCGCGAATTCGTGGAAACCATCCTTGCCGAAGAAGGCCGCCTCGACAGCCTCATCGAGCAGTTCTCTTAGACCCCTTTCCCACCTTATTATCAGAACAGTGTTCTGAGCACCTCCAGCGAGCGGGATGCGCCCCCGGGGAGCACGCCGTGAAGCGAATAATATTCCAGGATGCCTTCCAGCAGGCGGCGGCGAGCGTCGCGGTTCATCCGCAGGCGGCCCATATTGGCAGGCGTGAGACGGCCCAGGATATGCACGGCGCCAGCTTCCTGTGGCTCCAGATAGCGGCCGTGCACGGGCGGCGTGGCGCGAAAAACACCTTCAGCCATATCAAACACCCGCCCCTGCTGCCACGAGCCGTAGTCGGGCGCTATGCCCGTGAAGGTGGCCAGGGCGCGCAAAAACCAAAGGTGGAAATTGGCCACCGCAGCCGGCTGTGCCAGGCCGTCGAGCAACTGCACGGCATCGAATACGAAGCGGCTGAGCCGTTCGTCGGCCGTGGCAGTGCGCAGCACACCCTCCAGCACATCGGCCAGAAACAGCGCCACGGCTGCCTTCACCGGATGAGACCGCACCGACGACGTCACGACCCAAGGCCGCATATCGCGCAGCCGTAGCACCTCATGCCCCGGGCGGCTCACCACCACGCCTTCCATAAGCGCCAGCGGGGTGGCCAGCGCACGCAGCCGACGTGCCTCGCGGCCGCCACCCGCAGGAATGCCCACCGCCACACGGCCGCGCTCGGCGCTCCAGGCCGTGAGTATCGAGCTCGCATCGTTGTGCTTCACGAGCCGCAAGGCCACGCAATGAATCGTCTCATACATGACGCAAAGGTACAAAATTTAAGTTGTTCTAAAGAATTTATTAAAAAAATTTGCAAGTAAGAAAAAAAGTACCTAACTTTGCAATCGCTTTTTAGCGCAAGGCCCATTCGTCTATCGGCTAGGACGCAAGATTTTCATTCTTGAAAGAGGAGTTCGATTCTCCTATGGGCTACCAATAATAAATTAATAAGATATACACAACTGCACTGAAATGGCAAATCATAAATCTTCCATCAAGAGAATTCGCCAGACCGAGGCCCGTCGCCTGCGCAACCGCTACTACGCCAAGACCGCGCGTAACGCAGTGCGCGCCCTGCGTCGCCTCACCGACAAGACCGAAGCCGAAGCAAAGCTGCGCGTAGTTAGCGCCATGCTCGACCGTCTTGCTTCCAAAAAGGCAATCAGCAAGAACAAAGCCGCCAACCTCAAGAGCAAGCTCGCGAAGCACATCGCCAAGCTCGCTGCCTAAGGCTGCGACTTTTCTCCGGCCCATTCGTCTATCGGCTAGGACGCAAGATTTTCATTCTTGAAAGAGGAGTTCGATTCTCCTATGGGCTACCAATTTCAGCGCCCGGTCTCATCCACGAGACCGGGCGCGATTTTTTTGGCCTCAACCATGGAGAAAGAGTTGCCTATCCTCCTGAGAGGCCCCCAATGGGCAGTACGGACGCTTTTCAAAGCGTCCACCCATCAAAATTCACTTAAAATAGAGGGAGAGAGGGCTAAATATTGCCATTATTTTAAGCCAAATTCGGAGTGGAGGGTGTTGCAAAACTACGCTGTTTCAATCCTCTGAGAATTGAATATTCTGGCAGGGATTTGAAATTTTCGAAAAGACTTCGGGTGTTCGATTCTCAGAGAGTTAAAAATCAGCCATA
>JAAVEC010000014.1 GCA_014801485.1 Bacteroides sp.
AAATCGCCCTACAAGAAGATGCTTGCCGACCGCTACGCCAGCTTCGACGCCGGCAAGGGCAAGGAATTCGAGGAAGGCAAGCTGAGCCTCACCGACCTCGTGGACTACGCACGCACCGCCGGCGAGCCCAAGGCCACCTCCGGCAAGCAGGAGCTCTACGAGGCTATCGTCAACATGTACGCCTGATAATTAAGGTATAACCCCACAGCCCGGGCCGCCCCCCGGTGGCCGCGGCCCGGGCTTTCTCTCTTTTTCTTTTTTTGCATGGAAAAAACATGGAGGTGGTTCGGACCGAACGACCCTATAACGCTTGATATGCTGCGCCAGATAGGCGTGGAAGGCATCGTCACCGCGCTTCACCATATTCCCAACGGCGAGGTGTGGACGCTCGACGAAGTCTTGAAAATGAAAAACTACATCGAAGACCACGGCCTGCGCTGGAGCGTGGTGGAGAGTCTGCCCGTGAGCGAGGCCATCAAATATGCCGGCCCCGAGCGCGAGCGCCTTATTGAGAACTATAAGGAAAGCCTGGCCAATCTGGGACGCGCCGGAGTGCGCACCGTGTGCTACAACTTCATGCCCGTGCTGGACTGGGCGCGCACCGACCTGGAATATCCCAACCCCGACGGCACGTCGAATCTATATTTCAACCGTGCCGAATTTGCCTATTTCGACTGCCATATCCTGGGACGCGAGGGCGCCCGCGCCGATTACGACGCCGCCACCCTTGAGCGCATGGACCGCATGGCCGAGACTATGACTGATGAAGGCCGCAAGCGCCTTGTGGATAATATAATAGTGAAGACGCAGGGCTTCGTCAACGGCAATATTTCGGCCGACGAACTGCGCCCCGTCGAGAAATTCCGCGAGCTGCTGGCCCTCTATGAGGGCGTGGACCGCGACGCGCTGCGCGCCAATATGAAATATTTCCTGGAGGCGATTATGCCCGTGTGCCGCCGGTGGGACATCAATATGTGTGTGCATCCCGATGATCCCCCGCTGCAGATTCTGGGACTGCCGCGCATCGTCACCTGCGACGAGGATATAGAATGGTTCCTCAATGCCGTGCCCGACTCCCACAACGGCCTCACCTTCTGCGCCGGCTCGCTGAGCGCCGGAGCCCACAACGATGTGCCGGCACTGGCCCGCAAGTATGCCGGTCGCACCCACTTTGTGCACGCCCGCATCTGCAATGTGCTGCCCGATGGCGACTTCCGCGAGGCCTCCCACCTGGACGAGCGCCTGATCGACGTGGTGCGCACCTTCGAGCGCGAGCGCCCCGGCGTGCCTATGCGCGTGGACCACGCGCCGCTCATGCTGGGCGACGAACGGATGGGCTACAACGCCGGCTACAGCTTCCACGGCCGCATGCTGGCCCTGGGAATGGTGGGTGGAATCATGGCCGCCGTGAACACTGAAAAACCTGAAAATCAGAAATAAATGCAGAATCTATTCGACATCAAAGACAACGTGACCGTGATCACCGGTGGCACCGGTGTGCTGGGTCGCGCAATAGCACGATATCTCGCCCTTGAGGGCGCAAAGGTGATAATCCTGGGCCGCAAGGAGCAGGTGGGCCGCGAAATTGTGGAATCCGTGATGGCCGAAAAGCCCGCCGGAAGCATCGAATTCATGCAGACCGACGTGATGGACCGCCACCTGCTCGAAGCCAACCGTGACGCCATCCTGGAGCGCTACGGACGCATCGANACGCTGCTCAACGCCGCCGGCGGAAACCAGAAAGGAGCCACTATAGCACCGGACCAGAACTTCTTCGACCTCGACCCGGAGCAGTTCCAGAAGGTGCTGTCGCTCAACCTCACGGGCACNGTGATTCCCACGCAGATATTCCTCAAGCCCATGGTGGAGCAGGGCAAAGGCTCGATCATCAACTTCTCGTCGATGGCCGCTTTCCGCCCCATGACGCGCGTGTGTGGCTACGCTGCCGCCAAGGCCGGCATCAGNAACTTCACGGCTTATATGGCCACGGAGTGNGCCAAGAAATTCGGCGAGGGCATCCGCGTTAACGCCATCGCTCCCGGCTTCTTCATCACCGAGCAGAACCGTTCGCTACTTACCAACCCCGACGGCAGCTTCACCGAGCGTGGCCGCGACGTGATTCGCCAGACTCCCTTCGGGCGCATGGGCGAACCGGANGAGCTGTGCGGCACGATTCATTATCTGATGAGCGATGCCGCCAAGTTTGTCACCGGCACGGTGGCTGTGGTAGACGGCGGTTTCAACGCCTTTGCGATGTAAGGGCCATGAAGGAGTTCATGGGCAGNGACTTCATGCTGCAATCCCCCACGGCACGCGAGCTTTACCACAACCACGCCGAGCATCTGCCGATTATCGACTATCACTGCCATCTCGACCCGGCGCTGATAGCCGCCGACAAGCCNTTCGGCTCTATCACCGAGCTGTGGCTGGGTGGCGACCACTACAAGTGGCGCGCGCTGCGCTCCAACGGCGTGNCCGAGCGCTTCATCACCGGAAAAGACACCACCGACTGGGAAAAATTCGAGAAATGGGCCGAGACGGTGCCCTATACGTTCCGCAACCCTCTGTATCACTGGACNCATCTGGAGTTGCGCACGGCATTCGGCATCGACGAGCTGCTCAACCCTGAGAGTGCGCGCCGCATCTTCGACGAGTGCAACGCGCGCCTGGCCACCGANCCCTCGCTCACGCCACGCGGGCTGATGCGCCGCTATGGCGTGGAGCTGGTGTGCACCACCGACGACCCCGCCGACACCCTTGAGCATCACAAGGCTATCCGCGAGAGCGGCTTTGAGATTCGCGTGCTGCCCACGTGGCGCCCCGATAAGGCCATGGATATCGACAAGCCGGAGCTGTTCGGCAGCTACATCAGGCGCCTGGGCGACGCTGCCGGCATGGAAATCCGTAACTTCGCCCACCTCAAGGACGCCCTGCACAGGCGTCACGACTTCTTCGAGGCNGCCGGTTGCCGCCTCAGCGACCACGGTATCGAGGAGTTCTATGCCGAGGACTACGACGCTGCCGCCATCGACCGCATATTTGCAGATGCGCTCGCCGGCCGTCCCGTGGGCGAAGCCGATGTGCGCCGCTTCAAGAGCTGCATGCTGGAGCTCTTCGGCGAGATGGACCACGCATCCGACTGGACCCAGCAATTCCACTACGGCACCATCCGCAATGCCAATTCGCGCATGATGAAGGCGCTGGGACCCGACACCGGCTACGACAGCATAGGCGAATTTGCCACGGCATCGGCCTGCGCCCGCTTCCTCGACCGCCTGGACAGCCNCGGAGCCCTCGCACGCACGATTCTCTACAATCTCAACCCCACGGCCAATGAGGTGATGGCCACCATGATAGGCAACTTCCAGGATGGTATCACCCCGGGCAAGATGCAGCTCGGCTCGGGTTGGTGGTTCAACGACCAGGCCGACGGCATGCGCCGCCAGATGACGGCACTCTCGCAGCTGGGATTGCTCAGCCGCTTCGTGGGGATGCTCACGGATTCCCGCTCGTTTCTCTCCTATCCGCGCCATGAGTATTTCCGCCGCNCGCTCTGCGACCTCGTGGGCGCCGATGTGGAGGCCNGCCTTATTCCTTTCACCGGCTACGAGCGTGCCCGCCTGGAGCAGATGATCGAGGATATTTGCTATTATAACGCCAAAAACTACTTCAGATTCTAATGACCNCCGCAACAACAAAGCCCACGCGCTGGCGCTGGGCCATCTGCTCGCTCCTGTTTTTCGCCACCACCATCAATTATCTCGACCGGCAGGTGCTGTCGCTCACGTGGAAAGACTTCATCGCTCCGGAATTTCACTGGACTGATGCGGATTATGGCGAGATCACGGGCTTCTTCTCGCTGTTCTACGCGGCCGTGAGCCTGCTGGCCGGCAAGTTCGTAGACTGGGCCGGAGCGCGCAAGGGCTATGTGTGGGCCATCTTCGTGTGGTCGCTGGCGGCATGCCTCCANGCGGCCTGCGGATGGGCCACGATGCACTTCACGGGNGTGGAATCCGTGGCCGCGCTTTATGCCATCAAGCAGGGCTCCGCGGCCGCGCTGGCCGTGGCTTCCGTGAGCGTGTGGCTCTTCCTGGGATGCCGGGCATTGCTGGCGNTGGGCGAGTCCGGCAACTTCCCGGCAGCCATCAAGGTCACGGCCATGTATTTCCCCAAGAAAGACCGGGCCTTTGCCACCGCNCTGTTCAATAGCGGTGCCAGCGTGGGTGCCCTTGTGGCCCCGCTGTCGATTCCGCCGCTGGCCCACTGGCTGGGATGGGAGATGGCCTTTGTGGTGATAGGAGCGCTGGGCTTCGTGTGGATGGGCTTCTGGCTCAGGATGTATGAGNCGCCGGAGCGTTCGCGCCACGTCAATGCCGCCGAGCTTGCCTATATCCGCCAGGACGANAAAGGCGAGANCGAGCAGCAGATCGAGGCCGAGGAGCACCTCACGATTCCGTTCTGGCGATGCTTCACCTTCCGCCAGACCTGGGCCTTCATCACCGGCAAAGCCCTCACCGACGGCGTGTGGTGGTTTTTCCTGTTCTGGACCCCGGCCTACTTCTCCGACCAATACGGCTACGCCTCCTACACACNCATGGGGCAGGCTCTGATTTTCACGCTCTACCTGATCGTGACCGTGGTGTCGATTTACGGCGGCTATCTGCCCCGCATATTCGTCGACCGCCTGGGCATGAACCCCTACGCAGGCCGGATGCGTGCCATGCTCATCTTCGCATTCCTGCCGGTNCTTGCCCTCTTCGCCCAGCCGCTGGGTGTCTACTCGGCATGGTGGCCCGCCATAATCATCGGCCTCGCATGCGCCGGACATCAGGCTTGGAGCGCCAACCTCTACTCCACCATCGGCGACATGTTTCCCACCGGCACCGTGGCATCTATCGTGGGNATCGGCACCATGGCCGGAGGCATAGGATCCTATGCCATCAACAAAGGCAGCGGCATGTTCTTCGACTATGCAGCCGCCCGTGGCGAAGCCTTCACGGTNCTCGGTTTCCACGGCAAGCCTGCCGGCTACATGACCATCTTCTGCATCTGCGCCGTGAGCTACCTCCTGGCCTGGTGCATCATGAAGCTGCTCGTGCCGCGCTACAAAAAAATCGAAATCGCCTGATTCTACCATCCGCCAAAAGCATATCGGGGCGCGCCAGTGTGTGTGTGGCGCGCCCCGATATGTTTTGGATATTACGATGCAGGACNCTTATTGCTGCGTGGCGGCCAGGGCCTGGCGGCAGCTGTCGGTGATGTAGGCCCAGTCCTGAGCGGCAATGCGGTCTTTCGGGAACAATTTTGAGCCCATTCCCACGCAGTAGGCGCCGGCCGAGAACCATGCCTTGAGATTTTCNGGAGTGGGTTCAACGCCGCCGGTCACCATGATTTTGGTCCAGGGCATTGGCGCGAGGAGGCCTTTGACGAATTTGGGGCCAAGGACGTCGCCGGGGAATACCTTGCACAGATCGCAGCCGGCTTCCTGAGCGAATCCCACCTCGCTCACGGANCCGCAGCCGGGAGTGTAGGGCACGCCGCGGCGATTGCAGATGCGGGCCACTTCGGGGTTGAAAAGCGGCCCCACCACGAAGCATGCGCCCAGCTGCATATAGAGGGCGGCGGTGGCGGGCTCTACGATGCTGCCCACGCCCACGGCCATCTCCGGGCATTCCGTGGCGGCGTATTTCACCACGGCGGCAAACACTTCGTGGGCGAAGTCGCCGCGGTTTGTGAACTCAAAGGCNCGCACGCCACCGTCGTAGCAGGCTTTTACCACCTGGCAGGCCGTGGTGGCGTCGCTGTGGTAAAACACAGGAACGATGGGCGCCCGGCCCATCTTCGAGAGTACCGAAAGTTTGTCGAATCGTGCCATTATCGTTGTACGCGTCCGTTTGCGCTGCCGGCGGCGAGAGCCTCCACTTCGGCAGCAGTTACAAGATTGAAATCGCCCGGGATAGTTTGCTTGAGAGCCGATGCGGCCACGGCAAATTCCAGTGCCTCGCCCTGCGAGGGCTTGGTGAGCAGGCCGTGGATGAGGCCGCCCGAGAAGGCGTCGCCGCCGCCCACGCGGTCGATGATGGGGTTGATGTCGTAGCGCTTGCTCTCATAGAAGTCCTTNCCGTCGTAGATCATGGCTTTCCAGCCGTTGTGGGTGGCCGAGAAGCTCTCGCGCAGCGTCGACGCCACGTAGCGGAAGCCGAATTCGGCAGCCATAGCCCGGAAGATGCCCTTATAGCCTTCGGCTCCGGTGTCGCCGCTTTCCACGTCGGCGTCGGGCTTGAAGCCCAGGCACAGCTCGGCGTCTTCTTCGTTGCCTATGCACACATCCACGTATTTCATGAGCGGGCGCATGATGCTCTGCGCCTTTTCGCTGGTCCATAGCTTCTTGCGGAAGTTGAGATCGACGCTCACTGTGACGCCGTGGCGCTTGGCCGCCTCGCAGGCCAGGCGTGTGAGCTCGGCCGCGCGGTCGCTTATGGCAGGGGTGATACCGCTCCAGTGAAACCAGTCGGCNCCCTCCATGATGGCGTCGAAATCAAAGTCGGAGGCNTCGGCCTCGGCTATGGCCGAGCCGGCGCGGTCGTAGATCACCTTGGAGGGGCGCATCGANGCGCCGGTCTCGCAATAATAAATGCCCACGCGCGAGCCACCGCGGGCGATGTGGCACGTGTCCACGCCGTANCGGCGCAGCGCATTCACGGCCGCCTGGCCTATCTCGTGGGTCGGCAGCTTGGTCACGAAGCAGGCATGATGGCCGTAGGCGGCGCAGCTCACGGCCACGTTGGCCTCGCCGCCGCCCCATATCACGTCGAAATTGTCGACCTGCACGAAGCGGGCGCTTCCGGCAGGCGAAAGGCGAAGCATGATTTCGCCGAGGGTGATGATTTTGCTCATTGGATGATGGTTTTTTACTCCACAAAAATAAGCATTTTCCGCGACCCGATGATACATCAGCTACATAAAATAGGGCCGATGTTACATGCGAGGCATATATTAGATACATTCGGTGCTGGATATGTGACGCAAAAGCACTAATTTTGAATCAGCTTTAAATCATATCATGAAACGCATGAAACCATTACTCTTTATCGCCCTGGCTGCAGGGGCACTCGCCTCGTGCGGCGGCCCGGAGAAAACNGCTCTCACGGCATCCGGCCTCGACCCGGCCCGCTTCGTGGCCCGGGTGGATGGCGCTCCCACGGCGCTCTACACCCTCACCAACGACGCCGGCATGGAAGCCTGCATCACCAACTACGGCGGACGAATCGTGAGCCTGATGGTGCCCGACAGCGCCGGNNCCCTGCGCGACGTGGTCCTGGGCTTCGACAGCATCCAGGCCTACTTCCCGGAGAATAACCTCACCGACTTCTGCGCCTCCATAGGCCGCTACGCCAATCGCATCAACCAAGGACGTCTCGTGATCGACGGCGACACCGTTCAGCTGCCCCGAAACAACTTCGGCCACTGCCTGCACGGCGGTCCGTCGGGATGGCAATACAAGGTGTACGACGCCCAGCAGCCCAACGACAGCACCCTGCTGCTGACGATGCACTCGCCCGACGGCGACAACAATTTCCCCGGCAACGTCACCGCCACCGTGACATATACCCTCAGGGCCGACAATTCTCTGGCCATCGACTACGAGGCCACGACCGACGCACCCACGGTGATCAACATGACAAATCATGCCTATTTCTGCCTCTCGGGTGATCCCGAGGCCACCGTGGCCGATGAAGTGCTGCAAATCAACGCCTCGGCCTATACTCCCGTGGATTCCACATTCATGACCACGGGCGAGATCCTGCCCGTGGCAGGCACTCCCATGGACTTCACGGCGCCCAAGGCCGTGGGCACCCACCTCAAGGCCTTCGACTTCGGGCAGGTGAAGAACGGCCGTGGCTTCGACCACAACTGGGTGCTCGACACCGGGGGCCACATCACCGTCCCCGCGGCCGTGCTCTCATCGCCGGCCACCGGCATCGTGCTCACGGTCTACACCGACGAGCCCGGCCTGCAGTTCTACAGCGGCAACTTCCTGGACGGCACCATCCGCGGCAAGGGCGGCAAGCGCTACGTGCAGCACGCCGGCCTCTGCCTGGAGACCCAGCACTACCCCGACTCGCCCAACAAGCCTCAGTGGCCATCCACCGTGCTACGTCCCGGCGATACCTACCGGTCCCACACTATCTTCGCTTTCTCAACCAATAAATAAAAAAATAAATGGCATTACTCGACTGGATTGTCGTCGCCCTATTCTGCATTGCCCTCGTGGGCATTATCGTGTGGGTGATGCGCCAAAAACAGAACAACGCCGCCGACTACTTCCTGGGCGGCAAAGACGCCACGTGGATAGCCATCGGCGCTTCTATCTTCGCTTCCAATATTGGCTCGGAGCACCTGATCGGTCTCGCCGGCTCAGGCGCTTCGAGCGGCATGGCCATGGCCCACTGGGAAATCCAGGGCTGGATGATTCTGATTCTGGGTTGGGTGTTTGTGCCCTTCTACTCGCGCTCGATGGTATATACGATGCCGGAATTTCTGGAGAAGCGCTTCAATCCGCAGTCGCGCACCATCCTGGCCACTATCTCGCTCATCAGCTACGTGCTCACGAAGGTGGCCGTCACGGTCTACGCCGGCGGCCTGGTGTTTCAGCAGGTGTTCGGCATCGACGAGCTCTGGGGCATCGACTTCTTCTGGATCGCAGCCATCGGCCTGGTGCTCATCACGGCCCTCTACACCGTGCTCGGCGGCATGAAATCCGTGCTCTACACCTCCGTGCTCCAGACGCCCATCCTGCTGCTTGGCTCGCTCATCATCCTGGTGCTGGGCCTCAAGGAGCTGGGCGGCTGGGACGAGATGATGCGCATCTGCTCGGCCGTGAAGGTGAACGAATACGGCGACACCATGACCAACCTCATACGCAGCAACTCCGACGCTCAATATCCTTGGCTCGGCGCCCTCGTGGGCTCGGCCGTGATTGGCTTCTGGTATTGGTGCACCGACCAGTTCATCGTGCAGCGCGTGCTCTCCGGCAAGGACGAGCGCCAGGCGCGCCGGGGCACCATCTTCGGTGCCTATCTCAAGCTGCTGCCCGTGTTTCTCTTCCTCATTCCCGGCATGATAGCCTTTGCATTGCACCAGCAGCAGGGCGATTTCCTGCCCATGACCGACGGGCTCGTCAACTCCGACGCCGCCTTCCCCACACTCGTGGCCAAGCTGCTGCCTGCAGGCGTCAAGGGCTTGATTGTGTGTGGTATTCTGGCGGCCCTGATGAGCTCGCTGGCCTCGCTCTTCAACTCCTCGGCGGCGCTCTTCACCATCGACTTCTACCAGCGCTTCCGCCCCGATACTGAGTCGCGCAAGCTCGTGCGCATAGGCCAGGCCGCCACCGTGGTGATCGTGGTGCTGGGCATCCTGTGGATTCCCGTGATGCGCTCCGTGGGCGATGTGCTCTATCTGTATCTGCAAGACGTGCAGAGCGTGCTCGCTCCGGGCATCGCCGCCGCCTTCCTCGTGGGCGTGCTCTGGAAGCGTGCCACGGCCCAGGGCGGCATGTGGGCCCTTATATCGGGCCTCGTGATTGGTCTTTGCCGCCTCGGCGCCAAGGTCTACTACAGCAACGCCGATGCCGTGGCTCAGGGCGGCCTGTTCAAGTATCTTTTCTTCGACGTCAACTGGCTCTTCTTCTGCGGCTGGATGCTGGTGTTCTGCCTGGCGGTGGCCGTGGTGGTGAGCCTCTTCACCAAGGCTCCCGAGCCGGAGAAGATTCGCGGCCTCGTGTTCGGCACCTCCACGGCGGAGCAGCGCGCCGTCACTCGCGCCGGCTGGAACCACTGGGACGTGATCCACACCTGCATCATCCTGGGCATCACCGCCGCTTTCTATTATTATTTCTGGTAAAAATCATGCTTGAAGAACTCAAAGATAAAGTGTTCCGGGCCAATCTGGACCTCGTGCGCCACGGCCTGGTGATATTCACCTGGGGAAATGTCTCCGGCATCGACCGCGAGCGCGGCCTGGTGGTGATCAAGCCCAGCGGGGTCGACTACGACGTCATGAAGGCATCCGATATGGTGGTGGTGGATCTTGCCACCGGTGCCGTGGTCGAGGGTAGNCTGCGCCCCAGCAGCGACACTCCCACGCATCTGGCCATCTACCGTGCGTGGCCCGGGGTGGGGGGCGTGGTCCACACCCATTCCACCTATGCCACGGCCTGGGCTCAGGCAGGNCTCGACCTGCCCTGCATGGGCACCACGCACGCCGATTATTTCCACAANTCCATCCCATGCACCGCCCCGATGACTGCCGCCGAGGTGCAGGGCGATTACGAGCTTGAGACCGGCCACGTGATCGTGCGCCGGTTTGAGGGCCTCGAACCCATGCACACGCCCGGCGTGCTCGTCAGGAACCACGGCCCCTTCGCCTGGGGCAAGTCGCCGGCCGATGCCGTGCACAACGCCGTGGTGATGGAGCAGGTGGCCAAGATGGCTTATGTGGCCCGCACGCTCAACCCCTCGCTCACGATGAGCCCCCTGCTCGTGGAGAAGCACTTCTCGCGCAAGCACGGCCCCGGAGCCTATTACGGACAAANCAAACAGTAACTCATAAATATAAATAAGATGTTCAGCAATTACGAAATATGGTGGATCACCGGCGCCCAGCTGCTTTATGGCGGCGACGCCGTGGTGAAAGTGGACGCGCACTCGCGCGAAATGGTCGACGGGCTCAACGCCTCGGGCAATCTGCCCGTCAAGGTGGTTTACAAGGGCACCGCCAACTCATCCGAAGAGGTGGAGGCCCTCATGAAGGCCGCCAATAACGACCCGCGCTGCGCCGGCATCATCACATGGATGCACACGTTCTCGCCTGCCAAGATGTGGATCCACGGCCTGAAAATCCTGGCCAAGCCCCTGCTGCACTTCCACACCCAGTTCAACGCCGAGATTCCCTGGGACACCATGGACATGGACTTCATGAACCTCAACCAGAGTGCCCANGGCGACCGCGAATTCGGCCACATCTGCGCNCGTATGCGCGTGCGCCGCAAGGTCGTGACAGGCTACTGGAAAGACGCCGCCACGCAGGAGCGCATCGCCGTGTGGCAGCGCGTGTGCGTGGCCTGGGCCGACTCCCAGGATATGCGCATCCTGCGCTTCGGCGACCAGATGAACAACGTGGCCGTGACCGACGGCGACAAGGTCGAGGCCGAAATACGCATGGGCTATCACGTGGACTATATGCCGTTCAGCTCCCTCATGCCCTATTTCGACGCCGTGAAGGATGCCGATGTGGACGCGCTCGTCGAGGAATACTTCCGCCTCTACGCCCACGACGCCGCCCTTGAAGACAAGGCCGGNGAGGGCTACCGCAAGGTGTGGAACTCGGCCAAGGCCGAGCTCACCCTGCGCGCCGTGCTCAAGGATAAGGGNGCCAAGGGCTTCACNACCAACTTCGACGACCTGGGCGACGTGAACGTCGACGCCACCGGCCGCGGCTTCGACCAGATTCCCGGCCTGGCCTCGCAGCGCCTCATGGCCGAGGGCTACGGCTTCGGTGCCGAGGGCGACTGGAAGAGTGCGGCCCTCTATCGCACGCTGTGGGTGATGACCCGCGGCATGAAGGGCGGATGCTCATTCCTGGAAGACTATACGCTCAACTTCGAGGCNGGCGGCCGCAGCTCCATCCTGCAGGCCCACATGCTTGAGGTGTGCCCCCTCATCGCCGAGGAGCGCCCGCGCCTTGAGGTGCACTTCCTGGGCATCGGCATACGCAAGACNCCCACGGCCCGCCTGGTGTTCACCTCGCGCCCCGGCGCCGGCGTCACNGCCACNGTGGTGGATATGGGCAATCGTTTCCGCCTCATCGTCAACGATGTGGAGTGCATCAAGAGCAAGCCGCTGCCCAAGCTGCCCGTNGCTTCGGCNCTGTGGGTNCCCATGCCCGACTTCGAGACCGGCGCCACGGCGTGGATTCTGGCCGGAGGCACCCACCACTCGTGCTTCAGCTACGACGTCACCCCGGAATTCTGGGAGGACTACGCCGAAATCGCCGGCATAGAAATGGTGCACATCGACCGCCACACCACCATCGAGGGCTTCCGCAATGCTCTGCGCATGGGCGAGGTGTACTATATGCTCAACCGCTCGCTCTATCTCTGAGGCCATGGANGCTCGCAACACTATCGCCGAGGGACGCGCGGTGCTGGGCATCGAGTTCGGCTCCACGCGCATCAAGGCGGTGCTCACCGATGAGCGCCACCGCCCCATAGCCCAAGGCTCCCATGAGTGGGAAAACCGTCTGGAGGGCGGCCTCTGGACCTACAGCACCGAGGCCATCCTGGCCGGAATGCAGGATTGCTACAGCCGCCTGCGCGAGGCCGTGGCGCGCGACTATGGCGTGGAGATCGAGCATCTCGCCGCCATCGGCATCAGCGCCATGATGCACGGCTATATGCCCTTCGACGCCGACGGGCGCCTGCTCGTGCCCTTCCGCACGTGGCGCAACACCAATACCGGCCGCGCCGCAGCCGCGCTCAGCAAGCTCTTCAACTACAATATCCCCCTGCGCTGGAGNATCTCGCATCTGTATCAGGCCATCCTCGACGGTGAGGAGCACGTCGATAAAATCGACTNCCTCACCACCCTGGCCGGCTACGTCCACCGCCTTCTCACGGGGCGCCGCGTGCTGGGCGTGGGCGATGCNTCGGGCATGCTGCCCGTCGATCCCGCCACCTGCACCTACGATGCCGCGATGGTCGAGGCTTTCGATGCCCTGGTCGCTCCGGAAGGTTTTCCCTGGAAGCTGAGCGATATTCTGCCTGAGTCGCTGCCGGCAGGCTCGCCCGCCGGCGAGCTCACCCCCGAGGGTGCGCTGCTGCTCGACCCGAGCGGCCACCTCTGCCCCGGCGTGCCGTTCTGCCCGCCCGAGGGCGATGCCGGCACCGGCATGGTGGCCACCAACGCCGTGCTGCCGCGCACCGGCAACGTATCGGCCGGCACTTCGTCGTTCTCGATGATTGTGCTTGAGAAGAATCTCTCGAAGCCCTACGAGATGATCGACATGGTGACCACGCCCGACGGCCACCTCGTGGCCATGGTGCACTGCAATAACTGCACGAGCGATCTCAACGCCTGGGTGGGTATATTCCGCGAATATCAGCAGATGCTGGGAGTGGACGTGGATATGGACGAGCTCTTTGGCCGCCTTTACCGCAAGGCTCTGGAAGGGGATGCCGATTGTGGCGGCCTGCTCAGCTACAACTACTTCTCCGGCGAGCCCGTCACGGGCCTGGAGGAAGGGCGGCCGCTATTCGTGCGCCGCGCTTCCGATGCTTTCAACCTCGCCAACTTCATGCGTGCCCACCTCTATGGATCCGTGGCCGTGCTCAAGCTGGGCAACGACGTGCTGCTGAACGACGAGCACGTGGCCGTCGACCGCCTCACGGGCCACGGTGGCCTGTTCAAGACCGCCGGAGTGGGGCAGAGTATCCTCGCGGCTGCACTCAACACGCCCATCTCGGTGATGTCCACGGCAGGCGAGGGTGGCGCATGGGGCATAGCCCTGCTCGCGGCCTACCGCGTGGCAGCGGCAGGCCGCACGCTCCCGGAGTTTCTTGATTCCGAGGTGTTTGCCGATCAGACGGCCACCGAAGTGGCGCCCGACCCCGTGGCAGTAGCCGGCTTCAACGACTATCTCAAGCGCTACATGGCCGGCCTCCCCGTCGAGAAAGCCGCCGTGCAGAATCTCTGATAGTCCTTTCAAATCAGCTTACAAGAGGGGCGCACCATGGTGCGCCCCTCTTGTATAGCGCCCTCAAAAAATAGCACCTACAATCCTGCTTCCGCTTCGCGCTGCTAATCAGCGGAATGCGGGCGCCGCATCATCATTCGCGTCTTCATGTGCGAAAATGTAGGAATTATATGCCTCGCGGTATCGTAACTTTGCAGTGTAAAATCACAAACGCCCCGTGAGCTCAGGGCGTCCCCGGCCGGGGATTTTACCACCCGAGATAATCAACCCTATTCATTAATCCATTAATTCTACAATCTATATCCGCATGTTTCATTCCTATTCCCATCGTCCGCGCGACGAGCCTTACCAAAGGGGCCGCTTCCGCAAGTTCCGACAATAGCGCTTCCTCGAAGCTACGGAAAACGCCCCAACCCGCATAAATCATAAACGCCACATTATCCGCTTAATACGGCAGCGCGCCATGGGCGCTCCCACGCGGGATGTGGTCCCGATAGCCTTACTCTATTTTTAAGGGCACTCCCGCGACCTGCCCGGGTCGTGAGAGTGCCCTGTTGTGTTTATACACCCCCCGATGGGTGTGCGCCGNATNTATTGCGCCATCCGGCGGTCACTCGGCTATGGGAGCCGGGTTTTCGATGAGGATGGGGGTGCGGTTGAGGAGGCTGAACAGGTCGGTGCAGGTGATGGCGATGAAGCCGCAGGGGTGGGCATCGGTGATCACGATGCGGTCTCTGGCNGCTACGTCTTTGTCCATTACGAATGTCACTTCGGATGCCTGCTCGCGAAGGAGGGCNAGGGGCGTGGCGGCGCCGTGGGGTGTGCCCAGGATCTGCTGCATGAGGTCTTCGTCGGCGAAGGACACGCGCGGGATTGATAGGGAAGCGCCGAATTCTTTCGTGATGAAGGGCTTGCGGGCGTGGGTCACGTAGAGCCAGAACTTGTTTTTCTGCCGGTTGGTGAGGAGGATGGTCTTTACGGTGTCGATGCCGAATGCTTTGTCGATGTTGAGGCAGTCGTCCATGGATATGCCCGGGTCGCTTTCTATACGGGTGTAGGGTATTGCGGCCCNGTCGAGTGCGCTGTAGATCAGCTCCTGGGTGGGCGATTTGAAGGTGGCGGGTGCGCCGGTCATTATCTCGCTTGTGTAGAATGCCATAGTGTGTGAGTGTGGAATTATAATGTAAAAAGTGGAAATCGCGGGAGCTGATTTCCACTTTTCTTTGAGAGAGCCGCGAGTGGGACTCGAACCCACGACCTTTTCGTTACGAATGAAATGCTCTACCAACTGAGCTATTGCGGCTTTTGTATCATTTGCGGTGCAAAGGTACTAATAATTTATGGTTTGATTGCTATATGTGAAGGAAATTTTTGCTTTTTCGAGCGAAATTTTCACCATAGCGGGGCCATTTACGTAGGGAATCACGGCAGATTCAGTGGTGCCGTAGTCCCAATAGCTTGATCCTGTGGTCTCAAACTCTACCTGCACGGGGCACAGACGGAACGTGACGTCGGCATCGGTGATTTCGTCTTTATCCATGAGCCTCAGGATATAGCTGCGCAGGGCGCTGAAGTCGTATGTGTTGGTGTAGGTGTTGTAGACGGTGTAGAAGGATGTCTCGTTGTCGGGGAGCTGGTTGCCGGCGAAGAATTCGTCGCGTTTGTCGGCAAGCACCATGAGCACGTAGGGGGGAGCGGGCACACCTTCGGGGTTGGAGAGGGTATCGGCCGGGATACTGAGCTTGAGGGTGTTGATCACGGACGAGGTGCTCTTCTCGGCGCGGAATTTGCTGATAATGTCCTTTGCGGGGAACTTGAATTCCACTTCCGTGCCCGCGGGGGCGATGATGAGGTCTTCGCCGGCGTCGAGGCGCGATGTGATGGCTTGGTCGAGGTCGAGGCGGATGTTGTTGTTGGTCACCACTTCAGGTGTCACGGCCAGGTAGTTGCCTATGTGGTAGGTGGTGGTGTCGCGCTGGGTGGTTTCGTCGCGGTAGGTGCGGTGGTAGTACATTCGCATCATCGTGCGGTAGATGCGGCTCAGGCGACCGCTGCCGTAGCTGTTGGCGATATATACGCCGCGAAACACATTATTAATAAACGTCTCCGGGTTGGAGAAGTTCTGGGAGTTGTCTTCGTAGGCGTTGAAGATGTCGTGGGCCAGGCTCAGGGGCATACCCACCTGGATGTAGCGGTAGTCGGATGCGGCCACGGTGTCGCTCTGGCCTATGGCAGATGCGGAGTAGATCGTGGAGCCCAGGCGGTCGGCCGGGTCGTAGTAGTCGGCGGGGTCGAAGTTGCTGAAGATGGGCGAGGGGAGATCGCGGTTGAGGCGATACACCTCCACGCCCATGGGTGCGATGCTGTCGCCGGTAAAGGCCGTTTTCTCCATGCTCATTTCGAGGATGAGGGAGTCGATGTCGGCCACGGTGATGCCTATGGTGTCGATGGTGTTGGCCGGCATGAACTGGGCCACCACGGATGAGCTGAGGCGTCCGAATCCGGGGCAGTTGATGCTGCCTATGAGCTGAGTGAGGGTGCGTGATTGCACGGCTCCGGTCTCTACGGTGTGGCCTGTGATTGTGAATGAAGAGTCGACGACGATAGAGATATTATCGTCGACTACGGTTGAGCCGATGGGGGAAGTGGAGTCTTCGCAAGCTGCGAAGCCCAGAGCCAGTGCCAGGGCTGGAAAGAAGATGAGGCGCTTCATGTGGTGAACGATGAAATCAGAGCGAGGCGTAGAAATCGGCCACTTCGCTCGCGTAGTTTTCTGAGGATGGGCAGGGGAGGAAAGGCTTGCCGGATGCGCGTGCGTATTCCACGAGCTCGGGATCGGCGCCGGGCAGGGCCTCCATCACGGCGTCGGCATTGTCGATGGCTAAGCGCATGAGCCGGCGGTAGTCGACGGGGCGCCCGTCGGCGATGGCGCCGAGCTGCTCGTCGGTGAATCCTTCCATGCGCAGTTTCTCGACGAAGCGAGGGTCGAAGGTGCCTTCAAATGCGTCGGGCACGAGCGATACCACGATTTTGCCGGTGCGAAACGAGGGGTCGTCGTTGTATTTGTGCTTGAGATAGAGCGGAGTGAGTGCCGTGATCCATCCGGTGCAGTGCACTACGGAGGCGTCCCAGCGCAGCTTCTTGACGGTCTCTACGGCACCGCGCACGAAGAAGATCGAGCGTTCGTCGTTGTCGGCGGGATGGGTCACGGTTTCGAGCCCTTTCGAGCTGTGGCGCTCGAAGTAGTCGTCGTTGTCCATGAAATAGACCTGCATGCGCGTGGGCTGCATCGTTGCCACCTTGATGATCAGGGGATGGTCGGTGTCGTCGATGATGATGTTCATGCCCGACAGTCGTATCACTTCATGCAGCTGGTTGCGGCGCTCGTTGATGATGCCGTATCGGGGCATGAATGTACGCACTTCGCTTCCCTTTTCATGAGTGCCGCGAGGGAGGTCGCAGCACAGATTTGAGATGGCATTCGCGGGAACGTAGGGGTGGATTTCCTGCGAGATGTACAGCACTTTCTTTACATCCATTCGTGTTATTTTTATAAAAATGTATGCAAAGTTACTAATAATTTTGCAGATAACGGGCTTTACGGCTTCCGGATCGCGCGTTTTTTCGTTTTTTTAAGTTTATTAAAAGCGGCGAGTGTAGTAAATTTGCAGTCGAAAACCACAAGTATATGCACATTTTCTGAAATCGAAGCTATAGTTTTTATGAAGAAATATCTTTTGATGCTGCTGGCCTTGGTGGCCGTGGCCGTGGGAGCCGCTGCCCAGAACAGCGTGAAGTGGCGCACGGCCGTGCGCATGGTTTCGCCCACGGAGGGCGAAGTGACGGTGCGCGCCATTATCCCCGAGGGATTCCACATGTACGGCACCAAGGCGGTGCAGGGCGGCCCGGTGGCCACCACATTCAACTACGACGGCTCCACGGGAGTGGAGTTCAGCGGCAAGACCGCGTTCTCGCCCGCGCCCGTGAGCGGCATGGACGAGGCCTTCGGCACCGAGCTGCAGTGGTGGACGGGCCGCGTGGCGTTTACGCGCAAGTTTCGCGTGACGGATGCCGCCAAGGCCCGCATAGCCATCAGTGTTAAATATATGATGTGCAACGGCGCCAATTGCATGCCGCCGCGCACGGAGAATATCGTGATTAATGCCGACAAACTCAAGCAATGAAGAGAATATACGCACTGATGCTGCTCGCGGCCACGGTGCTGACGGCTACGGCCGCGGCGCTGCCCGAGTATGTGAAATGGAGCGCGCGCATCGACAGCGTGGCGCCCTCCCGCGGCACCATAGTGGTGACGGCCTCGATGGCCGAGGGCTGGCACATCTACGGCTTTGATAAACCTGCCGACGATGCCGGAATGTATCCCACGCAGCTCACCGCCGAGGCTACGCCCGGCGTGACGCTGGCCGATGACTGGACTCCCTCGCGCCCTGCCGGGGAGCATATCGACGCGCTGCTGCAACTGCGCCTCACGTGGTGGGACGGCACCGTGAGCTTCAGCCGCGGATTCACCACCGCCGATGGCGCCCCGGGCGGCGCCGATATCAAGGTGACGGCCTCCTATATGGTGTGCAACGACCGCAGCTGCACCGCCCCGGCCACCACCACCTTCGACCTGCATTTCGGAGCTCCTTCGGCACCGGCTGCCCCGGCCGCCGCTCCCGAAGCGCAGGCCTCTGCCCCCGCCTCAGCCCCGGCTGCAGCAGCCGACAATGCGTGGTGGGCTCCCGTGGAGACCACCGGCGCCACCGCCGAGCTGCCCGCGAGCGCCCTGGCGCTGCTCGTCTTCGGCTTCCTGGGCGGCCTCGTGGCGCTGCTCACGCCCTGCGTGTGGCCCATGATACCCATGACGGTGAGCTTCTTCCTGAAGCGCGGCCGCAGCCGCCGGCGCTCCATAGCCGACGCCCTCACCTACGGCGCCAGCATCATCGTGATATATCTGATCCTGGGCATAGCCATCACGCTGATCTTCGGTGCCGGCAAGCTCAACGAGATAGCCACGAGCGCGGTGTTCAACGTGGTGTTTTTCGTGCTTCTCGTGGTCTTTGCCGTGAGCTTCTTCGGAGCGTTCGACATCAAACTGCCCTCGCGCTGGAGCAACGCCGTGGACGGCAAGGCCGAGAACACTACGGGCGTGCTGAGCATCTTCCTGATGGCCTTCACGCTGGTGCTGGTGTCGTTTTCGTGCACCGGCCCCATCATCGGCACGCTGCTTGTGGAGGCCGCCTCGCAGGGCGACGTGGCCGGTCCGGCGCTGGGAATGGGCGGCTTCGCCCTGGGCCTGGCTCTGCCCTTCGGTCTCTTTGCCTTCTTCCCCTCCATGCTCAAGGAAATGCCCCGCAGCGGCGGCTGGCTCAACAGCGTCAAGGTGGTGCTGGGCTTCGTGGAGCTCATTCTCTCGCTCAAGTTCCTCTCCGTGGCCGATCTGGCCTACGGCTGGCACATACTCGACCGCGAGGTGTTTCTGGCGCTGTGGATAGTGCTCTTCGTGCTGCTGGGCATGTATCTGCTGGGCAAGCTGCGCTTCAGCCACGACTCTCCCTCGCAGCACACCTCGGTGGGCGGCTTCTTCCTGGCCGTGTGCTCGCTGGCCTTCGCCGTGTATCTGCTCCCGGGCCTGTGGGGCGCGCCCCTCAAGGGTATCAGCGCCTTTGCTCCGCCGCTCCACACGCAGGATTTCAACCTCTACGGCGGCGAGTTCAGGGAATTCGACAACTACGACGAGGGCATGCAATATGCTGCCGACCATCATCTGCCCGTGCTGGTGGACTTCTCGGGCTATGCCTGCGTGAACTGCCGCAAGATGGAGGGAGCCGTGTTTGATACGCCCGAGGTGCGCTCCATCGTGGAGAATAACTTTGTGCTCATCAAGCTTATGGTGGACGACAAGGCCGCCCTCGCCTCGCCCTATAGCGTGGAGGAAAACGGCCGCACCATGCGCATCGCCACCGTGGGCGACAAGTGGAGCTACCTGCAACGCCACAAATTCGGGAGTGCCACGCAGCCTTTCTACGTGATGCTCAACAACGACGGCAAGCCGCTGGGCCCCACGCGCAGCTACGACGAGAACGTGGAGGCCTTCACCGAGTGGCTCGAAACAGGAATTGAAAATTACAAAAAGTAGACAATGTCACATACCCGTAGCGAACGCATAGAGGCCCTGGGCCGAGTGATTGACACGCTGGAGATACTGCGCGAGAAATGCCCCTGGGATGCCAAGCAGACCAACGAAAGCCTGCGCCCCAACAGCATTGAAGAAGTATATGAACTGGCCGACGCGCTGATGGCCGACGATGTGGCCAACATACGCAAGGAGCTGGGCGACGTGCTGCTGCACATCCTCTTCTACAGCAAGATAGCCGACGAGCAGGGACGCTTCGACATAGCCGACGTGGCCGACGCGCTGAACGCCAAGCTGATCTTCCGCCATCCGCACGTATTCGGCGACACCAAGGCCGACGACGAGAAGCAGGTGCTCGAAAACTGGGAGAAAATCAAGCTGCGCGAGAAGGGTGGCAACCGCACCGTGCTGAGCGGCGTGCCCAAGGCGCTGCCGGCGCTCATCAAGGCCTTCCGCATCCAGGAAAAGGCCGCCAACGTGGGCTTTGACTGGCAGGACCGCGGGCAGGTGTGGGACAAGGTGCGCGAGGAGATGGCCGAGGTGGAGCAAGCCGCGGCGCACGAGTCGCAGGCCCGGCTCGAAGCCGAGTTCGGCGACCTGCTCTTCTCCGTGGTCAACGCCGCGCGCCTCTACGGAGTGAACCCCGACACCGCCCTGGAGCACACCAATGCCAAGTTTATCAGCCGTTTCGGCCACATCGAGCAGGTGGCGGCCGAGCGGGGAGTGAGTGTGGCCGACCTTAGCCTCGACGAAATGGAAGCTGCCTGGCAGGAGGCCAAGAAACTGGAAAAGTGAAGGTCTGCATTACCGAGAAACCGAGTGTGGCCCGCGATATAGCCGCCATTCTCGGCGCTAATGTGCGCCGGGAGGGCTATTTTGAGGGAGGCGACTGGCGCGTGACCTGGACCTACGGCCACCTGTGCTGCCTCAAGGATCCCCACGACTATACCGACCAGTGGAAACCCTGGACGCTGAGCCGCCTGCCCATGGTGCCGGAACGCTTCGGTATCAAGCTCATAAATCAGGATAGTTATAAGAAGCAGTTTGCCGTGATCAAGAAGCTCGTGGGCGAGGCCGACGAGGTGATAAACTGCGGCGATGCCGGCCAGGAGGGCGAACTGATACAGCGCTGGGTGATGCAGAAGGCCGGGGTGAAATGCCCCGTGATGAGGTTGTGGATATCGTCGCTCACGGATGAGAGTATCCGCGAGGGATTCAAGGAGCTGCAGCCTGCATCTAAGTTCGACAACCTGTATCTGGCCGGGCTCTCCCGAGCCATAGGCGACTGGCTGCTGGGGCTGAACGCCACGCGCCTCTACTCGCTGCGCTACGGCGGCGGTGGGCGCAACGTGCTGAGCGTGGGGCGCGTGCAGACACCCACGCTGGCCCTCGTGGTGGAGCGCCAGCGCGAGATCGACCATTTCAAGCCCGAAGACTTCTGGGAGCTGCACACCACCTATCGCGGAGCCGATTTCTCGGCCTCGACCGGCCGCATAACCGACAAAGAGAAAGCCGGGGCCATGCTGGCCGAGGTGAAGCCGCTGCCGCTGGAAATCACCGAAGTGACCAGGAAAGCGGGCCGCGAGGCGCCGCCGCGCCTCTTCGACCTCACGTCGCTGCAGGTGGAGTGCAACCGCCGCTGGGGCTGGACTGCCGAGGACACCCTGAAGCTGATACAGAGCCTATACGAGAAGAAGGTGACGACCTATCCGCGCGTCGACACCACCTACCTGAGCGACGACATCTATCCCAAGGTGCCCGATATCCTGCGCCGCATGACACCCTACGCATCGCTCACGGCGCCCGTGCTTGCGGCTAAGATTCCCAAGAGCAAGAAGGTGTTTGACAACAGCAAGGTGACCGACCACCACGCCATAATCCCCACGGGGCAGTCGCCCTCGGCTCTCGTGGGGCTGGAACGCCAGCTCTACCATCTGATAGCGCTGCGCTTCATCGCCGCGTTCTATCCCGACTGCCGCTTCGAGGCCACCACCGTGGAGGCCCGTGCNGGCAAGACGGCGTTCAAGACCACCGGCAAGGTGATCACCGATGCCGGCTGGCGTGCGCTCTACGCCGGCGATAAGAGCGATAAGGACGAGGAGGCTGGCGACGATGCCGTGTTGCCGGAATTCACCAAGGGGGAGAGCGGTCCCCACGAGCCACGCCTGGTGAAGAAGACCACGCAGCCGCCCAAGCTCTATACCGAGGGCACGCTGCTGCGCGCCATGGAGACGGCCGGCAAGACCGTGGACGACGACGAACTGCGCGACGCCATGAAGGAAAACGGCATAGGCCGCCCCTCCACGCGTGCCGCCATTATCGAGACGCTCTTCAAGCGCGGATATATCGAGCGCGCGCGCAAGTCGATCAAGGCCACGCCGGCAGGCGTAGACCTTATCGCCACCATCCGCGACGAGCTGCTGAAGAGCGCCAAGCTCACCGGCCTGTGGGAAAACAAGCTGCGCCGCATCGAGCGCGGCGAGTATTCGCCGGCCGAGTTTATCGACGAGCTCAAGGTGATGATCACGCGCATCGTGCAGGAGGTGATGAACGACAACAGCGGCCACCGCATAGCCGTGGAGCAGGTGCAGGACGAGGCGCCCAAGGCCGAGCGCCGCAAGGGCACCCGGGCCAAGGCCGCGGCCACAGGTGAAAAAAAACCGGCCGCTCCGCGCAAGCGAGCGCCCAAGACGATAGAGGCGATACCGTGCCCGCAGTGCGGCGCCGGCCATCTGCTGCGTGGCCGCACGGCCTACGGCTGCAGCCGCTATGCCGAGGGCTGCACGCTGCGGCTGCCATTCGACCAATATCCGGCCGACCTCACTCCGGCGCAGTTGCTCAAGAAAATGAAGTGATATGGACTGGCAACTCATCTGCACGCTCGTGATAGTGGCCGGCGCCGTGGCGTGGGGCGTGGCCGGAATAGTGGCTCATGTGCGCCGCCGTGGCAAGGGCTGCTCGTGCGGCTGCTCCGGCTGCGAGTTGTCGCGCTCGTGTGCGAAAAAAGAAAAGAAGAGATGAGGGCTGTGGCGCTGCTGCTGGCCGCGTGCGTGTGGTCGTGTGCCGCGGCACTGACGGGCGTGGAGATGCGGCTGAAAAGAGCCGGATATGTGGACGTGGGCACGGATGTGCCCGGCGTGCTGGTGGATATGATGTATAGCCGCGCCGATAATTTCACGGGGCGCGTGCTTTACGACTCTCTGCATCATGCTTTTCTGCATCCCGATGCCGCGCGTGCCCTCGCGCGTGCGCAGAAAGAGCTGAGCCGCCTTGCACCGGGCACTCACCTGCTGGTGAAGGATGCGGCGCGGCCCGTGGGGGTGCAGCGCAGCATGTTCAGGGCCGTGCGCGGCACGTCCAAGGCGCGCTACGTNGCCAATCCGGCCAACGGCGGAGGCACCCACAACTATGGCGTGGCCGTGGATGTGACGCTTTGCGACAGCCTCGGACGCGAATTGTCGATGGGTACGCCCGTGGATCACCTGGGGCCCGAATCCCATATCGAAGGCGAAGAATCGCTGGTGGCCCGCGGAGCCATCACGCGCCGCGAGCTGGAGAGAAGGCGCCTGCTGCGCCGGGTGATGCGCTCGGCAGGCTTCCTCACCATCCGCAAGGAGTGGTGGCATTTCGAGCTGGTGCGCCGAGCCACGGCTGCCGGACGCTACAAACTTATAGATTTTTAGATTTTTAGATTTTTTGTGAGGAGCGGTTCGGATTATTTTCTTATCTTTGCGATAGAAATTCTTACAAAATCTGTACTTACATGAAACCTTACGTACTTGGCATCGACATAGGCGGCACCAACACGGTGTTTGGCATCGTCGACGCACGTGGCATCGTGATTGCCTCCGACTCCATCAAGACAGCAAAGCACAGCAAAGTCGAAGATTATATCGACGAGCTTTACACCGAGGCTACACGCCTGATCAAGGCCAACGACGCCGAGGATAAAATCCACGGCATAGGCATAGGCGCCCCCAACGGCAACTACTACAACGGCATGATCGAGAACGCTCCCAATCTGCCCTGGCCCAGTCCTATACCCCTGGCGCAGCTGGTCTACAACAAGTTTGGAATCCCTGTGGCCATCACCAACGACGCCAACGCCGCCGCCATCGGCGAGATGACCTATGGCGCCGCCCGCGGCATGAAGGATTTCATCATGATCACGCTGGGCACCGGCGTGGGTTCGGGTATCGTGATCAATGGTCAGGTGGTTTATGGCCACGACGGCTATGCAGGCGAGCTGGGCCACATGATAGTGAAGCGCAACAACGGCCGTCTCTGCGGCTGCGGCCGTGCCGGCTGCCTTGAGGCCTACTGCTCGGCTACGGGCGTGGCTCGCTCGGCACGCGAGTTCCTGGAGGTGCGCACCGAGCCTTCCTCGCTGCGCAATCTGCCCATCGACCAGATCACGTCGAAAGACGTGTATGAGGCAGCCATGAGCGGCGACAAGCTGGCCAAGGACGTGTTTGACTACACGGGCACCATCCTGGGCGAGGCTCTGGCCGACATGACTGTGTTTTCCTCNCCCGAGGCGTTCGTGCTCTTCGGCGGCCTGGCCAAGAGCGGCGAGCTGCTGATGAAGCCCCTGCGCGAGGCTATGGACCGCAGCATGCTCAACATATTCAAGGGCAAGCCCAAAGTGCTCCTGAGCGAGCTCAAGGATGCCGACGCAGCCGTGCTGGGCGCAAGCGCCCTGGGCTGGGAAGCCAAGGCTCCAAGCCACGAATAATCAAACGATTTTGAATAAGGAGACGCGTCCCAGCCGGGCGCGTCTTTTTTATTCTCAGGCGGGGGGACAAAATGACAAAATGACAAAATGACAATATGACAATATGACAAAAAAAAATCCTTCTTTTTTGGGGTGCAAAAAAAAAGCGGCGCGGGGCCGCTTTTGAGATGATTGATAGAGAGAGGTAGATTATTTGAGGGCTGCTATGGCTGCTTCGTAGTCGGGTTCGTGGGTGATTTCGTCTACGAGCTGTGAGTATATTACGTTGCGGTCTTCGTCGAGCACTATCACGGCACGGGCGAGGAGGCCTGCGAGGGGGCCGTCGACCATCTGGAGNCCGTATTCCTGGGCGAAGAGTGGCGAACGGAAGGCTGATGCGACTTCTACGTTTTCGATGCCGTTGGCGCCGCAGAAGCGCTTCTGGGCGAAGGGGAGGTCCATCGATACGCAGATCACGACGGTGTTGTCGAGCGCGGCGGCTTCCTGATTGAAGCGGCGCACGGAGGTGGCGCACACTTCTGTGTCGATGCTGGGGAATATGTTGAGAACCACTCGCTTGTCGAGGTAATCCATGCAGGATATTTCGCGGAGATCTTTGGTGACGAGTGAGTAGCAGGGGGCTTTGGTGCCCGGTGCGGGAATGGTTCCGTAGGTGTGGCAGGGGGTGCCGTTGAGGTAAACAGTTTGCATATCGAGGTGTGTTTTTTATTATTTCGCTATTGCTATTTCCTGTATAACAATCTCGGCGAGCTGTTTGTTTCGTCCTGTGTGCACATTTTTCACGAATCCGTCGGTGCCGCATATTATTATGGTGGGGGTGGCNGTGGCGCCGCAGTCGCGCGCTATGCTGCGTGCGCTGGTGAGCACCACTTCGTCGGCGCGCTGCGTGCCGGCAATGGTGGCTGCGGCTTCGGGGTGNGTGCCGGTGAAGGCGAGCACGAGGCATGCGGCGGCCGGTGATGCGTCGATGGCGTGGCGCAGCTGCTGCACGGTCTCGGCGCAGCCGTCNACATCGGCGTCGACGAGGGCGATCACGGNAGGCATGTCCCAGGGCTCACCGGCGGTGCGGGTGTAGCGCCGGCCGTCGATGGCGGTGGCCGAGATTGCCGGCAGGGGCCTGCCCGGCAGGGAGGCGAGGGTGTAGTCGCTGCGGCGGAAAGTGCTGAATGCNTCGGGGTAGCGGGCTATGAGCGCGGGCTCGTCGAGGGTGCCGGAGAAAGCGCGTTCCGAAGCCGGGGCGTAGCGCACCGTAACNGTCTGCTCGCTCATGTGGCCGGGGTTGTAGCATATTTCGGCTTTAAGAGGCAGGGATGTGGAAGCGTCGAAGACGTATTCAAATTCCCGGCCGGGCACGCCGTTGTAGTGNTCGGTGCCCTTGACGGTCACGGTGGCGCCGTCGCGGCCGGGCTCTACGGTGCATGAATAGTGGGGCGACGTGCTCATCTCCACGAGCTCGCGGGCGATGAATGCCGGCAGCAGCGATGCGAACTGTGCCTGCTGCTGGACTCCGGCCCGCACGGAGCCTTGAGGGGCGAACGGGCCGGGGTTGTCGGTGTAGTGGTATTCCTGGAGGCGCTTGTCGCGCTGGCGGTAGTGGTGGCCGCCGAAGTAGGCGCTGAAGCCCGTGGAGGGTCCGGAAGGAGTGTTCAGGCTCCAGTCTATCAGATAATTGCAGGGGGAGAGCGTGTCGGCGCTCAGAGGTGCGGCTGCGTAAAGGTCAATGGTGTAGACCACGGGGTCTTCGCTCTGTGGCAGGAGCACCTCGTAGGTGGCGCTTGCGTTGTAGGTGGTAGCACCCGAGAGCCCGGCTGCTATATCGGCCGGACTCTCGGCGTGCGCTCCCTGCGTAGCGGCTGCAATCATAAGCAGCGCACCGAGCATTTGTGATGAACTCATATATAAACTAATTGAACAACGTGGTACANTATTAACGCGCGGGTGGCGGATATTGTTTCGGCCGGAGCGAAAAAATCCGCCCGCGCATCCGGCAAAGCAGCCGGGCACGCGGGCGGAATGTGTGTGTGGTGGAGATTCTCCCGGGCCTATCAGGCCTCGATGGGGGTGATGTTGATGAACTTGCGTCCGTTCTTGCCTTCGGTGAAGAGAACGGTGCCGTCAACGAGAGCGTAGAGGGTGTGGTCCTTGCCGATACCTACATTGAGGCCGGGGTGGTGAACCGTGCCGCGCTGACGCTTGATGATGTTGCCGGCCTTGGCAAACTGACCACCAAAAATTTTAACACCGAGTCGTTTGCTTTCCGACTCACGGCCGTTCTTAGAACTACCTACACCTTTCTTATGTGCCATTTCTGATAGTGTTTTTAGGGGTTAAGCAACAATGTTTTTAATCACGACTTTGGAGAAGCACTGGCGATGGCCGTTTTTGCGGCGATAGCCTTTGCGACGCTTTTTCTTGAATACGATGACCTTGTCGCCCTTAACGAGGTTTTCGGCTACTTCGCAAACAACTTTTGCGCCTTCAACGGTGGGAGCGCCCACGATAACTTCGCCGTCTTTGTCGGCGAGGAGCACGCGGTCAAACTCTACGGTGTCACCTGCCTGGGCTTTTTCGCCGAGGTAGTGCACATACAGGAACTTGCCTTCTTCGGCTTTAAACTGCTGTCCCTGGATTTCTACGATAACGTACATGTATCTGAACTTTAGAAAGTTACTCCGTCGGGCGGGCGGCCTCAAAGCGTGCCGGCCTCTTTGCTCATGAGCCCGTTGCGGAAAAATTGCCTGCAAATTTACGATTTTTTCTTCAGNCGGCCAAATTTTTCTGCACTGATTTTTACATTTTTACGTGGCGGNAGGTGNGAGGGGANCGGAAACGAAAGCAGGCCGGAATACTTTCGTTTCCCGGCCTGCTCGATTTAAAGTTAATGGTTTGCGCTATTTTCAGAAGGCCACTTTGGTGGCTTTGCCGCCGGCTACCTTAATGGCTACGGTGCCTGCGGCAGGGGCGGTGATTTTCTGACCCTGCAGGTTGAAATAGACGGGAGCGCTNTCGGAGGCGTCGGCTGCGATTGATTCGATGCCGGTCACGGTNGCCGTGAGGGATGATGGCTCGGATGCTTCACCGGTGGCCAGGATGTAGCCGTCGTCGTCAACGAGATAGGGCACCACGGTGGCGGTGTAGGTGACGCCGTTTTCAAGNGCGACGTTGAAGGAGACGCGTGTGGATTCGGTCTCGGCAGAACCTACGGGAATCTCNACGGTGCCATCTGCAGCGGCTTGTGCGGTGATGTGCAATTTGCGGATGAGGACGGCGCCGTCGGTGTTGTCGTCGGTCTTGGTCACGAAGATGAATTTGGATCGAGCGGATGCACCGGAGAGGTCGAATGTATAGGTGGTGTATTGCGCCGGGATGTTTTCGGGGGTGCCGTAGGCGGAAGCTACTTCGTAGGTGTTTTCATTTTCGTCGAAGGAGAGGATGCCGGCGAGCATACCGTTGCCGGGGGAAGCTGCTTCGATACTTACGCTNACGGTGTGGTCGGTGATGTTGGAGAGGTCGTAGTCCAAGGACGACAGCTGGGCCGTGAAGCCGGTGAAGGTGGTGTACATGGCGTTGTCCAAGAATCCGTAGGCACCGGGTGCGGAGCATCCGAGGGTGAATTCCCATCCCGGAAGTTCGGGACGCCGGTCGACCCAGTACTCAGATTCCTCGGGCATGTCTACGGTGCCGGTGCTCTCCACAGCGGAGAAGTCGGCATCGGCAAGGGTGATGGAGCTGCCGGCGGTGACGTTGTGGGTGGCTGTGGCGGAAAGCACGTAATAGTTGGCGCCCGGAGTGGGAGTCCATGCGATGTCGAGAGACTTGTCGCCCTCGCCGGCNGTGATGGTGAGTCCTGTGGGAGTGGGAAGCTTGCACACGAGCACGGACTTGGATTCCGAGGTGGTGAAGGAGCCGTTAGTGGCCGAGACCTGATAGGAGTAGAAGTTTCCGAGGGTGACTCCGGTGACGGTGTAGTAGTTGTCGGTGGTGAACTGAGCGTCCAGGAATTTGGAGGTGTTGGTTCCGGTGGCCGGGTCGTAGTTGTAGACGGTGAGGTAATAGCCTGTGGCTCCTGCTACTTCGCTCCAGTGGGCGCAGAAGGATGTGCCGTTGAAGTCGGTGAAGGGCTGTGCGACAGGAATCTGCAATTCGGCTGCCTCGCCCTTGACGACTACGTTTTTGATCAAGATGTCGGCTCCACCCTCGGCAAAGAGAGTGAAGTAATAGGAATCGTCTTCGCTTTCGGGGACAAAGTCATTAGCGTTGATAGAAAGCGTGAGGTGTGTCCAGTCGGTGGTGATGTCGCCGCTGTCGTAGTCCAAGGTCTGAAAATAGTCGGTGGCGTAAACCCATAGCTCGTCGGNGTCATAGCCGCAGCCCTCTGCGACTTTCGCGTCGAGCTCAATGGTGACCTGCATGGGCTCGTAAATGTCGGGTGTCCACATCATACCCTCAAGATACCAGTCGGGGTCGNNGGGTTCGGCGTACTCAAAGGGGATGTAGGCAGCTCCGCCGGCCTGCATGAGTCCCTGACCTCCGAAGCCATAGTTTTCCTCGCCGATGATNTCTTCGGGGATGTTGTCCGAGTCGTCGAGTTGGAAGGNTGCGGGCGCGGTTTCGGANCCNTCCGTGAAGAAGTCGAACGAGCATGAATATATGGTGCTTTCGTCAGCAACTTCNGCGAAGTGTGGGCGAGTGGCCTTCCGGGCTGTCTTGGCGCGCAATTTTTTTGCGGGCTTGTGGAGCGTGCGTGCCGGCCGGGCCGCTTCAAGGGCGTGGGTGCGAGTGCCGGTGATAACCCTCGGCGCNGCATTGGCGGCAGATGCCAGATCGGCAGCGGCTGCATCGCCTGCGGAGACGATGGCGGCGGCGACGGCCGTGAATAAAGAAAGGGTAAATTTTGTCATAAATATTGATGTTTATAGATTTTTGTCATAAATATTGATGTTTATAGATAATGATAGCTATTAGAGGTTCGGGGCGTGCAAAAGTAGCAAAAGTTTTATTATTTTTATTATCTTTGCGACGAAAAAAAAGAGCTTTNANATGAAGAAAANAGCAATTGTGNTGCTGGCTGCGGCTGCAGCTTGCGCGGCGTGGGCGGCTCCGCGNCGGATGTCGATACTGGGTGATTCGTANTCCACATTTCTGGGATGCGTGCAGCCTGAGGGCAATGAGGTGTGGTATTTTCCGGGAGATGCACCGGAAAAGACCGANGTGACTGCTCCGGAGCTCACGTGGTGGAGTATCTTTGCCCGTGACAACGGCTATGAGATAGAGNGCAATAATTCGTGGTCGGGGGCGACGATAAGCAATCGCGGCTANAATGGCGAGGATTACAGCCACCGCTCGTTCACCAACCGCATGAGCGACCTGGGGAATCCCGATCTGATAGTGGTGTTCGGGGCTACCAACGATTTCTGGGCGGGTGTGCCTCTCATGCCCGAGACAGCCGTGGCACCTCAGCCGCATGCGTTCTACACCTTCGTGCCGGCCATGGATTATCTGCTTCAGCAGTTGCCGGTGCTTTATCCCGAGGCGGAGGTGGTGTTTGTGCTCAATGATGAAATCACCGGGCCGATGCGCGAGGCGATCATAGCCCAGTGCGGTGCGCGCGGCGTGCGCTGTCTTCAGCTGGAGGGCATAGAAAAGCGTATGGGCCATCCTGATGCGGCCGGAATGCGCGCGATAGCCTCGCAGCTGGGCGAGTTTTTGAGGGAGTCTAATTCTCGTTGAGCCTGCGGCGCTCGAAGAAGTGGCGGGTGGCGAGGATGAAGAGGAGCATTCCTGCGCCCTGCATGAGAGCCACCAGGCGGAATGCTGCCGTGAATCCGGCAAGCTGGGCGATGAATCCGCCGAGCACGATGCCCAGCCCCGTGCCCAGGTCCCAGGAGATGAGAATGGAAGAGTTGGCTGTGCCCCGCTGGTCGTGGCGCGCCACCTTTATAAACATATTGAGGAATGCCGGATACATCTGGCCGTTGCCCAGGCCGATGAGCAGCGCCGAAAGATAGTAGGCCCAGGGCATTGCCACGAATCCGAAGAGCGAATATCCTGCGAGAGAGAGGACGACGCCAATGGTGGCGTTGTGGGTCATGCGCCCGGCGCGCAGGCTTCGGGCTCCGAAAAGGCGCGAAAGAATCAGGCCGGCCGAGAGCAGCATGAAGAAGATGCCTGTGCCATCGGTGATGCCCAGCATCTCGCGCCCGTAGATGGCCACGTAGTTGCTCATCACACCCCAGCAGAGGCCGAAAAAGCAGATATTGACGGCCAGCAGCCAGGCGCGTCCCAGAAAGAAATGGTCGAGGCTGATTTTGGGTTTGCCCTCCACGGGCTTGCGCTGCGGGAGCTTCACGGTGGTGGAGCAGAGAAAGCCGGCGAATGCAAGCACGAGCGACAGCCAGAAAAGCAGCGAAAAATTGTGGGTGCGGTTGTAGATATAGATTCCGGCGCTGGGAGCGATGGCCATAGCCAGATTGTTGCTGAGGCCGTAGAATCCTATTCCCTCGTTGCGGCGCTCGGATGGGAGCACGTCGATGGCTACGGTGCTGTTGGCCACGGTGGTGGCGCCGAACGGCAGGCCGTGGGCCGTGCGCACGAGCGCAAACATCAGCAAGGTGCCCGCGCCCACGTAGCCCGTGAAGCAGATGAAGAACACGAAGAAGCAAATCATCAGCACCTTCTTGCGGCTGAAAGTGTCGACCATGAATCCGCTGAAGGGGCGCACCAGGAGGGTGGCCACGACGTAGCCGGAAAGGACGATTCCGATAGTGTCCTTATCGGCTGCGAACTGGTCGTCGAGGTATAGCGGAAGCAGCGGAGTGAGCAGGAAGAAGGCAAAGAAGAGCAGGAAATTGCAAGTCATCACCTTGATATACTCCTTGTTCCACAGCCTGGGGCTGGTGTGTGTGTGGCTGTCGTTGTGGTTCATATTGCGAAAAAACGCGCAAATTTACGAAAAATTATGCCGTGGCGAACCGGCGGAGCAAAAAAAGCAAAAAAAAGTTTGATCTTTTTACCAATCCGAGGCCTAAAAGTTTTGCTATTTCAAAAGTTATGCGTAATTTTGCCGCGCTAAACGCAAAAGCTACAGCCAAGAAATTTATAAACACAAACGAAAAATATGATTATTGTACAAGTAAAAGAAGGCGAGAACATCGAGCGCGCTCTCAAGAAATTCAAGCGCAAATTTGAACGCACCGGCGTTGTGAAAGAACTCCGTGCACGTCAGGCATTCCAGAAGCCCTCCGTCACCAACCGCAAGAAGATGATGAAGGCCGTGTACGTGCAGCAGCTCCGCAGCGTAGAGGAATAAATCGTTCGCCCCGCCCAATTGTTCGGGCCTTTTTTGCCTGGCTGAGCCCCCCCGGGGCCCGGCAGCAATAGCAAACCATCGGCAGTGTGTGGAGAGCGCAAGCTCGCACGCACTGCTTTGTCGTGTCTATGCCCGGCGGAGAATAAGATGCGGCGGAGCCGAAGGCGCCGGCATGACGGCTTGATTAAGGCGCGTGAGGAATATTTCCTGGCGGTTTAGGGCCGGGCGGAAAAAATTGCGTATCTTTGTGGTGACTATGAAGCGGATAGTGTGGATTATATTAATAGCCGCCGCGTGCGTGGCGTCGTGCTCGCGATCCGGAAGGCATGAGCGTGTCGTGGCCGGTGCCGAGAGGGTTGTGTTTTCGCAGCCCGACAGTGCGCTTGTGCTCCTGAAAGAAATCAATCCGGTGGAGCTTAAGGCCGATTCTGTGCGTGCGCTTTACTACCTTGTGACTGCTGCCGCGCATAAGAAAAACGAGAGCTCGATGGCTGCCGATTCACTGACGCGCATGGCGCTTGAGTTCTACGAGGGACGCGACTACCGCCGCTTCCTGCTCAGCGCCGATCTCTATGCGCTCCATCGCTTCTGGGCCGGCGACGGCCGCGGTGCGCTGAGGCTGCTCGACTCGGTGCTGGCACTTCCCGGCATACCGGACAGCCTGATGAAGGAATTGCTGGCGTCGCGGATAGGTGTGGGCGGAGCAGAGTATGACTGCCGCCGTAATATTCCGTACGTGAAGCGGATGCTGGAATTGTGCGAGGATGCTGCCGAGGTGGCGGAGTACAGGGGGCAGCTATGCGAGAACTACGTATTTGCCGGCTATGGCGACTCGGCGCTCGCGGTGATAGATGAGCTTATTGCCGATGCGGCGGCCAAGGGGGCGGGCGAAGCTCATTTTGAATACACTTTCGAAAAAATAGGCATCCTTGAGGAGCTGGGACGATATGAGGAGAGCAACGACCTGGCGGATTACTTGATGGAGCATGCGCCCGGCAACTCGGCCGTTTCATTCCTGCACTACTGGAAGGCGCTGAACCACTTCAATATGGGCAACCTGGCCGGAGCCCAGGAGCAGCTTGCGCTGGCCGACAGCTGCGCCCTCGGCCTTGATGAGGATGACCGCAACTACTACAGGGGCTTCACGGGGCCTCTTCACGAATATATCGATTATTGCCGCAGCGGCAAGCTGAGTGTGGCCGGATTGGCCACGTCGAACAATACCCGGCGCGACGTCTTGAACCGCATGGAGTCGACGAAATGGGAAACCGAGCAGAAGGCTCTCAGGGAAGAGAACCGGGCTCTCGCGCTCAAGACCCAGAACGACCGCCAGGCCGCCGTGATAATCATCGTGGCCCTTATAGCCATTATCATCGCCCTGGTGGCCTGGTGGGCCGTGCAGAAGCGTGCGCGCAAAGCACTGGAGGCCGAAGAACGGGCCGAGACGCTGCAGAAAATGGTGGACGAACTGAGCAGCCGCGCACCGGCTACCGACGACCACGAAGCGCTGCGCCGCGCGATGCTGCGCCAGCTGGGCGTCATAAAAATGGTGGCCGAGGCTCCCACGGAGCAGAATCGCGAGATGCTGAGGCGTTTTTCGTCGATAGGGGGTGATACGCGCGGTGCTCTTGTGGACTGGAATGCCGTGCACGAGATCGTGGACAGTCTCTACTCGGGCTTCTACACGCGGCTCCATGAGCGTTACGGGCATGTGCTCAGCGATAAGGAAGAGCAGATAGTGGTGCTGATGGCGGCCGGTTTCTCCACGAAGGAAATAAGCGTGATCACGTCGCAGACGGCTGCCACCATCTACGTGCGCAAATCCGCGATAAGGAAGAAGACCGGGGTGCCCGGCAAGGAAGATATAGTGGAATATCTTAATGATTTGGACAGTGCGTCGGGAGATTAAGAATTTTTGAATTGAATATGGCTGATTGACAATGGTTTGAGTTTGGCGAATTAAGGCTTTTACTTTTGGAGTTAAGATGCCCGGCGGCGTAATTTTGCGGTACAAATTCAATTCGCAAAATATGGCTACAACAATCATTAAGACATTTATCGCCGCCGCCATCGGGATGCTCCCGGGCACGGCGGCCATGCAGGCGCAGGAAGCGCCGGATTCTACGGGCGCACTCGCTCTCGACGAAATTGTGGTGAAGGCACCCAAGGTGATCCGCAGGGCCGATATGGACGTGTATCATCCCTCGCGGAGCGCTGTGGAGCATGCGGCCAACGGCGTGCAGCTGCTGGGGAATCTGATGATTCCGGCGTTATATGTGAGCGACGCTTTGGGTTCCGTGCAGGCCGCCGGGCAGCCCGTGCAGCTGCGCATCAACGGCAACGTAGCCACCGTGGAGCAGGTGCGCGCATTGCGCCCCGAAACGGTGAAGCGCGTGGAATGGATCGACAATCCCGGGCTGCGCTACGGAGGCGCCAATTACGTGCTCAACTTCATCGTGGCCAATCCCACGCTGGGCGGCTCGCTCATGGCCGAAGCGAGGCCGGCTCTGAATGAGGCCTGGGGGACGTATGCCGCCGACGTGAAACTGAACTCGGGCCACTCGCAATGGGAAGCCGGGGCAGATTTCAAGCTCACGGATGCCATAAGCAGTCATCGCGACTACGTGGAGACCTTCACCCGCCCCGACGGCACGTCGCTCACCAGGCGTGAAACTCCGCTTGGGGGCTCGGTGGATAACTCAATGCTCAATGTGCGCGCAGCCTATAATTACATAAAGCCCGATACCACGGTGTTTGTGGCCACCATCAGGCTCGACCGCAACCTGAGCGACCGCACGGCCTACCGCGGCATGCTGTGCATGAGCGACGGCTCGGCCGACGTGGAGCTCGACGACGTAAACGGCTCGCGCGGCACCACGCCCGGATTGTCGCTCTACTGGCAGCAGGAACTGGGACACAAGGGCACGCTGGCAGTGAATTTCAACAGCTCGTTCTACTTCGGGCGCGGCTACTCCCATTACGTGGAGAGGGCAGCGGCCGAGACCCTGAACGATATCAGCACTGATATCCGCGACAAAAACCGAGCCTATGCCCTTGAAGCCGACTATATAAAGCGCTGGGACGACGGAGCGCGCTTCACGGCCGGGGCCTCGCTGGGCGCCAACCGCAACAGCTCGGAATACATCTCGCAGGGTGGGGCGCTCTTTCACCAGCGGCAGGAACGCGTCTACGTCTTCGCTGAATATTTCCGCCGCATGGGCAAGTGGACGGCCACGGTGGGTGCCGGCCTGCAGTATACGTCGTTCAGGTTCAGGGAGTCGGGCCGCGGCAATAATTCGTGGAATCCGCGCCCGCAGGCCACGGTGACGTATTCAGTCAACAGCAACCACAATCTGAGATTGAGCTTCACATCGTGGCAAACGGCGCCCTCGCTGGCCGAAACGAATGTGGTGCCTCAGCAGCTCGACGGCTTTCAATGGCGCGTGGGCAATCAGGATTTGAAAACCTCCAACTCCTATATGCTCACCTTGCGGTATGGCTTCAATATTCCGCACGTGGCCGGTTCTTTCGGTATCCGCGCCTACTCATCGCCCAATGCCATCACTCCGCTGACGGCCTGGGACGGCGGGCGACTGGTCACAACCTGGGAGAATAGCCGCGGCCTGCAGAACCTATCGTTTTTTCTGGCTCCGCAAGTGGAGATTATTCCGGATTGGCTCATGGCCTCGGGCTACGTTCAGTTCAGGACCGAGCGCATGCGAGGCGCCGGCTACAGCCACAGCAACAGCGCATGGAGCGGTAATATGGCCGTGCAACTCGTGCACTGGGGCTTTGCGCTGTCGGGACAATACGTGAGGGAGCAGCACGACCTGTGGGGCGAGAAGATATCGTGGGGCGAGGAACTTAATATTATCGATCTGAGCTACAGCCTGAAATCGTGGCAGTTCAGCGCCGGTGTCATTATGCCCTTCGGACGCTACGACCGCGGCAGCAAATCGCTGAACCGCTGGAACCGGAACGAGCAGCACATGCGCCTGGATATGCGCATGCCCTACGTGGCCGTGAGCTACAATATCCGCTGGGGACACCAAAAACACTCGGCCGGCAAGCTGGTGGAAGCTGCCGCTACAGCCGATCGCTCCACGCCCTCGGCACGATAGGCGGTAATTCGTCTAAAATTTCCTATCTTTGCGTCAGAAATCAGTGCGGAGATGGAAATACAGAGCCTTGAACACATAGACTTCGACCGGCTGCATCGCGGCTTCCAGGCGGCGTTTTGCGACTACGCTATCAGTTTCGACAAAGAAGAACTGCGCTCGATGCTTGAGAGGCGCGGCTACGTGCCTCGCCTCTCGTTTGCGGCCTTTGAGGGCGACGAGATTGTGGCCTTTACCCTGAATGCAATCGGTACCTTCGGGGGCGTGGCCACTGCCTACGACACCGGCACGGGCACCTCTCCTGCGTGGCGCGGCCGCGGACTGGCCGGAGAGATATTTGCCCGGGCTCTGCCGCATCTGAGGCAGGAGGGGATAGGGCAGTATCTGCTCGAAGTGCTCCGAAGCAACGGGGCGGCCATCGAGGTGTATCGGCGGATGGGATTTGAAGTGGTGCGCGAGCTTGATTGCTTCCGTCAGTCGGTGGGCGAGATTGCACCCTGCCAGGCCGCGCCATGCAGGGTGGTGGAAGTGGATGCGGAGCGGGTGGCGGAGGCCCGGGCTTTTCTTGATTTCCGGCCGTCGTGGCAGAATGGCATAGAATCCATAGTGCGCGGCCGCCGGGGACTGGTGTGTCTGGGTGCATTCGATGGCGCTATCCTGGCCGGCTACTGCGTGTTTGACCCCGTCACGGGTGATGTGGCGCAGATAGCCGTGCGGCCCGAGGCGCGCCGCCGTGGCGTGGCAACGCAGTTGCTTGGGGAGGCTGTGGCGAGGATGAAGGCCGCCGCCGTGAAGGTGCTGAATGTGGACGTCCGCGACAGCGCGATGCACTCCTTCCTGGCAAACAGGAATATCGCTCCTGCAGCCAATCAGCTGGAAATGATAAGAGTAATCGGAAATGAAGAAAGAAACTGAAATAGAAACGCCGCGGCTGATACTGCGCCCGTGGCGCGAGGCGGATGCCGAGAGTCTTTATAAATATGCTTCCGAGCCGGAGGTGGGGCATAGCGCCGGATGGCCTGTGCATGCATCCGTGGAGGAGAGTGCGGAGTATATTCGCACGGTGTTTTCGGCTCCCGAAACGTATGCCATGGTGCTGAAGCATACCGGCGAGCCCGTGGGAAGTTGCGGACTGATGTTTCGCGACGGATACGATGCGCGTGAAGCCGAGGTGGGTTACTGGATTGGCAAGCCGTATTGGGGGCTGGGGTTGATTCCGGAGGCCGTGGATGCGCTCCTGGCGAGAGGCTTCGATGTGCTGGGGCTCGATGCCGTGTGGTGCGGATTCTACGTCGAAAATCACAAGAGCCGCAGAGTGAGCGAAAAATGTGGGTTCAGGTATCACCACACTGTTGAGAATGTGGAAACCATGCTTGGCGACAGGCGCAACGAGCACCGCAGCCTCATCACCCGGGAGGATTATCGGGCGCGGCAGATGGCGTCAGCACCCGGTGCACTCCTGGCTGAAGATGCGGTCGAATTCCCGGCGCATTAAGTCGGGGTCGGTCATCATGCTTCTGAGATGTGCGAGGCGCGCGGCGTTGTCGCTTTTCGGCATCCAGATCTTCAGATAGCCGTCGGGGCCGTATTTCTCGTCGAGGTGTTGCATCGTGCGCCGGAAATGGCCCTCGCGGTCGAGGCCGGGGTAGTGGCTGAGGCCATATTGAATGGTGCGTCGCAAGATGGTTTCGCAGTCGATGAAGCGGTCGGCCTCGGCTACTATCATGCCGTAGATGCTGCGCGGAGATCCGCTTCGGGAGGCACGGTGATCCTCCACAGCCTCGCCCATGATGCGTATTTGCTCGGGGGTGAAATGACTGCGGATAAAGGCGTCATTTTCAAGGATTGTGCGTGAGTCGATATGGTGATTCTCCCGGCCATTGGCCAGTCCCAGATCGTGGAAAGCCGCCACGGCAAAGGCCATATTTCGGTCGACGTCCGGTATAGTTCCGGCGAGCTTCAAGCTCTGCTCAATCACCATATTTACATGGTCGGCGCGGTGGGCCTTGTCGAAAGCGGCGTATCGCGGGATGATGTTCATCTCCAAGTAGGCCTTCAGAGAGGTGTCGATTCTGCTCATTTCTCAGGATATTATGATGCAAAAATAGTGCAATTATTTTAATTCTTGCAGAACAAATCGCCTTGCGAGGCGTGGGCGCGCCGCAAAATGGTAAGAAACTCAGGCACTAAAAGCGTGAAATATAGCGCGGTAACAAAATTGTGTAATAAAAACGCTCAAAAATTTGCACAAATCAAAAAAAACACATAACTTTGCAGTCGCAAAAGCCCCTAATGCCCAGGTGGCGGAATGGTAGACGCGCTCGTTTCAGGTGCGAGTGTTGAGAGACGTGCAGGTTCGAGTCCTGTTCTGGGCACAATATCAGCGAGTTAAGATTGTGATAATCACCAACTTGACTCGCTGATTTTAATTTTTTACGTGCATATTACGTGCAAATACTCCTACAAAAACCTAATTATGGAATTTGAAACAAAGGAAGAAATCAAAAGAGAACATTTCCGGTCCAACGATTTAAAGTTTTTACGAATACGAGTGGATTTTGGAGGTATTCCCAATATAATGGATTTGGTAGATGCCTTCAAGACAGTCGTAGCTAATTCATTTGGAGAAATGCACCGATATGAGAAAAAATTGTTGTCAAGCATAGACAACACACCAGAGCTTGCTAATTTGCTTGATATCGATGATGCGATTATCCGTAATACTTTTGTTCATTCATTTACGATTGGCAGAAATGATGAAGATGTCCCATTGTCAGTTACTGTAAATATCTCTGAATACTCAATAGTATTAGAGCTTGAGTCTTCGGTATATCCGGGATTTGAAATATTCAAACAACTCATAGTTGGAACGTATAGAGGCTTGTGTATCGTTGAACCTCTAGTTGAAATTCGTAGAATTGGAATAGTTAAAACATCAGCTTTCTGGGCCAACAATCCTAAAGTTATTCGAGACTTCGTAGAAACAACTGCCTTACCAAACCCTGTGGTCTCTGAATCTCGGCCTAGGTGTACGTACTTGGACAGATTCTTTTGGGAGGAAAGACAGGTAAATGTATCACTAAAACGAGATCTCGTACACGGTTCAAAATTATCAGAGGATGGTGAACGCACGTCGGTATGGCAAGTATCTCTATTGTATGATGTATCCAGAGCGTATCCTCGTGAGCAAGAAAAATTAAAATTTGATGCTAATAACATTGAAAAAGTACTCAATGAAATGAACGATGCTCATTTTGAGTTGTTTAAACGTTCTATGACACTTGACTACATGAAGATGCATTGCTCAATAGATTAAATAGCATGGAAAAGAATTTCTTCCCAGAAAGTATAAGTATAGATGAACAAAATTCAACAATCAAAAAAATTCCACAAGCAGTCTCAACAATAGAGGGTGAAATCATCTCATTTGTTGAAGATCCTACGCTTTCGTTTTCAGATACTGCCTCAACATATGATGTCTTTAATGCAAGGCTAATCATTAAGTTGGTAGAAGAATCATAATGGAGGAAAATATTATTATAGTTTCTGATTGCCGAAATTTATCTCTGAAAATTAAAGTAATCGGCTACAGAAACCAAGGAGAAAGTATAATTTTTGAGATAGTTGATTCTAGCACTGGACAAATTCAGTATTTGGGCTGTGTTGACTCATATGAGGTTGATCATACCAATATTACATTTGATTACATCAATTCAAGAGCCCCCAAGAAGCTAGATCTTCTCTGTTGGACACATCCAGACGACGACCATTCTAAGGGGTTGATTAAGATTTTCAATAGCTGCAAATCAGACGATACTTTAATCTTAATGCCAGCTACTATGGACGAAAAGCTTAACCAGAGCCTTAATCTTTCCGACGCGCATCGACAGATTTATGACCTCTTTGATGCTCACAATGAAAAAAATTTAGGAACGCTTATTGGGATAAGTGTGGGATTGGAAGAGAAAGTGGATGAAATTTTATTTCAGGATATGAGTGGGAATAGCGTATCTTTTATAATACGGGCAATTGCACCCAACGGGGGCATTATACGCGACTGGCGTCGAACAAAAAAGGAGCGTGTGAAAAATATTCTTTCTGTTGGCCTTTTATTGGAATTTGGGAAATACAAATTTTTACTAGGAGGCGACATGGTAGATGATTCAATTGAAAAAATATATGCGCCACATCTAAGAGATCCATTATGGATAAAAATCCCCCATCATGGTTCAGACTCTAGTATGCTTTTCCCTGAAAGAATATCTTTTGATAGTAAAAATCATTTTGCATGTACAACTGCGTTCCCATCCAAAGGGCTCCCGATGGATAAAGTCCTTGATGCATATATGTCAAAGGGATGCTCTCGTATAGACTCAACACACCATACTACTCATGCTCATGGAATTTTAGAATATGATTTTCGTTTATTTTACGATCAAACAGTAAGACTCTCTCATATTGGCAATGCAATGCGTATACGCCCATAGCAATTAAGAACTAAGTATTACAAACAAACGCCGCAGAGTCGTCCTGCGGCGTTTACTTTAGAGTTCTTCGAGTTCATCTTCGTCCTCATCAAATGAATCTGGAGAACTGTCCGGGAGGAATGAGAGGAAGACACGGAGGAAAGCAGTGTCTTTGAAGAAATAGTTGGGGTCATCTTCCAGTTTTTCTTTGATGAAGTCGAAACCGAAGTTGGCGTATTGTTCCATTGTGTCCATTAGCTGATCAACAATTTTTGAAGGTTTGACGTCTCCTTTATCAAGTGCAATAAGGTCAACATCTGTTTTGGCGACAAGAGCGGCAAACATATATTCTCGAAGTCGAGGGTATTGAGTTCTGCCAAGGCGGCTTTCTTGTGTTCCCCAATTAGATATGGCCCAGCCAAATTGTTTAACTTTAGAAGCATCTTCTATAAGCGGTTTCTTCTGGTCAGAATATAGCCCAATGAAAAAAGCAAGGATGAAAACCTCGTAGCCGGCACCAAATGTCTTACCTTTTACCTCGTTATATTTGTTGACACCTTTACCATAGTCCGCAAAGACATTGATTACGGAGTCCTGATATTTTTCTTCCCAACGGGGATTACGTTTGCCCCAAAGCTCGTATAGTGATTCCATGTTTAGCGGATTTTTTCAATTAGAGTTCTGATTGTTGCCATGTTGGACTGGTCGAAGTTGGGTGCCTTCTTGATACGGTAGACACTGCATGTAAGTCCATTAATTGCATTTTCATCCAATTTGCCCTTTTCGATGAAGTCTTTAGTGACGATGATGCACTGTTTTTGTATCTTGTCAATAACATTGTAGAAATCCTCCTCCTTGGAGTCTCCAAATGAAGATGTGGCAGCATCAAAGATTAATGGATAATCTTCGTCCCGTTTCTCCTGAGTGAAATCGGAGATAGCGAAAAGCACTGAGATATACATCACGGTTTTTTGGGAGCCGGATGGTTTCTTTATTTCTGTTCCATTAGAACTCAACAACTTAATTTCAGTTGAATCATTCGCTGTTTGAATAAGGCGAACCTCACCATGAAAATCGTTGGCACTGAGCCGAACCATATACTCGTTTGCCTTTTCTTCCATTTCCAAAAGGAAACGTTGCAGATTATCTTTCTTTGCCTGTGAAAATGCCTTGGAAATCTCCTCAAGGGCAGTGTGAACCTCGCGCATAACCTTTACTTGCGAACTTTCCGGATCAAGTTCGTCAAGTTCCTTTTTAAGGTCAGCCATTTTCTTTTCCTGATACTTCAGTTCTGTTTCCAACTCAGACAACCGAACAGATGCCCTCTCATGCGAGGTGTAGAGGCCTTTTATGTCATCGAATTGTTTATCAAGTACTGACTCTGATATATTTCCGGATTGAATGAGAAGACGGGTCTTTTCATCCACGATGTCTTGTATTTTNTGGATAGTCTTTTTGAGGTCATCTTGAAAACGTGCCACAAGCCCTTGGCGGTCGGCTATCTCTTGCGCATAACTGGCAACAGCAGCTTCTTGCGTTCCACTCATTGAGACGCTCATATTGTGCAGTTGTTCTATAAAGTCATGAGGGAATAGTTCCTGCTCTTCNATTTCTTTCTTCTGCGATTCCTTTTGTAGTTTTGCTTCAGTGTGACGACGATATTCCTCCAGNTTGTGAACCATGAAGGCGTATGCATCTGAATCCTCAGGGGCTTCTCGTCCACAGACCTTGCAGATGTGGTCGTGAATCATCTCTTCCATCGTCTCTTGGTTGGGAAGATACCATGGCAGTTCAGTAGCTCCATTTGAGAGCGCTCCGAGCATTTCCTTTGCCGCTTCCAGTTTACCGACCTCAATAGCCTTGGTNCGTTCAAACTCACGATCCATGNCACGTTTTGTCTTGCTCANAGCCGATATTTTTTCTTGGAATATCTTCAAGNTAGGACTAAACGGAGCAAGAATCCACATCCGGTCAAGGAGTGCATGATTNTAGTTGACAGCTCCAATTTGAGCCATNAGCTTGTTGCGCTTATCTTCCTGAGTTTTCAGTCGCTCTTTGATGTCGCGATAACGCTGAGAAGCNTCTTGATTATCCTCTAATTGAGACAGANTCTTGTTATAGGTATCAATAGAGTCTCTCTTTTCCTTGATGTCTTTACGGGTTATNCTGATTTCGGTGCCNACACGAGATATGTCGGATTCAAGTTCNCTTGCGCGNTGAGCAACTCTCTTGTCAGAGCGCATCTCTTGAAGATAGGCNTTATTGGCTTTCTCTTCAAAATTACTGGTAATTTCTACCAGTTCATCGAACTTACGAATGTCTGAGAATTTGTCAACCAAATCTTTTAAGGCGGTTTTGTTTTCAAACACGTTAAGCTCAGACTCNCCCTTAAACATACTAAATTTCTGTATGAAAGCATCATAACAACGCTCAATGAGTGCCTTGCCATTGACNGCCTCTCGCTCTATGCCGTTTGTNTCGTATCCTCGATAAACCAGTTGGCCAATCTTGAAACTACCATTTTCAAGTTTTTCTATAGTGAAGGATTTCTNTACTGACTTTTCTCCATCGTGGTCAAATTTCATGTAAACGGAAATTTCTTCAACATCTCCGACTTCCATCTGAGACNTGCGCATTTCCGACATTTGTTCCATAAGCCCTCTNTCTTTAGTGGTATCGAGCAACCACTGTAGAGCCTCGAAGAAAGTGGTTTTACCATCGCCATTATCACCGATAATGANAGTGAGACCATCGGAAAACTCAAAGCGATTGTTGTCGCCATAGTAGCTTCGGAAGTTCTTTATTTTTATTTCTTTGATTATCATACGTTACGTTTTAGATAGTCGTTGACTTCTTTCCACAATTCNCGCTCAGAGGCTCCTTCTCCAACGCGCTTTATGATTTGAGCAACTGTGTTGATGATATAGTTGTCAGAGTCAAGAGCTGAGTACAATGAACCNATATCNGATGCTGTATAGCCTCCTACTTTCATCAGACGGTCATTNAGAAGAACCGCCTGAAGCATTTTGTCGTTATTTGAAATGTATGNCATGGTTAGAAAAGAGATAAATTAAAATAATCAAGAATCGGAGATAGTTCCTCATACGCAAAATCTGTATTCTCTGAGAGCAANGCGAAGTCTCGTACACGCTTTAGCTCNGATGCAAGAAGACTACGCTCCATTTTATAACTATCCGCAACTNATGAAATTTCCGGTACTACAACAAGGTCATGGATAATTGCTCTATGNTTGTCCTTATGNGTGCGCAAAATACGTCCTCGACGCTGAATAAACTGGCGTGGATTACCCGTACTGGCACAAAAGACTGCCAATTCACTTCGAGGTACATCAACACCTTCATCGAGACATTTCATGGATGTGAGAACTTCAAGTTTNCCGGATGCGAAATCATCCAAAATCTGATTACGGTCACCNGTCCCNGATANNAATTTCTTCACTGTAGTTGTCGGACTAATGGATTGNACAATCGAAGTATATTNGTCAATCAATGAATCTGAGTAGTCATCATCTGAGAGACTTTCCGCTTCATCATAAAGGTCGGCCTCAAAACTATCAGGTTTGTTCCCCTCCGGTACATATACAAGAGTGTACTTTAAGGAGCCCCGCTCGTTATACCANTCTTGAAGTATTCCATTAAATATCAACTGCTTATTAGCTGCCTTGTGAACAATGCGTTTGCGTTTAAGAAGTAGCCTCATTAGAATGTCATCAGANCCGGGGAAGGNGTCNTTGTCGAAGTTGTAAAATTTGGCGAGTTGAAGCGAAATTTTCATATATTCCGACATCTCTTCATCAGTAAGTCTGACAAGATGTGGATAATAGTTGTAACGACAAAGATACCCCTTGTCAATAGCCTCTCGCATTGAAAACTCAAATGTGTAGTTCTCCGAGTTATCACACCCAAAGAATTTGCGCAACTGTTTGTTACCTCTGTCGTCAAATTGTCGTTCAGGTGTAGCAGACAAGCCTATTCGTCTCACATATTTTACACCCTCAAGCCTATTCAAGATTCTCGGAGATCCCATATTGTGGACTTCATCTGCAATAAGAAGTAGTTTCTTGTTAATTTTACCGCTGATTGAAATCAAATCTTTGAAGATGGAATCTCGTGCAAATGAAGCNTATGTTGCAATTATAATATATGAGGGTTCCTGCTCGGAATAGTTAAACTCTTCTTGAAACTTAATCGCNTCAAGCTCAGATTTCCATGATNTATTCTTCGAGCACACCTTTACAATATGTCCGAAGTTAAATTTCTTACATTCATCCTCCCATTGGTCAACCAACGTCAATGTAGGCACAAGGATAATAGCACGATAATACCCTTTGCTCTTATAAATCTCCAACAGGCAGTTTAGTGATGTCAGAGTCTTGCCTGTGCCTGTCGCCATGGCGAACAGTCCCTTCTGCTTATTCTTTTTCCAATTCTCAAAGGCTTGTTGCTGATATGGACGTGGTCCGGCTGGATATGGAAATCTAGGCTCATTCTCCTTGGCTTTTTCAATATTCCGAATCTTATCAATCGCCCTCTCTACTTTAGACTTTGTCTTTTGCAGTATACGCTTAATATTATCAGGAATATTTGCCTCGGTAGCAGACTCAATCAATTCGAGTTCATCATTAAGCAATTCTTCCAGCCCTTTTGATTTGGTTTTAACTGTCGTATATCCTTTCAAGTGCGAAGCATCCACAAATTCAACATCATTGTCTTCTCCCTTGAATGCTCTGTCAAATGACTTCTGAATGCCGTTTATTCGACCAACGTCTGCCGGACCATTCCAATCACAGTTGACATTAAGACTTTCCTTATTGTGTATAAGGGCTGTCAGTGAGAAATTAACAGACCCTTCAAACCCAATNNTATTNATNCCNTCGCTGAANGTNCCACATTTGGTNTGNGCNATNCCNCTTCCNTTGACCATTCGCACTATCTTGATTTCGATTCGGTCGTTGCGTATAAGCCATGCGAGACATTCAAAGAAATGCTTGTCACGCTTATTGAGTGTGTAACTTAGTTGCTCCAGATTTTTCAGGTCAAAGAATGGAAGATCATTACCATCATGAGCCATGGATATGGCTGAGACATCATCGCTGCTAAGAATATCGTTGATAATCATGCGCATCTTGCCTCCGTTATAAATAAAGGAGGCAAAGCCGTATGACAAGACATTGATTGCAGACGATGAGAAGAAGCCAAGCATCAGGTCAAATGATGTGGCATTACATAGTGATTCGGAAAAGAAACCTACCGGCTCCCANTCNGNNTTNGTTTGATACCTGAATGANTCAGGCCATGTCACATCGGTCTTCAACATAGCTATATAAAGCAATTAGCGCAAAATGCGTCGTTATCTTCATCAGGGTCACCGAATAGGTCAACCAATTTTGAACTTCCGGCTTTTTTCTTAGCTTCCTGCTTTTTGATAGCATCAAGTTTAATTTGACGCACTCTCTCCGGACGGATAAGATCAGCAAGACTTTCATTTTGGTTCCAAGTATAACCGTCTTTCTCAAATTCCATGGCTTTGGCAAAAAGATCTGGATGCTGTTCATAAAGCCATATCCATTCAAGTTTTTGTTGGAAGAAGCAGAAATAGCAACCTGAACGGCTACGATTGTATGTTCCTACTTTTCCATCCACCTCAAATTCGATAGGTTTATAGTATGCCGGTACACCAACACCACTATCTTCAAGGATACGGAAAATATCATCTCTGACAAGGATATCATCGTTATTGATTAGAGGAAACTCATCCAACTTACCCACTGGATAGTCAGTTCCTTTGAGAAACTCAAATACAGCTTTATTGAATAGTTTAACATCAATGTCCATCAAAGTATTCGCTTTCTTTCCATAGTAGAAATCCTTAGTCAATGGATGTTCCAATATCTTCTTCAACTCAGGTTTTAGTTCTTTTGGTGCGAGATGAAGATATATCTCTGTAAACCTGTCAATATTATTCTGGTGAATAACATTATGGATAACATCAATGCTCCAGATGTTTTTACGAAATGGGAATATTGCTTGAATATTAGGTTTAGTTGACACATAACCTTCTCGGTCTTCATCACCTCGAATACCAACATATGAAATAGTCGGAGTGTCACCTACAAACTTTTCCATCTCCGCAAGTTTCATCTTCTGGGTACACCAGCGTTGTTGTGGTGAAGGAAGGAAGTT
>JAAVEC010000015.1 GCA_014801485.1 Bacteroides sp.
CGAACCAACGGTGCGGCCACCTTCGCGGATAGCGAAGCGGAGACCCTGGTCGCAAGCTACGGGGTTGATGAGCTCGACGATGATTTCAACGTGGTCGCCGGGCATTACCATTTCAACGCCTTCGGGGAGGGTGATTTCGCCGGTCACGTCAAGGGTGCGGATGTAGAACTGAGGACGATAGTGGTTGTGGAAGGGAGTGTGACGGCCGCCTTCTTCCTTTTTCAGGATGTAGACAGAAGCTTTGAACTTGCTGTGGGGCTTCACAACACCGGGGTGGCAGATAACCATACCACGCTTGATATCCTTCTTGTCGATACCACGGAGAAGCAGACCTACGTTGTCGCCGGCTTCGCCCTGATCGAGGAGCTTGCGGAACATTTCCACGCCGGTAACGGTGCTCTTCATGTCGGCGCCAAGGCCCATGATCTGCACTTCGTCGCCCACCTTAACGATACCGGTTTCGATACGACCGGTGGCAACGGTGCCGCGGCCGGTGATCGAGAACACGTCTTCGACAGGCATGAGGAAGGGTTTGTCGACGTCGCGGGGAGGCAGGGGAATCCAGTTGTCCACAGCTTCCATGAGCTCCATAACCTTTGCTTCCCACTCGGGCTCGCCGTTGAGGGCGCCGAGGGCGGAACCGCGGATGATGGGAGTCTCGTCGCCATCGTATTCATAAGCCGAGAGAAGTTCGCGCATTTCCATTTCGACGAGTTCGAGCATCTCTTCGTCGTCTACCATGTCGCACTTGTTGAGGAACACAACGATGCGGGGCACGTTCACCTGACGGGCGAGAAGGATGTGCTCGCGGGTCTGGGGCATGGGACCGTCGGTGGCAGCAACTACGATGATAGCGCCGTCCATCTGAGCAGCACCGGTAACCATGTTCTTCACATAGTCGGCGTGTCCGGGGCAGTCAACGTGAGCGTAGTGACGGTTTGCGGTCTCGTACTCAACGTGTGCGGTGTTGATGGTAATACCGCGCTCTTTTTCCTCGGGAGCGTTGTCGATCTGGTCGAAGGACTTAACTTCCGAGAGACCTGCCTTTGCCAGCACAGTGGTGATGGCGGCGGTGAGGGTGGTCTTGCCGTGGTCGACGTGACCGATGGTGCCGATGTTTACGTGCGGCTTGGTTCTTTCGAATTTCTCTTTAGCCATAACTTTTGCTGTTATATTTGGTTTTTAATGATTGATTCTAACAATTAGCCTCGATAACGAAAAGACGCTACCGTGGCTACCCGTTTTAGAGCCGATGGCGGGATTTGAACCCGCGACCTCTTCCTTACCAAGGAAGTGCTCTACCCCTGAGCTACATTGGCATTGTGTTCTGTGCAGTATCTATCTTTAGAGCGGAAGACGGGGCTCAAACCCGCGACCCTCAGCTTGGAAGGCTGATGCTCTATCGACTGAGCTACTTCCGCAGCAGTAATGTTTTGTGGGCGAAGATGGATTCGAACCACCGAAGGTAAAAACCAGCAGATTTACAGTCTGCCCCATTTGGCCACTCTGGTATTCGCCCGTATATAGCGTATTTGCTTATATCTTTATTAAAGAGCCTCTTGTCGGATTCGAACCAACGACCCCGAGATTACAAATCACGTGCTCTGGCCAACTGAGCTAAAGAGGCGTTTTCAAGTTTCTCTTGCTTCGGAGGGGCGGCTTATCCCTCGTTTGCGGTTGCAAAGTTAAGGCAAAAAAATGAACTGACAAAACTTTCGGACGAAAAAATTAGTGAAATTCTTTAAATTTTATCCTTTTTAATTGAGCTATAGGCGATTGCGCGTAAAACTTTTTTCTTCTATTGTTGTGTTCCGATTTTTTTTGCTAACTTTGCCCCGTGCTACGCACATATAATAATATAGCCGAAGAAAAAGCACGGCTATATTATGCGCAGCCAAAATAGCGCCACATACATCATAATCCAATCATACAAAATGTTGAAAAAGCAACTTTTTTCCCTGCTGGGCTTCGCTCTGACGTGCGTGGCCGGCGCATCCGGAGCCGAGCGCTACGCCTACGACAGCATCCCCGGTGACCCGCTGCACACGCGGGCCTACACCCTGCCCAACGGCCTGAAGCTGTTCATGACCGTGAACCGCGACGAGCCCCGAATCCAGACCTACATCGCCGTGCGCGTGGGCGGCAAGAACGACCCGGCCGAAACCACCGGCCTGGCCCACTACTTCGAGCACCTGATGTTTAAGGGCACAGAGCAATTCGGCACCACCGACTACGCCGCCGAGAAGCCTATGCTCGACCGCATCGAGCAGCTCTTCGAGACCTACCGCCACACCACCGACAGCCTCGAACGCAAAGCCATCTACCGCGAGATCGACTCCATCAGCTACCAGGCATCGCTCGTGGCCATCCCCAACGAATACGACAAGCTGATGACCGCCATCGGCGCCAACGGCACGAATGCCTACACCACCTACGACGCCACATGCTACGTGGAAGACATCCCCAGCAACCAGATCGAAAACTGGGCACGCATCCAGGCCGACCGCTTCGAGCATCCCGTGATACGCGGTTTCCACACCGAGCTCGAAACCATCTATGAGGAGAAAAACATGAGCCTCACGCGCGACAGCCGCAAGCTGAACGAGGCCATGCTCACCGCCCTCTTCCCCTCCCACCCCTACGGCACCCAGACCGTGCTGGGCACGCAGGAGCAGCTCAAGAACCCCTCGATCACAAACGTGAAGAACTACCACAAGCAGTGGTACGTGCCCAACAACATGGCCATCTGCCTGAGCGGCGACTTCGACCCCGACGAGATGGTGGACGTGATCACCAAATACTTCGGCCACCTCAAGCCCAACCCCTCCATGCCCGTGCTCGAAATCAAGCCCGAGCAGCCCATCACGGCGCCCATCGAGCGCGAGGTGTTCGGTCCCGAGGCCGAACGCATCTATCTGGCCTGGCGCATTCCCGCCGCCGCACACGACGACATGCCCGCGCTGAAAGTGCTCTCGCAGGTGCTCAGCAACAACAACTGCGGCCTTATCGACGTGGACATCAACCTGGCCCAGACCATGCTGGGCGCAGGCGCCGGCCTCTACAGCATGGCCGACCAGGGCGCGCTCATGATCATAGGCATGCCCAAGCCCGGACAGACACTCGACCAGGTGCGCGAACTGCTCATCGCCGAGGTGCAGAAACTGCTCGACGGCGATTTCGACGAGAGCCTCGTAAAGGCCATCGCCGCCAATGAGAAGCTCGACCAGCAGCGCGCCCTCGAAAGCAACGAAGCGCGTGCCGACATCTACGTGGACGCATTCGTCAACGGCGAGACCCTGGCCGACGTGGTGAAAGACTTCGACGCATTCGACAACATCACCAAGGACGACGTGCTGGCCGCCGCCCGCCGCTACCTGGGCACCACCAACTACGCCGCCATCTACAAGCGCCAGGGCGAAGACCCCACCATCGTGAAGCTGCCCAAGCCCGAACTCACACCCATCGCCACAAACCGCGACGCCAGCAGCGCCTTCCTGCAGGAAATCGCAAGCTCGAAGGTGGAGCCCATCGAGCCCGTGTTTGTCGACTTCGACCACGACATCACCCGCCTCACCGCCAAGCAGGACACCGAGGTGCTCTACACCCACAACAACTCCAACGACCTCTTCTCCCTCATATATATATATGATAAGGGCACCGGCCACGACCTCAACCTCTCGATGGCCGACGTGCTGAGCATCGCCGGCACACGCTCGATGACTCCCGAGCAGGTGGCACGCGCTTTCTACGACCTCGCCTGCAGCTACCGCGTGGTGCCCGGACCGCGACGCACCTACGTGGTGCTCGAAGGCCTCAGCGAAAACATGCTCAAGGCCATGAACCTCTACGAAACCCTCATCGAGGAGGCCACCGTGAGCCCCGAGGCATGGAGCAGCCTGATGGACCGCACAGAGCAGAGCCGCATCAACGCCAAGAGCAACCAGTCGCACAACTTCAGCCGCCTGTCGCAGTATGCGATGTACGGCCCCCGCAACTCCTCCAACACCGTGCTCGATATCGACTCGCTGCGCGCCGCCGGCCCCGCCGCCTCGCTTGAGGCCATCCGCGACCTGCGCAACCTCAAATACCGCACCATCTACTACGGCACCCACACGCCCGACGAAGTGACAGAGGCCATCAACGACCTCCACATCACCGGCGAGACCCTGGCCGACGCACCCGCCGCCAACCCCTACCCCATGCAGCTCACGCCCGAGACTATCGTGCTCGTGGCCCCCTACGACGCCAAGCAGCTCTACATGCGCATGGTGAGCAACCGCGGCGAGAAGTACGACCCCGAGACAGAGCCCACCGTGGCCCTCTACAACGAATACTTCGGAGGCGGCATGAACAGCATCGTATTCCAGGAAATGCGCGAGAGCCGCTCGCTGGCCTACTCGGCCTGGGCCTACTTGAACTCGCCCTCGCGCCTCGACGAGCCCTACCTCTACGTGACGATGATCGCCACCCAGAACGACAAGATGGCAGATGCCATTGAAGCCTTCGACGAGATCATCAACCGGATGCCCCGCAGCGAAGCCGCCTTCGAGCTGGCCAAGCAGGGCCTCGACAGTCGCATCCGCACCGAGCGCACTATCAAGGACAACATAGCCTGGGCCTACATCAACGCCCGCCAGCTGGGCCTTGACTCCGACCCCCGCCGCGCCATTTTTGAAAAGGTGCCCACCCTCACGCTCGACGATATCGAGGCCTATCAGAAGGCCAACGTGGCCGGCCGCACCTACATATATGCCATCCTGGGCGACCCCAACGACCTCGATATGGACGCCCTGAGCAAGCTGGGCCGCGTGGTGCTCCTCACCACCGAAGACATCTTCGGCTACTAAGCCACCGCCGCCGGCGCCGCCGACTGACAAAATGTCAGCCGCCACATTCCACGAATCCCGTGTCAAACCTTTTTGGCACGGGATTTGTTATATTATTGCAAAACCAAACAAACAAGTATATCAACTAAAATATAAAAACAGCATAAAATTATGGGAAAAATCATTGGCATCGACCTGGGAACCACCAATTCCTGCGTCGCAGTTCTTGAAGGTAAAGACCCCGTTGTGATACCCAACGCCGAAGGTCGCAACACCACTCCTTCCGTCGTGGCATTCGTCGACGGCGGCGAACGCAAGGTGGGCGAGCCCGCCAAGCGTCAGGCTATCACCAACCCCAAGCGCACCATCTACTCCATCAAGCGCTTCATGGGCGAAACCTACGATCAGGTGAAAAACGAAATCGAGCGCGTGCCCTACAAAGTGGTGCGCGGCGACAACAATACCCCCCGCATCGACATCGACGGCCGCGAATACACCCCGCAGGAAATTTCGGCCATGATTCTTCAGAAGATGAAGAAGACCGCCGAAGACTTCCTCGGCGAAAGCGTGAGCGAGGCCGTGATCACCGTGCCCGCCTACTTCAACGACTCGCAGCGACAGGCCACCAAGGAAGCCGGCGAAATCGCAGGCCTCACCGTGAAGCGTATCGTGAACGAGCCCACCGCCGCTGCCCTGGCCTACGGCCTCGACAAGAGCGACAAGGAGCAGAAAATCGCCGTCTTCGACCTCGGCGGCGGCACATTCGATATCTCCATCCTGGAGCTGGGCGACGGCGTGTTTGAGGTGAAGAGCACCAACGGCGACACCCACCTGGGCGGCGACGACTTCGACCACGTGATCATCGACTGGCTGGCCGACGAATTCCTCAAGGACGAGGGCGTGGACCTGCGCAAGGATCCTATGGCTCTCCAGCGCCTCAAGGAAGCTGCCGAAAAAGCCAAGATCGAGCTTTCCAGCACCACCAGCACCGAAATCAACCTGCCCTACATCATGCCCGTGAACGGTGTGCCCAAGCACCTGGTGAAGACCCTCACCCGCGCCAAATTCGAGCAGCTGGCCGATAAACTCATCCACGCCACCATCAAGCCTTGCGAAGACGCCCTGCGCGATGCAGGCCTCAGCGCCAAGGATATCGACGAGGTGATCCTCGTGGGCGGTTCCACCCGTATTCCCGCCATCCAGAAGGTGGTGACCGACTTCTTCGGCAAGCAGCCCAACAAGAGCGTGAACCCCGACGAGGTTGTGGCCGTGGGCGCAGCAATCCAGGGCGGCGTGCTCAGCGGCGACGTCAAAGACGTGCTTCTGCTCGACGTCGTGCCCCTGAGCGTGGGCATCGAGACCCTGGGCGGCGTGATGACCAAGCTCATCGAAGCCAACACCACCATCCCCACCCGCAAGAGCGAGACCTTCTCCACCGCGGCCGACAATCAGCCCAGCGTTGAAATCAACGTGCTCCAGGGCGAGCGACCCATGGCCAAGGACGACAAGCTCCTGGGCAAGTTCCACCTCGACGGCATCGCTCCCGCACCCCGCGGTATCCCTCAGATCGAAGTTACCTTCGAGATCGACGCCAACGGTATTCTCAACGTGAGCGCCAAGGATAAGGCCACCGGCAAGGAGCAGAGCATCCGCATCGAGGCTTCCAGCGGCCTCACCGACGCCGAAATCAAGCGCATGAAGGAAGAGGCCGAGGCCAACGCCGCTGCCGACGCCAAGGAGAAGGAGCGCGTGGACAAGCTCAACCAGGCCGACGCCATCGTGTTCCAGACCGAGAAGCAGCTGAGCGAGCTGGGCGACAAGATCCCCGCCGACAAGAAAGCTGCCATCCAGGCCGCAGTGGACAAGCTCAAGGAAGCCCACAAGAATCAGGATGTGGACGCCATCGAGCCCGCCATCAAGGAAATCGAAACCCGCTTCGGCGAGGCACAGCAGGATATCCTCAATGCCCAGGCTCAGGCCCAGGCAGGCGCCAACCCCGGCGCAGGTGCAGCTCCCTCGCAGGATGCCGGCGGCGACCACGTGACCGACGTAGACTTCGAGGAAGTGAAATAAATAACTAATATAGCATCAGAAAGGTGCGACCCCGAGCCGGGGCCGCACCTTTTGCGTTGCAGAAGCGCCTGGCGCGCTGTGCCACCTTGCCGGGGCAGGCGTGGAAGATTTTTGTTAAAGCGCTTGCATGGGTCGCACAAAAGCATTAACTTTGCGGCATGAATCATAGCGCACCCATATCACTCTCCTCTTCGCCCATGGGCGGACTGCGCTTCGCGATTACCCCCCCCCATTGTAATCGCTTAATAAATAGCCCCTTAAATAAGGTCGAGCATACAAATGCCCCGATTGTGCCCTCCGGCGCGGTCGGGGCGTCGCCTTTTTGCACCCTCTCCTGAACGAAACCAAAAAAACAACAAATCAACCAATATCATCAATTTCTTATGAAAAAACTTCTACTTTCTCTCCTTCTGTTCCTCGGCGCCGCTGCCGTGGCGCAGGCTCAGGAGCCGGCGACCATGGGTCCTACCGACTTCACAAACTCCAACAACACTGCATACACTGCCCAGCGCACCTACACATCTGACATCACCGGCATCAGCTATAAGATCGGCGCGTATATCAACGGCGGAAAATTCCAGCAAAACAAGAGCAAGGGTTGTTTCTTCGAAATCGTAGACAACCCTAACGGCTATACTATCGACAAGGTTGAGCTTCTTGACGACTCCGGTGCTGCAACAAGCTATTTTACCGGAAAAGCAAGTGACGAGCATCTGGAAGTAAAGGTGTCTTCTGCAGGTAGTGGCACCGGTTCCATCAGCGGTGGTACTACCATCTCCTATAACGACCAGGCCGGATACTTTGAGCCTGACAATCTCTACTTCAGCTATTTTGTGACATCGAGTGCCAAGAGCTTTACTTTCTCCGGCATCAGAATCACCTATCAGGCCGCCGGCGACACCCGTAAGGAAGTAGTTCTTCAGTACGAGCCCGATGAACTCGTTATTCACCTCGGCGAGGATTTCACTCAGCCTAAACTTGTGGCCTACGTGGATGATGAGCCTAATGAAGAAGCACTTGCCGAGATTCTTTACTCCAGCGACAACGAAGCCCTTCTGGGCGTTGATGCCGATGGCAACATGACATTCAGCAACAACGTGAACGACATCACCGGCCCCGCCGTGATTACTGCTAAGCTCGACGAAAACAGCACCAAATTCAGAAGCTTTACTACCGCCAGCTTCACGCTTCACGTGGTTGATCCCTCCGACCCCACAGAAACCATTGATATCATTGCCGATGACTACGAGAATGCTGAAATTGTATCGGATATTACCGACAATCTTGTGACCATCAGCTTTGCACAGGGCAGTGCCTCTACCCCTGCCACCTACTATTCGGCAGGTACTTCCATCCGCCTCTACAGCGGTGCGCAGATGACTATCTCGGTACCCGATGGCTTCGCACTTGAAAGCGTCAGCACCACTAACACCGGCAACGCTGTAACTCCCTCCTACGGCACCATGACCACCAGCAACACCTGGGTAGCCCCCGCCGGCGACACAAGAAACTCGGTTACTTTCACCGTAGGTTCCACCCCTGGCAAATATCGTGAGCTCAAGAGCTTCGTAGTTCGTTACGAGCATCTTGAAGCTTCTGTAGCCGGCTTCGAGCACAACGTGCACATGTACGGCAACTCGGCCAAGCTCTACTACACCATCTACATCAACCATCACTGCGACGCTGAGGTCTACGAGGTTGACTTCAAGGTGGACGGCGTAAGCCACAAGACCACCGAGCACCAGATCAGCGTGGTTGAGGCTCCCCAGGGTGCCATGATGCGCGTATCGCCTTCCAACTCCACCACCCACATCGCCAGCGGCTCGATCGAAGCAGCCGACATCAACACCACCGGTGCCTCGAAGGAGCATCAGATTGAGGTGACCGTGGCCCACAACGGCGAGGTGCTGGATGCTCACACCTACACCACCACCGAAACCAGCGACGGCACCACCGGCATTGAAGAAGTAGCTGCCGATGCAGCCGCAGCCGCCGAATACTTCACGCTGCAGGGCGTGCGCGTGGCCGAGCCCCAGGCCGGCAACATCTACCTGGTGCGCCGCGCAGGCAAGGTAGTGAAGCAGCTGGTTAAGTAAAAAAAGAGCCAACACCCCGAAAGGGGCCAAGCATATTGTTTATTGATAGCGACGTCGTGCACGTGAGTGTACGGCGTCGCGGTGTTTTCTGGCGGTTCTTATCGAACAATATCGCGCGTAGCCGCAGAGATGATTTGATGCTCTGCGGAAATCGCTGAGCATGAAATAAGTACGGACGCTTTTCCTGGGCGCTTATCGGAAATCTCGCGCGGAGACGCAGAGATGATTTGATGCTTAGCGGAAATCGCTGAGCATCAAATAAGTACGGACGCTTTTCAAAGCGTCCACCTCTCCGAGGCTATGAATGATATTATAGCTTTTGATGGCGTGGACGCTTTGAAAAGCGTCCGTACTGCCTGTCTATCAATCATTTGCCTCTGTGACTTTGAGCTTTTGATGGCGCGGACGCTTTTAAAAGCATCCCTACTGCCTGATATTCAATTATTAGCCTCTGCGGCTCTGCGCGAGGCCATCCTATAGCCTGGCGCGGCTATCGGCTGCCGGCCACGAGGAGGGCGAGGCCCAGAAGGAGGATGAGCAGGTCGAGGGCCTTGGCGCGCACGTGGCGCTCGCGGAGTACCAACACGCCGTAGCAGAAGCTCACGAGCACGCTGCCGCGGCGTATCATCGACACCACCGATATCATGGCACCCGGCAGCGAGAGAGAGTAGAAGTAGGCCAGGTCGGCAGCCGTGAGGAAGAGCGAGATGCAGGGGATGCTCCAGCGCCAGGTGAAGACGTCGGCGCCGGGGCGCGCGCGGCGATGCAGGAGACCCACCACCGCACACATGATCACGCACTGATAGAGCGAATACCATGCCTGGACGTCGAGAGGGCGGTAGAGCGTGAGCAGATACTTGTCGTAGAGCGCGCTCACGGCTCCCAGCATCGTGGCTCCCACGGCCATCCACAGCCAGCGGGAGCTGCGCAGCGAGAATCCCTCGGCGGCGCCTATGCGCGAGATCAGGAAAAGCGAGGCAAAACCCGTGAGGATACCGGCCCACTGCAGCCAGTTGAGCCGCTCGCCGAAGACCACGAGGGCTCCCACGAGCACCATCACGGGGCGCGAGGCGTTGACGGGGCCCTGGATGGTGAGCGGCAGGTGCTTGATGGAGAAGTAGCCCAGGAGCCACGAGCCCAGCACGATCACGGCCTTCACGAGGATATGGAGATGGCCGGCCGCGCTATCGCCGGGCGCCCAATGGCCGGCGGCGAGCGACTGCACCAGGGCAGGGCTCATGAGCAGGGTGCCGAAGACGGTGTTGAGCATCAGCACCACAAGCACATCGTTGCAGCGCACGGAGAGTTTTTTGAACACATCATAGAAGCCCAGTCCCAGGGCCGATGCGATAGCGAGAATAATCCACATAGCGGCTGCAAAGGTATAAAAATTCCAAGAATTATCCGCCTTATGGAATTTATTAGAAAAAAATCATTATTTTTGTGGACTTAAACTTTTTAGGCCCTTGAGTGTCTAAAAGATAAAACATCTCTCTGTATATGAAAGCAAGAACGTATCTACCCCTGGTTTTGTCGCTCGCCCTGGCTCTGCCCGCAGCCGCGCAGGACTATGAAGACGACATATATTTCAACCCCGACAAGCCCCGGAAGGCCGCTACCACAAAGACGACCACCAAGGCCGGCAGCAACGCGGCCTATATCACCGGCGCCGCCGCGGCAACGCCCGCCGTGGCCGATTATCCCGCGGCCGACACCTACACGCCGGCCGCAGGCAGCGGCCTGAACATGAGCGTGGACGAATACAACCGCCGCGGCGCCTACGCCACCGGCACTCCTGCCGACAGCACCGCCGCCGAGGCCGACGCCTTTGCCTACACGCGCCGCATCGAGCGCTTCCACAACCCCGATATCGTGGCCGAGAGCGACGACGATGAATTCGTGGAATATTACTATGCCACGGATCCCGTGGTGCTCAACGTGAACGTGATCGACGTGAACCCCTGGGACTGGTGGGGCCCGTCGTGGGGCTGGCGCTACTCGTGGTATTCGCCCGCGTCGTGGTATTCGTCGTACTGGAATCCCTGGTACGGCTGGAGCTGGGGCCCCACGTGGAACTGGAACTTCGGCTGGGGCGGCTGGGTCGACCCCTACTGGGGCTGGGCCGGCGGCTGGGGACCATCCTGGGGATGGGGCCCGTCGTGGGGCTGGGGAGGCCCGGGCTGGGGCGGTCCCCACGGTCCGCAGATGGCATGGCGTCCGTCGGGACCCGGCTCCTTCGGCACTCATCGCCCGGCCACAGGCAGCGGCATAGCTTCCACCCATCGCCCCGGCAGCACGGGCAGCCACTCCACGGCAGGCGTGCGCCCCGGCAGCAGCGGCAATCACGCCACGGCAGGCACGGGCCTGCGTCCAGGCAGCTCTCTGCGACCCGGAAGCACCGTGCGCCCCGGAAGCGGCACCACCACGATAGGCCGCGGCCGCTATGGCTCGGGCCAGGCCACGGCAATCAGCGGCAACCGCACGCCCTTGCGCCCCTCGGCAGGCAGCAGCGCCACCACGCGCCGTCCCGGCTCTGTTGTGGCCACGCCTTCCACCGGCACCACTACCCATCGCGGCAGCGGCACGGCCGTATCCGGCGCGAGCAGCACTTCGGGCCGTCGCACCACCGGCAGCAGCAGCCAGGCCGTGTCGACCTCGCGCAGCTCCTCGTCCTCGTCGAGCCATCGCAGCTCGGGCAGCAGCTTCGGCAGCAGCAGCCGCAGCAGCGGCGGCTTCAGCAGCGGCGGTGGCGGCAGTCATGGCGGCGGTGGCGGCGGACGCGGACGCCGATAAGCAGCCATTTTATCACGATTTTCCGGAACAAAACGGGCCGGAAAATCGTTGTCTTATCATCACGATTTCAACTCACTCCCTAATATGAAGAAATTTCTCCTTCCGGCACTGGCCGCGGCAATCCCGGCACTGGCCATGGCGCAGAGCGCAACCGACGCTTACACACTGACGCAATCCGACCTGCGCGGCACAGCCCGCTTCATGAGCATGGGCGGCGCCTTCACCGCCCTGGGCGGCGACCTCTCGGCCGTGAACGTGAACCCGGCATCGCTGGGCGTGTATCGCAGCAGCGAGATAGGAGCCACGCTCGACGTGGGCTTCCATAATTTCAAGACCTCGCTGAGCTCGCAGAACAAGACCACGGCCGCGTGCAACAACTTCGGCTACGTGGGCGTGGTGAACCTCTCGGGAGCCATGCGCACCTTTGCCTGGGGAGCCAACTACAACCGCGTGAGCTCCTTCGACCGCATCATCGACGGCTACTCGCCTACACTCCATTCATCGCTGAGCAACTACGTGGCCGGCTTCACCAACGGCACACCCTACCAGGATCTCGAATTCACCGACAGCTACAACCCCTACGCCCAGAGCAACGAGGACTGGCTGAGCATCCTGGCCTACAACAGCTACCTCATCAACCCCAACTCGGCCTCCGGCACCGAGTATCAGGGACTGTTCGGCCAGGGCAGCGTGGCCGACTCGTATTACTATTCGCGCGAGCGCGGCTACGTGGATGAGTACAACTTCAGCTTCGGCGGCAACGTGAGCAACGTGGTGAGCTGGGGCGTCAACATCGGCGTCACCGACCTGAGCTACACCCGCGACGTGGCCTACGACGAAAGCATCGGCGGAGCCGATATCGCCACAAACAGCGGACGCCTCGCTCCCGGCAAGGCCGAATTCACGCTGAGCAACTCGCAGCACGTGACCGGCACGGGCTGGAACCTCAACTTCGGCGTGATCATCCGCCCCATCAACGAGCTGCGCTTCGGCTTCTCGGTGAAGACACCCACCTGGTGGAGCCTCCAGCACGCAGCCATCGGCGCCGTGGACTACTCCTTCAACCCCGACAACAGCAACCTGGGCTCGCTCAACGGCTATGAGGAGACCGACCAGGCCAACTTCGACTCGCGCCTCACATCGCCCTGGCGCTTCAATCTGGGCGTGGCCGGCGTGATCGGCAGCAGCGCCATCGTGAGCATCGACTATGAGCGCACGGCCTACCCCGACATGACCATGAAGCACCAGGGACAGTGGTACAACGACTTCGTGAGCGCCACTGCCGTGAACGACGATATCAAGAACTACTACCAGGCCGCCAACTCGCTGCGCGTGGGCGTGGAGTACCGCGTGACCCCGCAGTTCAGCCTCCGCGCCGGCTATGCCTGGCAGAGCACGGCCGTGAAGGACGCTGCCGCCGACGGCACCGAGGAAATCTACACCAGCGGCACGGATCCCTCCTACGTGTTCAACAAGGCCGTCAACTCCATCAGCGTGGGCGCCGGCTACCGCTACAAATCGTGGTATATCGACGCTGCCTACGTGCACAAGAAGCGCAGCTCCACCTACTACTGCTTCACCGACTGGGCCGGCGGCATCGCTCCCTCGGGCCACGTGGACGAGAACGTGAACACCATCGTGCTCAGCACCGGTTTCCGATTCTGATGCCACGGAATGGAGTCGATCAAGCAACTTTATAAGATAGGCCGGGGCCCGTCGAGCAGCCACACGATGGGCCCCCGCAAAGCCGCACAGCGCTTCCTCGCCACTCTCGACGGGGAAGCGCCTGCGCGTTGCGAGGTGACGCTCTACGGCAGCCTCGCCGCCACGGGCCGCGGCCACCTCACCGACGTGGCCGTGCTCGACGTGATGCAGCCCGTGATGCCCACGCAGATACTCTGGGCACCCGAGACCGTGCTGCCTTTCCACACCAACGGCATCACCTTCCGCGCCTTCCGCCGGGACGGCAGCGTGGCCGGCGAGCGCACCTACTACAGCATAGGCGGCGGCGACATCGTGGAAGAAGGCGAGACACGCACGCCGGGCGAGAGCATATATCCGCTCACGAAGATCGCCGATATCCTGCGCTGGTGTGAGGAAAGCGGGCGCAGCTACTGGGAATACGTGGACGCCCACGAAGATCCCGACATCTGGGAGTATCTGCGCCGCGTGTGGCACGTGATGAAAAGCGCCGTGGAGCGAGGTATCGAGGCCGAGGGCGTGCTGCCCGGAGGGCTGGGCGTGCGCCGCAAGGCCGTGAGCTACTACGTGCACGCCGCAGGCTACAACCAGAGCCTGCGCAGCCGCGGCCTCATATATGCCTACGCACTGGCCGTGAGCGAGGAAAACGCCGCCGGCGGCGAGATCGTGACCGCTCCCACCTGCGGCTCGTGCGGCGTGATTCCGGCCGTGCTCTACCACCTGCACCACTCCAAGGGCTTCAGCGAGCAGCGCATCCTGCGCGCGCTGGCCACGGCCGGCCTCTTCGGCAACGTGGTGAAGCACAACGCCAGCGTGAGCGGTGCCGAGGTGGGATGCCAGGGCGAGGTGGGCGTGGCATGCGCCATGGCCGCGGCTGCCGCCAGCCAGCTATTCGGCGGCACGCCGGCGCAGATAGAATACTCGGCCGAGATGGGCCTGGAACACCACCTGGGCCTCACGTGCGACCCCGTGTGCGGCCTGGTGCAGATTCCCTGCATCGAGCGCAACGCCTATGCAGCCGCCCGTGCCCTCGACGCCAATCTATATGCAGCATATAGCGACGGACGCCACTCCGTGACCTTCGACCGCATCGTGGAGGTGATGAAGCAGACCGGCCACGACATCCCCTCGCTCTACAAAGAGACGGCCCGGGGCGGCCTCGCCGTGATTAAATAGCACAGTTAAACGATTCATATACCCACGATAACCAATCTACCATGAACAAGGCAGTAATGTTGCTCGCCGCATTGGCCGCGTGCGCATCGGCATCGGCCTCCGGCGTGGCCTATCAATCACCCACCACACGCTTTACGGTGATAACCGACGGCGTGGTGCGCATGGAATGGCAACCCGACGGCAGATTCACCGACGAGCCCTCGCTGCTGGCCGTGAACCGCGAATATCCCGAAGCGGATTATAAAGTGGACGAAACCACATCGACCGTGACCATCACCACGCCGCGCATGGTGGTGAAATATATGAAAAGCCACGGGCCCTTCACCCGCAATAATCTGAGCATACGCTCGGGCAGCGATGTGCATCCGGCATTTGACTGGCGCCCCGGAGATGTGCAGAAGGGCAACCTCAAAGGCACCACGCGCACGCTCGACGGCCTCGAAGGCGACGTGCAGACGCAAACCTGGGTGCAGGACATGAAGCAGGGCGAGCGGCGCGAGCTCGACAACGGCCTGCTGGCCACCGACGGCTGGACGCTGCTCGACGACTCCGATAATTATCTGCTCGTGGACGACGGCGACGGCGAGCCATGGGTGGCCGAGCGCAAGGGCGAGAAGGGCCAGGACTGGTACTTCATGGCCTACGGCCACGACTACAAGGGCGCCCTGCGCGATTTCACCCTCTTTGCCGGCAAGATTCCGCTGCCGCCTCGCTATGCCTTCGGCTACTGGTGGTCGCGCTACTGGGCCTACAGCGACACGGAGCTGCGCCGCCTCGTGGACAAATTCGACGCCTACGGCATTCCCCTCGACGTGGTGGTAGTGGATATGGACTGGCACTACACCGATCCCGGCCGTGGCGGCTGGACGGGCTGGACCTGGAACCGCTCTCTATTCCCCTCGCCCGAGGCTTTCTTTGACCACATGCACAGCCGCGGCATAAAGACCACTCTCAATCTGCATCCCGCCGACGGCGTGGCACCCTATGAGCAGCCCCACGCAGCCATAGCCGCGCAGCTGGGCATGCCCGACAGCGCCCACATAGACTGGATCGGCTCCGACAAGCCACGGATGCACGCCATTTTTGACGCCATGCTCCACCCCATGGAGCGCCAGGGCGTGGACTTCTGGTGGCTCGACTGGCAGCAGCACCTCAAGGACTCGGTGCTCACGCGCCTCGACAACACCTGGTGGATCAACCACTGCTTCTTCACCGACATGGAGCGGCAGGGCAAGCGCCGCCCGTTGCTCTACCACCGCTGGGGCGGCCTGGGCAACCACCGCTATCAGGTGGGCTTCTCGGGCGATGCCGTGATATCGTGGGAGTCGCTGGCCTATCAGCCCTATTTCACATCCACGGCTTCCAACGTGCTCTACGGCTACTGGAGCCACGACATAGGCGGCCACCTGCCCAAGGGCGAGCCCATCGACCCCGAGATGTACACGCGCTGGCTACAGTTCGGCGCATATAGCCCCATCATGCGCACCCACAGCAGCAAAGACCCCTCGCTCAACAAGGAGCCATGGGTGTTCGACGACGAGTGGCGCGACATCATCCGCGCCACTATCCGCCGCCGCTACGCCATGGTGCCCTATATCTACTCCATGGCGCGCAAGGCCCACGACACGGGCATCTCCCTCTGCCGTCCGCTCTACTACGAATGGCCCGAGGCGCCCGAGGCCTATGAGTACAGGAATGAATACATGTTTGGCGACAACATGCTCATCGCGCCCATTACCACTCCTGCCGGGCCCGACGGCTATACCGAGGTGGACGTGTGGCTGCCCGACGGCGAATGGTATGAGGAAGCCACCGGCACGCTGCTGCAGGGTGGCCTGCACCGCCGCCGCTTCGCACCCTCGGAATACGGCGTCTACGTCAAGGCCGGCAGCATCCTCCCCGGCTACGGCCCCGAGGTGAACCGCCTCGACACCAACCCCGACCGCCTGGTGCTCACGGTGTATCCTGCTACCGAAAATAACGGGCATGGTTTTGATATCTATGAGGATGCAGGAGATACTCCCTCAAGCGATAAGCGTCATGTGGATATTAACGTTTATGCCCATAAATATTCGGTATATCCGCACAAGGGAAGGAAAAATATGGTGATAAACCTTCCGCCTCCATATATCCCTTACGATGGTGCTCCCGAAAAGCGCTCATATACCCTTCGGGTGCTCGCCACCGAGCCGCCGGAGCAAGTGCTTCTTAAAGAAGATGCATGGGGTGATAGAAAAAATGGTAAAGATACTTATCTGAATTGGCACTACGACGGCAAAGAACTCGCGGTGGAGGTGGAACTGAACGATCTTGATGTCTGCAATCTCAATCAGGTGATACTCACCTTTGATGAGCCTTTCATGATTACCGACGGCACCATAGGCCGCATGCGTCGCACCGCCGATGCCATCGAATACATCAAGTATCACGGCTTCGACACCCACGGCGACGAGCTCGCGGCCATGGGCACCGTGGCCGAAGCCATAGAGGCATCTCCCGCCACGGCCCGCAAAGCCGTAGACCGGTTCAACGCTGCCTGGCACGATCTCCCCGGAGTAGTCGCCCGCCAGCACATGCCCGACTCCGTGGCCACCGAATTCCTCCGCCGCGCCGGCCGGGAAACCTCGCGCAGAGACGCAAAGAATAATTAATAAATTGACAAACAGGCAGTAGGGACGCTTTTCAAAGCGTCCACCCAAAATATTGCCCGGGCACGTAGTGCCTCCCATTTGTTTGCCCCGTGCGCCCGTCGCATGGGGCTTTTTTGAACACTGATGGTGGTTTATGACGATTTCTCCACCTCTTGTTAAGATAAAAATGTTAAATTTGCACCATTCTTATTATTTTTTACCAATACCGATGAAAAAATCAGTTGTAATCTCAGCTCTCGTGGCGTGCGTGTGTGCTTGCTCGGCTCCGCGTCCCGAGAACGTAATCGAGTGGCAGACCCTGGGCAATGAGGCCGACAGCACGGGTGCCTACTATGTGCAGCGCTTCACCGTGGTGGCCGGCCAGCCCTATGAGCGCATCGGCGTGTGCCAGTTTAAGCGCCCGATAGAGCCCGTGGATCCCCAGGACACCATTATCGAGATTCTGCCCGGCTATTTCGCCATAGGCTCTCCCCGCTTTGCGCAGGCAGCTCCCGGCGACACCGTGGTGGTGGACATCCGCACCCGCGGTGCCATGCGTAATGCATCGTACGCCCCCGACGGCATGCACCTCGTGGCAGGAGGCAAGGCCGTGGAAGCCAAAAATATAATACATCCCATCACCGAATTTCCGGCCCAGTGGCGCCCTGCAGGCGAGGGCGCACGCGACGGCATGATATATGGCCCTGAGGCATTTGCCATCAACGACAGCCTGCGCTCGGCCGAGCGTCCCGGCGCTTACGCTTCGATCCCCACACCCAAGAGCGTGCAGCTCTCGGGCAAGATGGTGGCCGCTCCAAAGACCTATGCCATCCACAGCGTCGAGGATGCACGCCACGATTATTACCGCGCCGAGGTGGGCGAAGACTCCGTGGTGGTCTACACCAATGCCCGCCGCCCCCAGGTGGTGCGCGCCATGCTTGAGCGCCGCATAGCAGAGACGGCCGATGCCGAAGGCCGCGTGCCTGCCGGCGTGATCGAAGACTGGGCCGACCTGCCCTATCGCGCACTGATGATAGACGTGGCCCGCAACTTCACCGGCAAGGAAGAGATAAAGAAACTGATTGCACAGATGTCGCGCTACGGCCTGAACGTGCTCCACTTCCACCTGGGCGACGACGAAGGCTGGCGCGTGGAACTGCCCGCACTGCCCGAGCTCACGGCCGTGGGTGCGCGCCGCGGCTACACCACCACCGACGACGTGCCCTTCCTGAAACAGATCTACAGCGGCAACGGTAACCCCGACGACACCACCACGCCCGCCAACGGCTTCTACACCGTGGATGAATTCGTGGACCTGCTCCAATATGCCGACGCCCTGGGCGTGGCCGTGATTCCCGAATTCGACAGCCCGGGCCACAGCCGCGCCGCCATCCGTGCGATGGAAGACCGCGTGCGCCGCACAGGCGACGAGTCGCTGCGCCTCATCGAGATAGGCGACACCTCCACATACACCTCGGCTCAGGCTTTCCACGACAATATCATGAATCCCGCCCTGGAAGGCCCGTATAAGTTCTGGGGCATCGTATTCGATGGCGTGAAAGACCTCTATGCCAAGGCCGGTGTGGAACTGCCTGCGGTGCACATCGGCGGCGACGAAGTGCCCCACGGCGCATGGAGCGGAAGCGCTGCCGCCAAGCAGCTGATGGCCGAGAAGGGCATGACCGAGGAGAAAGAACTGCACGCCCACTTTGTGGAGCGCGTGGCCGACCTCGCATCCCAGCGCGGCATCAAGATCGCCGGCTGGCAGGAAGTGGCTCTGGGTCATCCCAAGGCCTACAACGAGAAGGTGGCTCCGCAGATGGTTGCCGTGAACTGCTGGACAAATGCCGGCGATAAGGGCAGCCGTATCGCGAGCGACGGCTATCCTCTGATCCTGAGCAACGTGGACTACCTCTACTTCGACCAGACACCTTCCACGCACCCTGAAGAGCCCGGTCTCACCTGGGGTGGCATCGTGGATGAATTCCGCCCGCTGCACGCCACCGTGGACCGCCTCTGCCCCGGTGACGAAGCCCTGCAGGCCAAGGTGGCCGGCATCTCGGCCCATCTCTTCGCCGAGACCGTGCGCAACGATGCCATGGTGGAGCGCTACATCTTCCCGCGCCTGCTCGGCCTGGCCGAACGCGCCCACTCCGTGCGCCCCACCATCACCGACAGCGCCTACTTCGGCGCCATCACCGCCGAGATGTCCCGCTGGGCAGCCGAGGGCGTGAACTTCAACCTGCGTCAGCCCGGTATTCGCGTGGGCGCCGACGGCAAGATTGAAATGAACGAAGCCTACGGCGCCGGCGAGATACGCTACACCCTCGACGGCAGCGATCCCACTGCAGAAAGCGCACTCTACACCGGCCCCGTCGACGCAGCAGGCGCCAGCGAGGTGCGCGCCCGCCTCTTCTACGGCCCCGCCCGCAGCGTGGTGTCGATTCTCTATCTCTGAGGCATAGAATCCTACCGTAAAAAACAGCCCTGCCAGACTTTTCCGGCAGGGCTGTTTATTTTAAAAATCGAATCGCTCAAGCGTGAGGGTTCCGCACTCCTCCAGCCGTGGCACAAGGCGGCGGAAATGCTCCGAAGCCTTATGGGCGTCGAGGCTTTCCTCATTTTCCCAGGTTTCTACGATTTCGATGTGGTTGTCGGACGTGAGGCTGCCGAAGGCCTCATAGGAGATGCATCCCTTGTCGTGCAGCGAGAGTTCCACCAGTTCTATCGCCGTCTCCACAGCCTTCTTGGTGAAGGAGCTGTCGGCAATTTCAAGAAAACAATTCAGTCTTATCATAATTCAAAAGATTTTTCTACATCTTAAACAATCGCCGGCAGCGGTAGGTTCAGGGAGATGGCGGCCTGCTTTTACACATTATTATTAGCTGTTTTGCGAAAAAATGGCTAACTTTGGGGCAAAATTGAGGAGAATGGACGTACTCTACGAGGACAATCACATAATTGTGGTGAACAAGGCACCCGGCGAGATAGTGCAGGGCGACAAGACGGGCGACACGCCGCTGAGCGAAACCGTGGCAGCGTGGCTCAAGGAGAAGTATGCCAAGCCGGGCAACGTGTTTGTGGGTGTGGCCCATCGCCTCGACCGCCCCGTGGGCGGTGTGGTGGTCTTCGCCAAAACGTCGAAGGCTCTTGCACGCCTCAACGAAATGTTTCGCAACGGCCACGTACACAAGCGTTATTGGGCAATCACTCGCGGCACACCCGAGCACGCCGCCGGAGAGCTCACACACTACATCACCACCACCGAGCGCAACAACAAAAGCTACGCCTCGCCCACCCCTCGCCCCGGCGCCAAGGAGGCACGCCTGCGCTACTCCACCCTGGCCGAAGGCGACCACTACCGCCTGCTGGAGGTGGAACTGCTCACCGGGCGCAAGCATCAGATACGCGTGCAGCTCAGTGCCATAGGGTGCCCCATACGCGGCGACCTCAAATACGGCGACCGCCGCAGCAACCCCGATGGCTCCATCTCGCTGCTGGCTCGTGAAATACGCTTTATTCATCCCGTGAGCGGCAAAGAAATACACGTAACGGCCCCCGTGCCCCACGATCCACTGTGGGAGGCTCTGGCACTGAAAACCATGCAGGATGGCGATGCGTGAAATGCTCGCAGCCTGCGTGCTGCTCGTGATTGCCGCAGCCTGCGGCCGCAGCGGAGGAGACGGCGAGTGGGCCGACAAGGCCGTGTATCCCGACGCTTCGCTGGCCGAGATCCTCTCGCCGCGCGCCCACAATCCATGGGAGGCGCACCTCGACTCGGCTCCCGACGCCGGCTGCCAGCGAATCCGCTTGCGCCACATAGGACCGCTCATGCGCCTTTTCAACGACAGCAACCGCGTGCAGCTTGAGGCCGCCCGCGCCATAGGCATCCGGCCCATCGAAAAGCCCGAAGATGCCTGGACGCTATCGCGGCCGCTCGTGCCGGTGCGCTCGTGCCGGCAGTACTACGTGGACGAGTTGCGCCACAGCTACCCCTACCTCGTGCCGGAAGCAGCACGCCTGCTGGCCGACATCGGGCAGGCCTTCAACGACTCGCTTCAGGCACGAGGCGGAGGAGCCTACCGCCTGAAGGTGACGAGCCTGCTGCGCACGCCTGCCACCGTGGGACGCCTCAGGCGGGTCAACCGCAACGCCTCGGGCGAGTCCACACACGTCTACGGCACCACTTTCGACATCAGTTATTCGCGCTTCATCTGCGACGACGACAGCCTGCCACGCACCTTTGAAGACCTCAAGAACCTCCTGGGCGAGGTGCTCCTCGATCTCAAGAACAGTGGCCGCTGCTACGTGAAGATGGAACGCCGCCAGGCATGCTTTCACATAACCACCCGCCCGCAGTCATGAGCAAATCCGCCTCCTCCGCCCGCTACCCGTTGTGGCGTCGAATCATTAAAATATTGCTATGGACCGTCATGGCCCTCGTGCTCCTCGTGGCAGGCACGCTGATATGCTGCGTCAACATGCTGCACCCGCGGCATCTCACGCCGCTGGTGGAGCGCGTGGCGAGCTCGCAGCTGCAGGCGCGAGTGGAACTGGCTCGCGTGGCCCTGGGGCTGCGCGCCACATTCCCCTTCCTCACCATCGAGGCCGACTCGCTGACCGTGATAAGCCTCGACATGCAGGAGGCACCCCACAGCGTGCGCAGCGCCCTCCCGGCCTATGCCGATACGCTGCTCACACTGCGCAGGCTGCGCGGCGGCATCAGCCTTACGGCTCTGGCAGCAGGCGAGATAAGCCTGAGCGACATCATGATCGACGAGCCGGCCGTGAACGTGGTTACGGGTCCCGGCGGCCTCTGCAACTACAACATCGTGCCATCCGACTCCACCGACACCGGCTCGACGGAAATTCCCACCGTGCGCATCACGCGCTTTGAGCTGCGCAATCCCCGCCCGATGCGCTACTACGACGGCAGCAACCAGGCAGCTCCGGACAGCTTGATCGTGGAGCTGCGCCCGGCAGCCCTCACCTCCGACGGCGCGCCGCAATATACCCTGAACTTCGGCGGCAACCTGCACATGCCCATGCTGGGCGAATATAATCTGTGGAAGCTGCCATTCTCCTTCGACGGCGGCCTGCGCTGGGACCCCGCCGATCCCTCGCGCCTGAGGCTGGAGAACGTGAGCGCCGCCGCAGCCTTCGTGGACTCGCGCTTCACGGCCGACGTGGACTTTGCCGACCCCCTCACGCTGCACGAACTCGATTTCGAGCTACGGCCCGTGGCCATAGACACGCTGCTGAGCTGCCTCTCCGACAGCATGCGCCTGGCCATGCCGGCGCTTGCCGAGCTGCACACGGATGCCACCGCAGGCCTGGCCGTGAAGCTCACCAGGCCGTTCAACACCCTCACCGACAGCATTCCCTGGGCCGAAGTGGCCCTGGACGTGCCGCCATGCCGCGTGCAGATGGGACCGGCTTCCTTCCACGACGTGGAAGCCCGCATGAGCTGCACCCTGCGCGGCAACGACCTGAGTGCCGCCACCCTCGACATCCGCCGCCTGCACGTGGCCGGCCCCGCCACAAAACTCACCCTCACGGGCACGCTGAGCGACATCACCGACGACCCCTACTTCGACGGCCGCATCGAAGGCTACTCCGACCTGCGCCGCCTGCCGCCGCGATTGCTCAACCTTATCAACGGTTCGCTGCAAGGCACGCTGCGCGCCGATATGAACCTGAGCGGCCGCCCGTCGATGTTTGGCCGCGACGGCTTCCACCTGCTGCGGGCATCGGGACGCCTCAGCGGCAGCGAAATATACTGGCTGGGGGCCGACACGGCGCGGGCCGCCTACGTGCGCCACGCATCGCTCGACTTCGGCACCTCGTCCAGCGTGGCCGGTGCCGACAGTCTGCTGCATGCCGTGGTGAAGCTCGACTCCGCCAGCTACCTCGACCACGGCATAAGCGTGCGTGCCACCGGCCTGAGCCTGGGAGTGGGTGCCGCCAATCGCCACCGCAGTGCCGATACCACCGTCATAATTCCCATGGGAGGAGGCCTCTCGATAGCATCTATGCGCGTGCTCAGCATGGGCGACAGCGCCGGAATGGTGGCCCGCGACCTGCGCGGTCGCGTGACGATGCGTCGATATAAGGGAGAGGAAAGGCGTCCGGAATTTGCTGTGGAGATGAATGGCGGACGCATTGCAGCCGGCTCGCCCGACGTGCGCTTCCTGCTCACCGATGCCCTAATCGAGGCCACGGCCCACCAGCTGCCGCTCACGGGGATGCAGAAGAAAGTGCGCCACACGGCCGACTCGCTGCACCTACGCCATCCCGAGCTGCCGCTCGACAGCGTTTATGCCCTGGCTGCACGCATGCACCGCCGGCGCCCCCACAAGCAACCGCGCGTGCACGCCGAGGTGACCACCGACGACCGCGAGATAATCGACTGGGGCACAAGCCGCGGCCTCAGGAGGCTGCTCACGGGTTGGGACCTGCGCGGCAGCGTGAAGGCCAAGCGCGCGGCGCTCTACACCCCATCGTTCCCGCTTCGCAACCGCGTGCGCAATTTCAACGTCACCTTCAACACCGACTCCGTTCTGCTCAACAACGTGGAGTATAAGGTGGGCCACAGCGACTTCACTATGTCGGGACGGATCACCAATATCAAGCGCGCATTCACCTCGCGCGGCTGGACTCAGCCGCTGCGGATGCACTTCGACGTGGCCAGCGACACGGTGGACGTGAACCAGCTGGCAGCAGCTATTTTTGCCGGCGCGGCCTATAACCAGCGTAAACAGCAGACGCAGCACAGGCAGAATCTGGGAAGCCTCGAAATGGATATCGAGAACGACGAACTGCCACTCACCCGGGACTCCGGCGAGGCTGCCGGCCCCGTGCTGATTCCGGAAAATATTGATGCCGAAATCAGCCTGAGTGCGCGCAACGTGCTCTACAGCGACCTGCTGCTGCACGACCTCACGGGCAGCGCGCTGATGTATGACGGTCGCGTGAATTTCCACAACCTGCGCGCCGCCGGCGACCTGGGCAGCATCGACCTCTCGGCACTCTACTCCGCTCCCAAGGCTACCGATATGCAATTCGGTTTCGGCCTGGTGCTCGAAGGCTTCAACGTGGAGCGCTTCCTGCATCTGGTGCCGGCCATCGACAGCATCATGCCGCTGATGCGCGACATAAGCGGCATCATCGATGCCAATATAGCCGCCACCGTGGATGTGAAGCCGGATATGGACCTCGACCTCAATACGCTCAACGCGGCCGTGCGCCTGCAGGGCGACTCGCTGCGCCTGCTCGACGGCGAGACCCATCGGACGCTGGCCAAGTGGTTGATGTTTAAAGACAAAAACAAAAACATGATCGACAGCATGAGCGTGGAACTGCTCATCGACAAGGGCATGATGGAATTGTTTCCCTTCGTATTCAACTTCGACCGCTACCGCCTGGGCGTGCAGGGCTACAACGACATGGCTCTGAACTTTGACTACCACATAGCCGTGCTGAAGTCGCCGCTGCCCTTCAAATTCGGTATCACCCTGAAAGGCAACCCCGACGACTACAAGGTGCGCCTGGGCAAGGCACGCTTCAACGAGCGCACGGCCTTCACCCGGCCGGCCGTGGTCGATACCACGCGTGTGAACCTGCTCAGGCAGATCGAAGGAGTGTTTCGCCGCGGCGTAAAGAACTCGCGCCTCACGCCGCTGCACTTCTCCACGCGCCCGCAGGCTGTGACCATCGACCTGCATTCCGACACGCTCACGCGCGCCGACTCCCTGGTTCTTATGCGCGAAGGACTTATACCGCAGATGCAATGAACTATAATGATATAATCCGCCGCTTCATGCACGGGCACGGCTACAGCCGCCTGCAACCTCTCGCTGCACTCTTCGACATGGACGGCACCCTCTACGACTCAATGCCCCATCATGCCCGCGCCTGGATGAGCATGTGTGAGGAAGCCGGATTCGAGGCCACGCCCATGGACTTCTTCATGGCCGAGGGACGCACCGGCGCCGATACCATAGAGATGCTGATGATGCGCAGCCGGGGGCAGCACGCCACGCCGGCCGATGTGGAGCACTACTACTCCATCAAGAGCGCCAACTTCCGCCGTATGCCGCCCGTGGATCTCATGCCCGGCGCGCCTCAGGTGGTGCAGGCGTGCATGGATGCCGGAATGGCCACGGTGCTGGTGACAGGTTCGGGCCAGACCTCCCTGATCGAACGTCTGGCTGCCGACTACCCCGGAGCCTTCGCCCTCAAGGTGAGCGCCCGGGAGGTGGCCCACGGCAAGCCCTCTCCGGAACCCTACATCAAGGCTATGCAGATGGCCCGGGTGGAACCGTGGCAGGCAATCGTGGTGGAAAACGCTCCACTGGGCGTGCGCAGCGGCGTAGCCGCCGGAGTGTTCACCATAGGAGTGGCCACAGGGCCTATGCCGGCTCAGGTGCTGGCCGAAGCCGGAGCCACCGTAGTATTTGACTCCATGCCCGCGTGCGCGCAGGCAATGCCCGAATTGCTCCGAAGCCTGATGCCGTGACGACACTGCACTTCCACCCCGATCCCGCGCCGGCCATCGAGGCCGCTCTCCACGCCGCCGGCAGGCCGCGCCTCTTCGTGGTGGCCGACGACAACACCGCCCGCCTGTGCATGCCACGGCTCGCCGACACATCGCCGGCCGTGGCCGATGCCGTGCTGCTGACGGTGCGCCCGGGCGACGAAGCCAAGACCCTCGGAGCCGCCGAATCGCTGTGGCAGCGACTTACCGATGCCGGAGCCACGCGCCGGTCGATGATTCTGAACCTGGGCGGCGGCATGGTCACCGATCTGGGCGGCTTCGTGGCTGCCACGTTCAAGCGCGGCGTGCCTTACATGAACGTGCCCACCACGCTTCTGGGTGCCGTAGACGCAGCCGTGGGCGGAAAGACGGCCGTGAATTTCGCCGGCCTCAAAAATCAGGTGGGTGTATTCGCGCAGCCCGCGGCCACATTCGTGAGCACATGCTTCCTCAGCACGCTGCCCGAACGCGAATTGCTCTCGGGCTACGGCGAAATGCTCAAGCACGCCCTGCTCAACGGCCCCGGCAGCCTGAGTGCCATCCTCGACTGCCACATCACCTCCATCGACCCTTCCACGCTGCTGCCGCTGCTGCGCGAGAGCGTGGCCACAAAAGAAAAAATCGTGGCCGCCGACTCCACCGAGCAAGGCCTGCGCAAGGCCCTGAACCTGGGCCACACGGCAGGCCATGCCATCGAAGAGCTGGCCCTGGCCGCAGGGCATCCCGTGCCCCACGGCTATGCGGTGGCATGGGGCCTGGTGGTGGCTCTCGTGCTCAGCCACACCGAGCGCGGCATGTCCACGCAGTGGCTATATGCCGTGGCCGACGGCGTGCGTAGCCACTATGGCCCGATGCCCGTGGAATGCAGCGATTATCCAGCGCTGCTTGCCCTCATGGCCCACGACAAGAAAAACTCCACCCCCGGCTCCATCAACTTCACCTTGCTGGATGCTCCGGGATGCCCTGCCATAGACTGCACTGCCACCCCTGAAGCTATTACCACCGCCTTCGATATCGCCCGCGATCTGGTGTAGCGGCCAATATAATTTCTTATATTATAGCTGCAAATTAAAAAAAATAGCTATATTTGCTTCCGATTATAAGCACGCAAAGCCACTTCCGATGCTACCCGACAACATAAAACATTTGTTTCCTGCACTCCGGGAATATATGAGTAAGCAGCCCATCCTCAGAGCGTGGCTGTTTGGCTCCTTCTCTCGCGGGGAAGAAGCGCCCGGAAGCGATATCGACATTCTTGTGGATTATGACGAAACACAAGGCCGGATTTCCTTGCTGACTATGGGCGGCATTTTGATGGATTTGAGCGAGATCTTGGGAAGAAAGGTGGATTTGGTTGAATACCGTGGCCTTAAATCCTTTGCAAGAGATAGTGTGGAACGCGACAAGATACTCATTTATGAGAGAACCCGATAAGGACTACGGGCGCTTGCTCCACATGCTTGAAATGGCCGATTTGCTGGAAGTGGAAAGAACCACACGCTCTATTGATGATATCCTCAACGACAGGGTGCTGTTTTATGGATTGTCAATTGTGATGTAATCCAAAACGATATCCCCGCCCTCACTCCAATATTGCAGGGCTATATTAAAGAATTCAAGAGCCCCTATAATCAATAGCAGGTATAGGGCGGCACGCGTCCGGTGCGGGATTAATCTCGATTAATCTTGAATAATCCCGGATATTCCCGAAAAAATAGCTATATTTGCTAAAATATTCAAGCAATACGTCCTATGCTGTATTCCATGACTGGCTTCGGCAAAGCAACGGCCGAGACCGACGGTGTGAAGATCACCTTTGAAATAAAGACTCTTAACAGCAAGCAGCTCGACCTCACGCTGCGCATGCCGGGCGCTTTCCGTGCGCGCGAGGCTGCTGTGCGCGATATGATAGGTTCCGCCCTTGAGCGCGGAAAAATCGAGGCTTCGGCTTCTATGGAGCAAGCCGCCGGAGCGGCCTCGGTGGAGCTCGACCCGGATGCGCTCGCCGCCTACAAGGCTCAGATCGAGCGCACCTCGGAGGCACTGGGCATCCCGGTGCCCGACAACTGGTTTGGCCTCCTGCTGCGCATGCCCGATGTGTATCGCGCCGTGGCTCCTGCCGATAGCAGCGAAGCCGAATGGAAGGCCATGACCACGGCTCTCGAAGGCGCCGCAGCTGCCTGCATGGCCCACCGACGTGCCGAGGGCGAGCGCCTGGAAGCCTTCTTCAACGAGCGCATCGACGGTATCGCCGCCCTGCTGGCGCAAGTGGATGCCTTCGAGGCCGAGCGCGTGCCGCGCATCCGCGCACGCATCGAAGAGGGCCTCGCCAAGCTGGCCGGAATCGACTACGACCGCGGGCGCCTTGAGCAGGAAATGATTTTCTATATCGAGAAGCTCGACGTGAACGAGGAAAAGCAGCGCCTCACCCAGCATCTGCACTACTTCCGCGACACGATGGCTGCGCCCGGCCTTTCCCACGGCAAGAAACTGGGCTTTATCGCCCAGGAAATGGGACGCGAAATCAACACCCTGGGCTCCAAGAGCAATCATGCCGAGATGCAACGCCTCGTGGTGGAGATGAAAGACATCCTCGAACAAATCAAAGAACAGGTGCTCAACGTATTATGAACAAGCAAGGAAAAATCGTGGTGCTCTCCGCCCCCTCCGGTTGCGGCAAAAGCACAATCATTGGCCGACTGCTGCAAGAGCCCGACGCCCTGCCGCTGCAATTCTCTGTTTCGGCCACCAACCGGCAGCCTCGCCAGGGCGAGGTGGACGGCGTGAACTACCACTTCCTCTCCACCGACGATTTCCGCGACGCCGTGCAGGCCGGCGACTTCATCGAATGGGAAGAAGTGTATCCGGGACGCTACTACGGCACTCTGCGCCGCGAAATCGACAGCAAGATAGCTGCCGGCTACAACGTGGTGCTCGACATCGACGTGAAAGGCGCCCTCAACGTGAAGCGCATCTACGGCGACCAGGCCCTCACGCTCTTCATCCAGCCCCCGAGCGTGGACGAGTTGCGCCGCCGCCTTGAGGCACGGGCCACGGATGCACCCGACGTGATCGACCAGCGCGTGGGAAAGGCCGAGTATGAGCTCAGTTTCGCACCGCAATTCGACGCTTCCGTGGTGAACGACGACCTTGACCGAGCCGTGGAAGACGCACGCAACATAATTAACAATCACCTTTACCGCTAATGCCCACACACGAAACCATCGGACTCCTGGGCGGCTCATTCAATCCCGTCCATGCCGGCCACATGATGCTGGCCTCCTACCTCACGCAATGGGGATACGTCGACAAGGTGTGGCTCACGCTTTCGCCGCGAAATCCCCTTAAAGATCCCGCGGGACTGCTGCCCGACACCCGCCGCCTGGCCATGCTCACCATCGCCACCAAGGGTGCCGACCGCATCGCCACCTGCGACATAGAGCTGTCTATGCCGCGCCCCAACTACACCATCAACACCCTCGACCTGCTGGCGCGCCGATACCCCACAAAGCGCTTCAAGCTCATCATAGGCAGCGACAACTGGCAGATTTTCGACAAGTGGCGCGAGGCCGAACGCATCCTCGATGAATACGGCGTGATCGTGTATCCGCGCCCGGGATATCCCGTGGAAGACGGCAACGTGGACGGCATGGAACTGGTGTCGCCCATCACGGCCGATATCAGCAGCACTCAGGTGCGTGATGCCATAGCTCGCGGCCGCGACATGACCTACTTCCTGCCACCCGGCGTGTATAAGTATATCGTCGACAATAAACTCTACAAGAAATGAGTATCCTCCAGCCCGGCGAGCTGGCCTTCCTGGCCCTCGCCAATGAATATTGCGCCACACTGGAAAGCGCGCGCGACACCGATCGCGAGAGCTTCACCGCAGCCATGCTGCGCCTGCTGCCCCGCATCTATATAGCCGCCTCCGACCTGCGACGCGACGATACGGCAATGACGGACGCTCTCGTGGCCGACGCTCTCGAAGAAGAGTACTACGACGCCGTGCGCGACGCCGTGGCCGCCCTCATGGGCGAGGACGACACCTATCTCGAAGTGTTTGAAGAGGATATGAAATATAGCGACACGCCCATAGGCGCCAGCGTGGCCGAGGGCCTCGCCGACTTGTTCCAGGTGCTCTACAACATAGTGCAGACCGCCCGCGACGCCACGCCTGAGCTCATCTCGGAACTTATGCCCGTGGTGCGCGAAGACTTTGCCGCCTACTGGAGCCAGACACTCTGCAACGTGCTCCGCGCAATCAACAAAATCCACTACTCCGACGCAATATGACACACTCCGGCCTTATCGACGATCTCAAAACCTTCCTGGACGCATCGCCCGTCAACTTCCTGGCCGTGGCCGAACTGCGCCGCCGCCTCGAAGCCGCAGGCTTCACCGAGCTGCGCGCCACCGACCCGTGGACCATCCGCCCGGGCGCGCGCCACTACGTCACCGCCAACGGCTCGGCACTCTTTGCCTTCATCGCCGGCGACGCGCCCGCCCATGCCGGCGTGCGCATCATCTCGGCCCACAGCGATTCGCCATGCTTCCGCGTGAAGCCTGAATGCGAGATTATTTGCGACGGCGGCATCGTGAAACTCAACACCGAAGTGTATGGCGGCCCGATTCTTTACACCTGGTTTGACCGCCCTCTGTCGCTGGCCGGCCGCGCCATCCTGCGCAGCAACGATGTGCTCCGGCCCGAGCACCGCACCGTGGTGTTTCGTCGCCCGCTGCTGGTGATCCCGCACCTGGCCATCCACTTCAACCGCAGCGTAAATGAGGGAAATCCCCTCAGCCGCCAGAAAGACATGCTGCCCGTGCTGGGCCGCGTGGACAACCCCTCCGAGGCTAAAGGACTGATACGCTGCCTCGTGGCCGCCGAGCTGGGCGTGGAGCCCGGCGATGTGCTCGACTTCGACCTCTCGCTCTACACCGTGGAAGGCGCGTCGCTGGCCGGCCTCAACGAAGAGTTCATCACCTCGGGCCGTCTCGACGACCTGAGCATGGTGCATGCCGCCCTATCGGCGCTCCTTGCTTCTGAAGGCAGCGGCGCCACGCGAGTGATGGCTATCTTCGACAACGAGGAGACCGGATCCGGCACCAAGCAGGGCGCCGCATCGCCCGTGCTTGAGCAATTGCTCCGCCGCCTTTGCTCTGCACTCGGTGGCAGCGATGAAGACTACTACCGCTCCATCGCAGCCTCGTTCATGATATCGGCCGACAACGCCCATGGCGTGCATCCCAACTACGTGGAGAAGTACGACCCCACCAATCATCCCGTGCTGGGCGGCGGACCGGTGATCAAAATCAACGCCAACTGCAAGTACATGACCGATGCCGATTCGGCCGCGGTATTTGCCGGCGTGTGCGAGCGCGCAGGAGTGCCCGTGCAGTACTTCGTGAACCACAGCGACGTGGCCGGAGGCTCCACGCTGGGCAACATCCTCACGTCGCAGATTCCGCTGCGCGGAGTCGACATGGGAGCGGCCGTGTGGGCCATGCACTCGGCGCGCGAGACTGCCTCCGTGGCCGACCACGTCTTCACCGTGCGCGCATTTACGGAATTTTTCAACTGCTGAGTCAAGAAAAAATGCTAAATTTGCGGCCGTGAAGAGCGATGATGAAATACGCCGGATGAGTGTCTACCGCCGCGGCGCGCGAGACGGCGCGTGGATGGGGCTGGTGCTTTGCGGCCTCTTTGCATCCTGGGCACTCTCGATGCGCAGCCCGCTGGCATCCGTGGCATTCATGGTGCTGGCACTCGCCGTGCCGGTGCTGGCCTGCATGCAACTGCGCCGCAGCTTCCGCATCGACATGGGCATGAGCACGCTCTCGGCGCTGTGGATGCAGGGCATCTGCACTTTCTTCTTCGGCACACTGCTCATGGCTGCGCTGGCCCTCGTGTGGCTGCGCTGGTGGCAACCGGGGCTCATTCAAGACTCGCTGCTGCAGGCCGCCGACGTCTACGCCGGCATCGACAATCCCGACGCCCGCAGGATGGCTGCCGACGTGCACACCCTTATCGACAAGGGTATGGTGCCTCGCCCCGTAGACGTGGCGCTCTCGCTGCTATGGGGCGGAGTATTCTCAGGGTCTATTCTCTCGCTCGTGTGTGGCGCCGTGCTGCGCGCCACGGGCGCAAAAAAATAAAACACTCACAAGCACAGGATATGGACATATCAGTTGTAGTGCCCCTTTTCAACGAAGCCGAATCGCTGCCCGAGCTTGAGCAATGGATCGAGCGCGTGATGAAAGAGCATGGCTTCAGCTACGAAATAATATTTGTGAACGACGGCAGCACCGACGATTCCTGGCAGGTGATCGAGCGGCTCGCCGCCGCCAATCCCGCCGTGCGAGGCGTGTGCTTCCGCCGCAACTACGGCAAGAGCCCGGCCCTGAACGTGGGCTTCCGCAAGGCCAAGGGCGATGTGGTGATCACCATGGACGCCGACCTGCAGGACTCGCCCGACGAGATTCCCGAGCTCTACAATATGATCACCCGCGATGGCTACGACCTTGTGAGCGGCTATAAGCAGAAGCGCTACGACCCCCTGAGCAAGACCATACCCACCAAGCTCTTCAACGCCACGGCACGCCGCGTGAGCGGAATTCACAACCTGCACGACTTCAACTGCGGCCTCAAGGCCTACAAAAGCAAGGTGGTGAAGCACATCGAAGTGTATGGCGACATGCACCGCTATATTCCCTACCTGGCCAAGCTGGCAGGCTTCAACCGCATAGGCGAGAAGGTGGTGCAGCACCGGGCACGCAAGTATGGCAAGACCAAATTCGGCCTCGACCGCTTCGTCAACGGCTATCTCGACCTGATGACGCTGTGGTTCACCGGCAAATTCGGCGGCAAACCCATGCACTTCTTCGGCCTTGTGGGCTCGCTCATGTTCTTCCTGGGCCTGGTGGCCACGGCCATCGTGGGCTTCGGCAAGCTCTACCACATGCACGCCGGCCACCCCTACTCGCTCGTGACCGATTCGCCCTACTTCTATCTGGCTCTCACTCTCATGCTGCTGGGCTCGCAGATGTTTCTCGCCGGCTTCGTGGGCGAACTCGTGGCCCGAAACGCCCCCGGCCGCAACCACTACGAAATAGACTCTGAAATCAACACCGATAAAGACTAATCACAGGATATGCAACTCAATTCATTCGCCCAATTTGCCAGCCTCGTGGACTCGCGCCACAGCTGCCGCCGATATAAAGACACCCCCGTGGGCCGCGACCTCATCCGCACGGTGCTCGACACCGCACGCCTCGCCCCATCGGCCTGCAACCGCCAGCCCTGGAGCTTCATCGTGCTCGAAGGCGAGGAAGGCAGGGAAATAGCCTTTGAAGCTTATCGCCGCGACTGGATCAAGGAAGCGCCGGTATTTATCATCGTGTGCGGCCACCACGACGAAGCATGGCTTCGCCCGGCCGACGGCAAAGACCACACCGACGTGGACGTGGCCATCGCCACCGAGCATATCTGCCTCACGGCCACCACTCTGGGGCTGGGCACCTGCTGGGTGTGCAATTTCGACCCGGCCGTGCTGCGCGAGGCCCTGGCCCTGCCCGAAGGCGTAGAACCCGTGGCCATTATCCCCCTGGGCTATCCCGGCTACGACGATAAGGCACCTGCGCGTGTGCGCAAGCAGCTCGACGAAATTGTGCAATGGGGTGTAAAGAAGGACTGACAGCCCTTGCGGCAACCATTGCCCTTGCTGCGTGCAACACCAGCGGATGCCTCGACAACCGCAGCGCGCTGCCCCTGGCCGAGTTCCGATCCTCGGCCACCGATGCCGCTATCTACGTGGACTCCCTCGAAGTGGCCGGCGTGGACGCTCCTGAGGGAGCCGTGCTGAGCGAGTTTACCACCCGCAAGAGTCAGCTCTATCTGCCTATGCGCTCCACGGCATCATCCACGGCGTGGCGCTTCATCTACCGCCAGAAAGCACTCGACTTCGAGGAACTCATCGACACCGTGGCATTTCACTATGCCAGTATCCCCTACTTCGCATCCGAGGAATGCGGTGCCACCTATCGCTACCGCGTGGAGCGCGTGGCCACCACCCACCACCTTATCGACAGCGTGGTGATGGCCGATTCGCTCATCACCAACGTCGACAAGGTGAGCGTCCTCGTCTATTTCCGCACATCCACCGGGGAGGGTGAAGGCGAGCAATGAAGCACGCAGCACGCATCGCGATAGCGGCGTTGATATGCCTGGCATGGGTGCTTCCGGCGCAGGCACAGAGGCGTATCACGCCCGTCAACACCGCTGCCACCGCCACGCAGAGCCTCAACGAGCTCAAGGACGACACCGCCCACATCAACGCACAGCGCCGGGAGCGCTCCAGCAGCTACGTAAACGACGCCGGCATGGTAGTGTGGGTCGACACCATCACGGGCGATCAGTGGGTGGATTCCATGGCGCCGCGTGCCGGTATCCCCAAGATGCAGTACCCGCTGCTTCAATCCTTATCGGTGGGCGTCGATATCTGGGACGCCGCCATGCGCCTCTTCGGGCAGGATTTCGGGCTCGTGGGATTCTCGGCTGAGCTCAACCTGCACAACCGCTACATACCGGTGTTTGAGGCCGGCCTGGGCACGGCATCGCACCGCCCCTCAGGCATGGGCTACGACTACCATTCGCCCGTGGCGCCCTACTTCCGCATAGGCGCCAACTACAATTTCCTCTACAACAGCAATCCCTCCTACATGCTGGTGGCCGGCGTGCGCTACGGCTTCTCGGCCTTCAACTGGGAGGTGAAGGACATTGACGTTGAGTCATCGTACTGGGACGAGAACGCCGTAGCGGCCATCCCGTCGCAGAAAGCCACGGCCGGCTGGCTGGAACTGTGCTTCGGATTGCGTGTGAAACTTGCCGGCCCCGTCTCGGCAGGCTGGATGCTTAAGTATCACTCCATGATGCACTGCACCAAGGGCCCGCACGGCTCGCCCTACTATGTGCCGGGCTATGGCTCGCGCAGCGGCGCTCTCACGGGCGCGTTCTACGTCACCTACACGTTGCCCTTCCGGCACAAGTCCAAGGATCCCGCGCCGGATACCGACATTGAAAAATAATAGCCTGCGCAACAGCGTTTATTGACGAAGTGGCAGCCAAACGTATTTTTATCCTTTTGAATAATTCTGCGCATGGATTCCCAATCCACGAAGCAGAATATCAGTCTGCATATCAGGAACATTTATAAAGAACGGGAATTAGAGGAAACGGCAACTGTCAAGGAATACTTGACAGTTCAAAAGGAAGGATTATAGTTCTCGACAATTATATTGACGATACCGTTTTGAATCAATTATCAAAGCGCAGCCCCGGTGTGCCGGTAGATATATATGACGGACATATCTCCGTGCAGCTGCGTCAGGATGTGGAGAAACACAATGAGCAATATCCGGGCGTAACTCTTCACAAGTACACCAAAGCCCATGACCGATTCCTGATAATTGATGAAGACGTATACCACATAGGGGCGTCCCTGAAAGATCTTGGCAAGAAATTATTTGCCTTTTCAAAGATGGAAGTAATGACGGGATCGGAACTTATAGCGAGACTATAACCCTCAAAATACAACCCGAATCCTATTCCACCTCGAATATCGAGAAATTCACCGAGCCATAGGCGCGATGCTCGCGAAAGCCGGGCAACCCCGAGAAATCGTGGGAGCGGTTGTGCTCCACAATCACTATGGTGCCGGGGTGAAGCATCTTCGAGCCCAGGATGGCACCGGGCACTTCGCCGAAACCGGGCATATCGTAGGGAGGGTCGGCAAAAATCACGTCGAACGTGGCTGTGCACGTTTCCACGAAGCGCAATGCATCGCCGCGCACAAGGCGCAGATTGGTGGCATTAAGCTGTTGAGCCACCTTGCGGATGAAATTGTATGGCACCGAGGCTTTCTCCACAGCTGTGACTTCGGCACAGCCGCGCGACAGAAATTCAAAGCTGATGGCACCCGTGCCGGCAAAGAGATCGAGGGCGGTAGCGCCCTCAAGGTCGATCATGTTGTCGAGCACGTTGAAAATATTCTCGCGCGCAAAGTCGGTGGTGGGACGCGCAGATATATTGCCGGGCACGTCGAAGCGCCTGCGGCCGTATTTACCTCGTATTATTCGCATAGCGGAAGTATTATCAGGGGGAAAGGTGTATCGGGAGTGGCGCCTTCGGCCGGCATACCGGCCGGGATTGTCCACTCGGTGACGTGCGGAGCAAAGGCCCTGAGTGCCTCTACGAGTGCGCCTCGGGGCGCTTGGGTTCCGGCCACACAGAACTGCGTGGTGCCTCCGGCTATTCCACACACCTGCGCCAGCGCAGCGGCATAATAAGCCATATCGTCGGCGGCGGTGCATCGGTAGGAAGTGGCACCCAGCAGGCGCGCTTCGCTGCCGAAAGCCATAAGGTCGACACCGCCGGCGCTTGCCACGGCGCAGACACAGGGCGCATTCCCGGCACGGCGCTTCGCCGCGAAATAGGAGAGCTCCGGCACGAGCACGTGCATCACGCGAGCCTCCGGGAAAGTGCGCCCGATGAAGGCGCGCACATCGGCAGGCAGCGTGGTGAGCACCGCCGCTCCGGTGCCGCCCACGGGCGTGGCCACCAGAGCCTGCTTATGCTCCGGGCGCGGCCATAGCAGCGAGGCTGCCGCGTCGACCGACTCGGGCTCGGAGGCCACAGCGGCCGGAAGCACGGAAAACTGCGGCGTGCTCACGAGCAGCGTCACGGCATCAAAGTCGGCGAGCAGCAGCGGATTGTCGTACACAGCCTCCTCCAGCGCGCGCAACGGCTCCACCCCCTGCTGCAACTCGATGCTGCGGCAAAGCATGGGCTCGTCGGCCACGGTGCTCACGGCCACCACATCGAGCGTAGAGGCACCTGCATCAAGCAGCATCCCGAGACGCCAGAGGCGGGGGTTGGCGATGGCCTTGGCCTGGAGTATGTCGGGCGCGTCGCTCATCAATATTGCTCGGAGGCGTTGGGGAAGTCGCCGGTTTTCACATCGTCGATATAGCGGCCCACGGCGCTATTGATTTCGGTGCCCAGATCGGCGTAGCGGCGTAGAAACTTGGGCGAGAAGCCCTTGTTGAGGCCCAGCATATCGTGAACCACCAGCACCTGGCCATCGCAGCCGTTGCCGGCTCCAATGCCAATGGTGGGGATTGAGAGTTCTTCCGACACGCGCGTGGCCAGAGCCGCCGGAATCTTCTCCAGCACAAGGGCAAAGCAGCCTATTTCTTCGAGCATACGGGCATCTGCAAGGAGTTTCTCGGCTTCGTCGTCGCTCTTGGCACGCACGGCATAGGTGCCGAATTTATTGATGCTCTGGGGCGTGAGACCCAGGTGGCCCATCACGGGAATACCGGCCGAGAGAATGCGCTCGATGCTCTCGCGCACCTCAGAGCCACCCTCGATCTTTACGGCTTCGGCACGGCTCTCCTTCATGATGCGCACAGCCGAGTGCAGCGCCTCAAGCGAGTCGCCCTGATAGCTGCCGAAAGGCATGTCGCACACCACGAGCGCGCGCTCCACACCACGGCTCACGCACTGGGCGTGGTAAATCATCTGGTCGAGGGTCATGGGCAGCGTGGTAGCATTGCCGGCCATAACGTTGGACGCGGAGTCGCCCACGAGGATGGCATCGATGCCTGCCTCGTCGAGCAGCTTGGCCATCGTATAGTCATAGGCCGTGAGCATAGATATCTTTTCGCCCTTCGCTTTCATGCTTATGAAACGCGAGGTGGTCACTTTCTTCTTATCGTCGGTGGTATTGGTAGACATAATATGGGTTCAAAAAGTATTATCTTGGCAAAATTAGCTATTTTTTCGCACTAATCAGCCTACATAAGCGTTTTTTTGCGTAACTTTGCGCAATCGCAATACAGCGGTTGCATAATTTTCACAAAAAATGCAAGTAACCAACTTTGCCGATACTCCATCGCTGCTCAGCCGCTACATGATGGAGATGCGCGACGCCACCGTGCAACGCGACCCCCTGCGCTTCCGTCGCAACCTTGAGCGCGCCGGCCAGATAATGGCCTATGAGATAAGCAAAACGATGCGCTACCGCAAGGAAGAAATACACACCCCGCTGGCTCCCTGCACATGCGACGTGCTCGACGAACAGGTGGTGCTCGGCACCATTTTCCGTGCCGGCGTGCCCTTCCATCAGGGATTCCTGCAATATTTCGACTATGCCGAGAACGCCTTCGTATCGGCCTATCGCAAATATAAGGAAAAAGAAAACTTCGACGTGCTCATCGAATATCTCGCATCGCCCCGCCTCGACGGCAAGACGCTCATCCTCTGCGATCCCATGCTGGCCACGGGCGCCTCGATGGAGCTGAGCTTCCGCGCACTCCTCACCAAGGGCACCCCGGCCCACGTGCACGTGGCATCGGTGATTGCGTCGCAAGCAGCCGTGGACTATATCCGTCGCACCTTCCCCGAGAACACATCTATATGGGTGGGCGCCATTGACGAGCACATCAACGACCACAGCTACATCGTGCCCGGCCTGGGCGACGCAGGCGACCTCGCCTACGGCACCAAGGACTGACGGCGCACCACAGCCAGGCCGCCTTCGGCGGCAAGAATAGCGAAGCATCTCGCAGCCCCTCCGGGAGTTGCGACGATGGCTTCGTTTTTTTCATCTCCGAGCGGTAGCCGGATATCACGCCTGAAGTCGAGGCCCGGAGTGAGAGCCGCCTTATAGAGAGCTTCCTTGAGCGTCCAAGCCTGCAGAAGACCCTCGTCGGTAGCACCATACGCCTCCATCTCGGCATCCGAAAGCACGCGCGGTGCCACGCGCCGCAGCTGCGCGCGCTGCGTCTCCACGTCGATACCCACGGGCTCGGAGGTGCAGATAGCCACGGCCGCATGAGTGCGGGAGTGGGATATGGAAATGAACGGCCCTCCGGCCACCACGGGAGCCCCTTCGGGCGTGTGGCTCAGTACTGCGCCGGGCAGTGCATGGGCCAGCAAGGCCGCTACAGCCCGGCGCTCGGCCTCGCGTCCGTATACGTCCGCGGGCAGCGGGCACATCACCACCCGCACATCACCGTATATCCGTTCAGTAATCATAGCGGCTAATAAGATTTATAAGTTTTATAAGACTTATAAGATTTATAAAATTTATAAATCCTCTGCGCCTCGGCGCGAGACTTCCCCGAATCGGCGGTCATTGCCGTAGCGTCTTGAGGGCGTGAATGATATCGCGGCGCAGGGCGGCCACGACGGGGCGCACGCTGTCGTAAGGCGCGGTGGGCGCGGCCGAGAGCCGTGCCACGCCGCTCACCATGCGCAAGTGGCCATCGGTGGCAAGGAATTGCAGGGGAGTCTCCGTGCCGGGCGCTTCGAGCAGCACGGCCTCGAAACTTCCGTCGAGCGACGTGATGTGGGTGGTGGAAGCCGGCGCTCCATTGAGGTTGAGACTCATGCGCTCGCGGCGATTGGCGAGCATGGCCCCCATCCGGTCCTGGTCGGGCGCTTGCAAGAGCGTCACGTACACCTCTGCTTCATAGGCCGGATAGCGCAGCGTGAGCCAGCGGCCGGCGCTATCGGCCTGCACCGTGGCAGCCGTGCTCGCCTCAAAGGGCATTGCGGCACCGGGCACCGGGGAGAATACGCTGTCGGCCACGGTGATGCGCGGATATGCCCGCGGAAGGGGCACCGCATTGTGCCGGCCGTCGTTTCCGCCACATGAGGCGATAAGCAGCGCGAGGGAAGCTATTGCAGCAGCACGTGTCATTCCTGCACTTCGGGCATAATCTTGACGCGCACCTCGGTGATGCGATGGTCGGTGACGTCGAGCACCAGGAAGCGGCAACGGCCGTAGACGAGCGGTTCCTTATCCTTGGGGAAGTCGCCCTTGATGGCCAGCAGCATCCCGGCGAGGGTCTCGGCATCTTCAGTCACTTCCTCGTAGTCGGCTTCGTCGAGTCCGGTGATACGGAAGAAGTCGGTGAGCAGCGTGCGTCCCTCAAACACGTAGGTATTGTCGCGCAGGCGCTTGAATGTGGCTTCGGGCTCGTCGTATTCATCGTCGATATCGCCCACTATTTCTTCCAGCACGTCTTCCATCGTGACGATGCCCTGGGTGCCGCCAAACTCATCCACCACGATAGCCATGTGGATCTTGAGCTTGCGGAAGTCTTCAAGCAAGTCGTCGATCATGCGGCTCTCGGGCACGTAGTATGGCTCGCGCAGCAGTTTCTGCCAGTCGAAACCCTCGGCGCGATGCCCCACGTAGGGCAGCAGGTCGCGCGAGTAGAGCACGCCCTTGATATTGTCCTGGGTGCCGTCGTAGACGGGCAGGCGCGAATATCCGCTCTCCACCACCACCTGCATCACGCGATCGAAGGTCATAGACACCTCCAGACCGGTGATATCAATGCGCGGCGTCATGATTTCGGATGCAGCCGTGTCGCCGAATTTAATGATGCCCTGGAGTATCTCTTTGTCGTCGCCGGCTTTCACATCGGTGATGTCGAGAGCCGTGGAGAGCTCGTCGGCCGTGACGCTGTCGGTGTGCTTGTTGACGAATCTCTTCACCAGTCCCGACGACTGCACCAGCACGCCCGACAGAGGCGCAAAAAGCCTGGTGAAGAAGCTGATGCCGCCCACCGCAAAGCGTGCCCATTGCATGGGGTAGTTGCTTGCATAGATTTTGGGCATGATTTCGCCGAAGAGAAGGATGAGGAAGGTGAGTATCACCGTCTGGAGCACGAAGCTCCACACTGCCGGCATGCCGTCAAACACCGGCCCGAGGGCAAAGTTGCAGAGCACTACTATGGTGACGTTCACCAGATTATTGGCTATCAGAATGGTAGCGAGCAGGCGCTCCGGGCGCTCAAGCAGGCGGCGCACGGACGGGCCGCACGGAGTGTCGTCAAGCTCTTCGCACTGGGCGTTGGTGAGAGAAAAATACGCTATTTCGCTGCCCGAAACGAATCCCGAAACCGCCAGGGCCAGAATCGCCACAGCGAGGGCTACGGCCTGCCCGGCAGAAAACGCGGGCAATGAACAGATCAGACAGGGCAATAAATGCACCGGCAACATGGCCGGCAAAGGCTCTAAATCCAAAGTGATTGTGTATTCGTTAAACATGGCCCGCATTGCGGGCAATCGCTGCAAATTTACCACTTTTCAGCCACATACGCAAAAAAATATGGTGATATTACAGCCGGGAGACAGTGATGCCGCCCGGCGCCGGAACGTGGCGACACAGCACCGTGGCCAGCAACGCCGCATCTTCGGCCTGAGCCGAGGCATCCGTGATAGTGATGGCCAAGCCGGACTCGCGCGCGGGCGCGAAACCTATATTTATGCGCGTGAACGACGGCGCGCGCAGGGCTTCGGGGATGGCGGCACGGGCGGCTTCCACAGCGGCCGCCACTCCGGCCACATCGGCGCCGGCAACCACGAGCACGTCGATTTCAAGCCAGTCGTGCACGAGGGCGGCTACTGCATCGGCCGGAGCGCATGCCGCGTCATAGCACCGCGCAGTGCCGCATCTGCCCGGACAGCCGAATGCTGCCGTGCGCGCCCCTGCTGCGGCAAAGGCACGGGCACAAGCCTCCACCACGGGGGCGAGGTCGCCGGCCACGAGCACGCGCGCACGCGACAAGCGCAGGTCCAGCATGCCACGAGCCGCACGTGATGCAGCCGCGGCGCGCTTACCGGCGCGGTATTCTTCCATTTTGTTTTCGAGATAGTTGTCGGCCATTGCGATGGTGTGTGGGGGAGTTTCCTGAAATAAAAATCGGCGCGTCGTCTGCGACGTGCCGATTTATGTATTAACAAATTCTTGCTACTATTGCTGAATTATGTTTATGGTCTTTAGATTGGCTTATTGTCTTTCGGTTTATGGTGCAAAGATAGCGAATGAATGTTACAGTAGTGTGTCACTCGCAAGACAATATTGTCAATCAAAGGATTTTGCCATCTTCTGCATCACTTTTGCAGCCGACTGGCGGCGGTAAAGGATGTCGTAGACACCGTCGAGGATGGGCATCGCCACCTGGTAGCGGCGGTTGATATCGTGGATACACTTGGTGCCGTAGTAGCCCTCGGCGGTCTGCTCCATCTCCATGCGTGCGGCCGTGACGGAGTAGCCGCGGCCAATCATGGAACCGAAGTTGTGGTTGCGCGAGAAGCGCGAATAGGCCGTCACGAGCAGGTCGCCCAGATACACACTGTCGCAGATCTGGCGCGGACGCGGGTCCACGCTCTCCACGAAGCGATCCATCTCGCGGATGGCATTGCTCACGAGCACGGCCAGGGTGTTGTCGCCCATCTTCATGCCGTGCACTATGCCGGCAGCTATCGCGTAGACATTCTTGAGCACGGCAGCGTATTCAATACCGGCAAGGTCGGTGGAAGTGACGGTGTGGGTGTGCTTGCCGGCGATGCAGCGCGCGAAAGCGTCGCCAAGCTCGGGATCATTGCACCCAATGGTGAGGATGCTCAGGCGATCGAGAGCCACTTCCTCGGCATGGCAGGGGCCGGATATACACAGCTGGTGATGGGCCGGGATGCCAAACTCGGATGTCATATAGTCCGTGACGAGCTGGTTGCTGTCGGGCACGATTCCCTTGATCGCCGACACTATGTATTTATCTTCGAGCGGCACTTCCACCTTGGCCATGTGATCCTTGAAATAGGGCGAAGGCATGGCAAGCAGCAGAGTGTCGGCCCGGGAACACACCTCATTGATGTCGCTGGAGAATACGATGCGGTTGATGTCGAATTCCACATCGGTCAGATAGGCCGGATTGTGGCCCAGGCGCTTGAAGTCGTCGATGCGGTCGTCGCGCCGCATATACCAGTGGATGAGCTCGCAGTTCTGCAGCAGCAGTTTGGCCAGGGCCGTGGCCCAACTGCCACCGCCCAGCACCGCGATATTTCCGGGAAAAGCCATGGCCGGGGGTTATTCGTGACCGTCGGAGGCCGCCGTGGCAGCGCCCACCCATTGTGCTACTTCGTCCTGCGAGGGATTCTTGAGGCCCAGCTTGTGCTTCTTGTTGAGGCCGCAGAGTTCCTGATGAAGCTTGCCGGGAGCTGCGTCTGCCACGGAAGCGGCGGTGAGATATCCGGCCTTCTGGAGAACCGGCACCCACTCGGCGGGCACACCCAGCACCTCGTAGGCCTCGGCCTTGTCGCGCTTCTGCACCTTCTCGGGACGCATCTGCGGGAAGAGGAGCACCTCCTGGATGGTGGTCTGGCCCGTCATGAGCATCACGAGGCGGTCCATACCTATGCCCATACCTGATGTGGGGGGCATACCGTATTCGAGAGCGCGAATGAAGTCTTGGTCGATGATCATGGCCTCGTCGTCTCCCTTTTCGCTCAGGCGCATCTGCTCCACGAAGCGCTCATACTGGTCGATGGGGTCGTTGAGCTCGCTATAGGCGTTGCACAGTTCCTTGCCGTTGACCATGAGCTCGAAGCGCTCGGTGAGCTCGGGATTGTCGCGGTGGCGCTTGGTGAGCGGCGACATCTCGATGGGATAGTCGGTGATGAAAGTGGGCTGAATATAATTGCCTTCACACTTTTCTCCGAAGATTTCGTCGATAATCTTGCCCTTGCCCATGGTGGCATCCACTTCCACGCCCAGGCTCTGAGCCAGATCTCGCAGCTGCTGCTCGTCGAGACCGGTGATATCGGCACCGGTGTGCTCCTTGATGGCCTCGGCCATGGTGACACGACGGAAGGGTGCCTTGAAGCTGATGACGTTGTCGCCCACCTTCACCTCGGTGGTGCCGTTTACTTCCAGGCAGATGCGCTCAAGCATGCGCTCCGTGAAGTTCATCATCCAGTTGTAGTCCTTGTAGCTCACGTAGATTTCCATGCACGTGAACTCCGGATTGTGGGTGCGGTCCATGCCCTCGTTGCGGAAGTTCTTGGAGAACTCGTAGACGCCCTCAAATCCGCCCACGATGAGGCGCTTGAGATAGAGTTCGTCGGCTATGCGCAGGTAGAGGGGAATATCGAGAGCATTGTGGTGGGTGATGAACGGACGCGCCGACGCACCTCCGGGGATGCTCTGCAGGATAGGTGTCTCCACTTCGATATATCCGTGCTCGTTGAAGAAATTGCGCATGGTGTTGTACACCCGGGTGCGCTTCAGGAATATATCGCGCACGCCATCGTTCACCACCAGGTCGACGTAGCGACGGCGATAGCGCAGTTCCGGGTCATCAAAGGCGTCGTAGGTGACGCCATCCTTCACCTTCACGATGGGCAGCGGGCGCAGGCTCTTGGCCAGCACCGTGAGCTCGCGGGCGTGGATGGAGATTTCGCCCGTCTGTGTGCGGAACACGTGGCCGCGCACGCCGATGAAGTCGCCTATATCGAGAAGCTTCTTGAACACGGTGTTATACAGCTCCTTGTCGTCGCCCGGACAGATTTCGTCGCGCGACACATACACCTGAATGCGTCCGCGGCTGTCCTGCAACTCGATAAACGAAGCCTTGCCCATGATGCGGCGGCTCATGATACGGCCGGCCACACACACGTTGCGCTCGGGAGCGTCGTCGCTGAAGTTGGCACGGATTTCGTCGCTGTAGGCATCCACGGGATATTCCGCTGCGGGATATGGATCAATACCCATACGGCGCATGGCATCGAGGCTGCCGCGGCGTATGATTTCCTGTTCGCTCAGTTCCAAGGGATTCATATTATATATAATAGCTGTGAAGATTTTTTTAATTAATAATTTTGCAACGTGCAAAGATACGAAAAAAACTTGGAAATCCCTAACTGTAGCCCTATTGCAATTTTAACCAAATGGAATTAACAACTTTTGCAAACTATTAACGACATGATTAACACTTTATTGAGAAAAATGTATTAACTTTGCAGTGCAAAGAAAGGTTTGTCCGAGATAACAATTTGTTAGACTCATATAATATACTTGAATTTTGGTTATGAGGGAGGTGCGTTACTGTGAAGTAACGCACTTTTCGTGTTTTATCGGGGGCGAGAAAAAACTTATAAGACCTGCAAGACATGTAAATCTTATATTTTTTGTATCTTTGCAGAAAATATAGAAATCATTATCCCTATGGACTTTATATCTCAACGCGTTGCTTCTCTGGCTGTGTCGCAGACACTGGCTATGTCGCAGCGTAGCGCCGAACTGCGCGCACAAGGTGTGGACGTGATTAATCTTTCGGTGGGCGAGCCCGACTTCGACACGCCGCTCCACATCAAGGAAGCAGCCAAGAAGGCTATCGACAACAATTTCACACGCTACACTCCCGTGCCCGGCTATCTATCGCTGCGCAAGGCCATCGCCGATAAACTCAGAAACGAAAACGGCCTGGACTTCGCGCCGGAGCAGATCGTGGTGGGCAACGGCGCAAAGCAAGAACTGTGCAATGTGATTCTGGCTACCGTGAATACCGGCGACGAGGTGGTGATTCCCACGCCGGCATGGGTGAGCTACGTAGAGATGGTGAAGCTGGCCGATGGCAAGGTGGTGGAGGTGCCCACAGGTATAGACAGCGACTTCAAGGTGACGCCTGAGCAACTCGAAGCGGCTATCACACCACGCACGCGCATGGTGCTGATGTGCTCGCCCAGCAACCCCACGGGCAGCGTCTACACCCGCCCGGAGCTCGAAGCGATAGCCGCCGTGCTGGCACGCCATCCGCAGGTGCTGGTTCTGGCCGACGAAATATATGAGCACATCAACTACACGGGCAACTTCACGTCCATGGCGTCTCTGCCCGGCCTGGAAGGCCGCGTGGTGGTGATCAACGGCGTGTCGAAAGCCTATGCCATGACGGGCTGGCGCATAGGCTTCTGTGCCGCGCCTGCGCCGGTGGCCAAGGCCATATCGAAGCTGCAGGGCCAATATACCAGCGGTGCTTCTTCCATCGCCCAGAAGGCAGCGGAGGCCGCCTACACCGGCCCCCAGGAATGCGTGGCCGAGATGTGCGAGGCATTCCGCCGCCGCCGCGATCTGGTGGTGCGCCTCGCCCGGGAGATTCCGGGGCTCAAGGTGAACGAGCCGCAGGGCGCCTTCTATCTCTTCCCGCAGGTGGAGCACTACATAGGCGCCACCGCCCCCGACGGCACACGCATCGAGAGCGACAGCGACCTGGCCATGTATCTGCTCGACCGCGCCCACGTGGCCACCGTTGCCGGCTCGGCCTTCTGCGCTCCCGGCTACATCCGATTCAGCTATGCCACGAGCGACGACAACCTGCGCGAGGCCATGAAACGCATCGGTGCCGCACTGGCCGAGCTGCGCGTACAATAAACGCGCCGCACGCACGTTAATACATTGATGAAACGACTCCTCCTTCTCATTAATATACTGCTTCTGGCGGCGGCGGGCGCAAGCGCGCTGCCTGCCGGGCATTTCGCCACCTCGTCGGTGCTGGCATCGGGCCGCTGGGTGAAGGTGGCCGTGCCCTCCACGGGCCTATACCGCATCACGGCCGCTCAGCTGCGCTCCTGGGGATTCTCATCGCCCGAGAGCGTGCGCGTCTACGGCTATGGCGGCAGGCGCATGAACGACGAACTCACCGCCGAAAACTATATCGACGACCTGCCGCTGGTGCAGACCGCCGCAGGGCCGGCCGGCATAGTGTTCTATGCCGTGGGACCCGACGAGCGGCAGCACCAGAACGGCGTGACGGTGCTGAGGTGGAGCCCCTATACCACCGCCGGCTACTACTTCCTGAGCGAGAGCGGTGAGCCGGAGCGCCCGATAGATGTGGTCGGCGTGGCTGAGGCTGCAAATCCGGCCAACACCTTCACGGAGGTGCTTCACCACGAGGTGGATGCNGTGTCGCCCGGCAANGTGGGACCNCTGCTCGTGGGCGAGGATTTCCGCCTCACGCCCGCCCGCACCTTCAACTTCGCCACGCCGGGCCGCGTGCCCGANGAGCCGNTATGGCTGCAATGCAGCTTCGTGGCCAACACACCCTCGGCCGCTTCCTACGTGGAATTCACCGTGAACGGCCAAAAGCTCGATCGCAACAACAGCCAGGATGCCATCCCGGCACTTGGATCGGGCAAATATCAGAACAGCCAGATAGGCATCTCCACGCGTTCCTTTGANGTGGAGCCATCGGAGGCTCTGGCCGTNCAGATCAGGCACACNTCGCCGTCGTCGTCGGTCTACAACGCNTGGCTCAACTACCTGNCCATCAATTATCAGCGACAGCTCAGCCTGCCGTCNCAGAGCCGCACGCTGGAATGGACCGCCGAGANCAGCCGCCAGAGACTGGACGGAGGTGCCGGAGCCANCGTGTGGGACGTGACCGATCCTCTCAATATCCACGCCATGCGCACCGGTAGCGACGGCCGGGCCGCCGTGTGGACCAACGACTACACCGGCGCCCGCAGCTATGCCGCCTTCACCACCGAGAGCACCCTGCCCTCGCCCGAATACGTGGAGACCGTGGAATGCAGCGACCTGCACGCGCTTTCCGATGTGGACATGGTGATATTCGCCTCGCCCGAGATGCAGGCCGCCGCNGAGCGCATTGCGGCTATCCACCGCNCCGAGGCCCAGGCCATGAACGTGNCCGTGGTAGACCCNGCCGCCGTCTANAACGAATTCGGCAGCGGNGCTGCNGANGTGGGCGCCCTGCGCAAATTCCTGAAAATGCTCTACGACCGCAGCCCCGGCCGCCTGCGCTATGCCCTGCTCATGGGGCGCCAGACCATCGACCACCGNCGGCTCACCACCGACATGCAGAAGGCCACCTGGCCCACGCTTCCCGGATGGGTGAACCGCGCCGATGCCGAATCGCTGAGCAGCAGCTTCGGCTTCGTGACCGACGATTTCATCGCCATGCTNGAAGACGGCTCNGGCACCTCCCTGGGCGGCGACAACCTGTGCGTGGCCGTGGGTCGAATACCGGCCACCTCGGCCAATGATGCCGCCAGCTATGTTGACAAACTCGAACAATACCTGAACCGNTCCACGCGCTCGCCATGGCGCAATTCCGTGCTCACCCTCGCCGACGACGGCGACGGCGGCGACCACACCAGGCAGGTGGAGACCTTCGTGGACAATCTGATGGCCACTCCCGGCCAGCAGCACATCGTGACGAAGGTACACACGGATGCCTATGACCTCGTGAACGGAAAATACAGCCAGGCACGCGACGACATGATGCGTGCCCTGCAGGAGGGCACACTGTGGTGGACCTACGTGGGCCACGGCAGCGACCACTCCCTCACCGACGAAGGCCTAATCACCTACCCCGACCTNTCGTCGCTCTTCCTGCGCAACGTGCCCATGCTGTACGCNGCCACCTGCGACTTCATGCGCTGGGACGGTCCCGGCATCAGCGGNGGCGAGATGCTGCTGGCCGAGCGCAATGGCGGATGCATAGCCGTGATATGCCCCTCGCGACCGGTGTATATCTACAACAACGGCAATCTCACGGCCGCNATGGGCAAAGCGCTGGCGCAGCGCGACACCGACGGCAACTTCCTGCGCGCAGGCGACATNTACCGGGTGGCCAAAAACAATATATACGAAACGGCNGGCACGGGCAGCAACCGCGACACCGGAACCAACCGCTGCCGCTACCACTTCAGCGGCGACCCGGCCATGCGCCTGCTCATACCCTCNCACGTGGTGCGCATCGACAGCATCGACGGCGTGCCCTTCGATCCCGAGGAGCAGCCCACCCTGGCCGCCCTGCAGCAGGCCGTGATCTCGGGCCACATCGAAGACGGCCTGGGACAACCCTTGACGCAATTCGACGGCACNGCCACTATCGAGCTATACGATGCCGAATACTCCATGACCACCAACGGCAACAACAACAGCCGNCCCGAACAGGTGCAGCAGGCAATACTCGCNTTTGAAAACACCGGCAAGCGGCTGCTCACGGTGGCAGCCCCGGTGAGCGGCGGTCGCTTCAACGCGCGCGTGGCCATGCCGGCCGACGTGAGCGACAACTTCCGCCCCGCCACCCTCAACGTCTACGCCACCACGGCCGACAATAGCCTGGACGCCGTGGGCGTGACCCGCGACCTCTANGTCTACGGCATNGACGACACGGCACCTGCCGATACTGAAGCCCCCGCGATCGACAGTTACGTGCTCAACCACTCGTCGTTCCGCTCCGGCGACGCCGTGCCNGTGGTTTCGCCCATGGTGCTCGCAAGCGTGAGCGACAACGTGGGCATCAACATATCCTCCGCCGGCCTGGGCCACCAGATCGTGCTCACGCTCGACAGCTGCCAGACATTCAGCGACGTGGCCATGTACTACTCGCCCCACCCCGACGGCACTCCCGGAGGCACCATATCGTATCCCATGGACGACCTTGAGCCCGGCCTCCACAGCCTGCGCCTGCGCGTGTGGGACACCTCCGGCAACGCCACCGAGAGCACCATNGAATTCTTTGCCGAGGAGGGCCTGGCGCCACGCATCTTCGACCTCTACTCCGATGCCAACCCCGCAAGCACCAGCGCCAACTTCTACATCACGCACGACGTGCCCGACGCCATCGCTACCGTGACGGTGACGGTCTACAACCTGCTGGGCAATCCCGTGTGGACACGCACGGAACGTGGCCGCAGCGACATGTTCACCACCACGCCCGTGACCTGGGACCTGCGCGACGGCAGCGGCCGACGCGTGCAACGAGGAATCTACATCTACAGCGCCACCATCACCGTGGACGGCACCAGCTATCGCACCGANGCGCGGAAACTGGCCGTGACCGCCTACTGATCACAACTATGGCAACAATCAACATCTTCGGNGCCAGCGGCCACGGACGCGTGATTCTCGACATCATGCGCGCCGCCGGCCACGAAGCAGGCACATTCTACGACGACGCACCGGCGCGCACGGAGCTCGACGGNGTGCGCGTGGCCAAGGCCTCGCCGGCCGAGGTGTGTGGTCCGCTACTTATAGCCGTGGGCAGCAANGCCGCACGCNGNGCCATAGCNGAGCGNTATGCCGGCGCCGGATTTGCCACCGTGGTGCACCCATCGGCCCTGGTATCNCCCTCGGCACGGCTGGGGCAAGGCACCGTGGTGATGCAGGGAGCCATNGTGCAGGCCCATGCCACCATAGGCAGCCACTGCATCATCAACACCGGCGCAAGCGTGGATCACGAGTGCAGCCTGGGCCACTTCGTGCACATCTCGCCCCANGCCACGCTGTGTGGCAACGTAAAAGTGGGCGACGACTCCTGGATAGGAGCCGCCGCCGTGGTGATTCCCGGCATCACGATNGGCCGTGGATGCACTATTGGTGCCGGNGCGGTGGTGGTGCGGGATATCCCCGACGGCGCCACCGCCTANGGCAATCCCTGCCGGGTGGTGAAAAAATGATTATTCNGGCGCCAGGCAGGCGTCGAGGGCAGCCGTGAGGGCCTCNCGGTCGAGACCNCGGCCTATGAACACGAGCTTGATCATGCGGTCGCCGTAGGTTTCGTCCCAGTCGCGNCGCAGGCCGGGCTCGGTTTCCATGAAGCGCGCGAGCTCATCGGCCGGCGCCGTGGCATACCACATTCCGGCCTCGGTGAGCTTNTTCTGCACACCGGCCTGCTCAAAGAGATACGACATATCCCGATTTTCGGAAAAATACACCACACCCTTGGCGCGGATCACGCTGTCGGGCCAGTGGCGNGCCACAAAGTAGTCAAATTTGTTGAGATCGAAAGGCCGGCGGCGATAATAGAGCATCGTGCCTATACCATATTCCTCNGCCTCGCCCTCTTCGTGATGGTGGTGGTGATGNTGCCCGTGCTCATGGTCATGGTCATGNTCATGCTCGTGTTCATGCTCNTGNTCNTGCTCATGNTCATGGTCGTGGTNGTGCTCATCCTCATCGTCTTCATCGTCGTGGCCTCCTTCAAGCTCCCTCACCCATGTGGCCGANGTGGCGGTGGCCTCGAAGTCGAAAGCGCCGGTGCCCAGCAGGGNNTCGAAATCCACCTCGGCATAGTCGCATTCGATGATGCGCGCAGCAGGCTGCAAGGCGCGTATCACCTGCTTTATCTGNGCGGCTTGCGCGGGGGTGACNTCCGAAATCTTGTTGAGCAGAATCACGTTGCAGAACTCNATCTGCTGAATCACGAGGCTCTCGATATCCTCCTCGCCGATGGCGGGGCTCTTCAGCGCTTCGCCNCAGCCGAATTCCGTGGCCATGCGCANGGCGTCCACCACGGTGCANATNCAGTCGAGCACAGGCACNGTGGCGCCGTCGCGGTCGTAGCGNGGGTCGAGCGCACGGATGGCACATATAGTCTGCGCGATGGGCTCGGGCTCGCAGATGCCGCTGGCCTCGATCACGATATAGTCGAAGCGACCCGTGGAAGCNATATCCCAGAGCTGGGCCACGAGGTCCATCTTGAGGGTGCAGCAGATGCAGCCGTTCTGGAGCGCCACGAGGTCGCCATCGTCCTTGCCGCCCACTACGCCACCCTTCTGAATGAGGGAAGCATCGATATTCACTTCGCCTATGTCATTGACCACCACNGCGAATCGNATGCCCTTTTCGTTGGTGAGGATGCGATTGAGCAAAGTGGTTTTGCCGCTGCCCAGGTAGCCCGTGAGCAGAAGCACNGGTATTTCTTTCGTCATATCATATATGTTTTGTGCAAAGTTANCAATAAATCATAGAGCAGGTTTTATAATATATGTTAACTTTGCAGTCGTATATGGAACAAGCAATCACCCTATCGCAGTTCAACCGCCGCATCGTCGAGGCCATGGCANCCCCGGCGCTTCGCTCNGTGTGGGTCACGGCCGAGACCGTGGATGTGCGCGTGAGCAACGGCCATTTGTATATGGAGCTCATAGAAAAAGACGAGGCCGGCACCACAGTGGCACGNATCGGCGCATCTATATGGGCGTCCAATCTGCCGCGGCTCAATGCATTGTTTTTTGCCGAGACGGGCTCGCGCATAGCCTCGGGCATGAAGGTGCTGGTGAGAGCCACGGCCACATTCCATGCCGTCTACGGCCTGCGAGCAGTGATCAACGATATAGACCCGCGCTACACNATGGGCGACCTGCTGCGCCGCCGGCGCGAGATNCTGGCACGCCTCNCNGCCGAGGGCGTGGCCGATATGAACCGCTCGCTCGCGGCACCGCGNCCGCTGCTGCGCGTGGCCGTGGTGAGCGCTCCCGGCGCCGCCGGCCTTGGCGACTTCCTGCACCAGCTGGCCACTACTNCCTCGCGCCTGCGCTTCTCTANNCGCTTCTTCGAGGCCACAATGCAGGGCGACCGCGCTCCCCGCAGCATCATCGCCGCCCTGGAGCGCGTGGCCGTATGCGCCGACGATTTCGACGCCGTGGTGATAATACGCGGCGGCGGCGCCACATCCGANCTGGCCACACTCGACAACTACGACCTCGCNGCCAACGTGGCGCAATTCCCCCTGCCCGTGATCGTGGGCGTGGGGCACGAGCGCGACACCACCGTGCTCGATGCCGTGGCGTGGCTGAGCGTGAAGACGCCCACAGCCGCCGCCGAGTGGCTGATATCGCGAGGCATAGAGGANCTCGACCTGCTGCGCCGCCTCGCAGCCGANACGGCACGCCTGAGTGCCGCCCGCNTGGCGGCAGCCCTGCGCAGCGTGGACTACATAGCCGCCCGGCTGCCACAACTGGCNCAGGCCCACATCATGCGCGGCCGCGCGAGCCTCGACGCCGCCGCCCGCGAGATTCCCNTGCTGGCCACGCANACGCTGGCGCAGCGCAAGATGCGCCTGCAAGCCCTGGCCGAAATACTCGATGCCCTCTCGCCNGAAGCCACCCTGCGCCGCGGCTACAGCGTGCTGCGCGTGGACGGACGCGCCGTGACNTCGCCGGAGCAGATTGCGCCCGGCGCCACCGTAGAGGCCACTATGGCCGGNGGTACGATAATGCTTAAACACAACATCTGAATATGGAAACCGAATTCAAATACGCCGAAGCCGTGGCCGAACTTGAGGCCATCGTGGCAAAACTCCGCGCCGAAAACTGCGACGTGGACGCCCTCACCGCCCTCACCCGCCGCGCCGCCGAGCTGCTGGCAGCATGCCGCGAGCGCCTCACGGCCACNGATNCCGAGCTTCAAGCTATCCTCGACAGCTTCGACAAGCCCGAATGATACGTCTCCGGCACCTNCTCGCGCTGCTTGCAGCCATGGCATTGCTTGCCGGATGCACCAGCGCGCCGCAGTGGCACCGCAACGAAGGCGCCACCTGGGGCACGNCGTATCATATATTATATGAAGCCGAGAACGACCTGCACGACAGCGTGANCGCCGTGATGAGCGCCGTGGATGCCTCGGTGTCGCCGTTCAANCCCTCCTCGCGGCTCTCGGCCGTNAACGCNGGGCGCACCGACACGCTCGACACCATGCTGCGCTCACTCATGGCCCGGTCGCAGCGCGTGTGCAGCCTGAGCGGCGGTGCGTTCGACCCCACCGTGATGCCACTGGTAGACCTCTGGGGCTTCGGGCCCTCCGGACGCCGGACCGAGCCCACCCGGGCACAGATCGACTCGGCGCTGCGCGCCGTGGGTATCCTCGACTGCTCNGTCGACCCCGCCGGGCGNCTCACACGAAAAAGNCCTGCCACGCGCCTCGACTTCTCGGCCATCGCAAAGGGAATGGGAGTGGACATGGTGGCCGCCATGCTGCGGCGCAACGGCGTGGAGAACTACATGGTGGAAATAGGCGGCGAAGTGGCGCTGGGAGGCACCAATCCCCGCGGCCTCGACTGGCACATACAGATCGACGCGCCGGTGNNCGACGCNGCTCCAGGCCATTCAGGGATGCGCGTGGCNNCNCTGANGGGCGGTCAATGCGTGGCCACATCAGGCAACTACCGCAACTATCGCACGCTGGCCGACGGCAGCCGCGCCGGCCACATAATCAGCCCCGTCACGGGCATGCCGGTGCACACNTCCGTGCTCTCGGCCACCGTGGTGNCGCCGTCGTGCACAGAGGCCGATGCCCTGGCCACTGCCGCCATGGCCATGCAGCCCGATTCGGCGCTCGCGCTCGCTCGCCGCTCGGGCGTGGAAATGCTCCTGGCCGTGGCCGCTGCCGATAGCTTCGNCATCCGCNCCACGCCGGGTTTCCCATGAGGGGGCCTTAGACCGCGTTCCCCAATATTTGTTAACGCNGAGGTCGTATATCTCCGAGTGATTTTTNTGATGGGACNAAGGAGCGATGGGGTTCCATCGTGACTGAGTGACAACACAAAAAGCACCGGAGAGATGCGCCTATAAGGTAACTTTTTCACATCGTCATACAACAATTACCATCGCCTCGGCCAATCGTCACGCATCTGCGTCCGCTTGTTTCGGTCACGATGGAACCCCATCGCTCCCTCACTGCGCGAACACAGCTGCATAACGCTTGACCGCCTCAGCATTAACAAATATTGGGGAACGTGGTCTAAAATTCGCTGAAGAAGCGNGGCTTGATAACGAAGCCCACGCGCANCTGGCTGTGGAATTGCTTATAGTCGAGCAATCCCTCGCCGTAGCCGTTGTAGTATTGCACGAAGAAGTATTCGTTGTCGCGCTTGCTGAATCGATAGGCCAGTTCAAAGATGGTATTATAGTTGAGATTCCATCCCTTGCGCTTCACCAGCGTCACGGAGCTTGAGAAGCGTTGATTGAGGCTCAGAAACTGCACTCCCACCTGATATATGCCGGCGTAGCGCAGGATGTCGCTGTTGTTGCTGCTGTCGATGATTGGAATCCACACCTTTCCGTGCACCATCAGCTGCTTGTCGATGAATATGCTGCCGGCAAGCGACACTTTGTTCCACGAGCGCGACTGGATGCTGTCGCGGCCGTTGCTCTCGTGCTCGACTATGAGCGAGAGCTTGCCTATGTAGCGGTCTTTGACGAATAGCGGCTTGGTGAGGCCTATGCCGGGGTTGAAGTTGAGGTCGGTCATGGGCAGCGACTCCTCCAGCACGTTCCAGAACACCTTCTGGGTGTAGAACAGATACAGATACGTGCCCCAGGGCAGCACGCTGCGCGTGAGGCGCTGGGCGATGGATATCTGAAACTTCACGTTGGTATTGGCGCGGGTCAGGCGCTCGCCTATGGCCGGACCAAAGATGAAGTAATTATCTTTATAGAGACCAAAATAGGGCTGATGCTCAAAGTCGTAGCGCACGCTATCGGCATCCATGGGGCGCCCGTCGAAGCTCACGATCTGGCCCATCGCAGCAGGCGCAGCCGCAGCAAGCATCACAATGAGAAGGAGTAGGAGTTTGCGCATAATGTGTGGGTGGATGAGGTGGATCTTATGATTGGTCGTCGCTCAGGGATATAGTGCCGTTGAGCACGGTGAGGTCGTCGCGTGTATAGTGATACGTGTCGTAGGCCAGGGAGTGTGACGGCTCGAAGTGGTTGCTCTCCACGTCGAGCACGCCGCAGATGAGCTCGTAGAGGAAATCATTGGTCCAGTAGCGCAGGGTGTTGGCGCTCAGTGCCGCATGCCGCGCGGGATGCGCGGCGCGGTATTGTTCCGACGTCCACACGGCCAGGGGGATGCGCACGTCGCCGAAGCCCATGAAGGTGGGAGCACGGTGCTTGTCGGGGATGATGGCGTGGTCGGAGCAGTACACCATGGCCTGCAGATTCAGGCGCTCGCAGGCCTTGGTCCATGCCCGGCGCAGGATATCGTCCACGTAGTGCATGGAGTTTTCGTAGGTGGTGATGGCATCGTCGGGTCCCTCGGGCTTCCATGTCTCCTCCGATGCGGGATAGCGGTTTTCAAAGCTGAAGTGGTTGCCCTTGAGGTGGAGCACCACGAGATTGGAACCGGAGGGGTCTACGGTGTCGAGGAAATCAAGTAGCTCACTGTCGTAGGGCGGCAGGCCGGGCTGCTGATTGGTCCAGCGTGCCACATCGGCCTGCTCAGCCACCACCGATACCTGCGAGAGGCTCGCTCCCAGGTGGCCCTGATTGCTGAACCAGTAGATTCGGCGGCCTGCGGCCCGGGCAACGTCCACGATGCTGGGCGCGGTGTCGAAGTCGAGTCGGTTGAACTGATTAAGCTCCGTGAGGCCCTTTTCGAGCGCCGGGAAGGTGTGGATGGCGCATGAATAGGCGTTGGGGAATATCAGCCAGTCGGCATCCGGGCCTGTGGAACGCGCCTTGAGCCACGGTGTGGTGTCGCGCCGCAGCGCCGGATTGAAGGCGCTCATATAGTCGCGGTTGGCCGATTCGCCGATCACCAGCAGGATGGTAGAGGGGCTCTCGGAGCGCACCGCCGGAGCTACCGTGAGACCGCTCTCGCGCTGCGGACGGCACGAGGCATATTTTTCGAGTGTGCGGATGTGGCGCTTGCGTGCCAAAACGAAGCTCAGGAATGCGCTGCGCGCGGCTATGGAACGGCTGCCGCCCGCGCAGGCCACCACCACGCAAGCAACGCATGCCAGAGCCTGCCATATCAAGGGGGTGCCCCCATGAGAGTGCACAGCCACCACGTTCACGCGCACGCTGCCATAGAGCACCGCCACGAGCAGCACGAGCAGCAATCCGCTCATCCACAGAGGATAATAGCGGATGAATTCTATCACTTCGTTGGTATTGGTCTGCGTCATCAGCCGATAACCATAGGCATCCATGCAGGCTCCGTAAAGGGCGAAATAGGTGCACTGAATCACTACCGTGGCCAGCACGATCAGTTCCAGAGGCCCCACTATCCAGGCCGCAGCGCCACCCATAAGCAGCAGCGACGTGAGCAGCCCGAACACACACATGCCCATCGCCGCATCGGCAATATTCACGCTTCGCCACGGCTCGGCACGTCGCGTTATGCGGCTGATCAGAGGATACACCAGCTGGCCGGCAAATGCCGTGAAGGCAGCCAGAAGCAGCGGCGCAAGGGGAGGCGTGTGGCCGGCCACAGCCATAGGGAGCACGGCCACCACTGCACAAAGGGCATACAATGCTGCCGCCCGCGCGATTTCGCGCCGGCTATAGCCACGGCAGAACAGCAAAAACTCAAACATGGCCACCACCCAAAGCGCGGGCGCGCACCATAGAATCGAAAGACCCATTGGCAACAATTTTTTCCGGTTGCAAAATTATTGTATTTTTATTAAATGACAAAGCATGAATGCATTTTGGAACAACATTGTGGCACAATTAACCTCAGAATGAAACTCCAAGCCCGGATAAGTCTTATAAACCTTATAATAAGTTGCATGCTCTCAAAAAAAAGATGCGGCCTCGCGGCCGCATCTTCAGCGTATGAAAAAGTGTGATTATTTGCTGATGATGGAGATGGTGTTGGTTTGCTTGTCGACGCTCATGGAAGCAATTTTATCTGCCGGATAGGCGTTCATCTCGTTCAGATCAATCTCGCGGCCGTCGAGCAGGATGCGCATTCCCGAGCTTGCAGCGGACGATTTGGTGGTGATATTGGTGGTATTATTCTGCTTGTTTATCACGACCAAAGCAATGTCATCGTCATTGAGTTTATGCATATCGGCCTTTTCCATCTTCACGCCATTCACATAAATATCGCCGGGCGTAGCATTTTTATTGATCACGAGAGCAGCGACATCCAAAGGATTGTCAACGGCGCTGTTGATTGCTCTGCCGGGCGTTGCGGGCGCCTGCTTTCCCGGCGCTGCTTCATCCAAATTCACGGTGGCTTGCTGCACCGATAGACCGGGCTTAGCTTTGTCGAAGAGTTCTTCAAGGTTGAAGGGTATTGCCTCGTCGTTGACGTTCACGGTCATGCTCGTGGATTCAAATTCAGAGAGGAAAGGAAACACTATGTTGATAACCGCTTCACTTCCGGTCTTCACGCAGGATTGGTTAATGGCCGAATATGTGTGGCCGCATGTAGTGAGTGTGCCGCCGGACGTCTTGATATAGTTGCCGAGTCCTTTAACCTCGATGCGCACCGTAGTCTTGTTGTCGTAATTGTCGATACTTGTGACCCGGAATTGCAGCCCATCGGTTTTGCTTTCCGCTGATTTTTCGCTACTTTTGCGGGGCGAAAGGCTGGTGCTGCTGAGGGTGGACACTGCGGCACGCACGGGTGGCATAGCAGCCACACCGAGCACCAGCACGAGCACAGGCACAAGTGCAAGGGCCTTCATACGGCGCCCGGCACCACTTTTTTCTTTGTACATCATGGTGATACGTTTTTTAAGTTTACTATGATTCAGGCTGTTGGCTAAGGACGGGAATCTGGAGCCGGCAGCCTTTTTTATTAACAACAATTGATATTCCTGGGGATCGGCACCGCTGTCGATCACGGCCATATCGGCCTGATACTCATGCACGAGCATGAGCTCGTCGCGCATTAGCCACGCGGCGGGGTTAAACCAGTTGACGATGCACACGGCCTGCGCCACGAGCAGGTCGATCCAATGCAGCGATTTCACATGCTTGAGCTCGTGGATGGCTATGGCCGAGCAGCTATCGCTATAGTCGCTGCGTCCCATCACCACGTAGTGCATCCAGCTGAAGGGTGCGAGGCGCTCGTCGGAAGTCACCACCAGGATATAGCCTTCGCGGCTGATTTTCTCGCCGCGGTGTATCACGGCCAGGAGCCGGCACCAAGTGACGGCCGTGCGCACCGCCACCACGGCCATGCCTGCGATGAAAATCCACACAAGCGCCGAGCTCAACCACTGATGCGCCAGCGTGTTCTGACGAACAATCATGTCCACCACCACATCGGAATGTACCACAGGCAGCTGCACTATATCCGGACGGGAATCATAGCGGTGATGCTCCACCCATGCCGCCGCCAGCGGGCTTGCCCACGACACGGCATATATAAGCAGCAGCACGCCACGGTTGAAACCGTGCTGCTTGTCGCGCGCCAGAAAAATTTTATAGCCCAGATACATCGCGAGCATCGCCAGCCCGCTTATAATCGAATAGGAAAGAAACGCGCCCATATCACTTGCCTTTACGCTCCACGATACGGAGCAGTTCCTTCAATTCGTCGGCCGAGATTTTTTCCTCCTCGACCAGGGCAGAGACGGCACCATAGTAGCTGCCGCCAAAGTAGTTCTTGATGAAGGTGCCGAGGCTGCGACTACGGAAATACTCCTTCTCCACGCTTGCAAAATAGCGGAACGAGCTCCCGGCTTCCTCATGNTCCACAAAGCCCTTGGCCTCAAGGCGCCGCACTACGGTGGATACGGTGTTGACGTGCGGCTTGGGATCGGGATAGAATTCCACGAGCTTGCTTATGGATATGGGGCCGTNGGCCCAGAGGAGCTGCATCAATTCCTCTTCCTTGGGGGTGAGCTGATCTTTGGCGGTCTTTCTCATAACTATTTTTGTAGTTTACGCCGCAAAGGTAGCAACTATTTTTGTAGTTGCAAGCGCAGATTNAAGCNTTTAATNTTTATTAACTATTAAAGTAGTTGACNAAATCACGCCTTTCGGCAAATATTTCTGCGGTTTTTTGCGTAACTTTGCATCAACATCATACTTACACTATACTTCCATGAAACTCAGAATGATTATTCCGGCGGCACTGATCGCAACAGCCGCCCACGCCGGAGCCAAGGCCCCGGCCACNGCCCCCTCGGAAGACGAGGTGATTCTCCACGCATGGTCGTGGAGCTTCGATACCATCGCAGCCAATATGGCCGACATCGCCGCAGCCGGTTATGCCTACGTGCAGACCTCTCCCGCCCAGGCGTGCTACGTGGGNGAAGGCGGCGGCATGGCCCTCTTCAGCGAGCCGGGCGACAGCGTGCGCGGCAAGTGGTACTACTATTATCAGCCCACCGACTGGACCATAGGCAACTATATGCTGGGCGACCGCGCGGCGTTCAAAGCCATGTGTGACAGCGCCTACGCCCACGGCGTGAAGGTGATTGTGGATGTGCTGCCCAACCACACCGCCGTGGNCCACACCGCCGTGCTGCCGGGACTGGACAACGCCGTGGGAGGCCACGACAATCTGTTTCACGCCAACGGCCTCACCGACATCCGCGACTACAATGACCGCGAGCAGTGCACCACGGGCAAGATGGGCGGCCTGCCGGACGTGAACACCGAGAACCCCGACTTCCAGTACTACTACATGCAGTACGTGAACGACCTCATCAACCTGGGCGCACGCGGCTTCCGCTACGACACGGCCAAGCACATAGGCCTGCCCTCCGACCCGCTCGACCCACGCGCCGAGCGCAACAACTTCTGGGACGTGGCCACCGGCCGCGAGGCCGTGAAAGGCCTCTCGCTGCTGATGCCCGACAGCNTCTACATCTACGGAGAGGTGCTTCAAGACCGCAACGTAAAGGAAAAAGAATACGCCGAATATATGGATCTCGTGGCCAGCAGCTACGGCCACGCCCTGCGCCAGGCNCTGCGCGCCGGCAGCTACGATGCCGCCGATCTCACCCACTGGCACCACCCCGCGCGCCCCTCGCANCTCGTGACCTGGGTGGAAAGCCACGACACCTACTGCAACGAGCATGAGTCGGCCGGCATGACCGACGACCAGGTGCGCGCCGGCTTTGTGTTTCTCACTGCCCGCCAGCACGGCCGCCCGCTCTTCTTCAGCCGTCCGGCCGGAAGCACGCGCGAAAACTACTGGGGCAACAACCGCATAGGCGCCCGCGGCAACGACGAGTTTCACCATCCCGAGGTGGTGGCCGCGAATGCTTTCCGCCGCGCCATGAGCGGCCGCGTGGAGCATATCTTCACTTCAGCCGACGGTGCGGTGGTGGAAGTGGCACGCGGCGAAGAAGGAGCTGCCGTGGTGAACTTCTCCGACAAGAAGCAGCGCGTGCGCCTCGACACCACCCTGCCCGACGGCAGCTACACCGATGCCGTGCNCGGCACAGCCTTCAAGGTGCGCAACGGCCTGCTGGAAGGCACCGCCGCTCCCCTTGCCTCATATATCCTCTACGCCNAGTAAGGACACGGGCGCAAAAGCCCATCATTGACCTAAAAAANCCCGTGGTGGCACGCACACGCCTCCACGGGGTTTTATTCTTAACTCAGTATTAAGCTCAATAATACCCAATTNTTTTCAATCGCGGTCTTTCACGCTCACGCGAATGAGNCGGCCGGAAGGGACTGTGGCCGGAGCGGAGAGGTCGACGCTATANCTGTAGCATCGGCCTGAATACCACCGATTCTCCGGGAGGCTATCCCCCAGCGGCAGGCGAAGCACGCCGTAGCCGGGATTGTCGGGAGACAAAAGCGCCCTGTCGGTGGAAGCATCGGGCCAGCTCGTGGTGCCATCGGCATTCTCGATGCGATATTGCACTTCGAGATACGAGCTATTGTAGTAGGTGTCGAAGTCAAACTCGCCCAGACGCGACGGAATGAAGAAGTAGCGCCCCTGATTGTCGGCTGCCAGTGGCGAGCCGTCGAGCAGCGTACCATCCGGCGAGTCGAAGAGTGCTGTGCGCGACGACATGCCGTAGATATCCCACCCGGCGGTTATCTCCTCGGGTGTGGCCCCGTTGGTGCCGCGGTCGGGAAAGAGATAGTCGCCGGAAGTGGTGACGTTGCACACGTTCACGCTCCTGACTCTCACGGTGCCGGCCGGGAGGGATGTGCGTAGCTGCACCGTCACCATGCACAGCGCGTGGTGGAAATGCAGCTTGAGGCGTCCCGACGTCTGGAGCGGATTATAGATGCGGGCCACCAGCAGGTCTTCCTTGCCGTCGCATTGATAGTAGCGGATCATCTCGCGCCAGTAAGGGTTTACCGACACGTCAATATCAGCCGGGCTCACGGCCGTGAATATCACCGGCCTGTCGGGCCATTCCACTGCCGGGGAATAGGTCCAGGAATTGAGGCCGGTGCGCTTCACCACAGTGCCATCCATGAGCGTGAAGTAATTGTACTGCGAGAAGCAGTAGGCCCATATCCTGAATTCCGGGATATTCTCGGTGGTGACCACCGGTGCACCCGGAGGAGCCGTAATCCCGCGTGCGGCCACGCTGTAGTCAATCATCCCGGCGGCATCGGGAGGCACCGGAGCATCGTCGTCGCGCGACGCGCAAGAGGTGGCGACGACCTGCACAGCCGCCACCACCGTCAATATAAGAGGTAATGACCGGTGTCTGCCCAAAGGATTCATCAGTTGCCGGTCTCAACATCTATGAAGTCGGGGAACTCCTCGACGGTGACATCGAAGTCGATCTTATTGGAATTGGCCGGCATTGCCACGTTCAGGGTGTAGCGATAGGCTTTGCCAGGCTCCCATGAGGCATGTGCGGCATTGGTGGACGAATCGTTCAGGGGGAAGTAGACATAAGCCGCTCCGGAAGCATCGGCATCAGCATCGGCCGGCCAGAGCTTCACGCCGGTGGAGCGGTCGAAAATCTCGCACAGCACCCTTGCGTATGCTCCGGAATAATTGGAGCCATCGACCGTGGAGCGGCCGAGCGTCTGAGGAATCGCAAAAACATAGCCGGTGGAGAGCAGTTCCACGGGAGTGTCGGTCGACAGCATCTCCGAACCGCTGAAGATTCCGGCATCGGCCACCGTGTGGGCATTGGTCCACTTGCCGGCCACGTCGTTGCCTATGGCAGTGGTGGACGTGGGGAAGTTGAAGGAGCCCACGGAATTGGTGCCCAGAAGGTCGAGGGCGTGCACCCTCACGGCAATCGCCTGCTCACCCGCAGCCGCCACGCGCGGACGCACGCGGAAACGCACCTGCGACATAGCGTGGCGGAAATTAATCTGTACCGGAGCGGCTGACGCTCCCGTGCGTTTCTCGCCTATATTGACGGCATAGAGCAGGTCGGTGCGTCCACCGTTCACGAAGTCGGGGATATCCGGGTTGGTATCGTCGGAGGCGGTGGTGGTGGAGATAGCCGGGCTGTAGCTGTAGAAGTTGAGCTCGGTATTGGCAGGCCAGTATTGCACGGGCGAGTAGGTCCAGTTGCCGTCCTGCTTGTTGACGGTGACATCGCTCATATACGGCTTGCTATCGGCAAACGCCCACACCTTGAAATCTTTAAGCGTATTGGTGGTAGTGACCGCACGCAAGGGGGCGGAGGCGTTGAAGGCAATCGAGCCGTCGTGCCTGTGGGGCGCATCTGCGTCGTGGTCGCTGCATGATGTGAATGCAAGGGCTATGAGTGAGGCGCTCAAAAGTGATGAGAAAATTTTCATATTATATAAGTATTAGAGTTGAGAGAGATGCGTAGCTCATCTTTATATAATATGAACAATTGCAAATGCCATAAGTTTATTCACAGCTCGATATCGACGTGTTCCCAGTCGTCGACCCCCACGTCGAAGCCNCCGCCGGTGCCTGTGCCTCCGCCCGGCGTCACCTCCGGGAGCGCGGGCCCCTTGACCTTGATCCACACATCCATGGAATCAGGAGCGGAGCTGATCTGCTCTGCCACGGCGTAGCTATATACACGGCGCGTGCCGTCGGCCAGCCACATATACACGTTGAGGCGAGGCTCGATGTGGTGGCAACCGGGCCCGAAGTTGAGCAGCGTGCCCGTGAGGTTGTCGCTGCCCGCAGGCTCAAGGGCCGCTCCCATGGCCACGTCGCTGCCGGCAGCCGCTCCGGTAGCGGGCATGTAGCCTTGGGCAAGGTGGGTGATGGCGAAATAATAATTCACGGCCGACTCCCGGTGCTCGATTCCGTCCACCTCGACATGATACGTCCTGGTGGCACGCCGGGGAGCGAGGTGCAGGGTGTCGGCAGCGGTGCCGGTCACCATAAAGCGCTCGGCTGTAGCCGTCCACACCATATCCGGCTGGCAGCACAAGGGAAGGCCGTCGACAGGCAGAGCACCGTCGGGAATCAAAGGAGTGGCCCACAGCGCTACGGTGGCAAAATCTTCGAGCGACGAGAAAAGCACATCGCGCGTGTCGTTGTTGAACGCCACCACATCATACTCACCCGGCGGCACATGTGCCGCACCTCCACCGGGTGCACAGTCGGCACGCCAATAGTGGCCCGACGCCCCTGCTGAAGGAAAAAACAGACATGCCATGCCCTCGGGACGCATTGCCTCAGCCGGAGACCAGCCGAAGTCGACGACTACGCGCGCAGCAGCCTCCGGCTCTCTCTCCACGAGCCCCTTATGCTCGCATCCGGCTGCAGCGACCAGCGGAAGCGCTATCGCTGCACGTACAATCATTCGACGGATGGAACCGGTCACACGCATGGCATCACACGGGCATCAGAACAGCCGCGAACGGAAAGCGGCGAGTGCGATGGCCGTGGCCACGCCCACGTTGAGACTCTCGGAGGTGGGACTGCCGGGCGGCCAGCTGGGAATGGTGAGGCGACGCGTGCAGAGGGCTGCCACGGCCGGCGACACTCCGCGACCTTCGTTGCCCATCACGAGCACACCGCCCGGCCCGAGGTGGGCCGCCGTGTAGATATTCTCGCCACCCAGAAAGGTGCCGAACACAGGCACGGCGGCATCAAGCTCTTCCAGCCGGGCAGCAAGATCGCAGTAGTGCACCGTCACGCGCGATATAGCTCCCATCGTGGCCTGCACGGCCTTGGCGCCGAAGATATCCACGGTGTCGCGCGATGCCAGGATGGTGTGGACGCCCATCCAGTCGGCAGCACGCACGATAGTGCCCAGATTGCCGGGGTCCTGCACGCAATCGAGGGCCACGACGAGCTCGCCGGGAGCTATCCCGGGCACCTGCGACTCCGGGGGCAGATCGTAGACAGCAAGCACCGGAGGAGGCGTGGAGAGCGCCGTGATGCGCTCCATGTCGGCCGGGCGAGCGAGCACGGCCTGTGGCCGGGAGGCCAGCTCCGGGTGCTCCTGCCACCATGCCGAGGTGGCCACGAGGTGGCGCAGGCCGAAGGCATCGATGGTGTCGAGCACGCATTTGGTACCTTCCGCTGCAAAAAGACCCTCGCGGCGACGGTTGCGGGCCTTGTCGAGCGAGGCGATGAGCTTGCGCTGGGCTGTGGTTATTTCTTGCATTGCGGGCCGGGAGTGGGATCAGAATTCATAGCCGGCATCGCCGGCCAGGCGCTTGTCGGAATCNATGGTGGAGCCGGTGGTGGTGAGCAGATCGCCGGTGATNCCGCCGTTNACGCCCACGCGCATGGCTTCCATCTGAGCCTGGCGGCTCAGGCGCTGGCGGCCNCCGGCAAATCGTATCTGCAACGTGGGGTGTACCATGCGGAAGATGGCCACGGTGTTGATGATATCGTCTTCACTGATGGGCGGGGTATCGGCCAGCGGCGTGCCGGGGATGGGACACAGCACGTTGATGGGAATCGACACGGGGCATGCCTCGCGCAGCGTCACAGCCAGCTCGGCTCGCTGGCGCGCCGTCTCGCCCATGCCTATGATACCGCCGGAGCACACCTCGAAGCCTATCTCGCGGGCGGCGGCGATGGTGGCCAGTTTATCGGCCACGGTGTGGGTGGTGCACAGAGTGGCGAAATGCGACGGNGCTGCCTCCAGATTGCAGTGGTAGCGACGCACGCCGGCGTCCCANAGCTCCTGAAGCTCGGCCGGNCCTATGAGGCCCAGCGAGGCGCAGGTGGAGATGCCNGTCTCCTCCTTGGCGCGGCGCAGCATGGCGGCGATGCGTGCAAGGGCTTTNCCCTTCACGGCATGNCCGCTGGCCACCAGCGAGAAGCGACGCACGCCGCGCGCGGCATTGTGGCGCGCGGCNGCCATGCACTCTTCCTCGTCCACGAGGTCGTAGGTTTCGCAACCCGTGTGCCAATGGGCGCTCTGGGCACACCACTTGCAATTCTCGGAGCAGCGCCCCGAGCGGGCATTCACTATCGAGCACGAATCAAAGATTCGGGGCACCATGCGCGCTGTCACTTCGGCCGCGGCATCGCGCAGGGCGGCCACGCCCTCGGAATCNGATATATCCGCCAGGGCATAGGCCTCATCGGCCGTGATACTGCCGCCGGCGAGCACACGGTCGCGCAGGGCAGCTATCATTTGGGTGGTACTGTTCATCAGTGTTGATACAGATAGCGCTTGATGGAGCGCTTGGGGGTCTTTTCAAATTCTTCGTGCATCATGCGCACACGCGAGATGTGGCTGTAGGCCGGCAGATTCTTGTTGAGCTCGTCCACATTCTGCTGCAGCTGCTTCTCGATATCCTCGTCGCTGAGGCCGGCNTCGTGGGCCGTATCGAAGTCGGGATACACGAGCGCCACCAGCTTGCCNTCCTGGTCCACCACGAGGCTTTCGGCCACGTAGAGCATGCTGTTGAGCTTCTGCTCTATCTCCTCGGGGTAGATATTCTGGCCGCTGGGGCCCAGGATCATGCTCTTGTCGCGGCCGCGGATGGTGATGAAGCCGTCGGCATCCATGCTACAGATATCGCCGGTGTTGAGCCAGCCGTCGGGCGAGAGAGCCTGGGCGGTAGCCTCGGGATTCTTGTAGTAGCCCTGCATCACGTTCTGGCCGCGCACGTAGAGCACGCCGGGGGTTGTGGCAGGGTCGGGCGANTCGATGCGTGCCTCCATGCGGTCGACGATTCGGCCGCAAGANCCGGGGCGCTGCTCGTCCCAGGGGGCATAGGTGATGAGCGGAGCACACTCCGTCATGCCATAGCCCACGGTGAAGGGGAAGCGGATGCGGCGCAGAAACTCGGCCACGTCGGCATTAAGGCCGGCGCCGCCAATGATCATCTGCTGCAGCTGACCGCCGAATGTGGCGTCGATTTTCTCCTTGATCTTGGCCAGGATGTGGTCGTCGACCAGGGGGATGTGCATGAGCAGCTTCATCATGGGNTTCTCNAGCATCGGGAACACTCGCGTGCGCACAATCTTTTCGATAATNAGNGGCACNGTGATGATGAGNTTGGGNTGCACCGTGGCGAATGCNTCCATNATCACGCGCGGCGAGGGAGTGCGGGTGAGGAAGTAGATGTGGCAACCTTTCACGAAGGTGTGGAGCATCTCAAATACCAGACCGTACATGTGGGCGAGCGGGAGCATGCACACCATGCCGTCGCCCGGCTTCAGGAATGTGAGATGGTCGATGGAATACTGGATATTGCTCCATAGATTGCCGTAGCTGAGCATCACGCCCTTGCTGAAACCGGTGGAGCCGCTGGTGTAGTTGATCAGGGCCAGAGTGTCGTGGCTGAACACGGGATACTTCACGTCGTCGGCCGTGAAACGGTCGGGCCAGCGGTGGCCGAAGAGCTCGTTGAGATGGGCGCGGGCCTCGGTGAGGCGCTTGTCGCGCGAGAAGAGCAGCGAATAATCGCTTATCTGGAGCGCGCCTGAGATGGCCGGCATACTGTCGGGGTCGAGATTCTCCCACGTCGACTCGTCCACAAAGAACAGGCGNGCGTCGCTATGCGTCACGAGATGGTGNATGTTGTCGCTCTTGAAGTCGTGCAGNATGGGCACCGCCACGGCCCCATACGTGAGGCACGCCAGCGAAGCTATCGCCCACTGGGCAGAATTGCGGCCGCAGAGAGCCACACGGTCGCCGGCCACGAGGCCNATGTTTTCAAATAGCAGATGCAACTTGGCTATCTTGCGGGCCACGTCGCGATACTGAAACGACACACCGTGGAAATCGGTGAGTGCCAGTTCTTCCCAGTTGTCGCGAATCGCGTCCTGGATGTATTCGTTGAGATGGTTACGCTGTTTCATACGTAATAATTTGGTGCAAATTTAATGAGAAAAATACTTATCTCAACAATTATTAACCGCCAAAATTATAATAAGTTGAATATTAATTGCTATTTTTGCACCTATAACCAACACTCAGTACGATTATGAACGCAAGCATCAAGACATATCTCGCGGCAGCTGCCGCATTGTTCTGCGCCTCAGCGCAGGCCGCTCCCTACCACGTGGTTGCACCCATGAGCGACGACGACGAGGGCGCAATGGTCTACCTCGTGAACTACGACACCGGCCAGCGCATCGACTCCGTGCTCGTCGACCAAGGCTCTGCCGAGTTCCGCGGCGAAATCGACGAGCCCGTGCTCGCCCGCCTGCTCCTCGACGGCCAGCGCTACGCCACCTTCATCCTCGAAGAGGGCGGCACCGCCATCAACAAGGAGCGCAATGCCACCGGCTCGATGCTCAACGACCGCCTGAACGCAATTACCGACGAAATCAACAATCTGGGCCTCAAATTCCGCGCTGCCACCTCAGAGCAGGAGCAGCAGGCCATCTACGCCGACTACAACAAGCTCCTGGATGCGGCACTCGACGAGAACGCCGACAACCCCATTGGCTACTATCTCTTCCTCGACAAGGCCGGAGGCCTGTCGCGCTCCGAGTTTGCCGAAGCTATCGCCAAATATCCCGCCATGGCCCGATACGAGCGCGTGAAACGCTATCAGCAGTCGTTTGACCGCCAGGAAGCCACCGCCGAGGGCAAGCCCTTCACCGACTTTGAGATCGAATACAACGGCACCACCCACCGCCTGAGCGACGTAGTGGGCCACGGCGACTACGTGCTCGTTGACTACTGGGCAAGCTGGTGCGGCCCCTGCATCCGCCAGACGGCCGTGATCAAAGACATCTACAACGAGTATAAAGACAAGGGCCTCAAGGTGCTGGGCGTGGCCGTGTGGGACGAGCCCGACGCCACCCTCGCAGCCATCGAGAAGCACCAGCTGCCCTGGGAATGCTGGCTCAACGGCCAGAGCATCCCCACCGACCTCTACGGCATCATGGGCATCCCCTGCATCATCCTCTACGGCCCCGACGGCACCATCCTGAGCCGCGACAAGCAGAGCGATGAGCTCAAAGCCGCCGTGCGCGCCGCCATCGACAAGAATTGACAGGATGTCAAATCGACAAATTGACAACTTGACAATTTGACAAAAAAAACGCCCCCCTCATAATGCCAATAAAATTCAATAGCGCTCCCTCCTATTTTTGGCTCAACTCGTGGGTGCTCGCCAATATCATCGAACTTGCCACCCAGCGCTTCTGCGACCGATATATCGACTATAAACTCGACCCGGGGCACAGGTTGTACGATCAGATGACGCAGGCCGCACGCTCAATTCGCGCCAATATTGCAGAGGGTTCGGGACGTCATGCCACTTCACTCGAAACCGAAATGCGCCTCACCGACGTTGCACGAGCAAGTTGCCATGAGCTTATGGGGGATTTTATCAACTATTTGATGCGTCGCTCGCTGCCGGCATGGGCAGCGGGCGATCCGCGTTTCTCGCACGTCTTCAATCTGCAACTCGACAAGCCGGTCTACGGCTCCGACTTCATAGCCGAAGCCATGAACCACATTGCCAAGCAATCAACACGCTTCGACTGCTACTTAAACAACGGGAATGAAGCAGATGCCGCCAACTGCCTGGTGGTAATGTGCATGAAAATCATCTCAATGCTCACCAAGATGCTCGCGGCGCAACTCCGCGACTTCAAGCAGCAGGGCGGCTTTGCCGAAAACCTCACCCAAACGCGCCTCGACGCGCGAAAAGAACAAGCCATAGCCCAATCAGCGCCCCTATGCCCCAAATGCGGCAAGCCCATGCTGAAACGCACCATTCAACGGGGCAGCCGACAGGGCCAACAATTCTGGGGATGCTCCGACTACCCCAAATGCAACGGCACCCGCGATGCCCGTTAAGTTGCAATCAGAAGAAGGATAAACAGACCCGGTAACTAAATCCGAAAAAACATTGAAGCCCAAAGCGGCGGCCTTGCTTGATTGCAGGGCCGCCGCTTTGGCTGCGAGGAGAGGGTGTTGAGATTCAGTACCGAGCGCTCAGATAAGGGTTGCATCGCGACATTCCGGCAGCACTTTCAGCCACCGCACCGGGGGCTTGGTGCCCCAGAAAGCCCGCTGTGGATATTTGCGGCGCTCATCGGTTCTTATGCCATTATAACAAGGAGGCGCGACTGATGGTTCGACTGCCATGCGACTTTTTGGCACGGTATTTGTTATATAAATACAAAACATATAAAACAAGAAAGGAAATTATGGCAAACAACGAAATCATCAAGCCCGGCAAATACACCGAGCTTGTGTACAGACTGTATCAGATAGAGCCCGACGGCAAGGAAACTCTCGTATATGAAAGCGACGAGGCCGAGCCCGAGAAGCTCGTGTTTGGCGTCACCCGCGGCGTNCTCCCAGTGCTGGAGAGGGCTCTCGACGGCCTNGCTGCCGGCGAGAANTTCGACGTAACGGCCGGTCCCGACGAGGCATTNGGCCACCACGACCCCGAGCAGGTGGTGGAGCTGGGCCGCGAGGTATTTGAAATCGACGGCAAATTCGACGAAGAAAACATCAAGGCCGGCAACCGCCTGCCCATGATGACGGCCGATGGCTTCCGCATCGACGGTCTCGTTACGGAGGTGACTCCCACCACCGTGAAGATGGACTTCAACCACCCGCTCGTCGACAAGACCGTGCGCTTCGACGGCGAAATCAAGACCGTGCGCGACGCCACTCCTGAGGAAGTGGCTCCTGCCCATGGCTGCGGCTGCGGAGACGGTTGTGGCTGTGGCGACGANTGCGGCTGCGACGACAAGGCCGACAAGAGCTGTGGCTGCAACGGCTGCCACTGATCCACCCACAAAAATATCAAAAAACCGCGCTTGCTTGACGGGTGAGCGCGGTTTTTTGCTGTTTTTTTCATATTTTTGCAGCGTAAGAGCCTATGGCGAAAACTTTATATATAATAGCAGGTTGCAATGGAGCGGGTAAAACGACCGCTTCCTACTCTGTGTTGCCACAATTACTGCAATGCAGAGAATTTGTAAATGCAGATGAAATAGCTAAGGGTTTGTCGCCCTTTAATCCTGAATCCGTAGCTATTGAAGCCGGGCGTCTGATGCTTGAGCGTATTGAATCTCTCATCTCACAAAATAAAACTTTTGCAATAGAGACTACGTTATCCACTCGAAGCTATTCCAGATTAGTCAAAAGAGCTCAATCACTTGGCTATGAGGTAACGTTGTTGTTTTTCTGGTTACCTTCGCCCGAAATGGCTGTAGAACGAGTTGCAAAACGCGTAAGGGAAGGTGGTCATAATATTCCCGTTGGCACCATCTACAGACGCTATTGGCTGGGGCTTGAAAATTTCTTCAATATATTTTCCCCGATAGTCAATAGTTGGATGTTCTTCGAGAACACAGACCAAACAATTCTTATTGCTAATGAAGCTAATATAATAAAAACTGAATGTTTCAATCAAATAAAGAACACATGTCGGAACAGGAAAAACAAGCTTTGAGAGATAAAATATGCGAGGGGCTGCGGCAATCGTATGAAAATCTGCTCAGGCGCAAGGCCGCACTGGGACAGGATATGGTTTTTGCCGATGCTAATGGGTTGCCCGTGGTAGTACCTGCTCGCGAAGCACTGGCCGAGTATGAGAAACGCAATGGGGGCGCCTGCACCGGAGACGGCTGCCACTNATCNACCCACAAAAATATCAAAAAACCGCGCTTGCTTGACGGGTGAGCGCGGTTTTTTGTGTAACTTTGTGAAAAATTACTGATATGCCCACCATTTCCCACCGCGGGCACATAATGCCCGCCTCACCCATCCGCAAGCTTGTGCCCCTGGCAAATGAAGCCATGGCACGCGGAATCAAGGTGCATAGGCTCAACATAGGCCAGCCCGATATCCCCACACCGGAAGTGGGGCTCGACGCCATGCGCAACCTCGACCGCAGCATCCTGGAGTACAGTCCCTCGGAGGGCCTGCTCTCGCTGCGCCGCAAGCTCAAGGGCTACTATGAACGCTTCAACATCGACGTGGACGTGGACGATATCATCATCACCACGGGCGGCTCGGAGGCCGTGCTCNTCGCATTCATGGCCACACTCGACCCGGGCGATGAGATAATCGTGCCCGAACCGGCGTATGCCAACTATATGGCCTTNGCCATAAGCGCCGGAGCACGCATCGTGACCATTCCGTCCACCATCGAGGAGGGCTTCGCGCTTCCGCCGGTGGAGAAATTCGAGCAACTGATCACTCCGCGCACAAAGGGCATCCTCATNTGTAATCCCAACAATCCCACGGGATATCTCTACACTCAGCGCGAGATGAACCAGTTGCGCGATCTGGTGAAGCGCCACGACCTCTTTCTTTACTCCGACGAGGTGTATCGCGAGTATTGCTACACGGGCGCACCCTATATCTCGGCCTTCCACCTGGAGGGCATCGAGGAGCAGGTGGTGCTCATCGACTCCGTGAGCAAGCGCTACAGCGAGTGCGGCATTCGCGTGGGCGCACTCATCACCAAGCACAAGGAACTGAAGAAAAACATCCTCAAGTTCTGCCAGGCACGCCTGAGCCCGCCACTGCTGGGCCAACTCGTGGCCGAGGCCAGCATCGACACTCCACCGGAGTATATGCTCATGACCTACAACGAATACGTGGAGCGGCGCAAATTCCTGGTGGACGGCATCAACCGAATCCCCGGATGCTACACGCCCATCCCCATGGGCGCGTTCTACACGGTGGTGAGCCTGCCCGTAGACGACGCCGACCACTTCTGTGCATGGTGCCTCAGCGACTTCGACTACGAGGGACGCACCGTGTTTATGGCTCCGGCCTCGGGATTCTACACCACCCCGGGCATGGGTCGCAACCAGGTGCGCGTGGCCTACGTGCTCAAGAAAGAAGACCTGGCCGACGCCCTGCTCGTGCTTGAAAAGGCGCTTGAGGCCTATAACAATCGCAACAATAACGAAAACTCGAAATAATGGATTTTATTGAAGAACTCACCTGGCGCGGCATGCTCCACCAGTACATGCCGGGCGTTGAAGACGAACTCAAAAAAGGCATGGCCACGGCCTACCTGGGCATCGACCCCACAGCCGACAGCCTCCATATAGGCCATCTCGTGGGCGTGATGATGCTCAAGCATCTGCAGCGCGCCGGCCACAAGCCCATCGCCCTCGTGGGCGGTGCCACCGGCATGATTGGCGACCCCTCCATGAAAAGCCAGGAGCGCAAGCTCATCGACGAGCCCACCCTGCGCCACAATCAGGAGGCCATCAAGCGCCAGCTGGCCAAATTCCTCGACTTCGACAGCGACGCTCCCAACGCCGCCGAGCTCGTGAACAACTACGACTGGATGAAGCAGTTCTCCTTCCTGGAGTTTATCCGCGACGTGGGCAAGCACATCACCGTGAACTACATGATGGCCAAGGACTCCGTGAAGAAGCGCCTTTCGGGCGAGAGCCGCGAGGGCATGAGCTTCACCGAATTCTCATATCAGCTGCTGCAGGGCTACGACTTCCTGCACCTCTACCGCGACAAGAACTGCCATCTGCAGCTGGGCGGCAGCGACCAATGGGGCAACATGACCACCGGCACGGAGCTCATCCGCCGCGTGGCCGGAGGCGAGGACGCCTACGCCATCACCTGTCCGCTCATCACCAAGGCCGACGGCGGTAAATTCGGCAAAACCGAGAGCGGCAACGTGTGGCTCGACCCGGCCCGCACGTCGCCCTATGCCTTCTATCAGTTCTGGCTCAACGTGAGCGACGCCGATGCCGCACGCTACATCCGCATCTTCACCACCCTCTCGCGCGACGAAATCGAGGCCCTTGAGGCCGAGCAGGCCGCCGATCCCGGTGCCCGTGCCCTGCAGCGTCGCCTGGCCCGCGAGCTCACGGTGATGGTGCACAGCGAGGCCGACTACGAGGCAGCCGTGGAGGCTTCCAAAATCCTCTTCAGCAACAACACGGCCGACATCCTGCACCGCATTGACGAGGCCACGCTGCTGGCCGTGTTTGACGGCGTGCCTAGCCACGAAGTGAGCCGTGCCGATATCGAAGCCGGCATCAAGCTGGCCGACCTGCTCACCGACGCCGCTCCCGTGTTCAGCTCCAAGGGCGAGATGCGCAAGATGGTGCAGGGCGGCGGCCTGAGCATCAACAAGGAGAAGGTGACCGATCCCTACGCTCCCGCCACCCCCGATATGCTCCTGCAAGACCGCTACATCATCGTGCAGCGCGGCAAAAAGAACTACACGCTGCTAATCGCCAAGTAGCACCACATTCCCGGATTTAAATAACTCGCGCAGAGGCGCAGAGATAAAATAAATCCTCTGCGTCTCTGCGCGATTTTTATCGTAAAACAATCGCACACATGGCTAAAAAAAACGTGAAAACGGCGTGGTTCTGCACCGAATGCGGGGCCGAATCTCCCAAATGGGCCGGACGCTGCGCGGCATGTGGGGCGTGGAACACTCTCGTGGAGGAACGCGTGCCCACAGGCAACATCGCCGGCACAAACTCCAAACGCTCACGCACCGGCGCACGCGCGCTGGCCGTGAACGAAATCGAGGCCCTCGACGAGCCGCGCATCCTCATGCCCAGCAAGGAGCTCAACCGCGTGCTGGGCGGCGGCCTCGTGCAGGGCTCGCTCGTGCTGCTGGGCGGAGAGCCGGGCATAGGCAAGAGCACACTGGTGCTCCAGAACCTGCTGGCCATCAAGTCGCGCACGATTCTATACGTGAGCGGTGAAGAAAGCGCCACGCAGCTTAAACTGCGCGCCGACCGCATTGGCCGGGGCTCCGACAACGTGTTCATCGTGTGCGAGACCTCGCTCGAAACCATCTTCGACCACATCGAGGCCGTGCAGCCGTCGATTCTCGTGGTAGACTCCATCCAGACCATCGCCTCCGATACCCTGGACTCTGCGCCCGGCAGCGTGGGCCAGGTGAGAGAATGCGCGGCGCGCCTGCTCAAGTATGCCAAGGAGCAGAACGTGCCCGTGCTGCTCATCGGCCACATCACCAAGGAAGGCTCGCTGGCCGGCCCCAAGGTGCTGGAGCACATCGTGGATGCCGTGCTGCAATTCGAGGGCGACAGGCAGTATATGTATCGCATCCTGCGCCCTATCAAGAACCGCTTCGGAAGCACCTCCGAGCTGGGCATTTACGAGATGGCCCGCACCGGGCTGCGCGAGGTCACGAATCCTTCGGAGATGCTGCTGAGCCATGCCCCCGACAGCGACGCCCTGAGCGGCGTGGCCATAGGCGTGACGGTGGACGGCGCCCGTCCTTTCCTGATCGAGGTGCAGGCGCTCGTGAGCACCGCGGCCTACGGCACTCCGCAGCGAAGCGTCACCGGCTTCGACTCCAAGCGCATGAACATGCTGCTGGCCGTGCTCGAAAAGCGCGTGGGCTTCAAGCTGGCGCAGAAAGACGTGTTTCTCAACATCGCCGGCGGCCTGCGCGTGAATGATCCCGCGCTCGACCTGGGCGTGATATGCGCCATCCTGAGCAGCAATGTGGATATGGCCGTGCCACGAGGCTGGTGCATGGCCGGCGAAGTGGGCCTCACCGGCGAAATACGCCCGGTCACCCGCATCGAGCAACGCATCTCCGAGGCCGCGAAACTGGGCATGACCGACATGCTCGTGCCCGCCGGCAACCTCAAGGGCATCGACACAGCCTCCACCGGCCTGCGCCTCCATGAAGTAGCCAAGGTGGAAGACGCCTTCCGCACCGTATTCGGCTGAAGAACTCGCAGAACAACCTATAAGCAGCGCAGGCCGGAAACCAATGGTTTCCGGCCTGCGTGTGTGTTGTGTGTAGTTATGGCACCCCCTGATTATGCATCAGGCGTGGTCATGGGCGTGGGGATGGAGTCGTTCTGCCACTCCTGCACGTCTACGGTGAATTTGATGGGGCCACCCATCACCGGCTTGCCGGGATCGGGATCGTCGGGGTCCTTATAGCCGCCGCCATTGGTGAAGTCGAGCACGTAGATGTACTTCTTGCCCTGCTCCCATGTGCCGCTCAGCGGAACCGATGCCCAGGCAAATTTGCGCGGGTGGCCTGCGGCATCCAGTCGGGTATCGGAAGGCACGGGATAGATCTGCACGCCCTCGGGAGTGGAGATGTTCACGGCCACGCTCAGGTAGGCAGAGCGGGCTATGTTGTCGGGATCGCCTTTGGGCATCCATGGTGTGAGTGTCTGCGGCAAAAGCATTGCATTGCCGCTCTTGCCCATTACGCTCACGGGGGTGGGGCCAAGTGTCACGGTGTCGCAGGCACTTTCATATACGTATGTGTCGTGCCACTCATCGAGGGTCCACTCGCCGGTGGTGAAGTTGAACGAAGCGGTGGTCTCCGGCCGTCCTATGCGCATACCGGCTATTTTGTAGACGTAGGTGGTGTTGTCGGTCTTGGCACGAAGCTCGATCTGGGAGAGGCGATGCTTGAAGGTGAGGGGCACTCCGGCCGTCTCGTTCACGGCCTTGGTGCCGGTGGCCTCGGCGGTGATGAAGTCCACCTGCTGCGAGATGTCCTCCATGGGAGTAAAGTTCATGAGGGTAAGGACGGTGCCGTTCATCTCAATATCGGCGCCCAGCTCGTCGAGCGAGGGAGCGTAGCTCTTGAAGTGGAGAGGCGTCGTGTCGGAGGGCCACACGTATTGCTCGCCCGTGGAGGTGAAGAAGCCGTCGCCTGCCTTGTCGTATTTCAGATCGTGGAAATAGGGCACGGTTTCGTCGCCGATGAATGAGGTTACGTATATAGAGGCCAGATTGGCGTTGGTGGTCTCTGTGGCACGGGAGAGATTGCCCATGGAGGCACGGAAACTGATAGGCTCGTCGGTGGCCTGGCGCGTACTCAACGGCTCATCGTCGGAGCACGATGCAAGAGCAAGCGCTGCTATCGGGAGAATGAGGAGAGACTTGTTCATAGTTGATCTGTGGATTGTGTGTGTGTTTCTTATTCTATAGTATTATAACTGCCCGTGACCGGGTTTTGTTCATGTTTTTCAGAACGTGGCATGCCTACATTTCGAGGTCCACCACCACGCTCTGCCAGTCTTCCACGTCGGGGATGAGGCCTCCCCCGCCCTGCCTGGGCACGGGGATATCGATGCCGCGCAGCACGATGTGGACGTGGTGGGGATCGGGGGCATCGGCCACCTGCGCGGTCACGTCGGCCGTGCAGTGATATCCGGCGCCCGTGGCGTCGTCGACGAGGTAGATCGACATTGTGTGGGAACGCTCCGTGGCCGGCGTCTCGCCGAAGGTGAGAAACTCGGCGTGCAGCGAGCGCGACGAATCGCGGGCTTCGAGCACGAAGGTCATGGTGGCCGGCGTGTCGCTGGCCTGCTCGCGGCCCGGGTGGAAACCCTCGGCCATGCCCGAGATCGTGGCGTCGATGTGCAGCCCGGTGAGGGCGTCGAAGTTGTCCACGTCGTAGATGTCGACGGTGTAGTGACACACACGCTCCTCGGGATAGAGCGTGATGGTGGTGTCGCCCATCGTCACCGGCAGAATGATACCGTCCACGCGGTCGGTCCAGAGCATCTGCGGCGTAGCGGCCATGCGTTCGCCTTCTGTGCCGGCAGCGCGGGGCAGCGAGCGGGCACCCAGCCTGGAGGCGGGGAGCACCTCGGCGTCGGCCGTGCTTATCTCGAAGAGGTCGGTATCGTCCGGGTGGGCGAAGTAGGCCCAGTCGGTGTTGTCGTCGCTGAAGCACACGCCCGTGTAGCTGCCGAAGGGGATGTGGGTGGTACCCCCGTCACGCCCGGGGAAGGTGTAGCGCAGGTATTGTCCGCTCTCCGTGTCGTGCATTCCCAGCCCCATCGATTCCGGCGAGGCATCCGGGGCATATCGCCAGTCGAATACCACGCGCAGCGAGGTGTGCACCGGCACGTCATACATCAGATCCTTGTGGCGGCAGCCCGTGAGCGACGAAAGTGCGGCCACAGCCATGACGGCCATTATAAGCTTGGTCTTCATCTGCGGCCTCCTTTCGTGTTGTAGTTATCCCGGCCCAGAAGCCACACGAGACTCACCTCGGCCTTGACGGGGCCAAACCAGTGCAGCCTGTGGGTCGACATCCATTCATAGCCGTTGCCATAGGGGCGGTATTTGATGTATTTACCGCCGATGTAGCCCACGCCTATCACGAAGTCGAGATTGAGGCGGCGTGCTATCGGAGCCGAGTAGCCGTACTCCACACCGCACACGAAGTTGCAGCGGTCCCATAGCGTGCGGTGGGGCAACCCACCCATCACGCCCTCGCCGCCAAACTCGAAGTCGTAGGTAATCGCACCGGCGAAGGCCCCCACGTGGTGGCCCGTGAGCGGCTTGGCTGCGGCACGGCTGCCCAGCCAGCGGCGCACGCCCAGGTTGCCGCCGTAGGCGCGCCAGTAGCGGTGACTGTGGTCATTGTCCCACCAGCCGTAGGTCCAGTCGCCCGAAAGGCTCCAGCCCCGGCCCAGATACACCTCGGCACCCACCGTGGGCAGCGCCAGTGCGTCGTAGAGCAGATTGGTCTTGAGCGCCCAGTACACAGGCTTCCCCGCCTTCTCCACGGGAAGCGCCACGTGTGCAGGCGCCGACGGACGCCCGGCCATGGCTACAGGCCATTCCACCGGAGGCTGAGCAGCCTCGAAAGGCACCACGAGCGGCCATTGCAGATACACCCGCGTGGCGCGCAGGTCGGGGAACTCCCGGCGGTACAGGTAGCCGTAAGGCACACCGCCGTGCAGCGCGCGCAGGCGGCGCAGATAGCCCGAATGGTCGGGCTCCATGGTGGTATAGTCTGCCGTCACCTCATCGAGCAGTGCCAGCACATCGTCGCGGTAGGGCACGGCAGGATCTGCCAGCACCTGCTCGCGCAATCCGCGCCAGTCGCGGCCCAGAAAAGTGTAGTCGGCAGCCGAGTCCGGCAGCTCCAGATATCGCGTCACGGCCAGTGCACGCCGCTCGGAAAGCCCCCGGTTGTAGTTCACCCCACCCTCGGGCGAGGCCGCGCCCACCACCCGAAGCGTGCCTCGGTGGGCGCCCAGTTCGGCCCGCAAGCTGTCGAGCTTCGCGAAATTATCGCCCGGCCACGGCTCGATGCGGTCCACCGCCTGGCGGAAATGTATCTTCACGGAATCCGTGACCTGCCTCGCTTGCGACGGCAGGAACACGACGAGTATCGCCAATACTGATAGTTGAAATCTTCGGAGAGAAGGCATAATGCGTGTGTGTTGTTTATATTTACAACACCCCCCATCCCCGATAGTTCGCCAGCGCACCCCGAAAACGAGTGCGGCAAGGTGCGGAACACTATTTATAACTTAGCGAGTCTCCGGCAGTTCTAACATCCGAAACTGAAGCCGTGCAATCACTCAAGGCACATACTGAACGGTGAAGGTACTTGAAGATCGTGTGATTGACATTTCCGATGCTCGCGGTGTGAGTTAGCAATTTAATCATTACGGTCGAGGCTTTAGGCTCAATTCTGAACCAATCGACGCCCATAGGCGATGATTACCTCGGCAGTCATTAATTATAGTCTATGCCATGTTTTTTCAGTAGGGCGTGGCGGTCTATTTTGTCATAACCTTGAGACTTGATGTACTTAACGCCTTCTTCGGATAGGCAGACCTCGGTATATTTTGGGTCGGCACCCATTATATCGACCGGGTCTGCCGGGTCGCCGAAGTTGCCATGACCATCGACAAGCGGTGTCTCGATTTTCCAGGGGCGAGCAAGGTCATACAACTCTTGCACTACGGTTGAATAGGAATCGCACACGTAGCCATCAAGTTCCGAAAAGAACCGTATTACTACTTGCTTAGATTTTACGTATTGCTTATCTGGCAAGCATTTCATTTGCCACAGCATCAACAACAAAAATTCTTGTGTGATGGAGAGTTGCATACTTATTATCTTATAGCGCGGCTGCTATGTTGCGAATGGATGAAAGCCGTTGCATGAAGGAGGCGTTTGACTTGGCCACTTGCATATTATAATCACTTTGAAGATTTAGCAGCAAATCTGCCGGAATATTCAGCGCTGCTTCGATCAGCAATGCCATTTCGGTATTGACAGCGCGCTTTCCTTTAATTATCTCATTGAGCAACGATGGCTTTACACCAATACTTTCGGCAAGCTTAGCCTGCGTGAGATTGCATGCTTCAAGTTCATCCTTAATGAGCTCGCCGGGGTGAGTGGGTTCAAATGGAGTGAGGTTATTGGCTATCATGTCGGGAGTCACACCAGCTAATGTAATCATATCAATCGTAATGGTTTGAGAGTTCAACAATATTACAAATAGTCAAAATTGGTTCTTCCGCAGTATCTTGCATTGTAAATTCTATTCGGTACTGATCGTTCACCCGAATGGAGAATCGTCCAGCTTTGTTCCCCTTTAGGGATTCAAAATTCAAAGAATTTATACGGAACAAGTCCTCTTTTCGAGAAGCCCACTTCAGGTAATCTATCCCTCGCTTGTAACGCCTGATTACATCTATTCTGTAACGATGCTTTTTATCGCTACATTTACCTTTAGTATATAGGTCGCGAAGATATTCTTCACCGAATTCGACTATCATATAATTATATTATGATGCAAAGTTATAAAAAGTTTAGCATCTTCACAAATTTGTGAATAAATTTTATCTTTGTTTTAGTATAAGATAAACACTACTTTTGCAGTGTTGGTCCCCGGTAGCCCCTGTAAATCAAGCTATCGGGTTTTGTTTTACCCCTCCAGGAAGTCGGATTCAATGAAGCGGGCCACGGAGTCGGCGGTGTTGGGGCCGATTACCACGTCGGCGGCTTCGCGCACTTGGGGGAGAGCGTTGGCTACGGCTACGGCCACGTCGGCCACGGCAAACATGGGGAGGTCGTTGAGGTTGTCGCCGAACACCACCAGGCGCTCCGCACCCATCCGGGCCTTTACCTGCTCTATTGCGGCGGCTTTCGACACGCCGGGGGCGAAAACTTCGAGCACGCCGGTGTCGGGTAGCACCACGTCGGGATAGCTCTGCACGGAGCATCCGGTGCAGGCGGCGAGCTCGCGGGCAGCTGCATCGGTGTCGGCCAGGCGGCCGAGGGCGCAGAACAGGATGGTGCGCCGGCGCCCTTCGGCCGGGAGCGCGCGACGCATGTGGAAGCGCTTGAGGTCGAGATGGCGGCGCTGGTCGTAGAAGCTCTGCTCGGCACGATTCATCTCTGCTGCGTCGTGATACACGTCGAGCACACCGCCATCGGCGCCCATTGTGTAGACGAAGGGATGAATGCCGCAGGCCGCGCACACTTGCAGCACGGCATCTACATCGTGGGGCTCCATGAAGCGCACATGGCTGAAGGAGCCGTGGCGCGTCCAGAGGGCGGCGCCCGTCATCACCACGGCCGGCGGCGCCATAGCCACGCCTGCCAGCAGAGGACGCACGGTGGCCGGAGTGCGCGCGGTGGCCACGGTGATGAGTGCGCCCTGCTCGGTGAGGTCGCTGATTATTAGGCGCGAGCGCTCGCTCACCCTCGAATCGGCGCCCAGCAGGGTGCCGTCCATGTCGCTTACGTATAGTGTGCGTGTGTTCATGCAGCAAAGTTACTGAAAAATATCCAATTTAGCTATAGTGCTCCCATGCATTGTGGAGGCACGCGTAAATGCGATATTGGCTTAATGGCATCTGTTAAATAAAGTTAACATTGAGTATTTTTTGCTCGAAAATTATGTTTTATAACATAAAAGCATTACCTTTGCATCAGTTTTTCATGGTATTAGATTTAAGGTAAGAAGATTATTCGTCGTGACGACGAGTAATTTTTTTTTGCCTTTCCGGAAAAACCCTAATGGCCCCCCGCGTGTTTCTTATATAAAGGAAACCAAAATTCAACACTATATGAAACACTTCGAAGAAATCATCAAGGAAAAGACGCCCACTCTGGTGGCATTCGCGCATGCCGGCAAGCAGGACGTCGCGGATGTGAAATCTCTCACCGACGAGCTGCGCAAAAAATATGCCGGAAAGGCCAACATCGTGGAATTCGACAACTCGTTCAACAACTATATCAACCACGACTTCCGCATCACGGCCTATCCCTGCTACATCCTCTTCAAGGAAGGTCAGGAGCTGATGCGCGAAAGTGGCAAGAAGACAATCACCGAGCTATCGGAGCTCGTGGAGCGCGCGCTTTAAGGCTGCCTCGCACTGCACTCGCGCGGGCGCATCCCCCACCGGGAGATGCGCCCGCTGCTTTTATCGGAAATTTTGCGTATATTTGCGGAATGGAAGAGTTAAGCCTCAGCGTAGTTATCCCGGCCTACAATGCCGCCGGCACCGTGGGCGCCACCCTTGCGTGCATGCACCGCGAGCTGGAGGCGGCGGCAGCTGTGTATCCGGAATTCAGCTACGAAATTCTGGTGGTGGACGACGGCTCCACCGACGGCACCGCCGGCATCGTATCATCCATGCACCTGCCGCATCTCCGGCTACTTAGCAAGCGAAACACCGGCGTGAGCGACACCCGCAACTTCGGACTGCGCCATGCCACAAAAACGTACCTGTGGTATTTCGACGCCGACGATCTTCTCTTCAAGGACTCGGTGGTTCGCCTCGTGGAATTTCTGCGCCTCGGGCCCGATTTGCTAAAATTTTCTTCCGTCACGGAAGACGCCCTGACGAGGCACCGCATAGAGAGCTTCAACAACTCGGCCACGGCGCGCATAATATTCGACGGTAGCTACGCCGATTTTTTGAGCGACAATACCGTGGGGTTCTCCAGTTGCTTCATCATCGTGCGCCGCGAGCTACTGATTGAATCAGGCATCACCTTCGACCCGGCTATATCCATAAGCGAAGACGTGGTGTGGAACATCGGCCTCGCACTGCATAACCCCGGAGCACGGATAATCGTCACCGATCTCAACGCAGGCAGATACATAGTGAACACTGCAAGCACCGTGAACACTGCAAGCATCACCCGAAACAAGCTGCATCTCGACGGCTCCATGAGATTCCTTGCATTTGTGGAAAGCGAGCTCCCGGGACCGTCCTATATGCATCGCTCGCTCAGCGTGTTCCGCACCAATGCCGTGAACCAGATCATCACCCGCTTCCTCTCGTGCCGCTTCAATGGCCCCGAGCTGAAAAAGCGCATGAAAGAAACACTCGCCATTGTCGACAACTCCGGCGTGGATAGCCGCCAGGTGCAGGTGTTCCGCCGCCTGGCAACGTCACCCATGCTGATGCGCACCGCCCAGATGCTCTACCGCCGCGTGTTTCTCCCCTACGTCAAGCCCCGCCTGGGGCGCAACTGACGCCGTACAAAAACAAAAGCGTGGAACGGCTGCATGCCATTCCACGCTGTAGTACACCCATGGGGAGTCGAACCCCAATCGACGGAACCGGAATCCGTAATTCTATCCATTGAACTATGGGTGCGCGGTTGTGTGGTGCAAAATTAGGAAAAATTCCTTATTTTTGCAACATGAAAGTGAAAATAGAACCTTCCTGGCACCACGCGTTGCGCTCGCAGTGGGATTCTCCGCAATTTGCACGGCTGGCCCAGTTCGTGCGCTCGGAGTATGCCACGCAACAGGTGTTTCCCCCCGCGGGCCGCATCTTCGCGGCCTTCGACGCATGCCCCTTCGATAGCGTCAAGGTGGTGATTCTGGGGCAGGACCCCTACCACGACGTGGGGCAGGCCACGGGCATGTGTTTCTCGGTGGCTCCGGGTGTGCCCATGCCGCCGTCGCTGGTGAATATATTCCGCGAGGTGAACGCCGATACCGGCGCTCCCGTGCCGCCCGACGGCGACCTCACGAGATGGGCCACCCAGGGCGTGCTGCTGCTCAACGCCACACTCACCGTGCGCGCCCACGCTCCCGCATCCCACGCCGGCCACGGATGGGAAGAGTTCACCGACGAAGCCGTGCGCCGCCTCAATGCCGATCGCGACGGCCTCGTGTTCATGCTCTGGGGCTCGCCCGCACGCCGCAAGGGGGCTTTCATCGACCGCTCGCGCCATCTGGTGCTGGAATCGCCCCACCCCTCGCCCCTCTCGGCCTACCGAGGCTTCTTCGGCAACCGCCACTTCTCGCAGGCCAACGCATGGCTTGCCGCCCACGGAAAGGAGCCCATAGTATGGTGACGCGCTTGGCATTCATTAGCCTGCTTCTTTGTGTGCTCCACGCTGCCGGAGCTCCGGCAGATACCATGACCGGGACGCTCAACGAACGCGTGCGCACCCTGCAGCTCACCGACCCCGACGGCCTGCCGGCGCAGATGCCCGTGGTGGCCCTGAACGCACCCGTGCCCCTGAGCGTAGAGTTCGACGTGCTGCACGACGACCGCGACTACCTGCGCTATCGCCTGGTGCACTGCGATGCCTCATGGCACCCCTCTCTACTGGCCGAAGCCGAGTATCTCGACGGCTTCAACGAAGCCACTGTCGAAGACTGGGCCTACTCCGAGGCCACCGACGTGCCCTACACCCACTACCGCATCGACTTCCCCACCCCCGACATGATGCCGCGCCTTTCCGGCAACTACCTGCTGCAAGTCTACCCCGAAAACGACCCGGACGACGTGTGGGCCCAGGTGCGACTGCTCGTGAGCGAGCAGGTGGCAGCCGTGAACGCCGACATCACATCCCACACCGACGTGGACTACAACGATGCCCGGCAACAACTTTCGGTGGCCGTCGACGTGGAGCGCGCCTCAGTGGCCGATCCTTTCAACGAGCTCACGCTCTACATCCAGCAAAACGGACGCTACGACAGCGAGGTGGCCATAACCCATCCCCTGCGCGCATCACGCACAGAAGCCGTCTATGAGCACCAGCCGCAGCTCATCTTCGACGGCGGCAACGAATACCGCCGTTTCGAGACCATAAACGAATATTATCCCGGCATGGGCGTGGAGTCCATCACGTGGGCCGCGCCATATTACCACTATACCCTTGCCGTGGACGAGCCGCGCGCCGAGACCCCCTACAGCTACGACAGCACCCAGGCCGGACGCTACCTGGTGCGTCGCCAGAACGCCTCCGACAGCCGCACCGAAGCCAGCTACGGCGTGGTGCACTTCGCCCTGCGCGCCGACGAAATTCCGGGCGCCATGATATTCATCGACGGCGACCTCACCTCACGCCGCTTCGACAGCGAGGCCCTCATGCACTACAACCCCGACACCGGCTGCTACGAGCGCGCAATGCTACTCAAGCAAGGTGCCTACAACTACCAGTATCTCGTGGTACCTCCCGGCGCTCGCCGCGGCTACACCGCCCCCGTGGAAGGCGACCGCTACAACACCCGCAACGAATACCTCATCAAGGTCTACCACCGCGCCCCGGCCGCCCGCTACGACCGCCTCATTGCCGTGGCCCTCATCCGCTGAATCACATAGGTTTTATCATTGATTTAATGAAACCTATCTCTTCATCCGAGAGATTATATTTTTTGAAGAGCTGCGTGTCGATTTCCTCCACACTCTTGCTCCAGTCGATGTCGCTGTTCTCTGAGAAGTCCTGCATGGGAACAAATAAAAATCTATCACGAGTTATATTCATCGAAGTTAGCCCTTGAAGTAGCAAGAATCTCGCAAATTTACTGATTATATATTTGTAAAGATTTTCGGCCTCGTACCTCTTAGAAAATTTACCTATAGCCAAATAGGATTCGGTAGTAACAGTTTGAGGCTCTATGATTGATGTCGTTGCAAGAACTTTTACACGACCATCACTATCGGTCTCGCCTAAGTGACCCGAAATGGCTTTTCCGATTATAACATTATAAGTTGGAACATAATCTAAACTTGCTGTCACGGAAGCCGCAGATATGTATCCATCTTCTCTACTTGTTATAAGTTTTAAATCTGATTCAGTAACTTTCTCGGCTGTGCCTCTTACATACGATCTTATACCAAAGGGCATATATTGAGAGACGATATCTGAGAGTGTCTTACTGTTAAGTGTGCGCACTTTATGTACTATAGAAATGGCATTGTTATATCTGAGGAACATATCGAATTCATTTAATTTTCGGGTAGCAGAATAATCAATTCCATTAATGCAGTTAACAAATATGCATGAATTAGAGTCGTAGTCTTTTTCCCAACGGAAATAGCATACACCACCGCTAATGTTGGCAGAGGGAAAGCAGTCTTTAGGATTAGGGAAATCTTTAATATAAGAAATATGTTTCTCAGAGAGCATATCAGCTCTAAATTCGTCTAGACCTCGCCCTCCACCATACCATCTTGCAGGCATAATGAAAGAGAAATAATTGGGGAGCATCCTGCGAGTTATATCTACAAAATAGTTATATATCGGAGTTGCCGCCGCCCCATTTCCACCTCCATCCATATCTTGATATGGTGGATTACCAACAATGGCTTTGAATTTCATTGCGTCAGTATTTGAAATGCCCCACTTTGAAGCCTTTGTTACATGGCTAATGAAAAGTTCGGGTTGGTTTTTGATTTTGTTGATTAAGTCTTCGGGCGCCCACATATTGGTTTTCCCTTTACGGAAGCCGAGGAGTGTGCGCTCGGTGATGCGTTTTGCCATCGGGGTCATGCAGATAACAAAGATGTTTTCTGCAACGGCAGCGTCCCATATAGCCTGATGTTCTTCGAGGGTTTCCGGCGAGAACATCTCGTCCCGCAGCCGCGAGCGGTAAATGTTATAAGCGAGATACATAGGATAGAGACCCGACTTAGAATTAATTTCCAGTAGATGACTGTCGGGGGTGAACACCTCGGCAGTAACATCGCCACGGTCTACAAAGCGCGGTTCTTCTATGGTTTCCGAGAAGTCCTTGTTGAAGAACGTATATCCGCCGAGAGTGTCGCTCATGTGCATATTAACCACGCGCCACGGAGTCAAGACCGTTTCTTTATCGGGATTGCGGAACGTTGCGAAGATAGCGGCAATGCGCTCAATGCGTTCCTCAATTGAGAGACGGTCGGCAGCGCGAGCCATCGCGCGGATGCGCTTGGCGGCTGCAGTGAAGATGTCGGGGTCGTAGTATTTCTTAAACGCGTTAAATTCTACCTTTGAAAGAGGACGTTTTATTTTTCTAACTTTACCGGAGGAATCGGTTTCATCATATTCACACCATGGCATAAACTCATCCCACGACTGAGGGTCAACAAGCGACGTGAAATTGTCTATAGTCAGTTCTTCATCTTCGTTCTCAACCTTAGCTCCGTAGATCATCAGCGGCATACGGATGGAGATGCCGCGAAGAATTGAGACAGCATTATCTCTAAGTTCACGTTTCTTTTTTAACTCTGCAAGGCGCTGTTTTTCTTCTTCAGACAAATCCTTCTTCTTCTTCTTTTCGAGTTTTTCCTTCTCTTCATATTCTTCTTTTGTAAGACCTTGATCATTGACTGTAACATCATGGGACTTAGCCATTGCTTTTGTACTGCCAATTTTACTCCGTAAAGCTGAAAAACCTTTGATTTCTTCTTCACTCAATCGACGTAACATATCGTCGTTATAGAGGTAGCCGTCCTCAAAACCGTTCTGCACCACTCGCTCAACGTAAACACGTTTTAGCTGCTGAAGCATGTGCTCGGTATTTAACTGACGCATTTGGCTACCTTCCACCGAGATAATCGGGCAGAAATTCAGAAACTCTCCGAGTTGTTTTCTGTCACTATCTCCTTGCTTACCGGCTTTAGTTGAAATCTTGGCCGTTTCAGCTAGGACTTTGAGTGTGCGATCGGGAGCGAAGTCAAACACATAGCAGTCCTCCTTGACGCGGCCATTGATTGTCGCCGGGGTCTGTACTCGGAAGATAGTCTGCATATAAGCAGATGCTGCTGTGTTGAAACTGCCCGACAGCATAAACACTCCCATCCAAGGCTTGACACTCACGCCGGTAGTAAGACGACCACATGAAAGCGTAATAGTGCGCGTCTTGTCGGGGTCAGGACCGATAGCATCAGTAACCTTTTTGAGAGCTTCCTCGTTTGCTTCTTCCTCGTCGCCGTCACCGGCCACGTTGACGATTTCAAACAGTCCGAATACGGGGTGATTCTTGAGCATTGCCGAAAGAGCTTTTGCTGCCTTCACGCCCGGAAGCATCCAAAGGGTGTGTCGGAATATTTCACGATAGCGTTTGTTGGCAAAGGGATACATACTTTCCTCGTCGGTCTTCGTAAGAAGGTCGAGGAAATTCTGAACGTGGCTGCTGTGAACGAACTCGCCGCTGTCGTTCACGCGGAAAAACTCGCGAAAGTTGAACGCTATATCCTCGTCGGCATACTCGTTCATTAGTCGGCCAAGGTCGTAGGTATAGATGTTCAGGCGGGGCAGACCGGCATAGGGATTATGGTCGCCCGGGTGGTCAATATCCCACTGTGCCTTGGCACGTTGCTCCATGACATAATCCCAAGTGTATATTTCTTCCTCCTTGAAATCGTCGAGTAGATTGAACGGTGTACCGGAGAGGCGAAGCACTTTCGTTTTCTCCTTGGTAAGCTCTTTCATCACAGCCTTTCCAAGTTCAGTCTGCGTACCCTCGTGGGCTTCATCGACAATTAATAAATCCCATGGAGTTGAGAAAACATCATTGTTCTTGTCGAAGTTGCCGCCCACAAGCTCAGAGCCACGAAGGTCTTGCATAGAGGCGAAGTATATATATCGACATTCCTCACGACGGGCGCGGCGTTCGAGAGAAACGAAGGTATCGCCATTGGACTTTGATCCATAGGCGTACTCGTCGGAGTCATAGAATATTTTTCCGAAGTCCTCGAACCAGCCCGCATCGACCACCGGGCGGTGGGTTAGGATAAGGACGCGGCGGAAGTCGCCACGCTCTTTAACGACTTGCAGAGCCGAGAGCGTTTTTCCGAAACGCATCTTGGCATTCCATAGCATCTGATTGCCTTTCTTGAACTGCTTGAGCGTTTTGTCGATGGCTTCTCGCTGTTCCGGGCGGAACTGTATGGGCGACTGCCCGATAGAGATCTCATAGCCTTTCAAGGCTTTGCGACCCTCCTTTACAGCAACGATGGCTCGCTTGGCTGTTTCGAGGTCACAGCAGAACCACTCGTTAGCACCATTCACCTTATCAAACACTTTGCGTTTGATGCCGCTGCGGAGCAGAACATCGTGAACCTCCTTGTCATTGACGGCGGCAATTTTGCCGTCGCGCACGAATATTGCGATTTCCGTGTGCAAGAGTTCATAAGTGATTCCGGCAGTCTTGGTGTACTGGTCAATACGAGCCTTTGCCGCTTTGTTGAGAGCACTACTATTGGGCGGTAAAGTAATATTGCCGTCCTCAAAAGTAGCTTCACCAATTTTAAGGCAGTCGCTATGCGCTGCATCAGGTATGCGGAGCACATAGATTAGTTTGGCTTTCAGATTTGAGAAATATTCCATGGCCTATTAGTTGATGAGGTCGATGAATCGGATTTTTTGTTTAGCTTTAGGGGCATTCCAATCTTTTATCAGAGCATAAGTTCCGTTATGTTTTTTTATATTCCCCGTTTTGCATCCCTCGCATTGGTTTATGGTTTCTATTTCTTCGAATAAACTGTGCTCTACTACACACCTTTCTCCGCATGAGTTAGGGATGACACCCTTGAGGCCATCCATTTGCCATATATTCCAGGAAATAATGTATGCTATATACAGCAGTGATTTAAGCTGGGGATCTCTACCAAATTTCGCCCTATAATAATCTACAAACGAAAGAATTAACGATTCTCTGGCAAGAATGATATTATCTCCTTGCCATTCATATCCGTATGTACTTTTATAAGCCGACTGCGCAGCCTTAAGCCAATCTCCGCTCGAAGTAGTGTTTTCTCCTGCTACGCGCAGCTTTCGATCAAGTATTCCTATACGGTGCTCCAGTGCAATGGGACTGCCAGTAACAGTATCATATCGACTGACGAGATAAGGTGCTTCGCCGCAGGTGATTTCAAGGCGATTTTCTTTCACATAATCGCGCCATGTTTTGCCCTTGGGAAAAATTATCGGATCAGTATTGATTATCCATGAATGCGAACCATCGGGATTATCAATTTCAGTATTAAATACTCCATCACGGCCAAACCACGCATTATCCACCAGATTGTTTTGCTTATTGCATATCCATGAAGGAGTAAACACCTCGGCTATACCACGGCTGCGGGATTGCTGCTCTATAGTAGATTTGTAATAACGCGGAACTATCATTCCGGCATTACTACCCGTTATTTTATCTATTGTTATTTGATCTTTGTCGTTAAATCCAAGACCTTTTTGCGCATAATTATCAGTTGCCCAGATTATATTTGGCCTTGATGCGATAATCCCGCCGGTGTGGTCTCTAAGTAACACCTCATATAATCCGGGCCACTTTTTTATCATGTATTCCCTCTCCAAGCNAGCCGGGGGGAGAGCATAGTTGCTTTGTCCGTGCTCAATCAGCACAGACCCAACAACACGGGCATCCATTCCTTTAGCCACGATCGCTAAAAGAATTTACTGAATGCCAAAGATACATTTATCCTAAGAAAAAATAAATCTCCTAAATTCATGACATCCGAATAGTTTATCAACTTGCGAATGCCATCCGTAACATATCCTACAACACAAAACGTGGACGCACAATCCATCGTAGCGGTTGTAGGATACCGGATAATTCAGATTTGGGCGCCCACGCATTGCGTGACGCTCGCTTATCTGTTACCGAATTATCATTGAAGGTTCCTACATTTCTACGATAACTAACAAATAGCAAACGCTAATATCTTTGCNCGCCTCTGCGNAGCTATGTCTTGCATATCNATTGATNTGCANNNGCAAANTTACAAATAAAAATGGATATTTAAATCTGNTTTCTTAATTTTGCANTAAANNTTACNNNTCCCATGCTTGAAATTCAAAATACACTCGTGACGCTCGACCTGATNGAGCGATTCTTCTGCTGCGACCTATCCCGCTGCCTGGGCCAATGCTGCATCGATGGNGANGCCGGTGCGCCGGTGACGCCTGAGGAGGTGGACCTNCTGCGCGAGGTGCTNCCCGAGGTGTGGAACGACCTCGCGCCCGAGGCACGCCGCGTGATCGAGGAGCAGGGCGTGAGCTACGTAGACGAGGAGGGCGATCTGGTCACGAGCATCGTCAACGGCCGCGACTGCGTGTTCACGTGCTACGCCGAGGGCGGCATGTGCCTCTGCGCCATCGAGAAAGCCTACCGCGAGGGCCGCGTGAAGTGGCGCAAGCCCATGTCGTGTGCGCTNTATCCCGTGCGCCTCAAGGAATACGACGGCTTCACGGCCGTGAATCTCCACCGCTGGAAGATATGCAAATGCGCCGAGGTGCTGGGGCGCCGCGAGGGCCTGCGCGCCTATCAGTTCCTGCGCGGCCCGCTCATCGACCGCTTCGGGCAGGAATGGTACGACGAGCTCGCCGCCACCGCCGAGGAATACCTGCGGCAGTATGGCGGCGCCTGAGAACATCGATAGTCNCAGATTATAATAAAATTATATTTTCGTTATAATATTATTGTAATATCTAAAACTTTTCGTATCTTTGCNGCGTTAAACAGTGCAAAGGANANTCTCTTCCGAAATCAACTTCAGGAAAGACGAAATTACCACTAAAACTAAATTTNACACACATGTTATCAAAAATATCACAGGTAGGCTCATCTGTAGGGATAATAATCCCCCGCTTTATCGCCGCAGAAGGCGGATTCAGCAAGGGAGTGGCCGTGGATATCGAATATAAGGATAACCAGATTATCATATCAAGACCCAAGACAACACGTGAAGGTTGGGCAGCAGCTTTTGCGAAATACGCAAAAGAAGGTGAAGACTCGCAGCTGCTTCCTGATCATCTTGACTCGGAAGCTATCGAATTAATGTGATTCGGCTTTCTATAATTTCTTAAATTTAAAATTTAATAATGCAAAAATTCAATCTCTTTTGGGTTAATTTAGACCCCACCGTGGGAGCAGAAATGAAAAAGACAAGGCCTTGCCTTATCGTTTCGCCCGACGAAATGAATGCTTTTTTGAGCACCGTGATAGTCGTGCCCCTCACTTCTACTGCCCGCGCACTTCCCACGAGGGTTCTTATCAAATCCTCGGCAAAAAGCGGTTTGAAAAACGACAGCTATGCTGCGATTGATCAACTCAAGACAATCGACAAATCCAGGTTGAGCGGTCTTATCGGTGAAATATCCGAAGCCGAAAAACACGAGGTGTCAGACGTTCTGAAAGAACTATTTGATTACTAAAACTACAACTGATATAAAAGCAGCCGTTTCACCTTCCGGCTGCTTTTTTATTCCACGCAAAAGCCGCCCGCATCTTTTTCAGGTGCGGGCGGCTTTTACGAAGAGTGTATGTTGCTTNTATTCAGAACATCTTGAGNGCCAGATCCGTGAGCCATATCCACAGCGGGCAGAATCCCACGAAGAGGATGACGCTGAGGGTGAGCGATGATGTGCCGGTGGCTACATAGGTGTCGTTCTCATCGGCAATNATGATGCCGGAGAATGCCGGGGGAAGGGCNGCTGCCACCACGAGCATCTTGAGGTTGAAGGGATCCATACCCCANAGCATACCGAGCACGAGCACTACCAGAGGCATCAGCACCATCTTCATTATNGAGCCCACGATCACCTGCGAGTTGATGGTGAACTTGATAGCCGAGAGGGTGATACCGGCCGAGAACACTGCCATCGAAGCATTAGCCTTGGCGATCAGGTCGAAGGAGGGGCTTGCCCAGGCCGGCCATTTGAGGCCGCACAGCACNAGCACCACNGCCAGGATAGGCGCCCAGGCCACNGGCTGCGCAAGGGCGTGAAGCACGGGCTTCCATGCGCTTTCTTTCTTGGCCTGNGGATTTTGCTTGGCCAGCGATGCATTCATGAGCGAGAGNCCCACNGGGATGCCCACGGCATTGACCACGATNCCCACNATNGCCACNACGAGNGCCACGCTGGGCTTGGTGCCGAATATAGGCTCAAGCACGGCAAATCCGAGGAAGCCTATAGTGGGCGAGCCACTGATAAGGGCCGATATCGCTGCATCGGCNCCGGTGTTTTTCTTAAAGCAGTAGCGAAACACNAAGTANACCAGCATGAAGCATCCCATGATGCCCACGAGCGATACNAGAGTGAGACGCAAGTCCTTCGCGAGGTCTTCACGACTTGCCTGCACGATCGACACAAACAGCGCGGCNGGCAGGGCATAGTCGAGCACCACTTTATTGAACTTCTTGGCATCGTCGCCGTTGAATATTCCCTTTTTGCCCGAGATATATCCTGCGAGCATCACCACCACGATAGGGACGATGGCATACAATATTATATGTTCCATATTATTGCAGGGGGCTTTAAAGGGTTATTAAACGGTGTACTGAATCAGGGGCGCGGGGTTAAGGTAACCTATATGGCCGCTCTCGGCGCCGGAGTCGGCAGCGAGCTGCACGTCGATCAGGCACGGCTTGCGCGAGGCNATGGCCTCGGTGAGGGCCGTGGTGAGCTCCTGCGGGGTGGTCACGTAGTAGGTCTTGGCGCCGAAGGCGTCGCCCAGCTTGTCGTATCGAGCGTTGATATCGAGCGTGGTGGGAGCGGGAGCGGAGGCTCCGGAGGGGTTCACGCCCACGCCATTGTAGATACCGCCGTTGTTGAAGATCACCACTGTGCAGGGCANATCGTAGCGGCATATCGTGGCGAAATCCATGCCCGAGAAACCGAANGCCGAGTCGCCTTCTATAGCCACCACGGGNTTGCCTGTGGCCACGGCCGCACCGATGGTGGAGCCCATGCCCATGCCCATGATCGACCATGACGCGCAGTCGATACGGTGGCGGGGNACCGACATATCCACGGTGTCGCGGGTGTCGTCGAGGGTATTGGCGCCCTCGTTCACGAGAATCACGTCGGGGTTGCTCTCCAGGATAGGCTTGATNGCCGAAAGAGCCGTCCAGTGGTTCATGGGCGATGCCGTGGAAGCCTCTTTGAGGCGAGCCTCAAACTTGGCGTTCTTCGTAGCGCTCTCTGCCTGCAGCGATTTCACCCATTCGGGATCGGCACTCATGGTGCGACCCTTCAGGCCTGCCAGGATAGCGTCGAGCGATTCGCCCAGATCNCCCACAACGGGAGCGGCCACGGGCACGTTGCGGTCCATCTCGGTGGGCTGCACGTCGAGCTGCACGAATTTCACATTGGGGTTCCACTTGCCGCGGCCGAAGGAAAGCATCCAGTTGATNCGCGCACCGGCCACGATCACCACATCCGCCTGCTCCATGATAGTGCTGCGGCANGAGAGTGCGCTCAGCGGACCCTTGTCGGGCATCAGGCCCTTGGCCATCGACATGGAGAGATANGGGATATTATAGGTTTCGACGAGTTCCTTGATCTTGTCGTCCACCTGTGCATAGGCAGCGCCTTTACCCAGCAGGATAGCGGGACGCTTGGCCGACGCGATGAGGTCGACGGCGCGCTTCACGGAGGCGGCATTGGGNGCTACGGCCGATGCCGGATCCACGGGCTCGTAGAAGAGCTTCTCCACTTCCGAGGCATCCATGATTTCGGCCAGGGCAGGCGTGGTCATGTCGATATACACGCCGCCGGGACGGCCGCTCACGGCTGCACGATAGGCGCGTGCCACTGCTGCGGGAATATCCTTGGCATGGCTGCAGCGGAAAGCAGCCTTCACGAAAGGACGTGCCGTGTTGAGCTGGTCGAGCTGCTCATAGGTGCCCATATCCATGTCGACCATGGTGGGGTCCGATGCTCCCGAAATCTGAATCATCGGGTAGCAGTTCACCGTGGCGTTGGTGGTTGCCGTGAGGCCGTTCATGAAGCCCAGCGACGACACCGTCAGCAGCACGCCTGGAGTCTTGGTGAGGAAGCCGTGGGTGGCGGCGGCCATACCGGCCTGCTGCTCGAAACGGAAACCATAATAGTTAAGGCCTATCTTCTGCATTGCGTAGGCGGCCTCCGTGACGGGAATACCCACCAGTCCGTAGACATCGGTGATCCCCACGCGCTTGAGAGCCTCGGCCAGGATATACATGCCGGTCACCTGCTCGGGAAATTTGGGCGCGGCAGTGTTGTTATTGGTTGTTGTTGTAGCCATTATTTCGTAGTTTGTGCGGCGTTGCTGGCGTCGGCGGGTTTCTTAATAGGTTCGGTGGTGCCGTTTGCGGCAAATTGTGCCTGCTGCTCGGCGGTGTAGCCCAGCGATGTGAGCACTTCGGCTGTGTTGCCGCCCAGTGTGGGAGCGGGGCCGTAGGTAGGCTGATAGTTGCTCATGGTGAAGGGGCAACCCACGGTCACGAATTCGCCGATTTCACCACCTTGATTGATGCGCACGAGGGTGTTGCCGTCGTAGAGGGATTCGTCGGTCATCATCTCCTTGGTGGAGAGCACAGGACCTACGGGCACGCCCACGGGGCCGAGAATGCTGGTCACCTCATACTTGGTCTTATCGGCAGTCCACTGGCCGATACGCTCGTAGATAGCCTGCTTGTTGCGGTCACGGGCGTCGGCGGTGTTGAAGTCGGGGTTGGTGAGCCAATCCTCGAAGCCCATGGCCTTGCATGCTGCCTCAAAGTCCTTGGCGCCACGCTGCAGGATGATGTAGACGAAGTTGTTGCCGTCTTCGGCCGAGTCGTAACCGCCTGCGGGCTTGCACTTATAGGTCCAGCCCAGCACGCCGCCGCCCTCGATATTGCCCGAGCGGGGCACGCAGTCGCCGAACTTCTCGTTGGGATACTGCGGGAACTGCGTGAGGTATCCGATCTTGTCCAGCGTGAGCTGGTCGCGGGTCTTGATACGGCACAGGTTCAGGCACGCATTGTGCATCGACTGATACACGTAGCAGCCCTCGCCGGTGTGGTTGCGCTGCTGCAGGGCAGCGAGCAGACCGATCAGAAGGTGCATACCCGTGTTGCTGTCGCCCAGGGCGGCACCGCTCTGAGTGGGGATATTGTACTCGCCCTCATACCAGCCCGTGGTGGAGGCTGCGGCGGCAGTCACCTGTGCGATAGGCTCGTAGGCCTTCAGGTTGCTATACTTCGACGAGAGAGGGAAGCCCTTGATAGTGCCGTAGATGCACTTGGGGTTGAGCTTGTGCACCACTTCCCAGCTGAAGCCCAGCTTGTCCATTGCGCCGGGGTGCAGGTTTTCCACGAAGATATCACAACCCTCGATGAGCTTGGTCAGGATAGCCTTGCCGTCGGGGGTCTTTGCATCGAGAGTGAGCGACTTCTTGTCGCTGTTGAGCTGCAGATAGTAGTAGCTGGGGAGATTGGGATCGAACTGGAGTTCGTTACGCGTTGCGTCGCCCACACCGGGACGTTCGATTTTGATCACGTCGGCGCCCAGCCACGCGAGCATCTGTGTGCAGGAAGGACCGGACTGTACTTCGGTAAAGTCTACGACTTTGATACCTTGGAGAGGAGCTGTAGTCATAATTTTTGAATTTTGGTTGTGCGTTTTTATAGATTGTTGTTTACTATAAAACACACCAAAACCCAAAAAGTTGCAACCCGTTCCCCAATATTTATACCGGGGAACGGGTTCTCATTTATTATATAAGGCGGAACGGAATCCTACAGCCCGAACACCTTGAGGAACCAGGTGGAGATGCCAGCGCCACGCTTATTTATCAATATCCTTGCTCCGCTGGTATTCCCGGGCGATGGCTATAGCCCGCTGAAGTTTCTCAGACAACAATTTTTTATCGGGCAGCTTTGTATAGTATTGCGCAACCTTCACAGGCGAATCCTCATCCAGCATCAAATACTCAATATGCTCCGTATTTCCTTCCGAGCACAAAATTAGCCCTATAGGCGATTCTTCTCCCTCCCTTCTATCGTGGCGGTTGAGGTATCGCAGATAAAGCAGCATCTGGCCTTCATATGCCGGCTTGAATCTTCCAAGTTTTAGATCTATCGCCACAAGCCGACGCAGCCCTCTATGAAAGAAAAGAAGGTCAAGCTTATAGTCTGTGCCGTCTACCGGGATTCTCTTCTGACGGTCCACGAATGCAAAATCCGATCCAAATTCCTTTAAAAACTGCTGTATCTGATTCAATATCGCGGCTTCGAGATCACTTTCGCTGAACACATCCGGCAATCCCGTAAGCTCAAGGAAATAGCTGCTTCTGAACACCATATCGGGATGCAACCTGTCTGAGGTCTTCAGAGTATCGAGTTCGCTCTTGATAACTGTTTCGGGACGGCGACTTATCGCTGTGCGCTCATATAGCTGCTGATCTATCTTTTCCTCAAGTGTTCTGGTACTCCAGCGCTCCACCCGGCACATTTCCATATAGAACTTGCGTGCCAGTTCGTCCTCAATATACATCAATGTGCGCAGATGTGTCCAGCTCAATTGTCTACTCACCGCGTAGACAATCTCATCTTCCGAAAAAGTATACGCAGCGCGTAGACAGTGTTGCAGCTTCTTGAAACCCCAGCCGCTCCCATATCGGGCCACAAGCTCATTGGCAAGATTCTTCAACACATATTTCCCGTACTCTGCGCGCTCATTATGCTGTCTTTTCCTGATTTTGGTTGACTGTCAGAAGTATCTAACCCTGAAAGAAGTTGACTCGGTTAATATTATCCTTTATGGGAGTTGACTGTTATTTGTTATCACTGAGAGGGGTTGAC
>JAAVEC010000016.1 GCA_014801485.1 Bacteroides sp.
GTCTACGGTGGTCAGAGCCTCAATTTCTTCAAAACCGGGAGCGAGGAAAATATAAGAGTTGCGTGCTGCCGAGGTGATAACTGCGGTGAGAGCTGCAATGAGAACGATGAACTTTTTCATAATGTGTGAGAATTTTGAGATGAGTGAGATATTTGAGAATTGTGAGTGATGTCGTTGTCGTTTGTTGACACTGCAAATTTACAAACGTGTTACAAACAAGTGAAGAAATTTTACGAAAAATTTCAAAGAATTTTCATAAAAATTCATAAGTAGCTAAAAATAAGCACTATAACCACCGCAAAATCGTGTTACAATTTTGTTGCAGGTGCACAAAAAGAGGCCCCGGACATAATCCGGGGCCTCTTTTTATTGATGCAGGAGAGCGCCTAATACTCGTTGAAGGTGTCGCCCACGATGCGCAAGTTGCATTCGCGGATGAACGAGAGTATTGCTTCCCTCACCTCCGAGGGGTCGATATCGGCCTCGATGCGCTTCAGCGCGTTGTAGATCGAGGTGCTGCACTGGTATATGTGGCGATAGGCCTTGGCGGCATCGTCCACGAGCTGATCGCTGAAGCGGTTGTCGCGGCGCATCACGTAGGCATTCACGCCGTAATAGGATGCGGGGTTATGAGCGATTATCACGAATGGAGGCACGTTTGAGCCTATGCGGCAACCGCCCTTGATGAGGGCGTAGCGGCCCACGCGGCAGCGCTCGTGCACGATGGCGTTGCTCGACAGTATCACGCATTCGTCTATCTTAACGTCGCCGGCCACGGTCACACCGTTGCCCAGCACGCAGCGGCCTTCGATGTGGGAGTCGTGGCCAATATGGCTTTCGGCCATGATGAAGCTGTCGTCGCCGATGCGGGTGCCACCTTCATGGTTAATTCCGCGGTTGATAATCACGTGCTCGCGAATCACGTTGTTGTTGCCGATGTAGCAGAATGTTTCGTCGCCCTTCCAGCGGAAATCCTGGGGGTCGGCGCCCACGATGGCACCCTGATACACCTTATTGCCGGAGCCCATGCGAGTGCCGCGGATGATGCTGGCGTAGGGCATGATTTCGCAGCCGGAGCCAATTTCCACGTTGGCGTCTACGTAGGCAAAGGGATGGATTTTTACGTCGTCGGCTATTTTGGCCGAGGGGTCGACATGTGCGAGAGGACTGATCATAGTTTCATGGTATTAGCGTCCGCCGCCCAGCGCCTGATAGAGGTTGACCACGGCCTGTGCCTGTGCCAGACGGCTGGAGATGGCGTTCATTTGTGTTTGCAGGAGGTTGCTCTGTGCGGTGAGCACGTCGAGGTAGGTGGTTCCGGGCTGGTTGTAGCGCAGGAGGTCCATGCTGTAGTCGGCAGCCTTGCTCAGGTTGTCGACCTGCTGCTCAAGATACTGCTCCTTCTCCACGCTCTTGGCGTAGACCACGAGAGCGTCGCTCACCTCGGCGGCGGCGTTAAGCAGCGAATACTCGAAGTTGTTCATGGCCTGCTGCTGGCTGGCCTTGGCTGCCTCCAGGCGGGCGATGTTCTGGCCGCGCGAGAAGAGGGGGGCCACCAGCGAGCCTGCAAGCTGGTAGAACCAGTCGCCGGGGTTCTTCACGAAGCTGCCCAGCAGATTTGTGAAGCCGCCGGTGGCGTTGATGGTGAGGCCGGGATAGAAGGCGGCGCGGGCCGAGGACGTGGCGTAGTAGGCCACGGCCAGGTTGTGCTCGGCAGCTTCCACGTCGGGGCGCCATGCGAGCTGGCTCATGGGGATGCCCTGGATGGGGTCGAGACCCACGTTGATGGCCACGTCTCCCGTGGTGGGTAGTTCCGTGCCGGGCATTTCATTGAGCAGCAGAGCCAGGGTGTTGTTGAGCTTGTCGGCTGCCTGCTCCAGATCGGTGATGGTGGCGAGGATGCCATAGTACTGCGCGCGGCTCTGCACCACGGCGGCTTCCGTGACGTTGCCCACGAGCTTGAAATCCTCCATCGTGCTCACGGTGGCCTCCCACACCTTGGCGGTGCGGCGCGCCAGATCCAGCTGTGAACGGGTGGCCGAGAGGCCGTAATAGGTATTTGCCACGGCTGCGATTATCTGCGAGCGTGCGGCGCGTGCGTATGCTTCGCTCATGTAGAAGCTTTCCTGAGCGCCGCGTTTGCTGTTGAGCAGCTTGCCGAAGATGTCGATTTCCCAGCTCAGCTGTGCGGGCAGCTGATAGGTCCAGGTGATGTCGCTGCCGGCATAGCTGGCACCGGCACCGTTGGGGGCGAGGGCCACGGAAGGCAGATAGCTCAGGCGGGCGCCCTTGAGCTGCGCACGGGCCATGTCCACGTTGAGCATGGCATTGCGCAGGCTGTTGTTGGCCGTGAGGGCGCGGTTAATGTAGCCGGCCAGGGTGGGGTCGGTAAACACATTTTCCCACAGATAGTTGCCGAACGAGGCGCTGTCCGGAGCCTGCTCGCGTGCCTGGGCATAGGCCGCCGTGATGGGGGTGTCGGTGGGGGTGTCGTATTTTTTGTAGATGCCGCAGGAGGCCGTGGCCATTACGGCCACGGCTGCCACTGCGATGCGAATAGTCTTGTTCATAATATATAATGAGTGCGATTATCGGGCGTATTGTTCGATTTCGTTCTCGATGTTGCCGCCGGGCTCCTCGTCGTTCCACTTGATGGGCTTGGCCTTTTCCTGCAGGGTCTGGAATGCCACGAAGAGGGCGGGCACTACCAGCACCTGGAGAATCATGCCCACGAGCATACCGCCCACGGAGCCCGTGCCGAGAGCACGGTTGCCGTTGGCGCCCACGCCGGAGGCAAACATCATGGGCAGCAGACCGATCACCATTGCCAGCGACGTCATCAGAATGGGGCGCAGACGGGCTGCGGCGCCGGCGATGGCGGCATTTACGATGCTCATGCCGGTCATGCGGCGCTCGAGCGCGAATTCCACGATGAGGATGGCATTCTTGGCCAGTAGACCGATGAGCATGATCAGGGCAATCTGGAGGTAGATGTTGTTGGAGATCGAGAAGATGTCGGCGAAGATGAACGCACCCATCAGGCCGAAAGGTATCGAGAAGATAACGGCGAAGGGCAGCAGATAGCTTTCGTACTGCGCCGAGAGAAGCAGATATACGAAGAGCAGACACAGGCCGAAGATCATCGCCGTGGCGTTGCCTGCGCCGGAGCCGGCTTCTTCGCGGGTCATGCCGGCGTATTCATAGCCGTAGCCCTGAGGAAGTGTCTGGGCGGCCACGCGCTGGATGGCGGCGATGGCGTCGCCCGACGAATAGCCGGGTGCGGGCTGGCCCGATACCGATATGCTCGTAAACATGTTGAAGCGGTTGAGCAGGTCGGGACCATAGATGCGCGTGAGCTGCACATAGTTGGCGATGGGAGCCATCTCATTGCCGCTGCGCACCTTGATGCTGTTGAGCGTCTCGGGGCTCACGCGTGCCTCGGGCGAGGCCTGCATCATCACGCGGTAGATCTTGCCGAAACGGTTGAAGTTCGACACATACATGCCGCCGTAGTAGCCCTGAAGCGTGCTCAGGATCGTCGACGGGCTGATACCGGCCTGCTTGCACTTGGCGGCATCGATGTCGATCATATACTGAGGGAAGGTGGGGTTGAAGGTGGTGTAGGCCTGAAGGATTTCGGGCTGCTGGTTGAGCTGGGCGAGGAAGCCCTGCACCACGCTGAAGAACTGGTTGATGTCGCCGCCGGTCTTGTCCTGCATCTTCATTTCAAAACCATTGGTCACGGAGTAGCCCGTGATCATGGGCGGCGCGAAGATCATCACGCGGCCGTCCTTGATGTTTTGCGAGGTGAGGGCATAGAGCTGGCCGATGATGGCGTCGGAGCTCTCCTGCTTGGAGCGCTCGCTCCAGTTGCGCAGCTTCAGGATGAAGGTGCCGTAGGTGGCACCCTGGCCTGCCAGGAAGCTGTAGCCGGCGATCATTTCGCGGTTTTGGATGGCCGGGATGCCTGCCATGAGGCTGTCCACCTGCTCCAGCACGGCGATGGTGCGTTCCTGCGAGGTGCCTGCGGGCATGTCGACCATCACAAACACCGTTCCGGTGTCTTCGTTGGGAACCATGGCCGAGGGGGTGATACGCATGAGCCACACGAGCACCACTACGCTCACGATCACGCTCACGAAGGCCGTCACCTTATGGGCGCACACCCAGCGCACCATGCTGCGGTATTTGCCCAGAAGTGCCTCGTAGCCATTGTTGAAGCCTGCGTGGAAGCGTGGGCTGAAAATGCCCATCACCGAGATTATGGCACACACGATGGCGATAGCCAGCAGCACGGGATGCTCCGTCGAGAAGGCCTTGAAAATCATCAGCAGGATGGTGGCCACAACGAAGATGGAGGTGATGGCCGGGTGGATGTTGAGCGTGAAGCGGCGCTTATAGGCCTTGCCCATGGTCGAAGCGGCTTCCTTCACGGCTTCCTTCACGCGCTGGCCGGCTGTGGCGTCGCTGTTGTGGGGCTTGAGGAAGAGCGCGCAGAGGGCCGGCGACAGCGTGAGGGCGTTCACGGCCGAGAAACCGATGGCGATGGCCATCGTGAGACCGAACTGCTGATAGAACACACCGCTGGTGCCGGGCATGAACGACACCGGGATAAACACGAGCATCATCACCAGGGTGATCGAGATCAGGGCGCCGGCTATTTCGTTCATGGCGTCGATGGATGCGCGTCGGGCGCTGTGGTAGCCCTGGTCGAGCTTGGCGTGCACAGCTTCCACCACCACGATGGCGTCGTCCACCACAATCGCGATGGCCAGCACGAGAGCCGACAACGTGATGAGGTTGAGCGAGAAGCCTATGACGTTGAGCACGAAGAACGTGCCAATGAGTGCCACAGGAATGGCGATGGCGGGAATGATGGTGCTTCGGAAGTCCTGCAGGAAGATATACACCACGATGAACACGAGCACGAAGGCCTCGATGAGCGTGTGTACCACGTTTTCGATAGAGGCATAAAGGAAGTCGTTGTTGTTCATCGGCACTTCTATTTCAAGGCCCTTGGGAAGGTCTTTCTTCATGTTGTCCACCACCTTGAGGCAGTCCTCGATAATCTGGGTGGCGTTGGAGCCGGGGCTCTGAAACACGATGGCCATGGTGGCCGGGTGGCCGTTGGCACGGTTGGCAAAGCCGTAGGTCACGCGGCCCAGCTCTATCTCGGCCACGTCCTTGAGGCGGAGCACCTCGCCGTTGCTGCCGGTGCGCACCACAATCTCGCCGAATTCCTCGGGCGTGGATTTGCGGCCGCGGTAGCGCATGGTGTACTGGAAGCTCTGGTCGCCCTGCTCGCCGAAGGCACCGGGAGCGGCCTCGATGTTCTGTTCGGCCAGCGCGGCGCTCACGTCGGTGGGCATCAGGTTGTACTGTGCCATCACGTCGGGCTTGAGCCATATACGCATGGAGTAGTCGGCGCCGAAGCTCATCACGTCGCCCACGCCGCTCACACGCTGGAGCTGCGGGATGATGTTGATCTTCATGTAGTTGTCAAGAAACTCCGAGCTGTACGTGTCGGTGGTGTCGACCAGCGACACGCCCACGAGCATCGAAGTCTGGCGCTTCTGCGTGAGCACGCCCACCTGGTTCACCTCCGAGGGCAGCAGGTTGGCGGCTTTGGCCACGCGGTTCTGCACGTCCACGGCGGCCATATCAGGGTTGAATCCCTGGCGGAAGTAAACGTTGATGGTGGCCGAGCCGGTATTGGTGGCGGTGGATTCCATATAGGTCATGCCCTCGGCGCCGTTGATGGATTCTTCCAGGGGCGCGATCACGGAGTTGAGCACGGCCTGGGCATTGGCGCCGGTGTAGGTGGTCGTCACCGAGATTGTGGGCGGTGCGATGTCGGGAAACTGCGTGATAGGCAGCGACGTGAGGCCGATGATACCGAGCAGCACGATGAAAATCGAGATCACCGTCGACAGTACCGGCCTGTTAATAAAGGTATCTAATTTCATTTTGTGCGAAATCTGATGAATGTGGGTTTATTACTGCGCGGGAGCGGCTTCGGGAGCCTGTGCGACTTTGGGCGTTACGGTCACGCCGTCGCGCACGATAGTGCCCACACCCTCCGTGACGATGCGCTCGCCGGGCTGAAGACCGCTGAGCACCACGAAGTCTTTGCCGTTGCTGATGTCGAGCACCTGCACGGGGCGCGTGGAGGTGGTGTTGCTGTCGTTGAGCACGTAGACGTAGCGCAGGCCCTGAATCTCGAAACTGGCCTTCTGCGGGATCACGATCACGTTTTCGTTGTGGCGGGGGAGCACCACGTTACCGGTGTTGCCGCTGCGCAGCATTCCCGAGGGATTGGGGAAGAGGGCGCGCACGCTGGCTGCACCCGTGGAGTTGCTGATCACGCCGCTGATGGTGCTCACCTTGCCTTCGAGAGGATACATGGTGCCGTCGGCGAGCTCAAGCTTCACGGCGGGCATCTCCGAGATGCGCTCGTCGATCGACACTGTGCCGCCGTCGGTGAGCTCAAGAAGGTCTTTCTCGTTGAGCGAGAAGTAGGCATACACCTGCGAGTTGTCGCTGATGGTGGTGAGGGGCTGGGCCGAGGAGGGCGAGGCCAGCGAGCCTTCGCGGTTGGGGATGCTGCCCACAACGCCGTCGCTGGGAGCCGTCACCACGGTGTAGGCCAGGTTCTTGCGGGCGTTGGTGAGGGCTGCTTCGGCCTGTGCCTGCGCTGCTTTGGCCTGAGCCAGAGAGTTGGCGGCCAGCTGCCATTCGGTTTCGCTGATGATGTTTTTGTCGAGGAGCTTGCGCTTGTTGGCCTCGGTCACGGCTGCGGTGTTCACTGCGGCTTTGGCTGAGTTGAGCGATGCCTGGGCCTGATCCACGGCTGCCTGATACTGCACCTGGTCGATGGTGAAGAGTGTCTGGCCCTTGCGCACGCGGTCGCCTTCGTCCACGTGCACCTTGGTGATGAAGCCCGTCACCTGGGGACGGATGTCGATGTCGGTTTTGCCCTTGATGGTGGCGGGATAGGTGCTGTTGAGGTCGCTGCTGCCGGCTTCGACGGTCATTACGGCCACCTGTGGAGCCTGCTGCATAGCCTGTTGCTGCTGCTTGGCGCACGAACCCAGGATTATCACGGCACACGCCGTGCCGAGCCCGAGGCTGATGCTCTTAAACTTTTGTACCTTCATAAATAGTTGTATTGGATTTGTTCTTTTTTTTGTTGACGGTTTTTGAAGAATCAAATATTGGCTCCCGGCATCAGCCATAAGGCGTATCTGCTGATGAACCACATTTTTGCGGTGCAAAATTACTAAAAATTCATTAAATAAATATGTTTATTTTGCCAGTATGTTGGTGCTTTTGGCTTCAATTCGCCAATATCTCGTCGATCATGCCCAGTTCCTCATCGGTGAAGCCGGCGCTCTCGGTAGCCTCCAGGTTGCTTTCGAGCTGGGCCGGGGAGCTGGCACCGATCAGCACGCTCGTAACCTCGGGCTTGTGCAGCAGCCACGCAAGCGCCATCTGCGCCAGCGACTGCCCGCGCCCGGCGGCGATGGCGTTGAGGCGACGCAGCTTTTCCACGAGCTCGGGCGTGATGGTCTCGCGTTTGAGAAAGCCGCTCTCGCGTGCCGCACGCGAATCTGCGGGGATGCCGTTGAGGTAGCGGTCGGTGAGCAGGCCCTGGGCCAGAGGCGAGAAGGTGATAAAGCCCAGCCCCTGCTGCCGGAGGAAGTCGAGATGCTCCGCTTCGGGATTGCGGCTGAGCATATTGTAGCGGTCCTGGTAGATAAGACAGCGCACATTCTGCGAGGCCATCATTTCGCACGCCTTGCGGGCCACCTCCACGGGATACTTCGAGAGCCCCACGTAGAGCGCCTTGCCCTGATGCACGATATCGATCAGCGCCTGCACGGTCTCTTCCACGGGCGTTTCGGGGCAATATCGGTGGCTGTAGAAAATATCGAAATATTCCAGCCCCGTGCGCTTGAGGCTCTGGTTGATGCCGGCCATGAGGTGCTTGCGCGAGCCGCCATCGCCGTAAGGGCCGTCCCACATCAGATGCCCGGCCTTGGACGACACCAGAATCTCGTCGCGGTGGGCGCTCAGGCCGCGGGCCATGATGCGTGCGAAGTTTGACTCGGCGCTCCCGGGAGGCGGACCGTAGTTGTCGGCGAGGTCAAAGTGGGTGATTCCGCGGTCGAATGCCGTGCGCACCGTCCGTTCCATCGTGGCGAAGCAGTCCACATCGCCGAAGTTGTGCCATAGTCCCAGCGATATTGCCGGAAGTTGCAGGCCGCTGTGGCCGCAGAAGTTATATTTCATCTTGTAGCTGATTGGTGTCGTTGTTTCTGAATGTGGCAGGCAGGTCTTTCGTGGCTTTCGCGCCCATGGCCCGTAGCCGCTCGGCGCGCCCTATGAGGTTGCCGGTGCCGGAGGCAAGCTTGTTGTGGGCGGCTTCGGAAGCCTTGCGCGCCGCAGCTATCGAGCTGTCGATTTTTTCAAGGTCGGCGAGAAAACCGCTGAATTTATCAAGCATTTTGCCGGCTTCGGTGGCTATCTCGATGGCGTTGCGGCTCTGGCGGTCGTTGCGCCACAGCTGCTCCACGAGCTTCACCACGGCCATGAGATGCGTGGGCGACACGATCAGCACCCGTGCGTCGAAAGCCTGCTGCCACAGCGTGGGATCAAGCTGCATGGCAGCCATATACGCACCCTCGTGGGGGATAAACATCATCACGAAGTCGGCATGCCGCTCGCCGGTGATGTCCTGGTAGCTCTTGCTGCGAAGCTCGGCTATATGGGCGCGCACGGATGCCAGGTGGGCTCTGGCGGCGGCGTTGCGGGCGTCGTTGTCGGTCGCGTCCACCATGTTCAGATAGGCCGCCACGCTCACCTTGCTGTCCACCACCACGCAGCGGCCGTCCGGATAGTTCACCACCACGTCGGGCCTCAGGCGCCGCCCGTCGGGAGCCGTCACCGTTTGCTGCACCTCATATTCGCGCCCCTGCTGCAGCCCGGAGCGCTCAAGGATATTTTCGAGGATGATTTCGCCCCAGTCGCCCTGCATGCGCGTGTTGCCCTTGAGGGCATCGGTGAGGCGCCGCGTCTCGTCGCCCACCACGCGGTTGAGCTCCACGAGCTCGCGCACTCGGTCCTGCAGCGAGAAGCGCTCGCGGGCCTCGGCCGAGTAGGTGTCGCGGAAGCTCTTCTCCATCTCGCGCATGCGCTGGAGCATGGGTGCGATGGCATCGTCGAGATTGCGGCGCGCTCCGGCATCCAGCGCGCGGGAGTTGGCCAGCAGCACGTCGTTGGCGATGGCCCGGAAGCGCTCATCGGCAGCCGCGGCGTCGTTGCGCGTGATTTCGAGCATGTTGCGTGCGGCATCAGCCTCGGCGCGTGCGGTGGCTGCGCGCCGGTCGGCGCCTATCGCATAGATCGTGGCGGCCACCGCCACCACCAGAAGGATTGCAGATATAAGAATCATGCTACAAAATTAGCGATTTATTTTCTGCTTCGGAGTTTTTTAACGAAATTTGCACGCATGAATAGCAACGACACTGCACCCTCGCGAATCACGCGTATCGTGAACCGGTGCAAAGAAATATGGCAATACGCCAGCGAGGGCGTGTGGAGCGATGGCAGCAACCGCTGGTATGTGCGCATCGTCAAGACTCTCAGCCTTTCCGTGCGCTCCTTCCTCAACACCGATCTCCAGGGCCAGGCCTGCGCCATGACCTACCGCACCCTGCTGGCCATCGTCCCATCCATGGCCTTGCTCTTTGCCATAGGCCGCGGATTCAACATGCAGAGCTTCCTCGAAGACGAATTGCTCCACCTCTTTCCGGCTCAGAAAACGGCCGTGCAGGCAGCGCTGGGATTTGTCGACTCATATCTCAACCAGTCGGCCGAAGGCGTGTTTGTGGGCGTGGGCATCGTATTTCTGCTATGGACCCTCATCTCCCTGCTCATGAGCGTGGAAGACGCCTTCAACCTCGTGTGGGGCGTGCGCGAGGGACGAAGCGTGATGCGCAAGCTCACGGACTACACAGCCATGCTCATCGTCCTTCCCGTGCTCCTGATATGCAGCGGCGGTATCACGCTGCTCGTGAGCAGCACCCTGCAGTCGCTCATGCACTGGGAGTTTATGACGCCCCTGGTCTCGGCTATCATGGAAGGCGTGTCGTGGCTCCTGGTATGGCTATTCTTCACCGTGGCCTATGTGGCCATCCCCAACACCCGCGTCAAGTTTGTCAACGCCATGCCCGCCGGAGCCATCGCCACCGTGGGCTTCCTGGGGCTGCAATGGATATTCGTCACCGGCCAGATGTACGTCTCGCGCTACAACGCCATCTACGGCAGCTTCTCCTTCCTGCCCCTGCTGCTGATATGGCTCCAGCTCGTGTGGCTCATCACCCTGGCCGGAGCCGTGCTGTGCTACTCGTCGCAAAACATCTTCCAGTTCAACTTCGCCAACGAATCCTCCAAGATTTCCCTGGCCTATCGCCGCCGCGTGGTGCTGGCTATCGCCGCCGTGATCGTGCGACGCTTCGAGCACGGCATGCCCGCGCCCTCGGCCGATGATCTCGTGCACGCCTACGGCCTGCCCGCACGCCTCGTGAGCGATGCCATCGACCGCCTCACGGCATGCGGCCTCGTGAGCCGCGTGATTATCGACGAGAAGCGAGAGCTCATCGGCTTCCAGCCTGCACTCGCCACCGACACCATCACCGTGGCCATGCTCTACAGCCGCCTCGACAACCTCGGCTCCGGCGACTTCGTGCCCGATTTCCGCACCCGCTTCCCCGGCGTCGTGCGCGTGTGCGATGCCGTCACCGCAGCCATGCGGCAAGCAGGCTCCGCCACTCTCATCCGCGACCTGGAGATAGAGTAGACGCGCCGGCGAGGATGCGGTTATTCCTCTGATTGATAGGTGTGGCTGCAACAATCCGGCTCGCAAACACCCACATACACGTCTGTGGGTAAACTGTACGAGTAGTGCGGTTTTGGTGAGATAGAAGTGTTTTCTATTGAGCAATTCCTCTGCTTGGCGATTTCGATAAATGTCACGATACTGCGGTCAAGGGCTCTCTCAATTTTTGCTATAGTTTGTAGCCCGATGTTTTCCTTGCCGCTCAGAATCTTTGAAACCTGTACGCACGACACTCCCATTCTGCTTGCAAGTTCTGTCTGAGTAATCTTTTCGGAGCGGAGGATATGTCGCACCGTCAGTGCAAATTTAGCCGACAAGGCAAGCCAGTCTCTGTTCTCGTTTCTGAATGAAATTTCTTGCCGCTCTTCCACGCTCATAGGGCGCGCGATTTCCTTTATTTTGTTTACGTCGAATTTCATAACAATTTCTTTAAATGTCGTCGCCGTCGGTTATTCCGTTGGCTCGCAGATAATTTAATGCAGTCCTGGTATATTTCTACGATTTCCACATTTTTAATCTATAGGTTAACTTTCTGCAAATGTAATGGATTATTTATGTATTAACAAATAATTTTGAAATAATATTAACCTGTAAGTTAATTGTGCGCTGTCGTGTTCATAGATAGACTCATGAAATGGTGCCTCTTCACGCGCTTTCAAAATTCACTACATGAATCGTGCTTTTGTATCGCGCAGTTGCACAGCTGATTATACGCACTCCGTCATGAATCGCGCCTTCAAGTGCGAAAATGTAGGAACACGGGCCGGATTGTTATCGTAACTTTGCAGTGTAAAACAAATACACGCCCCTGAGCTCAGGGCGTCTGCCGGCCGGCGTTTTACAAAACCACGAGATAATCAACCCGATTTATTTACCCTTTTAATCTGCAAATCTACATCAAATGTTTCACCGATCCACTTTCCACCCTCGCGATCCCACCTGAGCAATGAGACCGCTTCCGCAAGCTCCGACAATCGCGCGTCCTCGCAGCTGTGGAAAACGTCTCGCCATCACAGAATCAAGTGTTTGTCTTCGGGCTACAATCCGATGACGGCCACCCGTATACGCGGCTCCGAATGGGGGTGCGCCATGGAGCGCCCCCGTTCCGGGCCGTTTTTTTCATTCATCGTGCTCAGTTGAAAATCCTGTTTATAACCTGCAAATAAATAAGCCGTAATAATATTTACGGAGTTCAAATGAAATGCGTAACTTTGCGGATGTAAAACCTGAATTATTTATGCCTCCTGTTCAACAATCAAATAATAATCGCGGCGACGGGCGTCGCCGGCCCGGTGCGAATGCTGCCGTGGGCGATGTGGCCGGCCGCGTGGCGCCGCGCGACACGCGCCTGGAGCAGGCCGTGCTGGGTGCGCTGATGCTCGAAAAAGATGCCTACACCATCGTGTGCGACATCCTGCACGCCGATAGTTTCTACGAACCGGCCCACCAGCGCATCTACGAAGCCATCCAGACGCTCGGCGCCTCGCAGAGCCCCATCGATATGCTCACGGTGGTGGAGCAGCTGCGCCTGAACGGCAACCTTGAAAACGTGGGCGGAACGGCCTACGTGGCGCAGCTCACCATGGAGGTGGCCTCGGCCGCCAATGTGGAGTTCCATGCCCGGATCATTGCGCAGAAATACCTCTCGCGCCAGCTCATATCATTTGCGGCTGAGCTTGAGACTAATGCCTTCGACGAGAGTATCGACGTGGACGATGTGCTTCAGGAGGCCGAGGGACGCCTCTTTGAAATCTCGCAGCGCAACGTCAAGAAGGAAGTGACGCAGATCGATCCCGTGATTTCGCAGGCTATCGAGCAGATTCAGGCTGCCGCCAACCGCACATCCGGCCTCAGCGGCCTTGAATCGGGCTACCATGAGCTCGACAAGCTCACCTCCGGCTGGCAGAATTCTGATCTCATTATCATCGCCGCGCGTCCGGCCATGGGCAAGACTGCATTCGTGCTGTCGATGGCCAAGAACATGGCCGTGAACTTCAACACGCCCGTGGCCATATTCTCCCTCGAAATGAGCAACGTGCAGCTCGTGAACCGCTTGATATCAAATGTGTGTGAGATCGAAGGATCGAAGATCAAGAGCGGCCAGCTCTCGCCCATCGAGTGGAATCAGCTCATGGCGCGCATCAAGAATCTCTCGGGTGCTCCTCTCTATATCGACGACACGCCCTCGCTCTCCATCTTTGAACTGCGCACCAAGGCACGCCGCCTCGTGCGGGAGCATGGCGTGCGCATGATCATCATCGACTATCTGCAGCTCATGAACGCTTCGGGCATGAAGTTCGGCTCGCGCGAGCAGGAGGTGAGCATGATATCGCGCTCGCTCAAGCAGCTGGCCAAGGAACTGAACCTGCCCATCGTGGCTCTTTCGCAGCTCAACCGTAGCGTGGAGTCGCGCAGCGACAACAAGCGTCCGCAGCTCAGCGACCTGCGCGAATCCGGAGCCATCGAGCAAGACGCCGATATGGTGTGCTTCATCCATCGCCCGGAGTACTACCTGCACAGCGACACCGATGCCTCCGGCCGCGACATCCGCGGCCTTGCCGAGTTCATCGTGGCCAAGCACCGCTCGGGCGCCGTCGACGATGTGCGCATGCGATTCCGCGCCCCCGTGGCACGCTTCGAGAACTGGAACGAGGCCGATGCCGTGATGGAGCACAGCACCCACGCCTCGCGCCTCAACGACGCTCTGGATGCGCCCGATTCCGCCGGCCACGACGCCGCCATGCCGGGAGCCCGCCCCCTTGAGGGCGGCACGGCCGATTTTCTCTCGGCACCCTCGGGACCGCTACCTTTCTGATAATCCATAAACCCAATATGCACCTATGAAGAATGCCCGTATTCTCGTAACCGGAGGCACCGGCTACATCGGAAGCCACACCGTCGTCGAACTCATCAACGCCGGCTACCCCGTGGTGATCATCGACAACCTCAGCAACAGCAACCGCGACGTGCTCGACGGTATCGAAGCCATCACCGGCGTGAGGCCTCCTTTCGTCGAAGGCGACTGCACCGATTTCGACACTCTCAAGAAGCTTTTTGCCCAATATCCCGATATCAAGGGTATCATCAACTTCGCGGCCAGCAAGGCCGTGGGCGAATCCGTGAAGAAGCCGCTGCTCTACTATCGCAACAACCTCAATACGCTCATCAACCTGCTCGACCTGATGGCGCCCAACGACGTGCGCGGCATCGTGTTCTCGTCGTCGTGCACGGTCTACGGCGAGCCCGACGCCAATCCCGTCACCGAGGATACGCCGCGCAAGCCCGCTACCTCGCCCTATGGCAACACCAAGAAGATAAGCGAAGACATTATCTGCGACACCGTGGCGGCCGGAGCTCCTTTCAAGGCCATCCTGCTGCGCTATTTCAACCCCGTGGGCGCCCATCCCTCGGCTCTCATCGGTGAGCTGCCCAACGGCGTGCCCCAGAATCTCATTCCCTATCTCACGCAGACGGCCATAGGCGTGCGCCCCATGCTCAGCGTCTTCGGCAACGACTATCCCACGCCCGACGGCACCTGCATCCGCGACTTTATCAACGTCGTGGATCTGGCAAAGGCCCACGTCGTGGCCGTGGAGCGCCTTGTGGAGGATAAGTGCCTTGAGCCTGTGGAAGTATTCAACCTGGGCACGGGTCGGGGCGTGAGCGTGCTTGAGCTCATCAACACCTTCGAGGAGGCCACGGGTGTGAAGGTGCCCCATCAGTTCGCGCCCCGTCGCGAGGGCGACATCACCCAGGTGTGGGCCGATCCCACGCGAGCCAACACCGTGCTGGGATGGAAGGCCACCACGCCGCTGGCCGATACTATGCTCTCGGCCTGGCGATGGCAGCAGCGCCTGCGCGAAAAGGGCATCATGTAGAATTCAGCCCGGCAGCACAAAAAGGCGTAATTGACTGCCGAACAGCGAATTGTAGGGACGCACCATGGTGCGTCCTTTCAATTTGTTGCTGATCAAGAAGTTTTGCTGTCGTTCCTTTAATGGCGGGTCCGCTCGCTCGGGGCATTCCCCCCGTGCTCAGTATTTCACTTTCCAGAGGTTGAATCTGTAGCCCACGGAGCAGGTGAAGGAAAGGTCGCTGTTAATGTAGGCTTGCTTTTTGTTGTAGATCAGGCCCTGATCGGCTCGACCTATGATGCCGGCAAACCAGTGGCCGTTGTTCCACACGAAGCTTAGTGCCAGGCGGTTGGCCAGCGAGGCCGAGCTGGGTTTTGAGTTGCCCGTGATATGGCCGTATTGCAGTCCCAGCACCGGCGACTCGCTCACGCCTATCAGCAGATGGCGGTTGAGCACCCAGTTGTAGCCGTAACCCAGGCGGAAGCAATAGTTGTCGGTGTTCACGTGGTAGCTGTAGTTGTTCCACCAGTTGGGCAACTGTGCTCGCATGGGTTCGGGCAGGCCGCTGAAATCGAAGTCGTAGCTGTTGTGGAAGTAGCTGAGCCCCACGAAGAAAGAGCCTGCGCTGCGTATCTGGTAGCGGCCATAGTTGAAGGCTGCAGCCTGCGAGTACTTTTTCTGATTCAGAAACACGTAGGCGTCAAATCCCTGCGTGTGGGTGTCGATTCCTTTGAAATCGAGTTTCATTTTCTCCGGCGACGACGAGTCTCCGAAGCGTGTGATATGCGTGTCGCCGTCGTTGTGGATGTTGTAGTATTCCACGGCCAACAGGCTGCAGTTGAATCCGAAGCGGAAATTCTTGCGCGTGCGCTTGGGGCCGCCGAAGTAGCCGGAGATGTTTTTGTCGTAGCTCATGGTGAGAGCCAGGTACGACACGCTGAAGCCGGCTGTTGTGGCCGGCTCCGATACGATGCGTATTGATTTGCCCTCGGGCAGCTCGAAGTTGTAGACGTTGCTCCAGCTTTGGCTGTTGAATTTCACGTCGAAATACGTGTGGGTCTTGTTCACGTAGGTGGAGTCGAAGCCGTTGAAGAATTCTTCTCCCCAGCGATACACGTTCATGCAGAAGCGGGGAAATTTGCCCCACTGGGCTATGCTGTCGACTTTGAACGATATGGCGCCGACACTCGTCGGAGCGGCCGAGGCCGCTCCGAGAACGAGTATCAGTGCTATTAGGCGTGCGATGCGCAACGTCGTCAGGCTTTGAGGAGTTCGAGCATCTTGTCCATCGCTGCGGCGAGGCCGTCGGCATCCTTGCCGCCTGCCTGGGCGAATCCGGGCTGACCGCCGCCACCGCCCTTGATGGCCTTGGCGGCCTCGCGTACGACTTGCGAGGCATTCTTGCCGGATGCAGCGATGGCGGCATCGGTGAGCAGCAGCGTGAGCAGCGGCTTGCCTGAGGCATCGCGCGTGGCGGCTGCGAAAGCCACGGGGGCATCGGCCGGAGCATTGGCGCGCAGGGCGAAGGCTATATTCTTCACCATCTCGGGCACTGCTGTGCCGCGCAGGGTGGCCACCTTGAGGGCGCCGCAGTCGGTGGCGCGGTCCAGCAGGGCGGCTGCCTGGGCCTCGGCGCGCTCCTTCATGGCGGCCTCCACCTGGCGGCGCAGCTCGGCGTTTTCCTCAATGCTGCGGCGCATTGCGGAGAGCACATCGGGAGCATTGTTAAAGAGTGCCGAGATATCGCGCATGGTGTCGGAGATGTGGTCGAGCATATCTTCCACGGCGGTGCCGGTCACGGCTTCGATGCGGCGGATGCCGGCGGCTGTGGAGCTCTCGGATACGATGCGTATCATGCCTATGTTGCCGGTGTTGGCCACGTGGGTGCCACCGCAGAGTTCCACGCTGTCGTCGTAGCGCACCACGCGCACGTCTTCGCCGTATTTCTCGCCGAAGAGGGCCATGGCGCCCATCTCGCGGGCCTCGGCTATGGGCATGTGGCGATGCTCGTCGAGGGGGATAGCGGCGCGCACGCGGCTATTGGCCAGGCGCTCCACGCGCTTGATTTCGTCGGGGGTGAGCTTCTGGAAGTGGCTGAAGTCGAATCGCAGCGAATCCGGGCCCACCCAGCTGCCGCGTTGCTCCACGTGCTCGCCCAGCACCTCGCGCAGGGCCTGATGGAGCAGGTGGGTGGCCGTGTGGTTGCGCTCGGTGGCTGCGCGTGCCTCGCGGTCGATGGCGGCCGTGAAGGTGGTGGCGGGGTTGGCGGGCAGCTCCTTGGCCAGGTGCACGCCCACGCCGTTTTCACGCTTCGTGTCGTAGATTTCTATGCTTTGGCCCGTGGCCTGGTCGGTGAGGGTGCCGCGGTCGCCAGTCTGTCCGCCCATCTCGGCATAGAAAGGCGTGCGGTCGAGCACTATCTGATAGTACTCGCGGCCTTTCTGGCGCACGTGGCGGTAGCGCAGGATGCGTGCCGTGGTCTCGGCCTCGTCGTAGCCGGTGAACACCTGCTCGCCCTGGGCGAGTTCCACCCAGTCGGTGGCCTCCACGGCTGCGGCGTTGCGTGCGCGCTGTTTCTGGGCGGCCATTTCGGCGTCGAATTCGGCCTGGTTCAGGGTCATGTCGTTTTCCTTGAGGATGAGCAGCGTGAGGTCGAGCGGGAAGCCATAGGTGTCGTAGAGCACGAATGCCTGCTTGCCCGAGATTTCGGTGCGTCCCTCGGCGCGCGCGGCGGCTATGGCATCGTCGAGCATGCGGATGCCGTTTTCGAGCGTGCGCAGGAATGCGTCTTCTTCTTCTTTAATCACCTTGATGATGAGGTCGCGCTGGGCCACGATTTCGGGATAGGCCTCGCCCATGCTTTCGATGAGGGTGTCGACCAGGCGATACATGAATGCCTGCTTCTGGTCCAGGAACGTATAGGCATAGCGCACGGCGCGGCGCAGGATGCGGCGGATCACGTAGCCGGCCTTGGCATTGCCGGGCAGCTGCGAGTCGGCGATGGAGAAGGCGATGGTGCGCACGTGGTCGGCGATCACTCGCATCGCCACGTCGGTGCGGCGGTCGGTGCCGTAGGTCTTGCCCGAGAGGGCTGCTATCTTGTGGATGAGGGGAGTGAACACATCGGTGTCGTAGTTCGACTTCTTGCCCTGCAGGGCCATGCACAGGCGCTCAAAGCCCATGCCGGTGTCGATCACCTTGGCTGGCAGAGGCTCCAGCGAGCCGTCGGCTTTGCGGTTGTACTGCATGAACACGAGGTTCCAGATTTCAATCACCTGGGGATTGTCTTTATTGACGAGCTCGGCGCCGTCCACGGCAGCGCGCTCTTCGTCGCTGCGCAGGTCGATGTGGATTTCGGAGCAGGGGCCGCAGGGGCCGGTGTCGCCCATTTCCCAGAAGTTGTCGTGCTTGTTGCCGTTGATGATATGGCTGGCAGGCAGGTGCTTGAGCCATATTTCGGCGGCTTCGTCGTCGCGGCTCAGGCCGTCGTCCGCAGCACCCTCAAACACCGTGGCGTAGAGCCGCGCGGGATCCAGCCCCAGCACGTCCACGAGATACTCCCAGGCCCAGTCGATGGCCTCGCGCTTGAAGTAGTCGCCGAAGCTCCAGTTGCCCAGCATCTCAAACATGGTGTGGTGGTAGGTGTCCATGCCCACTTCTTCCAGGTCGTTGTGCTTGCCGCTCACGCGGAGGCACTTCTGCGAGTCGGCCACGCGGGGATACTTAGGCGCCACAGCGCCCAGGATGATATCTTTGAACTGGTTCATGCCGGCGTTGGTGAACATGAGGGTGGGGTCGTCCTTGATTACCATGGGCGCCGAGGGCACGATATGGTGGCCTTTAGTGCGGAAAAATTCCTTGAAAGATTCGCGGATTTCTTTGGCTGTGAGCATATTATGGTGCTATAGTATAAATAATGTTTCTTATTTTCTTAATTTCAGAATGCAAAATTACAGTTATTTTCGTATTTTTGCAAGCGAAACACAACCACAATGAGGCAAAAAGTATTTTATCGCGTCGACCCCGCCACGGGGCGCTACGAAAGGGTGTATCCCACGGCGCGCCGTCGCATGCTGGCATCAATCAGGCAGATGGCAGTGGGCGCTGCCGTGTCGCTGGGTATCGTCACGGTGCTCTACGTGTGGTTTGACTTCCCCAAGGAGCGCATTCTCAAGGCGCAGAACGAGCGTCTGAAGCAGAGCGTGGAGATACTCGACCGTCGCGCAGATGAAGCCGTGGCCGTGATTGGCGACCTGGCCGCGCGCGACGACAACTTCTACCGCGTGGTGATGAACGCCGAGCCCCTGGGCACCGCGCGCCGCCTCGCGGGCCTTGAGCGCCGGCGCAACTACGACAGCCTGGACTCCCTGAGCGACAACGAACTGGTGCAGGACCTCGACGTGAAGATGAATATGCTGGAGCAGATGGTGGCCTCGCAGTCGCGCTCGATGGACCACCTCCAGGCGCAGGTGGCATCACTGCGCACCCGCAGCAGCCATATTCCGGCAATCCAGCCGCTCAACGAAAAATACCTGCGCGCCGTGGCCTCGGGCTACGGCTATCGCAGCGATCCCATCTACGGCACCTCCAAGTTTCATGAGGGCATGGACTTCTCGGCTCCGGCCGGCACTCCGGTCTACGCCACCGGCGACGGCCGCGTGATGAGCGCCGGGTGGAACAGCGGCTACGGCAATCTCGTGGAAATAGACCATGGCTTTCACTACGTCACGCGCTACGCCCACCTGAGCGAGATGACTGTGCGTCCCGGCCAGATGGTGCATCGCGGCGACATGATAGGCCGCGTGGGCAACACCGGCAAGAGCACCGGTTCGCATCTCCACTACGAGGTGCGGCTGCACGGTGTGCCGCAGAATCCCGTGCACTACTATTACTATGACCTCACTCCCGAGCAATACGACGAAATGATACGGCTGGCCGAGAATGCCGGCCACGTGATGGACTGAGTTATGTACCAGGAACTTGATAAGAAATACTATCGCATAGCCGAGGTAGTGGAGCTCGTGGGCGAGCCTGCATCCACGCTGCGCTACTGGGAGCAGCAGTTTCCCGAAGTGGTGAAGCCGCGCCGCAACGAGGGCCGCACGCGCTTCTATCGCCCCGTCGATGTGGAAGGCCTGCGCATGATCAGCTATCTGCTGAAAGAGCGTGGCCTTAAAATTGAAGCTGCCCGGGCCGAGCTCTCCCGCAACCGCGAGGGTGTCACACGCCGCTACGCTGCCATAGACCGGCTGCGCTCGATCCGCGAGCGCCTCGTGCTCCTGCAGCAGGCTCTCGACTCGCGCAAGTGATCGCGCCCTTCTCGTGTGCCTTGGTGGAAGTCTCGCGCGGAGGGATTTTTGATACAAAAGAACATAATCGGCAGAAGAAACAGAAGATTTTTTTTGTTGCTTGCGCGTCTTGCGCCCTTTTGTGCCAGTTTCTCGTTGGGAATGTCTCGCGCGGAGGCGCAGAGGGATTTTTGATACAAAAGGACATAATCGGCAGAAGAAACAGAAGAATATTTTGTTGCTTGCGCGTCTTTTGTCCTTTTGTGTTTCTTAATAAAAAAACGACGGGTGCCGCGGTGGCGCCCGTCGTTTGGGTAGAGGGGTTGTGTGTTTATTTGATTAGTTCCTTGGTCACCTTGTTGCCGCGGCGCACGATGTAGATTCGGCCGGCTGTGGGCTGAGCCACGCGCACGCCCTGGAGGTTGAAGTACTCGGGAGCTGCGTCCGCGCCATCCACAGCCACGTCCTCGATGCCGGTGGTGCCGTCGGTGATGAAGGTGCCTGTGGCGGTGTGGTCGCTGAGGGTGGCACCGTTGTGGGCCACAGTGATTTCGTAGGTGTGGGTCTTCTTGGCATTGGTCTCATTGATGCCGGTAGCGTCAATGTAGCCCGTGGCCTTGTGGGTGGTGGGGCTGGTGGGAGATTTGCGCAACATGGCGCCCTGGGGTGCCTCTACCACGCTGATTTCATGGTCGGTGCTGGTGAAGGGCTTGTTGTCGACCTTGAGGGTAACGGTGTATTCCTCATCGTCGTCGTGGTCGTTGATGTAGATCGTGTAGTACATGCGGGCGGTTTTGCCATAGGCGTGTACCATGTGCTCGAAACCCTCTACACTTGCAGAGCCCAGGGGAACGTAGCGTTTAGGAGATTTATAGCCGTAGGCAGCGATGTAGAACACCAGTGTGCCGCGCGTGCCGGCAGGGATGTAGATGCCATCCTCGTAGGGAGTGAAGCCTGCTTCGCAGTCTTCGTCGTTGATGTCGGCCATGCCGGCAACTGCATTATCGGCCTGGTCACGCAGCTGATAGTAGAGCGTCATGAGTTCGGGCACATTGATTATAACTTCGAGATCCTCCTTGTCAGTAGCGGTATTTATAGGCGTTGCATAAAGATGTTCTTCGCCGTCCACAGTCATGTCGAGGTGCTGATACACATTAACGCGCATAATGGCTAAGCCAGTACGGAAGCCGTCTACGGCCTGCGATGTGGCTTGCAGAGAATAGTATCCGGGCTTCTTAATCAGCACTTTGATTTTGTTGCCGTTGGGCGTAATGGTGTATTCGCTTTCATCAAGGTTTTCAATCAGGTATTTAACCTCCAGATTGTTAGGGTTATTTACAGCGTTAAACTCGATTTCTTCATTTACATAAGCACTGTTGATTACTTTTGTAAAGCTGAGATCCGCTGATTTAAGAGTTGAGCTGGCTTCCTCGAAGAGAACGTAAATTTTGGATATGTTAGTAGTATTTGAAGAACTGGTTTTAAATGTTACTGAGGTTACAGGGGTATTGCCTTCGGGCATCCAATTGGATTGATTGACATCCCATTCCTCTTCACCATTATTACCACTTAATCCAGTCTTACCAGCAGGAGTATAAGTGCCATTAATATTTGAGCTCTTTTCTGCGGTAGCTACTAAACCGATCTTAGAGATTTTAAAGCCTTCAGGAACGGATATGGTGAAAGACGAGCTTTTTTGCATTCTAAGCTCGATATCCTCAGAAGCATTTATATCCCATGAACGATATTGGCCTTCAAAATAAATTGTAACCACACCATTCGAGCCAAGTATTTCCTTTATTTTTGTTTCGTATGTACCACTATTGTTTGTTGTGGTCATTCCATAAGGATTCCTGGTGTTAAAGTCAAATACAGTAGTGGTGGGTTCAATAGGAGCGTCCTGGTCGATGATATGGATAGTATAGCTTGCCTTACCCTCTGCGAAATCTTCGGTTTCTTCCATTGTTGCAGTGATAGTAACTATACCGGCGGCATGAACCGTGGTCTGGCCGGACTCGTTATCAACACTTACTATAGATGGGTCAGAAGAAGTATATGTGATTTTACCTCGAAGGTTAACGTCTTCAGGGTCAATTACCGTAACAGGTTCCCATACAACACCAACGCCGGTTTTACCCACGACAACCTGGTCGCGGAATTCCATTGTGGGTTTTACTTTAGTTACATTAACCATGAAATAGCCTTCGCTTGAGCTGAAACGATCTGTAGCGGTATTTTTGAATGTGACTAAAGCAGTTCCGAGTTTATTACCCGTGATAGTTTTGTTGTCATTATCAATGGTTATTATATCAGTTTCATCTGTGGACAGAGTATATACGAGGTCATCGGGCTCAATTGCAGGGAAATCGATTGATTTTCCGATCTCTACGTCATACTCTTCTTCTACATTGCTGAACTCTGGCTCTTTTTGCTCGATTACTTCCTTATAAAATAAAGGCTGTTTGTAAGTTGCATTTGATTTATAAGTGCGGAAGTACGTAGCTTGAAATTGAAACCAACGCGTAGATATGGTTTTAGAAGAAATTTTTAACGAACCATCTTGGTTTAATGCAACCAAAATTTTATAGTTGTCGGAGCTTTGTAGTGTATTAGAATACATGGGAGAATTATTATCTTTAATTCCCCAGTAAAAACTTTTTGTGTTTTCATAAAAGGCCTTATACTCACCATTTTCTTTAAAAGAGACTAACGCGAGTTCTTTTTCTGTGGCATCAACTTTAATTGTTGAGGGCACAGAAGTACCAGCCATAAGAATAACTGAGTTTCCTGCTGTTGAATTTTTTGCAGCTACAATATTTCCATCAATCGGTTCATTGGCAATGACAATGAACTGATTGTCGGGGTTTAGGATCTCTGCCTCGTCGGTGCAGAGCTCGTAGGTCTTCGTCTCGGCGTGGGCAGTTGCTGCGGCGAGTGCGAAGACGCACAGGAGAGAAAGTAGTAGTTTTTTCATATTGTTTATTGATTGGTTGTTTATTGATCGGTGCATGGTGCAGGCGCGGCCTCTGCTGCTGCCTGAAAATAAAAAACGCACTCCTGCGCGGCCTACTGGTGGAGGGTGGTTATGCGGGAGTGCTGAAGCTGTGGAAATCAAGGGCCAGGGCGGCACGCATGCGGGCTTTCACGGGCGAAAGCAACTGCTTGCGATGTGGTGCCTTGATTTTCATGTCGCAAAGGTAGTGCTTTCTATGCGTTCTACGTGCACTGCGAATGTTAAAAAATGCTAAACCAAGGGCGCGCGTCGGAGACGCGATGTGTCACCAACCCCGGGTCGAGCGATAGCGAGGCCCGGGGTATATGCGCAACAGCGGGATGCGCCTCGGAGAGGTGCAGTTATCTCCGGTATATATGTCAAAACGGTACCTCTCCGAGGCACCGTTGTTTATTGGCCCCCCCAGGCCTCGCTGCGCTCGACCTGGGGTTGGAGACAAGTCACGTCTCCGACGCTCTCGGCGGCTATCGCCGGGGCCTCGCTGCGCTCGCCCGTCCCCCAGGCCTCGCTGCGCTTGACCTGGGGTTTGAGACAAGTCGCGTCTCCGACGCTCTCGGCAGCTATCGCCCGTCCCCCAGGCCTCGCTGCGCTCGACCCGGGGTTGGTGACAAGTCGCGTCTCCGACGCTCTCTCGGCGGCTATCGCCGAGGGCCGACTGCTCTTGTGAGTGGAGATGTTGGGGGCTCTTATTTCAGGTCGTCGGGATGATTTAAGAGTCCGGCTTCTTCAAACATCCGATTTAGTTCATTGGCGAAGTTTATTTTGGCGTGGTGCTGAGGTTGGCCGATGATATATGCAATCACTGCGTCTTTGTGTTGCGGCGATACGCTGCATGCGTAGTATTCTTTGGCCCACCCGTCGAAGCGCGTGAAACGTGCATCTGTTTTCATCCACTGGGCGGCGTGTGATTTAACGTCTCTCATCATGTCGGCGAGGCTCGCTGAGGGGTGGAGGTTGATGAGCATGTGTACGTGGTCCGATACGCCGCCGATTCTATATAGTGTGCTGCCTGTGGTTTTAATTTCGTGCCAAATGAAGCGGTAGAGCTCTTCACGTAGTTCCATCGGGATACTGGGCACGCGATTCTTTGTGGCGAATACTATGTGGTAGAGGGCTGTTACTTTGCTCATTTTTAATTTGTTGGTTTAAATTAAGTAATAATGGTACCTCTCCGAGGCACCGTTGTTTATTGGCACTCCTCCCCCCAGGCCTCGCTGCGCTCGACCTGGGGTTTGAGACATGTCGCGTCTCCGACGCTCTCGGCGGCTATCGCCGAGGCGTCGCTGCTCTCGCCCGTCCCCCAGGCGTCGCTGCTCTCGCCCGTCCCCCAGGCCTCGCTGCGCTCGACCTGGGGTTGGAGACAAGTCGCGTCTCCGACGCTCTCGGCGCGCTTGCCCGTCCCCCAGGCCTCGCTGCGCTCGACCCGGGGTTGGAGACAAGTCGCGTCTCCGACGCTCTTTTCGTTATTTGCCTGGGGGCTACAGCTCCACTATGGTGATGCCGGCGCCTCCCATGCGCACGTCTTCGTCGCGGAAGGCGCGGACGCCGGGCACGGTGGCGAGGTATTGGCGGATGTATTGGCGTAGGGCTCCGGTGCCGGTGCCGTGGAGGATGCGCACGCGGCCGGCGTTGAACTGGAGGGCGTCGTCGATGAAGTAGGTGACGGCCTGCACGGCTTCGTCGGCGCGCATGCCACGCACGTCTATCTCGGGACGGAAGTGGAGCTGGCGCTCGCGCGACTGCTCGGTGGTGGCGCTGCTCACTACGGTGGTGGCGCGTGCTCCGGAGGATGGACGGCGGAGGGTGGGGGTGAGGCGTGAGAGCTTCACGGTGGTGCGCATGAGGCCGAAGACGGCGGTGGCGCTGTCGCCGCGGATGGCTTCGATGGTTCCGGGGGTGCCGGCGCCGTCGAGCAGCACGGTGTCGCCCGGCTGCAGGGGGCGCTGCGGTGCGGCCGGCTTGGTAGCGGCTTTTTCGGCTTGGCGCCTGCGCTTTGGTGCGCGCGCCGTGAGGGGATGATCGGCGGCAGTGTCGGCGGTTTCGGCGGCCACGCTGCGGCGCTCCTCGTCGAGGCGGCGGCGTGCTTCGCGCGTGGCTTCTCGGTCGGCCTGGGCGCGGCGTATCTCGTGGATTGTGCGCTCCACGGCTGCGTTGCTGCCCTCGATGATGCGTCGTGCCTGCTCGCGTGCGTCGGCGATGATTTCGCGTCGTTGCTCGCGCAGCTTGTCGGCATCGGCTTCGTAGCGTTCCAGAGTCTCTTCGAGGCGCTTTTCCTTGCGGCGGATGTCGGCTCGCTTGTTTTCCCAGTATCGCTTGTCGCGGGTGATGTCGAGCAGATATCGGTCGATATTCACGTAGTCGCTTCCCACGATAGCCTCGGCGGCGTTGATGATTGCCTCGGGAAGGCCGGTCTTTCGGGCAATCTCGATGGCGAATGAGCTGCCCGGGTGGCCTATGAGCAGGCGGAACTGCGGCTGCATGAGCTGGCGGTCGTAGAGCATGGAGCCGTTGCAGAGGCCGGGCGTTTCCTCGGCAAAGTGCTTGAGGTTCTGGAAGTGGGTGGTGATCACGCCCCACATCTGCTGCTCGTTGAAGCGTGCGAGGATGGCCTGGGCTATGGCGCCTCCGATGGTGGGCTCGGTGCCTGCTCCGAATTCGTCGATGAGCACGAGGGTGCTTGCTGAGCCGTGGCTCAGGAAGTACTTCATGTTGCGCAAGTGGGAGGAGTAGGTGCTGAGGTCGTCTTCGATGCTCTGGTCGTCGCCGATGTCGATGAATATGCCGTCGAAGATGCCCATGCGCGAATTTTCGTAGACGGGCGGCAGGAGGCCGCACTGGAGCATATACTGGACTATGCCCACNGTCTTGAGCGTCACCGACTTGCCGCCNGCATTGGGGCCCGAGATCACGAGGATGCGATTTTGTGGCGCGGAGAGAGTGATGTCGAGCGGCACTATTTCCTTNCCCTGGCGCTCAAGTGATGCCCGGAGCACGGGGTGGCATGCGTGGNACCATTCCATTTCGGGGCCGGGCGCCACGGGTGGCAGGGTGCCNCCTGAAGCGGTGGCGTAGCGTGCTTTGGCGGCTGCGAAGTCGAGCATNCCNAGGAGCTCCAGATTGTCGAGCATCACGGCTATATCGGGCCTGAGCACCGAGGCCATGGCCACGAGCAGGCGCGTGACCTCGCGCCGCTCGCGCATTTCGAGTTCNCGCAGGCGGTTGTTGGCTTCCACNATTTCGGCGGGCTCGATATATACGGTTTTTCCCGAGGCGGATTCGTCGTGCACGATGCCGGCGATGCGGCGTTTATTGGCCGGGGCCACCGGAATGACGAGTCGGCCGTCGCGCACGGCCGGAGAGGCATCGGGCTCCACCCATCCTTCCTGCACGGCGCGCGCCATCACGCGGCGCATGGCACCGGCGATTGAGCCGTTCATCGAGGCGAGCGAGCGGCGTATATCGGCGAGCTCGGGCGAGGCGTTGTCGCGCACGTTTCCCCATCGGTCGAGCAGTCGGTCGATAGCCCGGGCGGCATCGGGCAGCGGAATCATATCCACGACGATGCTGTCGAGGGCCGGGAGGGAGGAGTGGCCNTGGTCGTCGCGCCGTGCCGAGAAGAAAGCGTCGAGATCGGCCACGGTGGCCATCACGGTGCGCAGCTGCATCAGTTCCTGGGCCGGCATGAAAGAGCCCTCCACGCGGATTGCGCGCAGTGCCGCGCGCACGTCGTGGATTGCGCCCAGGTGGAAATCCGTTTCGGGCTGAGAGGCCAGGGAGTGCATCTCGGCAGTGCGGTGCAGCTGCAGAAGCACCTCGGCGGGGTTTGTGGCAAAAGCCATAGCGGCTGCCTGCTCGCGCCCCATGGGCGAGAGGCAAGCCTCGGCCACGGCACGGCGCACGGCGTCGAAACCAATTTTCTTCTCGAAAGACGATGCAGGATAAATCATAGTACAAAATTAAGAAAAAATAGCGTGGTGGCCAACAAAATCGCTCAGGTGCTTGTTTTTTAATTACAAAGCGATGCCGGAAGCGCACCGCACTGAAATGTGAAATATATAAGTTTAACCAAAATTCAACTCTATTATGAAAGCCTTTAACGCTACAAACTTCGGTACCACCCGTGCTTGGTGGGTGATCCTACTTGTGGGCCTTCTCATGGTGATAGGCGGTTTTGCCTATTGGTTCTGGCCCGAGGCCGGCTATGCCGTAGCCTCTCAGATTTTCGGCTGGCTGCTTATTCTGGCCGGCGCTGTTCAGCTGAGCGTATCGGCAAGCGGCAAGACCCACGGCACGTGGGGCTGGTGGCTCGCCGGCGGCGTGATCGACATTTTCATCGGCTTCGTGCTGGTGCGCAACGTTTTCCTCAGCGAAATGGTGTTCCCTTATTTCCTTGCNTTCCTCTTCCTCTTCTGGGGCGTTGAGGCACTCGTGGACGCCTGCACTGCAAGCAATCGCGTGCGTTATCGCTGGCTGGGCGTGGTGAACGGTGTGCTCCTGTGCCTTATCGGTTTCTTCTTCATGGAGGCCGGCTGGGTGAGCAACATGTTCATGGTATCGTTCCTCGTGAGCATCGCCTTCATCTACTGGGGCTTCACGATTGCCATCTCGGCATACGAACTTCGTCCCACGGCAATTGAGAAATAAAATNACAAGCNGAGCCGCTTGCGGCTCGGACCTGAAGATAAAAAAACTCCGCCCCTGCTTAATTTGTGACAGACAAATGGCAGGGGCTTTTTCCGTTTGCATGTCTCAAAGGTTTTTACTACCTTTGCGGCAGGTTTAAGAAAAAAGCCNTGGNAGGANGGCGNANCNGTCNNNGTTTTACTTNNNANTNNCTGANNNCNTNNNCNGTGGNNANNGNTTAATGCTNAAGAGCNNAAACTNNAACCANCCGAAACNAATGNNNATNANTTNTANNANCATANCGTTANGGCTTTTGGCGCAACACTTTGGGNAATCTCAGAACNNAGCGCCTTTTGTCCTGACCCTCNACCCCTGGCCGCNGCAACGGCTGGGGGTTTTCNTTGTCAATGTTCTCGGCGGTGGTTGTTGCCCTTCCGCATTACAAAGCCCCGAAATAATATTTTCAGCCTCNATAATGTTGTCGTTATCAANGGCAAAGGTNTAAAATAATCTGTAGCGGAATTGTCAGACATCCGGGCTGCTTTCTCACCTCGCGNAGGGGCACGGGGTNACNGNTTTNAAAAAAGGACGCACCATGGTGCGTCCCTACAATTTGTTGGCTATTAGGATGTTGNGGTGGGTGCTCTTTATGGCTTTTTGNGAAGCACGGTGGCACGGGGGNGNGTGAGCGCTTTGAGAGAAAGGACGCACCATGGTGCGTCCCTACAATTTGTTGAATATTAGTGTNTTGTNGCGTGCTCTTTATGGCTTTTTNCGAAGCACTATGGCTGTGCGTGCNGGGATGTAGAGCTTGAGCCATTCCACGCCGTGGGGGGCGTATAGGGGATCGGGGATGGTGAGGTGCTCGGTGGTTTCGTCAACGTTGCCGTAGCCACCGAAGGCNGGGTTGTCGGTGCTGAGCACGGTGTTGTAGCTGCCGGCAGGGGCGAGGATGCCGTAGCCCTCAAAGCTCTTGAAGGGGTTGAAATTGAAGACGAAAACGAGGTCGCCNCGCATGAATGCGAGAATCTGGTCGTCGTCTTTCTCCCAGAGCTTGCGNACGGGTAGAGCCTGGAAATTGTGGACTGCGCTCACGAGCTGAATCATGGCGTTGTCCCATGCGTTGAGCAGCTTGTATTTGAGGAANGGGCTGTCGACGAGGCTCCACTGGCGGCGTGCGTATTTGTAGCTCCATCCGTTGCCTTCGCGCGGGAAGTCGATCCACTCCGGGTGGCCGAATTCGTTGCCCATGAAGTTGAGGTATCCTCCGTTGATGGTGGNGAGCGTGACGAGGCGTATCATCTTGTGGAGTGCCATGCCACGGGCCACGGTGATGTCNTCGTCAAACTCGTTCATGTGCCAGTACATCTTATCGTCGATGAGGCGGAAAATCACCGTTTTGTCGCCCACGAGAGCCTGGTCGTGNCTCTCCACGTAGGATATCGTCTTTTCGTCGGCCCGTCGATTCGTGAGCTCCCAGAATATTGAAGTGGGGTGCCAGTCTTCGTCCTTTTTTTCCTTGAGNGTCTTGATCCAGTAGTCGGGGATGCCCATNGCCATGCGGTAGTCGAAACCGATGCCTCCGTCGGCGATGGGTGTGGCGAGGCCCGGCATACCGCTCATTTCCTCGGCAATGGTGATGGCATGGCGGTCGATATCGTGTATGAGCTTGTTGGCGAGGGTGAGGTAGGTGATGGCGTTGGTGTCCTGCGCGCCGTTGTAGTAGTCTTCGTATCCTCCGAAGGCCTGTCCCAGGCCATGATTGAAGTAGAGCATCGACGTGACACCGTCGAAGCGGAAACCGTCGAAACGGAATTCGTCCATCCAGTATTTGCAGTTGCTGAGCAGGAAGTGGAGCACTTCGTTCTTGCCGTAGTCGAAGCACAGGGAGTCCCATGCCGGATGCTCGCGGCGGTCGCCCTGATAGAAGTAAAGCGAGGGGTTGCCGTCGAGGCGTCCGAGTCCTTCGTTTTCGTTCTTCACTGCGTGGCTGTGGACGATGTCCATAATCACGGCAATGCCGGCCTCGTGGGCATCGTCGATAAGGGCCTTGAGCTGCTCCGGGGTGCCGAAGCGGCTTGATGGAGCGAAGAAGTTGCTCACGTGGTAGCCGAAAGAGCCGTAGTAGGGGTGCTCCTGGATGGCCATTATCTGGATGGCGTTGTAGCCGTCGGCGGCGATGCGCGGGAGCACGTTGAGGCGGAAATCGTCGTAGCTTGCCACGCCTTCCTGCTCCATGGACATGCCTATGTGGCATTCGTAGATGAGGAGGGGGCGGGTGTCGGGGACAAACCGCTTGTGCATACGCCACTTATATGGCTGCTCGGGGGCCCACACCTGGGCCGAGAAGATGGCCGTGGCCGGATCCTGCACCACGCGCGTGGCATAGGCCGGAATGCGCTCGCCGCAGCCGCCGGGCCAGTAGACCATCATTTTGTAGAGCTGGCCGTGCCTGATGGCATCGGCCGGGAGCTGCAGCTCCCACACGCCGAAGTCGTTGATGCGGCGTGCCTCGTAGCGCAGCTGCTCCTGCCATCCCGAGAAGTCGCCAGTGAGCACCAGGCGCGTGGCCCCCGGGGCCCATTCGCGGAAAATCCAGGAGCCGTCGGGCATGCGGTGCATCCCGAAATAGCAATGGGCGTTGGCAAAGTCGGATAGCGATGAAGTGCCGCCTGTGAGCTCGGCTTCCTTGCGCAGGGCGTCGGCGTGGCGTCCTTCTATTGCCTTGGCAAAGGGCTGCAGCCAGGGGTCGTTGCGCAGAATGGGCAGCAATTTTTTACGGCTTGCGGCTCGCTTGGCCGGAGCTGTCTTGGCGGTCTTGGCGGTGGATTTCTTGGCGGAGGCTTTGGGCTTGGTGGTCATGTGCAGGGCGGTTGATGGTCTTTGAGACACAAAGATAAGATAATATTGTCTAAAGTTCCAAATTTTTTGTGATATCAGCCACGGCTCGGTCGTAGGCGTCCAGGGAGCGCGCCTTGCGGAGCGCCTTGGCATTGCGATGGCCTATCTCGCCCTCGCAGAAGTGCCAGAAAGGCTGCATGGCGGCAAGCAGCTGTGCCGGGCCGCAGAGGCGTGCGGCGCGAGCCTCCCGCACCCGGCCGTGGAGTCGCATCAGCTGGCCGATGCGCTGCGCGAGCGGCCATTCGCGGCCCTCGGTCCATTCGGCGGCCAGCGAGGGGCGGCCCAGCAGGCCGCGACCCGTCATCACTCCGGCCGCGCCGGGCGGCAACTGCTGCGGGGCGGTGACATCGCCGTTGAAATAAACCGGCACGGGAAGCTCTGCGGCCACTGCCTCGAAGGCCTCGCGGTGCACCGGTCCCCGATATTGCTGCGCGGCCGTGCGGGCATGGACCGTGACGTGGCTGAGGCGCATCCGAGCAATCTCCGGCGCTGCCGCGCGCCACTCGTCGCCGTGGTCCACGCCGATGCGCATCTTCAGGGAGAACGCCACTGCCGGATATTCATCAATAATGGCTGCGGCCTCCCGCAGGAGTTGCCGGTTGAGGAGCGCAGCGGCTCCGCGGCCCTTGCGCAACTGAGGCGGATGGGGGCATCCGCAGTTGAGGTCGATGCTCGTGTGGCCTGCCCGGCAGAGTGCATCCACGAGCATTCTCATCTCGGCGGCAGTGCCGAATATAATCTGGGGCGTGGTGCAGGGCTCTCCGGCTATGGCATCCCTCATGTCGCGCGGCCTGGGCACGCCGCCCTCCACGCGCACGAATGGTGTGAAATAGCGGGCCACGGATCCGGCGTAGATCTCGCGGTGGGCGCTGCGCCATGCGGCGTCGGTGTAGCCTTGCAGGGGCGCGGCGAAAATGGCCGGCGGGGTCATGGCATCACGAAGGAGTCGGCGGCATGTTTTGTGCGCACCTCCACGACGGTGCCGGCGGCCACGGGCACGTTTTCCCACTTGAGCACGTTGACCTCATCGGGCTGCGCCTTTCCCATCTTCCTGCCGCCCACAAAGATCTCGGCGTCGCCGTCGTTGCTGAACGCGATGATCGTGGTGGTGCCGTGCTCGCGCGGCTGCCGCTTTCCGGCGATGTGGATGAATTTGTCGTGGTGGTTCCAGTTGGCCTTGTAGAAGTAGAATGCATCCTTGCGCGTGGAGCGGTCGTAGGTGACGAGTCCTTTGTCGTTGCGCCCCGGCGTGTCGCCCTCGTTGCGTGAGGCCACTGCGAAGTCGAACATGTTCCAGATGAAGTTGCACCACAGATAATCTCTCGCAGCCAGCTGGCGGTAGTTCTCTATGTGGTAATGCGTCTGCCAGTTCTCGGGATGCCAGTGTCCCCAGGGCTCGGGCTGGATAAGGGCTGCGTTCTGCTGGAGCGTGCTTCCGCCGGCACCGTATTCGCTGATGCCCATGCAGCGCTCCGGGTGGGCCGCATGCTCGGCGTCGAGCCAGGAGCCCATTTCGGCCGGGTCTCCGCCGTACCATCCGAAATACTTATTGAACGCGATGAGGTCGGTGAAGCCATTGAAGTCGTCGTTCTGATTGCTTGCGCCCATGGTCATGCGCGTGGGGTCGATGGTGCGGGCGATGCTGTCGAGCCTCTGTACCATGGCCGAAGGCCTGTCGAGCCATCCCGAGTTGATTTCGTTGAAGAGTCCCCAGGCAAAGACCGAGGGATGGTGGTGATACTGATAAATCATCTCCTTGAGCTGCTCTTCAAGGTTTCGGTCGAAGGCCGGATTATTTACGTAGACGTTGACGAAAGGAATCTCCACCCACGAGGCTATACCTTCCGAGTCGAGCAAATCGAGAAACATCTGCGACTGGGGGTAGTGGCCCATGCGTACGGCGTTGCAACCCATTTCCTTGATGATGGCAACGTCGCGCCGGTGGTCATCGGGCGTGAGAGCCGAAGCGCGCTCGGCCACGTCCTCGTGGCGGTTGACGCCGTTCAGGCGCCATGGCTTGCCGTTGAGGAGGAAGCCGCCTCCGGCAGTGGCGGAGAAAGTGCGCAGGCCCACGGGAAGCTCGCGGGAGTCGACGGTGGTGCCGTTTTTCTTCAGCTCCACGCGGCCCGTGTAGGAAAACGGCGCCTCGGTGCCATCCCACAGCTTGGGATCGGGAATGGAGAGCGGGAGCACCACGGGGCTTGCGTCGTGGTGCACTGCCGCCTGAGCGCCGGCCACCTTGCGCGGGCCGTCCCACACGCTCACCTCCACCTCATAATCCTCGACGGGTTCGGAACCGCGGGATGAAAGATGCGTGACTACCTCCAGCGCTGCCTCCCGGCTATCCACGTGCTTCTGACAGAAGAACACACCTGGCGAGGCGTAGAAATCAGGTGCTATGCACACGGAGGGGGTGACGATAAGTTCCACGCCACGGGGCAGCCCGCCGTAGATGTTGAAATCGCCGCACACGGGCGCGATATCGAGCGTGGGGGCGTTGTTCACCCTTATTTCCAGCTTGCTGTCCTTGCCGTCTTTGAGAAAGTCGGTGATCTCGGTCACGAAAGCGGTGTAGCCGCCCTTGTGCTGCGTCACGAAATGATAATCGATAAATACGTCGGCAACCGTCTGCGCGGCGTTCACCTTCAGGAACACCCTTTTTCCGGGCTCCTTAAGGCCGGCCGGAAGCGTGCGCGAGTAGTTGCACAGGCCCCTGAAATATTCCTTGTTGCCAAACATGGCATCCTTCCGGTTCCAGGTGTGGGGAAGGGTTACGTCGGAGACTTCATGCTCCGGCGCCTGAAAACCGTAGTGAAAGCGCCATCGGTCGTTGATGGGCACAACCTCAGCGGCCTGTGCCTGCGTGGAAATCAAGCCGGCGATCATGCCGAGACATAATATTAATGTGGAACGGTGGATCATGTAGAGAATGTGATAGATTTATGGCAAAAATAGGAATTTATTCCGAAGCATCCAAATTTACTCGGAATTGAGTATTGCAAGGGTGGGCAGGTCTTAGTCCCAAGAGAGGAGTGCGGGCCGTTTTACTATTTTTAAGGTATTGCCCGGGCATGGATATGGTGGTAATTTTGCAACCGAAAAAGTATCTATCGCAATGATAACAAACCAAATAAGATTATCACTGATTGCCATGGCCGCGGCTGCCTCCATGGGCGTCACCGCCTCGGCCATGCCTGCGGCGGAAGAAGCAGCAACATTCACACGCGACGACAGCGTGGCACTCGCCCGCGCCAAAAGCAACATCTCGGCCTGGGAGCGCCTGCACGTGGGCGGCTACGGCGAGGTGGCCTTGTCGAGAAACTTCTATAGCGACAACTATCTGCGCTACACCGCCCCCGACAAATATTCCGGCGAGAGCCACGGACGCTTTGATCTGCCCCACGTGGTGATATATCTGGGCTACGACTTCGGCAAGGGATGGTCGATGGCCACGGAGATTGAGTTTGAACACGGCGGCACGGAAGCAGCCGTGGAAATCGAAACCGAGGAAGCCGGCGAATACGAAACCGAGGTGGAGCGCGGCGGCGAGGTGGCACTGGAACAGTTTTACCTCCAGAAGGAATTCATGCCGCAGCTCAAGCTCAGGGTGGGAATGCAGGTGGTGCCCGTGGGTGCAACCAACGCCCACCACGAGCCCAACCAGTTCTTCGGGGTGTATCGTCCTGAAGGCGAGAACACCATCATCCCCTGCACGTGGCATGATATAGCGGTGTCGCTGAGCGGCAGGGCCGGCAAGTGGGGGTATATGGCCATGTTTCTGCCCGGTCTTGACTCCGAGCGCTTCGGCAATCAAACGTGGATTCACGACGGCTCCGCGTCGCCTTTCGAGTTCAAGATAGCGAATAACTACGCTTTTGCTGCCCGCGTGGACAACTACAGCGTGCCCGGGCTGCGCATAGGCTTGAGCGGCTACGTGGGCAATTCGTTCCGCAACACGCTTTATCCCACGTCGTCGGAAAAGAACGACGGCATTCACGGCACCGTGAGCATCCTCTCGGCCGACCTCCGCTACGAAGGCCACAACTGGCTGGTGCGAGGCAGCGCTCTCTGGGGACACCTGAGCGACGCGGCCCACATAAGCAAATTCAATATCGCGATGTCGAAAAACTCCACGTCGAAGCGCCAGGAAGTGGCATCCGACGCCGTGTCGGCAGGAGTTGAAGCCGGCTACAACATCTTCGGTCTCATCCCCTCGATGCAAGACAAGCACCAGAAATTATACGTGTTTGGCCGCTACGACTACTATGATTCCATGGCCAAGATGGAGAACTCCACACCGCTGCAGTGGTGCGGGCGGCAGAAGATATCGGCCGGCGTGAACTGGATGCCCATCCCCCAGATAATCGTGAAGGGCGACTACAGCTGCGGTATTCTCAGCAACAAATACAACAACGAACCCGCCATCAACCTGGGCATCGCCTATGTGGGCTGGTTCAAATAAAATACAATGATAAACCAATAAGTACTGAATAAATATGAATCTGAAACCTTATCTGTTTTTCGCTCTCACCGGACTGATGGCTGCAAGCTGCAGCGACGACAACAACGAGCCCGCAAGCGGCGATGAAGAACTCTCTGCAAAAGAGCAGGCACTCCAGGCTGCTACTGTGAACTATGTGGACTACACCGTGCTTCCCACCTACGAGGCTATGGCCGATGCAGCCGTGGAGATGCGTGACCTCTGCCACGCCATGCAGGACAAATTCGACGCCGGCACGCTCACTACCGCCGACGTAAAGGCCGCAGGCGATGCCTGGAAGCTCGCCCGCAAGAACTGGGAGCTGAGCGAGGCCTTCCTCTTCGGACCGGCCGCCAACCACAACATCGACCCCCATATCGACTCGTGGCCCCTTGACAAGGCTGCCATGGACAACCTGCTGGTGCAGATACGCAACGGCAATCCGTGGTCGCTCGAAAACAACGGCGGCTACGGCCTCATCGGTTTCCACGCCGTGGAATATATGCTCTTCGAGCTCAGTGCCGATGAAAACACCTCGCTCGTGCACTCCACCGACTACACGCCCGAAGAGCTGGAGTATCTCGTGGCCGTGGCCGACGACCTCTGCCAGCAGTGCGTGTGTCTTGAAGCCTGCTGGGCCGGTACCGACAACCTGAACAGCCGCAAGCAGGAAATCCTCGAAGAAGCCGAGCTCGACTACGGCGAGAACTACGGCTGGGAAATGAAGAACGCCGGCGGCAAGGGCTCGCGTTTCAAGACCTATCAGGAGGCCGCCGAGGAAATCATCCAGGGCTGCATCGACATTGCCGATGAAGTGGGCAACACTAAGATAGGCCGCCCCCATATCGGTTCCACCACCGAGGATAAGAACTATATCGAATCGCCTTATTCCCTCAACTCTATCGAAGACTTCGCCGACAACATCCGCTCGATCAAGAACGCCTATCTGGGCACCCGCGGTAAATCCGTGAGCGACTACGTGAAGAGCGTAGACGCCGATGCCGATGCTGCCGTGCGCCAGGCAATCGAAGACGCGATCGCAGCTATCGAACTCATCCCCGAACCCTTTGCCAAGAACGCTACCGGTGCCCTGAGCGAAGCCGCAGTGGAAGCAGCCGGCTCCACCCTGGTGGAGGCTCTGGAAGGTGCCATGTCTGTTGTATCCCGCCGATAATCAGAAATAAGAATGAAGAGCCGATATATTTATAATCTGCTGATGCTTGCTCTCGTGCCGGCTATGGGTGCCTGCTCCAGCGACGAGATCAAGGACGAGGAAAAGCCCCTGGAGAGCGAACTGCCCGAATGGTTCTATGCCGGCGGCGAGCTGGGAACCACGCTTCTGAGCACCACCAACGCTTTTGAGCAGCCGGCTCCGGCTGTGGAAATGGCCGGCCTCTATCAGTCGTTCAAAAACGGAGAAGCTCTTTTTGAAAAGCCCTTTATGGCCAATCACAATGGAGTGCGCGGCGGTCTCGGCCCCGTGTATATCCGCACCTCGTGCACCCATTGCCATCCCAACTACGGGCATGGCACGCGAGTGCCCGAAGGCAGCTTCAATACAAACGATATAGGCAACGGTTGCCTGCTGGTGGTGTATGATCCTGCCACGGAAGCCTACGTGCCGTGGCTCTCGGGCATGCCCCAGAGCCATGCAGTGGCGCCGTTCAAGGCACCCTTGGACGAGTCGAAGATAAAGGTGCACTGGGTGAACGCCACCGACGACTGGAACAACACCTTCCCCGACGGCGAGACCTACTCGTTGCAGTATCCCGAGGTGACGATGCCCAAGGATGCCATCTATGTGGTGAATCAGGGCTACCAGCTGCCCGGCAACTATGAGGTGAAGCTGGAATCCACAATCGGTATCTATGGCACGGGATTGCTCGATGCCATCACGGAAGAAGATATTCTTGCCCAGTACCGGAAGGAAGAAAGCGACGGCTATATGGTGAACGGATTCAATCCCGCATTCTACAGCAACGGCCAGTGGCAGTCGATGTATGCCAATTCGCTTCAAGGCGACGGCACCGGATACGTGCGCCGCTTCACCTACGCCCTTTCCCGCGGTCCGCTGCAGGATGCAGCCGGCGCCAACGCCATCTGGAATATCACCAACGTGACGCGCTCCGACCGCCGCTATCACTATCTGGATGCCGCAGGCACCTACGCCCTGTACTCGTCGAAAGACCCCGAGGTGCAGGCAGGATTCGACAGCTATATCAGCCGTGTGGACCCCGATCGCCAGCATCCCACCTACTGGGAGGGCAGCCTTGAAGACCGTATCATGGCTTATCTGAACGACAAGAATCTGGACGTGGAGATGACCGACGACGAATACACCGATCTGATGGTGTGGCACCGTGGCCTGGCTGTGCCTGCCGTGCGCGATATCGACAACCCCGACGTGGCCCGTGGTCGCGAGGTGTTTGCCGAAATAGGCTGCGACTACTGCCATCGCCCGAGCTGGACAACCGGTCCGGATAAAATAGTGGACCCGGCAAAATTCTTCTCCGGCAATGAACTGCCCCGATTCCCCAATCAGAAAATCTGGCCCTATACCGATATGGTGCAGCACAAGCTGCTGATGGCTAATGATATCCGTGGCGGATGGTGCCGCACCACTCCCCTCTGGGGACGTGGCCTGCATCAGAAGGTGACGGGAAGCGCCACCGCCGACCGCCTGCACGACTGCCGCGCACGCACAACGATGGAAGCCATCATGTGGCATGGTTATTCGCCTGAGAGCGACGCCCGCTATTCGGTGGAGAAATTCCGAGAGCTTCCCAAGGCCGACAGAGATGCGTTAATAGTATTTGTGGACGCAATATAACCGATGAAGCATCGCCCCTTTACCCTTCTTTTGCACATTGCTCTGGTCATAATATTGGCCGGAGCAATTGTCACTCATTATGCCGGTATTCAGGGTTCCCTGACACTTCGCACCGGCGAAGCACCCGTGTGCAATTTCGAACTCACGTCGGGCCCCGGCGACGGCACGCTACCCTTCGGTGTGGCTCTCCGGGAAGTGGAGATCAGCTACTATCCGGGCACCACCACGCCCATGGACTTCAAGAGCCTGCTGGACGTGGACGGCAAGAGTGTGGCCATTTCCATGAACAGAGTGGGGGAGGTGCACGGCTGGCGATTCTATCAAACCGGTATCGGGGCGGATTTCTCGACAGTATCAATCAGTCACGATCCCTGGGGTATAGGCATCACCTACGCGGGCTATGCCCTGCTGCTCCTGGGAATGGCCGGCTACTTCTTTCAGCCCCGCACCCCGTGGCGTGCCCTGCTGCGCAGCCGCCGGGCGGCAGCCATGATATTGCTGCTGGGAGTGGCAGCCTCAGCGCAGGCTGCTCCCCGTGCCATGCAGCGACCCCTTGCCGCCAACCTGGGCAAGATCCATGTGTATTGGAACGACCGTGTGTGCCCGCTGCAGACGATGGCGCGCGACGTGACGGTGACCCTCTACGGTAGTGACACCTACGAAGGGCTCTCGGCCGAGCAGGTGCTCTCGGGCTGGTTGTTCTACTTCGACGAGTGGCACCGTGATTACGTGGCGCGGTATCCCGAAGCTGCCTCGCTGCCCGATAATCCCGAAAGCAAGCGAGAGAAGAAGCTCGTGGAGAGAATAGGCCTCATCCAGTGGCTGGGCACGGGAGAAGCTTTCCGTATCTATCCCTATCTCTCGGCGGAGGGTAATATGGAATGGCTGTCGCTCACGGGGCGCCGTCCGTCGGGCATGTCGCTTGAGCAATGGACTTTCATGCAATCCACGATGCCACGGATCAAGGAACTGCTCCTTCAGGGCAAAAATGTACGCGCCAATGAAGAACTGGATTCGCTGAAGGCAGGACAGATACGCTTTGCCGGCGCAGGCGTGCTGCCATCGGCGGCAAAGCTTGAGGCCGAGCGCGCCTACAATCGCCTGGCTCGCCCGGCACTGGCAGGCATAGCGGCATTTGTGGCAGCGCTGCTGTTTCTTGCTTTTCCCTCAAGCCGGAAGGTGTGGCGCATAGCGATGGTGACGGATGCATTGCTTCTGCTATATCTTTCCGGTCTGATGGGCTGCCTGTGGTGGATAAGCGGCCATCTGCCGCTCTCCAACGGGCCCGAGACGATGCTGTTCATGGGGCTTGCGTCGGTGGCCGGTTCGTTGCTGTGGCGCAGCGGTGCCACTGTCAAGGGCTGCCTCTGCGCCGTGGGCGGTCTCGCCCTGATGGTGGCGGCCATGGCCGGTCGCACTCCGCGGATAGGGATGCTGATGCCGGTGCTTTCCAGTCCGCTGCTGTCGGTGCATGTGATGGTGGTGATGACGTCGTATGTGCTTTTCATGCTCATGGCGCTGCTCTCGGGTATAGCGCTGTGCTCGCGCTCGCATGCCCGAAAGGAATCCCTTTCGGTGACTAATCGCCTGCTGCTCACACCGGCCGTGTGCCTCCTGGGTGCCGGAATCTTCATCGGTGCCGTGTGGGCCAATCAATCATGGGGACGCTACTGGGGGTGGGACCCCAAGGAAACCTGCGCACTCGTGACGTGGCTCGTCTACGCTCTGCCCGCGCATTGGGCCTGCCGTCCTCTCCGCTGCTTCCGCCGCCCTAAAGTGCTGCACCTCTACCTGCTGCTGGCCATCCTCTGCGTGGCCTTCACCTACTTCGGCGCCAACTATCTCCTGCCCGGGTTGCATTCCTATGCCTGAGTGGGGGGTGCTACGCGCGGTACATCACAAATAGAGAATTGCCGAAAGAGATGCATAAGGACAGGAGCGACAAAAAGGGACACAAGGTTCTGAAGAAGAATAATGTGGGAGAAGAAGAAGCCGTCCGCAGATTAGATTGAATCTGCGGACGGCTTGTGATCCGGATGCGACTCGAACGCATGACCGTCTGCTTAGAAGGCAGATGCTCTATCCAGCTGAGCTACCGGACCTCCATTGTAAGGCGTGGCAAAGTTAATGCTTTTTTGCGACTTATGCAACCGCGCGGCCGAACTTTTATTGGCCGGGGATGTTTATATTGTACATACACAAGAAACCAAAAAACAAATATATTATGGAAGAATTTGACAAACTCATATCAGGCAGCACTCCCGTGCTGGTAGACTTCTTTGCCACTTGGTGCGGGCCCTGCAAGATGCAGGCTCCCATTCTGGAGGAAGTGAAAGCCAAGGTGGGCGACAAGGCCCATGTGATCAAGGTGGACGTGGATAAATCGCCCGCTATCGCGCAGCGTTATCGCGTGCAGTCGGTGCCCACGCTCATCGTATTCGTGAACGGCGAGGCTGCATGGCGCGCCGTGGGTGTGCAGCAGGCCGATGTGCTTGAGGCCAAGCTGAAGGAACATTTCGATGGCAAAATATAAGCTGTTACATATAAAAGGAACGAGCCCGAAGCGTGATGCTTCGGGCTCGTTGCGTAATGTGCGTATCATCATCAGGCCAGGCACAGCACGAGGGCCTGGGCAGCGACTACTCGCAGGAACATCGTGAGCGGGTAGACCGTACTGTAGGCCACGGCGGGAGCGTCGTTGGCGGTGCTGTTGTTGGCATAGGCCAGTGCCGGGGGGTCGGTGTAGCCGCCGGAGAAGAGGCCCATTATGGTGAGATAGTTGGTCTTGTACTTGGCGCGCGCTATGCATCCCACAACCACCAGGGGCACGAAGGTGATGACGAATCCCCAGATCACCCACCACATGCCGGTGGTGTTGAATACGGCGTCGGCGAATCCGCTGCCGGCCGAGATTCCCACGGAGGCGAGGAAGAGGCAGATGCCCAATTCGCGCAGGAGAAGGGATGCGGATGATGAGGTGTAGGTGACGAGCTTGAACTTGTAGCCGAAGCGGCTGATGAGGATTGCCATCACCAGGGGACCTCCTGCGAGGCCGAGCTTCATGCCGAAGCCCACGTTGATGGAACCCAGAAGGATACCCATGATGATGCCCACGAAGATGGTGATGAGATTGGGCTGGTTGAGGCGCTTCATGGAGTTGCCCAGGCGTGCTGCAAGGCGGTCGATGTCTTCGAGGTTGCCCACGACGGTGATGCGGTCGCCCATCTGCAGGCGCAGGTTGGGGGCAGCGAGCAGGTCTACTCCGGCGCGGTTCACGCGTGTGGCGTTGAGTTTGTAGCCGTTGTGCAGGCGCAGAGATCCCAGAGCCACGCCGTTGTATTCGCTCTTGGTGATAACGATGCGGCGTGAGTAGACGGGCTCGGGCACGGATTGCCAGTCCATCTCCACTTCGGGTCCCAGAACGGCGCGGAAGCGGTCGGCGTCGTGGGCGCTGCACACCACGAGGAGTTTGTCGCCGAGATTGATGCGAGTGGAGGATTTGGGTATCGACACGTGACCGTCGGTGCGCATGATGCGCGACACCACGAAGTTGCACTGGATCACGTCGTGCAGCTGGAGCAGTGTGCGGTCGTCGATGAGTTTGTTTGTGACCTCGATTGAAAGCAGGAAGGGCTTGAGCTGCGAATTTTCCTGCTCGGCTTCAATCTCGTTGATCTCATCGGTGGTGTTGATGCGGAAGATGCCTTTGACTACAAACATAGCCACGATGATGCCCACAACGCCCAGGGGATAGGCTGCGGCATATCCTGAAGCCATGAGATTGGCGGCCTCGGCACCGTTGGCCGTCTGGCTGATAGCCTGCTGGGCTGCTGCGAGGCCGGGGGTGTTGGTGACGGCGCCGCTCATGATGCCCACGAGCACGCTCACATCCTTGATGTTGCCCCAAAGGTAGATGGCCACGGCGATGGCTACGTTGAGGAGCACGCCCAGCACGGCCAGGCCGTTGAGCGTCATGCCCCCTTTCTTGAAAGACGAGAAGAAACCTGGACCTACCTGAAGACCGATGGAGAAGATGAACAGGATGAGGCCGAACTCTCGCACGAATTTCAGGATGTTGTTGTCCACCACATAGCCGAAGTGCCCCATCACGATGCCCACGAAGAGCACAAACGTGACACCGAGCGACACTCCCAGCACCCTAAGCTTGCCTATGAAGATGCCGGCGGCAATCACAAACGAGTAGAGCACCAGCGTGCTGGCGATCGATGTGTTGCCCGGGAAAAGGAGTTCAGTAATCCATTCCATAGAAATTGTAACGTATTGGTTGATGAGAAAGAGGCAACGGCCTCTTACGGGCTGCAAAGTTACGAATTATTCACGGAACGGCAAAGTGCGCGGCTTTTATTCTGGAATCAAAATTTCAGCAGCGACGATGAGTTGTCGGCGTTGTTGAGGTTTCGGCGTGCTGTACGGAATATGGAACCGAAGTCGGCGGAATAGCTCACGGACAGAACCACCATATTTGAATTGTTCTTGATGTATCTGTCGCGCACGGCGGGATTTACCGGTGAGTAGCTCCATGAGGGATAACGGGTGCCCTTGCGGTCGAACATGTACCACCAGCTTGCTCCCACGGTCCAGTGCCCGTTTGGCTGCCATTCAAATTCCAGTCCGTCGCTATTCTCCTCTTTGCCCACGTAGTGGCCGCTGAGGTATTTGCCGGGCACCTTGCGCCAGTAGCTGATGGTGTAGGGGCCTTTATTCCACCACAGGTTGAAGCTGGCACTGAGCGAAGTGAGGTGATGGCTCCAGTTGTCGCCCATAGCCTCCGAGTGGCTGAGGCTGAGATTCACGGCGGCTCCGAATCCGGCGATGTCGTTGATGCGCAGATTCAGGTTGGCCCAAGTGTCCCACGACTTGCGGGCGTTTATGCTCTGGCTCAGGAAAAGGCCGTCGCCAATGTAGCGCACATCGTCCATCACAAAATTCGACACCGTGCGGTAGTTCATCAACAGCGAGGCGTTGAATTTCCTGTAGCTGAAAGAGGGCATCACCTGAAACAGGAAATTGTCGGACACTTTCAAATCGGGGTTGCCGTTGGATATCAGATAGGGCGACACCTGCTGGGCATAGTCGGTGAGAGCCGAGAGCGACGGGATGCGTGGCGAGTACTGGAATGCTGCGGCGAGGTTCCACTTTTTCGAGATATTCCATGAAGCCTGCAACGAGGTGAGGTTGCGGATGAAATGTCGCTTGTTCTCGTCGTTGCTGATCCAGAAAAGCTTGGCGCCGGTGCTCAGGCTCAGATAGAAGTTGCCTATGCTTTGACCGAGGCTGGCGTAGACGTAGTTGTTGTTTTCGGTGAGTTCGGGCCGGTAGTTGGAGCCGAGGTATTTGTTGGTGCTACCCGACACCGTGTTCTGATAGCCTGCCGAGAGGGATGTGTTGTCGCTGAACGAGTGGATATAGCGAATCTCCGATATGAGCGAACGCCGGCGGCTGTCGACATTCATTATATAGGCTTCGTCGGTGCCGTCGGAGAATTCGTAATTGTTGTCGCGGCGGTAGTCGCTTGAGCTGAGTGTGCCCACGAGCTGGAGCTCCAGCGTGTTCTTGTCGTTGAAATCACGGCGCAGGAAGAGGTCGAGCGAGGGTGTGAATTCGTTGGTCTTGGATTTGTTGTAGTTGTTGTATTCACCCAGTTCGGAGTCTATGGTGGTTGCTATCGTGCGGCGCTGGGTGACGTAGGGCTCGGCAGAGAACGTGGCCGAGAACAGCGTTGCAGTGTTGGGACTATAGTCGTATTTCAGTCTCATGCCGTGCGTGTGGTAGTAGAATGGATTCCGGTCGTGCTGCCGGAGATTCACGCGGAAGTCGTCGCCGATGTAGCTTTCGTCTGATGTGTCGTACACCTGCTGGTAGTTGCGCCACGAGGGATTGTATTGCAGGGTGAACTGCGACGGCCCCTGATGGTAGGATGCGCGCACGTTTGCGTCCATGAAGGCCGTTGTGAGTGCGCTCCTGCCCCAGGCGTAGATGGCGCCGCCGTCGTTACGCTTCTTGAGCGTGATGTTGAGGAAACCGGTGGTGCCTTTGTCGGCATAGCGTGCCGGGGTGAAGCGGCTGAATTCGATTTTTTCGATATCTTTGGGTTGTAGGGCCCGGACGTCGGCAATGGAGGAGGGGACGCCGTTGATAAGGATCATAGGCGTGCCGCCGTCTACGGAGAGCGTGCGTTCCACGGGGTCGGCCATGAGGCCTGCCAGCGGCAGCTTCATGAAGAGGCTGATGGATGTGGCCGAGGCTTTGACATCGGCCGTGGCCGGGTAAATGATTGTGCGCCCCTTGGAGTGCACCACGGAGTTGCCCGTCACGGTCACTTCATCGAGAGCGATGCCGGCGTCGAGGTAAATCGTGCCGGTATTCAGGTTTTTGACTCCGGATTCGATGATTACGCTTGTGGGCGAGAAGCCCGTCATGGATATTTCGAGGTTGAGAACGTTCTTGATGTCGGTTTCCAGCGAGAAGGCTCCGGTGGCGTCGGCTGTGGTGGCGGCTATGGTCTTGCCTTCGGTAATCAGGCGGCAATTGGCGCCGGCCACAGCTGTGGAATCGCTTGCCGAGAGAACGGTGCCCTGAACCGTCCGGGCTCCAAGTGCCGGCGCAAGACAGACGATGGAGAGGAGCAGAATAGTAAAACGTGTCATATCGTAGTGATTGGTTGCATGGGGAAAGTACATCGGGGACTTTCGCCAGCAAATTTATAAATTATCCGCGGGAATGGCAATATTATGTCCATGTTTTTTCTTATAAGACGTTTGAATGTGCAAATCGTAACAGCAAAGATAATTTTTTTTTTAAAAAAAGGTGGGTCAGCCCGAACTCGGACAGACCCACTATATATAAATATGTGTAGCTTGGGAGCGGGATTAAATCTTCATGTCTTTGCTCAGGCGTGTGTCGGCTGATGAAGCACCCACACTCAGCTTGATGCGGCTACCCTCGGGTAATGCGAAATTTTTGGTGTGCTCGTTCCACGATCCGATTTCGGCCAGCGGCAGCTCAAAGACTACATTTGCAGTCGCGCCTTTGGCAATGGCCACGCGGTCGAAGGCTTTCAGCTTGGCCGGCCCGTTTTCATCAGAGAGGGTGAGATAGAGTTGTGGCACTTCATCGCCGTCGCTGTCGCCGGTGTTGGTGATGTCGAACGAAACTCGGAGCAATCCGTCTTTCACGGTGGTTTTCAGATTGGAGTAGTCGAACGTAGTGTAGCTAAGGCCGTAGCCGAAGGGGTAGAGCGGGGCTTGTGTGGCATACATGTAGGTGCGTCCGTGCGTGATGTCGTAGTCCATGATTTCGGGGAGGTCGAGGATGTCTCGCACCCATGTCTGTGTGGTGCGTCCGGCCGGGTTCACCTTGCCCAATAGCACGTCGGCCACGCCGTTGCCCTGCTCCTGCGAGCAGTGGGTGACGTGGATAATGGCAGGCAGATGCTCATTGCTCCAGTTGATGGCATAGGGGAAGCTGCTCACGAGTGTGAGCACGGTATTGGGATTGACTGCAGCGATTTCTCTCACGAGGTCTTCATCGGGGAGCATCAGCGAGCGACGATCCACGGCTTCGCGGCCGTCGGAGGGCACGGGGCAGAAAAACCAGTCGGGGCGTGTGCCATAGGGGTGGTTGCCCACGCACACTATGGCCAGGTCGGCGTCGCGCGCGGCGTTCACGGCCTGTCCCATCCTGTTGTCCACGGCAAAGGTGATTTCCACGTCAGAGTCTTTGAGGGCCCGGCGTAGTCCGTCGAGAATGGTCACTTCATAGGTGGGAGTGCTTCCGTACCAGTCCTGAACAATCTTATCGGCATACGGGCCTATCACGGCTATCTTTTTCAGGGTGGACGGATCTATGGGCAGCAGCTTGCGGCCATTCGGAGCGGGCTCGTTTTTGAGAAGTACCACCGACTTGGCCGTGGCCTCGCGTGCCAGTGCCGATGCGTAGGGAGTCATGAACGGAGCCACGGCTGTGGTGTCAGTACCTATATATTTATATGGGTTGGGCGATTCGTCTCCGTCGAGCAGCCCGAGCTTCAGGGCCACCATGATGTTTCCGCGGATGGCGCGCTCGATGTCTTTTTCCGTGAGAATGCCGGTAGCCAGGGCCTCCTCCACTTCGTCCTTATAGCGGTCGAGAAACTGTCCGGTCGTGGCCTTTACTATTGCCGCTGCTCCCTGGCTGCGCGTGGGGAATGTCTTGTGGGCGTCTACCAGCAGGCCCAGCGCTCCGCCGTCGGTGCAGATGATGCCGTCGTTGCCCCATTCGCGGCGGGCGATGGAGTCGAGGCATGGGTGGATGGCCATAGCTGTGCCGTTCCATCCGTTGTAGGCTGCCATGAATGCGCGTGAGCCTCCCCGGGTTATACCTTTATAAAAAGGATAGGAATAATACTCCCTGAACAAACGGCTGTCGAAGTTGGACGAGGTGCTGTCGCGCCCGAATTCGTTGCTATTGGCAAGGAAGTGCTTCATCAGTGCTGCCGTTTTCCAGTAGCGGGGATTATCGCCTTGCAGGCCGCGTATCTTTGCCACGGTAAGCTCGGCCACGAGGTAGGGGTCTTCTCCGAAGCTCTCCTCCGTGCGTCCCCAGCGTGGGTCTCGGGCAAGGTCGGCATTGGGGGCGCGTAGCACCAGAGCCCTCCATCGGCTTCCGGGTTTCTGGGCGTAGTAGCGTGTCTCGTCCGCCACCTGTGCGGCTATGCGGCAGATGAGGTCGCGGTCCCAGGTTTCGCCCAGGCCATAGGCCTGCGGGAAGATAGTGGTGGGGATGGTGTCGCCGCGTTTGTTGCCGGGGCTGCTGAGCGACAAGCCGTGCAGCCCTTCCACCTGGTTGCATTGCGGAATGCCCAGGCGTGGCACGCCCAGGTCGGTGGATAGGAGGGCAATTTTTTCTTCGAGTGTGAGCAGCGAAATCACATTGTCCACTCGCTCGTCGTCGCTCAGAGCAATGTTGTGGAATGGATAATCCGCACCTGCTGCGCCTGTGCATATTGAGAAGGCGATAGCGATTGTGGCAAGTATTTTCTTCATTAGATTTAAAGCTTGGAGGGTATTTATTTTTGCAAATATCGTAATAATTAATGAGATCTGCAAAATTTGTGGTTTTAAAATGCTGCTGATTTTCAGTGCTTTGAAAAATAATTATGTTTTAAAGCATATTTTTTTCGTGAAAATATTTGGTGGATTGCGAGAAGTGTTGTAACTTTGCACTCGCTTTTCAGAGGAAACGCACGGTCAAGCAGGCCGAAAGGCTTAAAAGACGGTCGAATTCAAAATAA
>JAAVEC010000017.1 GCA_014801485.1 Bacteroides sp.
AAACTCAAAGTTCTCCGTGATAACTTCCGGAAATATCGTTTTCAGTACCTGCATTTGTTTCATGCTGCAAAGTTACCGATATTACCCATATTTTAACAACCTACTTTTTACATTGATCCTAAAAAACTGCGCATAGTAAAAAACAAGCCGTACGGACGTTTTTCAAAGCGTCCACCCATCAAAAAGCCGAGTTTTTTCCCACCCTCAAAAATCGCTACCACAATCCTGCATCCGCTTGCTTCTGCAAATCAGCACATTGCCGCCATCCATACCACAATCGCGTCCCTATAGGCGCGATTGTGGTAATTATATGCACTATCGTATCGTATCTTTGCAGCATAAAACAAAAACGACGCCCCAGAGCTCAGGGCGTCGGCCGGCCGGCATTTTACACCACGAGATCATTAACCCTATTTTACAACCCTTTAATCTACAATCAATATCAACGTGTTGCACCATTATTTCCATCGTCCTCGCGACGAGCACCTTTCATAAACGGGGCCGCTTCAGCAAGCCACGACAATAGCGCTTCCTCGCGACTACTGGAAAAGCCCCACCCCTTCAATCCAAACGATATAGCTACAGACGTGCCGCCCACGCTACCGGGGCGTAGCGGCACCCTGTACGCTTATCTTATCATATCAGCAGCGCAACAAACGCGAGATTGCAAAAACAGGTGCAGGGATGCAGATTATATCGGGACAACGTCCTGAACAATCTCCGGCAGCCGTGCGTTGCCATTTTATACATTTTTCAAAAAAAAATATTTAATTATGGCAAACGACTATTCCAAGAAATTCCCCGGCGTGGCCACCGATATCGCCGACAATATGCGCGCCACTCGCACCCTTGAAGATGAAGCCACCAAGATGCTCAACGACAATCACAACGTGGGCGACTACGATGCTCCGGTCGACAACCCGGCAGCCCCTTCCGATGCAATAGAGCCATAGCACAAACGCAGGAAACATTTCCGGGCGTGAGACTTTTTGCGTACTTTTGCAGCAAATTACAAAAACGCAATGAACACTCCCGACACCCTGAGCCGCGCCCGAATCCTGCTGGGCGAGGCATCCATGAATAAACTGCGCGACGCACGCGTGATAGTATTTGGCGTGGGCGGTGTGGGCTCCTGGTGCGTAGAGAGCCTCGTTCGCTCCGGGCTGTGCCATATCACCATCGTCGACGACGACCGCGTGTGCGCCTCCAACGTGAACCGCCAACTGATGGCCACCACCGAAACCCTGGGGCGCGTGAAAGTCGAAGCCATGCGCGACCATCTGGTCACAATCAACCCCTGCGTGGAAGTGATCGCACGCCACGAGCGCTTCACAGCCGAGACCGCCGATGCTTTCGACCTCGACAGCTACGACTACGTGGTGGACGCCATAGATTCCGTGCCCGACAAAATGCTGCTGATCGAGCGCGCCACACGCTCGCGCGCCAAGCTGTTTTCGTCGATGGGAGCGGCTCGCAAGCTCGACCCGAGGCGCATCAAGGTAGCGGAGTTTTTCAAGGTTTCGGGATGCCCCCTGGCGCGTGTCCTGCGCCAGAGATTCAAAAAGACCGGCACGCACCCGGCACGCAAATTCAAATGCGTCTACAGCGACGAACTCGTGCCCAATCTGGGCGAAAACGAGGCCTGCGAACGCGCCAATGGCTCGCTGATGCACATAACAGCCATTTTCGGCCTCACTCTGGCCGGACTCATCATAGCCGATATCACGAAAGACAAGCAGGACGTGCGACCCGCCGCTCAGTCCCAGGTGTAGCGCTTGTGATGGCCGAAGCGCGAGCGTAGCCTGAGTATCATTCGGCGCCACACGTAGGTGAGCGCAAGCGGAAACACCACAGCACCGGGTACGCGCATATCCAGCGCACGCATGGCCGACCGCCACGTCGCGGTGAGCGTGCCTGCAAGCACCGCAAAGATACCTGCTGCAAGGGCAATCACGAGAGTGTTGCGGGCGTCGAGCCACACAGCGGCGACAAGCGCACAAAGCGACAATGGCACACACAGAGCCGCCACCGTGCGCCACACGCGCGGGCGTCGCGATATATGGCTCTCGGTGAATACGCGCCTCAGTGCCGCCTGGCGCGTATCGCGCTTATAATCGCCGGAAAGAACACCCACGATGCTGCTCTCGCTCAATTCCACGGCCGTGTTGTCGCCTCGCGCAATCTCACTGATAAAAATATCATCGTCGCCGAAGTGAAGGTTGAGCGAGCGCGAGAAGCCTTTATTGCGGAAAAACGCATCGCGGCGATAGGCCACGTTATATTCCGAGGCGCGGAAAGGCTTTCCGGCCACGGCGGCACCATACCAGCGCGCGGCATCCATCGTGGCATCGAACGCTCGGGTGCGCGCACCCGAGGCGGTATCATCATCGGGCATCGCTCCCGCATAGCCTATCACCACTTCCACCTCGCTGCCGCCGGAGAAGTGGCGCATCATGCTGCGGAGCCAGCGCGGGGAGCGTATACGGGCTCCCACGGAGGTGTGCACCACGGTGGCGTAGCGCGCGGCCTTTATGCCCAGCGTGAGAGCAAGCTTCTTTCGGCTCAGGCTGTGGGCTCCGTCGGGCGTAAACGTAAGGTGCAGGTTGGGATATGTGATTCTGAGGCGCGTCATGAGGTCGCGTATCTCGGTGCTGTCGCCTTCGTTCACCACCACCACCTCCATGGGTGCCGGATAGTCCTGCGACAGCACGCTCACGAGAAGAGTCTCCAGCGCCTCGGCTTCGTCTTGCGAGTATATCACCACCGTCACGGGTTCGTATTCGATGCCCTCCTCATTATCGGCGATGTCGCAGAAACGGCGCGTGCGCACCAGCCGGCGAGTCTGCACGGCGGCATACATAAACGCTCCCAGAGCGGCCAGAAGCGCCACGCTCAGCAATATCACCACCGGGAGTGCAATATCAAGACTAAAGTGCATATTCAATATTTTGACGCGCAAAGTTACGCAATTTTCGGCAATTTGAGCGGGCTATATAAGTGCGGCTTCAATAATAAATGTTAAATGCCGTGAGGCGTGCTTTTTTCTTATCCGGCCACACAATATTTCAGGGCGCCACATAATAATTCGGGGCGGCTTGCGTTAATTGTAGGAGATTGAATCTGAAAATGCATGCAAATATATATATGAATAAGTTAAGCCTTATTGTGGCCATGACGTGCGTCATCGCCCTGTGCTCGTGCTCGGCGCGCAAGACCGTGCTGCCTTATTTTGCCGACGTGCCCAAGGATGGTTCCGGAGTAATTGAAGCCGGCGACTACCTGAGCCGTATCAAGCCCGACGACGAGCTCCTCATCACCGTGAGCGCCCTCGACCCGGTGGCAACCTCCGCGTATTCACTTCCTGCCTTCAACCCCGGTGCCAACATCCACAACGGCAGTTCATCCACATCGTCGATGATGCCCATCTACGTGGCCAACAGCTCCGTGCAGATTCAGACCTTCGTGGTCAACACCCAAGGCGACATCTCCTTTCCTGTGCTCGGCACCATCCACGTGGCCGGCATGACGGTGGAGGAACTCGAAAAACTGCTCACCGAGCGCATCAGCCAGGATGTGGAGGACCCCATCGTGAGCGTGCGCATTGCCAATTTTGAAGTCGTGGTGGGCGGCGAGGTAAAACAGCCTAAGAAAATCCGCGTGAACCGCAGCCGCTACAGCGTGCTCGACGCCCTGGGCGATGCCGGCGACCTCACGGAATACGGCGAACGCTCCAGCGTGATGCTGGTGCGCGAGGAAAACGGAAAGCGCGAGTATCACCGTCTCAATCTCAACTCGGCCGACCTGCTTTCGTCGCCCTATTTCTATCTGCAACAGAACGATTACATCTACGTTGAACCCAACGCCGTGCGAGAGGCCAACTCCAAGTACAATCAGTACAACTCGTTCAAGATATCCGTGATTTCAACCATCGTGAGTGCGTCGTCGGTTGTGGCGTCGCTTGTTATTGCTCTCGCTATAAAATAATTATGGCAAAGAAAAAATCCGAATTCATCGACATCAAGGCCCTGCTCGACGATTATCTCAGGCACTGGCCGTGGTTTGTAATATCCGTGATAGTGTTCATGGGCATGGGACTGCTGTATGCCAAGGTCAAGAAGCCTCAGTATGCCGTGCGAGCCAATGTGCTCATCGCTCAGGAAGACAGCAACCCCATGGGCGCCATGGGCGGCGAGATGGGCGCTCTGGGCAGTCTTTTCGGCGCCAAGGGCGCGGTGGACGACGAATTCTACGTGATTTCGTCGCACTCCATCATACGCAAGGCCGTGAAAGAGCTCGACCTCAACCGTCAGCGCTACGTGCGCAAGGGCTTCCTGAACACCGTGCAGGTTTTCGAAGACTATCCCATTGACGTGGACGTGCCCGAATCCATGCTCGATACGCTCAAGACCGCGCTGGTGTTCAAGGTCAAGGCCAAGCCCGACCGCAACGCCAAGGTCACGATCACCGCACTTAACAAAAAAATCGTGAAGAACGCCGAGGTGCAGCTTCCCCACACGTTCTCCACGCCCTACGGCGACTTCTCGCTGATCGCCACGCCCGCCTTCCCTGCCGACGAAGACGTGAACTCCACAATCGTGGTCATGGGCTATCACCATGCAGCGGAAGACCTGGCCGGAGAACTGGGCATGAGCATTGCCTCGAAGCGCGCCAACGTGATATCCATGGGTATCAACACGCCCTACCCCGACTTTGGTGAAAACCTGCTCAATGAAATCGTGCGACAGTACAATATCCGTGGCATCGACGAGAAAAACCTGCAGGCATCCAAGACGGCCGACTTCCTCAGGGAGCGCATAGCCGTGCTCACGGGCGACCTTTCCTCCACCGAGCGCGAGATTCAGTCGTATAAGGAACACAACGGCCTCATCGGTGTGGACGTCGAGGCCAAGTATCAGACGGAGAAGCGTGCAGCCATCGAAGCAGAGCTGATCCAGGCAGAAGTGCAGGCGGAGATGCTCAAGATGACCGCCGACTTCATCAAGAACCCCGACAACGCCTACGACCTCATCCCCGCCCCCTCCATCGAGAATGCGGGACTGCAGGCCGGCATCCAATCTTTCAACGACCTGGTGCTCCGCCGTATGCAGCTGGCTTCCAACGCCAAACCGGGCAACATCTCGCTGCGTCGCCTCGACGAGCAGATCAACGCCATGCGCGAAAACCTCTATGCCTCCGTGCAGCGAGCCTACCAGACCAACATCGGCGCCGCCGCCGATCTCAAGGCAAAGCTCTCCGGAACCATGGGGCGCCTGGGCAACGTGCCGCAGCAGGAAAGAGAGTTTCTCGACAAAGAGCGTCAGCGCCAGATCAAGCAGGAAATCTACCTCTTCCTGCTTCAGAAACAGGAAGAAACATCCATCATGCTCGCCAACTCCACCCCCAAAGGACTGGTGGTGGACGAAGCCTACACCCTCAACAAGCCTCTGGGACTGGGCACCAAGGGCATCCTGGCCATCTGCCTGATTCTGGGCCTGTGCTGCCCGCCCGTGCTGCTCTATGTGCGTCGCACGCTGCGCAACCGCATCGAGACCAGGCAGGACGTGGAGCGCATCACCGACGCACCCATCCTGGGCGAAATCAGCACCTCGCGCTCCGGCAAGCATCTCGTGATAGACGCCGAGGAGACCAGCAGCACGGCCGAACTATTCCGCCTGCTGCGCAGCAACCTGCTCTTCGTGCTCACGCCGCCAAACGAGAAAGTGGTGCTCGTGACGTCGTCCACCCCCGGCGACGGCAAGAGCTTCATAGCCGTGAACCTCGCCGCCACCCTCGCCCTCCTGGGCAAGCGCGTGCTGCTCGTGGGCATGGACATCCGCAAGCCACGCCTGGCCGAGTATCTGAATATAGACCATCCCGTGGGGCTCACCAACTATCTGGCCAACCCCGGCATGAGCGTGGAACGCATCATCGTGAGGGAGCCCAATATTGAGAATTGCGACGTGATTCTCTCCGGTCCCGTGCCCCCGAATCCCGGCGAAATGCTGGTTTCGACACGCGTCGACGAGCTCTTTGATGAACTGCGCACCATGTACGACTACATTATCGTGGACACTGCACCCGTGGGCCGCGTGAGCGACACCTTCGCACTCAACCGTATCGCCGACGCATCAATCTTCGTATGCCGCGTGGGTCACACCACCATCCCCGATATGGCGCTGGCCGACGAAATACGCGATCAGCAGCGCCTGAAGCGCCTGAACGTGGTCGTGAACGGCACCCCCGCACGCCGCGCCTACGGCTATGGCTACGGCTACGGCAACAAATAGCGGCCTATGCAGAACGCAGCCATCAGCGACACCTCCGCAATCGGCATCAAAGACCGGCGCCCGCTGCTTGCCGCCCCCAAGGGCAGCTGGCCGTGGGCGGTGGCCTTTTTGCTGAGCATGTCGGCTCTGGGACTGCTGTTTTACCCGGCCCTGATCGTCATTTTCTTTATACTCGTCAACCGCTATCGCAACGACCGCTACCATTTCGTGATTCAAATCACGATTCTGCTGGGCGGTTATGCCTTGATCGAGCCGTCTGTCACGGGCTACAACATGGCCTATTTGGCTTTTGTCATGGGAGTGGCATGCATGCTGCTGCTCAGAAAAACGGGCATATTCAAGAAAGCCGTGGCCGCGTGGGTGGCGTGTTCGGCCGTGTTCTTCATCCTNGCCATCTTGAGCGANGAACCCGTAATGAAGCAATACGGATCGCTNATATGCTACTGCACGTTCATATACTTCACCGTGCCGGTAGCCACTTTTGCCGGAAANGAATTTGACTACGACAGNTTTGTGAGGACGCTCTTGCCGTATGCGCTCACTCTGTGNATATTCTACATCCTCGACGCCTTCGTGCTCAGCGGCTGGGTGCTCATCCCCCGTTCGCACGTGCCCGGCGGAGGCTTCACGGCATTCTACGACCTGGGCTGGGCGCCGCTTTCGGGCGCAGTGATCCGCAAGTATCCACCCGGTCTCTACATTCTCACGCTTCTGCTCTATCCTCTNGCCCGCCGCTACCGCCTTCCGCTGTGGCAATGGGGCGTGATACTCCTGGGAATGCTGTCCACGCAGACTTTCACATTCATATCCGGCCTGCTTATTGTCTANGTATTGCTTCAGGCCACCTGGAAGCGCATTATCCTCTACGTAGTGCTCGGCACGGCAGGNAGCGTAGCCCTATACTTTATAGACGGAAGCATGGCCTACACCAACGACGAGCTNAGGCAGGAATCGCCCTTGCGCATCTACACTTCGGTGAACCAGATACTCGACCTCACGGAAGCCATGGACGACGAAGACCTGGCAGAATTCGGCTCCGGACGCATAGGCCAGGCCATCCCCAAGCTTGAGTTGCTTTACAAGCTNGGTTATCAATGGAAAGGCCTCGGATTCCTTTCCGAAAACACCGACAATCCCAAATTCATCGTAGAAAACGATTATTATCTGGACCAATCGGAAGCCATTGAAGTGGCCACCGGTATTGAAATNACGGCCCTGCAGGCGCTTATCACCATTGGCTACATTGGCCTTGCCGCGCACATCCTTTTCTTCGCCTATCTGGTGCGGATAGTGTTCAGATGTCGCTACCGCGGCTATTTCATTTCGGTGATATGCGCCTTCCTGTGGTTCGGCCTCGGTGGCTTCGAAGGCCTGATCTTCCCTATGGGCCTCGAACTCTCCGGTCTGGCTTTTGCCGTGGTACTTCTATCCAACAAGACTCAACCATCCGCCCCAGCCGATGCAGGAAAATGACCGCCGCATAGCACGCAACACGCTCTTTCTATACGGGCGCATGCTCGTGACGGTGTGGATTTCGCTCTACACCTCGCGCATCGTGCTTGAGCGGCTGGGCGTGGACAACTACGGCGTNTACACCATCGTGGGTGGCATTGTCACCATCCTCAGTTTCATCAACGGCACCATGAGCGCTGCCACCTCGCGCTTTATCAGCTACGAACTGGGCACAGGCGACCCCGAACGCCTGCGACGCACCTTCGGCGCCTCCATGCGCGTGCATCTGGCACTTGCAGCCATCGTGCTGNTTCTTGCCGAGACGGCCGGCCTATGGTATGTGAATCATCATCTGGTGATCGCTCCTGAGCGCATGGCCGCTGCCAACGCCACCTATCAGCTATCCATCCTCGCAGCTATGGCCACGATAGTGCAGGTGCCTTATATGGCCTCCATAATGTCGCACGAGCGCATGGACGCCTATGCCGGGATAGCCGTGGCCAATGTGGTGCTCAAATTCCTTGCGGCTCTCGGCATCGCCCTNTTCGCCACGGCCCGNAGCCTCGTGGGNTATGCCTCGCTCATGGCCCTGGCATCTATCTGNGTGTGCGGAATGTATGCCCTCTATNCCCGNCGCCACTTCCCGGCATGCCGCTCCCTGAAGGCCTCCGACCGNGCCACGATGCGCGCCATGCTCGCTTTCTGCGGCTGGGACTCCTACGGCAATCTGTGCTTCACNGCCCGGTCGCAGGGCACGCTCGTGGTACTGAACCACTTCGGCGGCACGGTGCTGAANGCCGCCGGCGGTCTCACCCTCACCGTATCCGGCACCATAGGCAGCTTTGCCGGCACGGTGGTATCGGCTTTCCGCCCTCAGATCGTAAAAGAATATGCCGCACGGGCATGCGACCGGGTGCTGTCGCTGCTCAACAATGCCGCCTGCTATTCGCTGCTGCTCATGGGACTGCTCATTGTGCCCGCTATAATAGAGATGGACACGCTGCTGGGCTTGTGGCTCGTGGATGTGCCGGCCTATACCGTGGCTTTCTGCCGCATCAGCCTGATAGCCGCCTGCGGCGAGTTGCTCAACACGATTGTGGCCATCGGCATCCACGCCACCGGGCGCGTGTTCCGCATCAGTTTTATCTCCGGCACCCTGTATTTGCTGGAATTACCGCTGATGTGGTTGCTGCTGCGCCTCACGCAGATGCCCCCCGCGGTGTACGGCGTCCATGCCTGCGCCGTGACCGGCATACTTCTCGTCAACACTCTGATCCTCAAGCATCAGATGCCGGAATTCTCGGTTTGGAGCTTCTGGCTGAAAGGCGTACTGAAGCCGGCGGCTCTCGTGGCGGCTACATTCGTGGCCGTGTGGGAAGTGGCAGGCTGCGTGCAGGGGATGTGGCTCCGGCTCATTGCCGTGGGTGCCACCACGCTCGCGGTGCTGGGCACGCTTGCATGGCTGGGAATCTTTCCCCGGAGCGTAAAGCAAATGATACTGAATAAGCTACGTCGATGAAAAAGCGAAGTATAATATTCTGCATCAACTATATGCACACGGGCGGAGTGGAAAAATCCCTGCTCTCGCTCATCGACGCCCTTCCGCGAGACGCCTTCGACATACACATAGCCCTGATGCAACACAAGGGCGAACTGCTGGACAGCATCCCCGATGACGTGACGGTGCACACGCTCAAAAGCATCGAGCGCAACAAGGCGCGACTGGGTTTTCCGCTGCGACACGCCACCGACCTCAGCGGCCCCCTGAGCTACCTCGCCGCCAAGCTGCGCGGCACGCTCATCCCCTATTATCGCCACATACTGGGTGATGAGCGCGACATCGACCGCCGATTCGACATAGCAGTGTCTTATCAAGGGCCGAGCCAATTGCTCGACTGGTACGTACCCACCCACATAAGCGCCGATAAATACGTGGCATGGATTCATTTCGACATAGCCCACAGCTTCATCAATCCGCGCACGGCCAGGATCGCCTATCCCCTATACGACCGCATCTTCGTTGTGAGCGAGAGCGCGAGACAATCGTTTTGCCGCCTATTTCCGGAACTCGCGGCGCGCACCGAGGTTTTCAATAATATTGTGGACATAGACCGCGTGCGAGCCCTCGCGCACGAATATACCGTAGAGCGCCCGGCCGGCAAGACTATTGTGTGCACGGTGGCCAGGATGCACAAGGCCAAGGGCCCCCGGCTCGCTCTGGACGTTGCTGCAGAGCTCATCCGGAAAGGCTTCGATTTCAAATGGTACTGGGTGGGCGGCGACGAACTCCTTGAGCCATGCCGCAGGGAAGCAGAAAGGCGAGGAATTTCAGATTCAATGGATTTCGTGGGCCTCCAATCCAATCCTTATCCCTACATGGCCGCTTGCGACGTGTATGTGCAGCCATCTCTCCACGAGGGATTCTGCATCACTCTGGCCGAGGCACGAGGCTTCGGGATGCCTGTGGTGTGCACGCCCTTCTCCGGCTCGGAACAGGTGGCCGGGCAATCCAACGCGCAGATCGTGGAACGCGACCCCCATGAGCTGGCGCAGGCTATAATACGCGCCTCATCGATGCCACGGGTGGACAACCGCGACACCTCGACAGCACGCGACATCAACAAACTTCTCGAACTATGAAACGCTATTCAAAAAATACACTTCCGAGGGTGCTTTTCGCCGGCCCCGACCTGCGCTCGCGCGGCGGTATAGCATCCGTGATGGGTCTTTATAAGAAAGCGTTGGGTGAGATTTCATATCTTCCCACCACTCATTTCCGCAACAAGGCGTTCTCAGTCGTCGCCTTCGCAATGGCGTTGATAAAACTGCCTTTCTATCGCCTGAAAGGCTACGACACGTTGCATGCCCATGGTTCTGTGCGCGGCTCGTGGCCCAGAAAAAGCCTTCTTCTCGACTGGGCGCGGTTTCTGGGGATGCGAACGGTGCACCACATCCACAACGGCGCGCTTCAGAAGCACTTCGCCGCAATAGGGCCCGACAAAGTGGCCCGCAGCCTGCGCAAACGCGATGCCGTGGTGGCCCTCACGCAGGGCTGGGCCGACTACCTGCGCCGTGAATTCGGGCTCACCAATGTGGTGGTGATAGAGAATCCCGTGGAATTCACCGAGGCCACACGCAAAGAAAACAGTTCGGGTGTGCTCCGACTTCTTTTTCTAAGTACCATCGACCACACCAAGGGACTGGATGAACTGCTCGCGGCCATAGCCCGGCACAAAGACGAGCTTCATGGCCGCGTGCACCTTGACGTGGGTGGCGACGGCTCAGGCTATCGCGATGCGCTCGACTTCATCGCCCGCCACGGGATTGAAAACATCGTAAGCACCCACGGCTGGATGAGCGGAGAGCCCAAAGCACGCCTCATAGAGAGCAACGATGTGTTTGTGCTGCCGTCCTACGCCGAGGGGCAGCCCATGTCGCTGCTTGAAGCTATGGCCGCGGGCCTGGCTGCCATAGTGACACCTGTGGGCGGCATGGCCGAGGTGATTGACGATGGCGTGAACGGCATCTTCGTCACTCCCAAAGATTCCGAATCGATATTCGAGGCCATAAAGTTCTTTATAGCCCATCCCGACGCGATTCCGGAGATGGGCAAGAAAAACCGGGTGATTGCCGCAAAATTCCTGCCTGAGCGCGTGGCAGAAAAGGTGATTGCCCTCCACAAGTCTTTACAAGAAAAAAAGAAGTAATGCGTCAGAAACTCAAAGACTGGATGCTGCCCATAGCGATGCTGGGCGGAGTGGTGTTCTACAAATGGATGGGGCACCTCACATTTCTCTCTCCCTTCCTTATCTTCGCGATGCTCACCATCACCTACTGCCGCCTGGAGCCGCGCGAGTTCAGGCCCCACCGCTTCCAGGCATGGCTGATGCTCGCTCAGATGACCTTTGCCGCCATCGTGCTGCTTGCGCTTCTGCCGTTGAATCACAATGTGGCCACCGGGCTGTTTATCTGTGTGTTTGTGCCCACAGCCACAGCCGCCCCCGTGATCACGGCCATGCTCGGTGGCAGCATAAGCCACGTGGCCACCTATTCGCTGCTGTGCAACGTGTTCGTGGCCATCACCGGCCCTGTGGTTCTGGCAGCCATAGGCGACACCGACATGACTTTCGCCGATTCTTTCTACCGCATCTGCTCCGCGGTGCTTCCCCTGCTTCTCCTTCCCATCATCACAGCATTCATTCTGCGTTACGCATGGCGCAGCTTCCACGATTTCCTGGCCAAGAACCAGTCGCTTTCGTTCTACATGTGGGCGGTTTCGCTTTTCATTGTGGTGGGGAGCTCCGTGAGCTTCATCATCCGCAACTACGACCACGACCACCTGCCCGAAATCATCGTGCTCGCATTAGGCTCCGGCGTGGTGTGCCTCTCGCAGTTCTTCATCGGGCGGCGCGTGGGCGCGCACTTCGGCGATAAAGTGAGCGGCGGTCAGAGTCTCGGACAGAAGAACACCGTGCTGGCCATCTGGCTCGCCCTTGCCTATCTCAATCCCGTAGCATCGGTAGCTCCCGCCGCCTACGTGGCATGGCACAATACGGTGAACTCGTGGCAATTAATCCACCACCATAAACGCAACCGCAAATGAACCCGGCCACCATCGACAAAATCAACCGCATGATCGAGGCCGCCGAACGATGGCTTGAGGCTCACGACTATCACCATATAGAGTGCAACTACGTGCCGCCACGGCTTTTTACGCGTCATCGCAAGCTCAATATGCTGATTCGCACGGTATTCCGGCTACTGCCATTCAACCTGCGCAGCAAGAAAGATATAGCACAGAGCCCCTACACGCCCCACGAAGCAGTGGCATCGCTCGCCGCCTGCGGTGCGGGAGGCGATGCCGCTACCGGCACACGGCTCACCCGTCGCGTCCTGGAACAGCTGCGCTCACCCCTCACCGGCAACTTCGCCCTGCGCCAGGGCATACGCATCTCCATAAGCCTCTATGAGGATTCCGCCGATGATCCCACGCCGCTCAACACGGTATTTTTCGGCAACTATCTGCTTGATCATGCCCCGGCCGACGATGCCACCCGCCGCGAGGTGCTCGTATCAATCTGCCGCTACCTCACGCAGGAACTCGGCTATGAAGACTATGGCACAGAAGGCGTGTATTTCTTCTACGGCCACCATCTCAAGGACGTGATCTACAACGCCAGCGCCATTATAAGTTCTTTCCTTATCCGCACAGGCACCGCTTTGAATCTTGACGAATATGTGGAACTGGGCCGGAGAGGTATCCGGTTTATAATCAATAATCAGAACCCCGACGGGAGCTGGTACTACTGCGCCCCGCCCCACCGCAAGGCAATCGACGGTTTCCACCAGAGCTATATTCTCAAAGCCCTTATCGACGTGCGGGACGATGCGGTAGACGGACTCGCGGAGTGCATAACCAAAGGTGCGGAATTTTACCGCTCGCAGTTCACCGAAACCGGCGCGTATCTGATTCCGCAGCGCTACGACAAGCGTTTCAACCCGGGCAACACCTGGCTGTTTCAGCGCCTCGACGGCAGGGATCTCTCGGAAGCCATCTCTTTCTATTCGATGTATCTTCCGGATGAAGAGCGGGTGGAGAAACTCGTCAACTATATGCACGACCGCGTTTTCTCGCCACGCAGCGGAAAACTCGCGCCCGAGATTTTCGTCTACGGCAAGAACCACAACGAATATATCGAGTTCTACGCATGGTATCTGCATGCCCTATATTGTGCGAGAAACACTTTTGCAGCAAAATGAAGGTCATAAGCGTCTACAACAACTTCGCCAATACCGGCGGCGCGCAAGATATGGCGCTACGCCTCGCCGGCAGCTTTTCGCCCCACACCACCCCTATCGTGCTCACCCGCACTTCCGCCGGCCACATTACGGGGGCCTATGAAAAAGCCGCCGATTTCATGCAGCTGTCGCGCAAGCAAGTCAAAGACATATTGCGCAGGTGGCCGGATGCCGTGTTTCTGTCGCACGACCGTAAATCCACCACCAGGCTAATGATTTACAAAACTATGGGGCTAAGGAATCTGAAGGTGGTGCACGTGGCCCACAGCGTTTTCGACAATCTCCGGCGGTTCACGCTGTTTCCGGAGCATGTGGTGGCAATATCCAAGGCAGTGGAGGCCAATCTTAAAGACTATTTCAAGCTCCCTGCCCAGCGAATCACCATGATACCAAACGGATTGCCCGACAGAGGCGTAAAAGAGCCGCGGCGCGGACCCGGAATCAGAATTCTTCTCATGGGCAGAATATACGCGCTCAAGCGCCAATTGGAAATTGCTGAAGCTCTGGACGGATATCTGCCCGAAGGCACCGAATTGTATTTTGCCGGCACAGGCCCTCAGGAACACGAACTCACGCAATTGCTCGCCGCAAAGAAAAATATGCACTTCCTTGGGCAAATAGACCCTGCGAAGCATATTTGCGACTACGACTACGTGCTGCTGTTCTCGCAGAAAGAGGGGCTGCCGCTAAGCCTTATCGAAGCATGCATGTACGGGCGCCCGATGATAACCAACACCTTACCCTCCGTACTCGAAATCAATGTGCCGGGCACCACAGGCATCTCGTGCCGCGACCTTGACGAACTCAGAAGCATGATTAAAGATCTTCCGGCACCATCAAGCAGGGAATACATCCGGATGGCCCGTAATGCAAGGGAGCGCTACGGACAATTATTCACTGAGAGCAGGATGAACGAAGCATACCGCTCCCTGCTGGAAAAGGCGTCTACCGGGAAGTGACGAGCGAGAGCCGGGCCACGAAGTCCTCGAAGCGATACCAGCGGTCGTCGTCAAAGGGGTTGGGGTACACGGCCGGAGCGGTACCCTCCAGCACATCGAAGGGATTGAATCCCTTGAAGATGTTCACGATAGCACTGCCGGATATTCGCTTCGACGCTTCTATGAAGTAGTATTCGCCGGCGGCATTCTCGGCTATCTGCAGGTGAAACACGTCGTGAAACAGCGTGGCATCCCATCGAGCGTTCACCGTGTTGATAAACTTGCGCACGGCCGCCACCAGCGGATGGCCTTGCGGAAGCAGGCGCACGAGCTTGTCGTAGCCGCAGCGCAGCTTGGTTTCGCGAGCATAGATGCGATAGTCGCCACCCTGCTCAAGCACGTCTACCACGTATTCACGCTTGATATCAATGAGTTCCGACACGCACACATTCTCCTTGAACTCCACGCCCCGGGAGCCCGCAGAGCCCGAATTGGGCTTCACGCACACACTCTCCATCATGAACGTGCGTGGCACGCGGATGCCTGCATCATCACCTGCGAGGCGTTCAAGGGTGCGGTTCACCCGCGCTTTTTCGTAATACCAGGTCTCGACGGCGGCCATGCGGTCGGCCGAGATGGCTCCGCGCACGGCATCGTTGCGCTGTCGGGTGAGTTCGTCGCCCGGAAACGCGCGGTAGCCCTCGCCGCCCAATCGGGCTGCGGCCACCTTATCGTTCTCGCGCTCGACGCCGTCTTCGGCCGGAACAAGGGCGAAGGTGGTGTCGCTGTCGGCCATCACAAGCTGCACATCCCGGCCGGGGTGATTTTTCTTCCACGCCAGATAAAAGAACTCAGCCGAAAAGCCGGCCCGGCTGCCGGCCTCAAACACTACGTATTTCATAACATCATTTTTTGCACATAAAATTTTTCGGCATATTCCCTGCCGCATTCCACTCCCCTGATGCGCGCGAGAGCAAGCACGCCCTCGCGGTTGAGGGGCGACGGAGTGGAGCGTATCTGCGTGGCATATAGTTCAAAGAGCGCCACTTTCTCCTCNATGCAGTCGGTAATGTCGTGATACATGTAGCCTCCGCCTATGGGTCCNACCTGCGTGGTGGCGAAGGGATACTCGTAGAGGGCCACGAGCCGAGGCGAATAGCCCTCGCGCAGGCGCATCGATGCCAGCGCACATTCATAAAGCTTTATATGATCCTGATGCAGGCTGCGGTAGTTGATGAATATCTCGTCGGGACGGAAGCTGTCGACAATCCTGTCGAGGCGCGATGTGATCTCGAAAGCAGGCAGGGTGTCCATAAGGGTGTCCATATTCTTGAAAAGAACCTCNCCACGGGCTCCAAGCCGCTCACACACGGCATTGAATTCGGCCATGCGCACATCGTAGTNCTGACGGATATCGGTGCCTCCTATAGTGCCAATCACCAGCATNATCTCGGCGCCGCGCGCTTTCTCGTGCAACAGATAACCACCCACGCCGAGCACTTCATCGTCGGCATGNGGAGCNATCACCAGTATCTTTTTATTTTCCATTTTTCGGGAAGTTCTTGATTTTTCTTTTAGCATTGATTATGCGCTGGGCCATGCGGGGCCCCAGAATCAGCTGCAGGCGCTTCTTGAACCTGTGGTAGGGCGACTTCCAGCTGCCNGCAAAGTGGTGTATGCAGTAGGTGCGCGGCGTTGCGAGCAGTTCGAGATTCTCGATGCTGATNGGGCTGAAAAAGTCGCTGGGGAGCATGAAGAATTTGTGTGCGTCGCGTCGCACCTCCGCCGGAGACTGCACGTCCTCAAACTCCATACCCAGCTGCCTGAACACGATGTTGAGCACGTCGGGCATGGGNGTGAGNTCGAGTGTGCCGTCGGGCCTCACGAAAGAGATGCTGTCGTATCTCTCCAGCACCGAGCGATACAGCNGGGAACCGGCCTCGAAGCCCACTACGGCAGCCTCGGGGCAGCGCGAGCCGGTCTCGCGGCACATGAAGTAGGGCAGATGCAGCANNTCGTTGAACGACTTGAGCACCTCCACGTCGCTGTCGAGGTAGATTCCGCCCTCGTGATANAGAGCATACGCCCTTATGTAGTCGGCCGCGAAGGCATATTTTTTATTGTCGAAAGCCTCGTCGACCCACCTCGACGTGCCGCGCGGAAACCGCTTGTAGTCCCAGAGCCTCAATTCATAATCCGGCAACACGCGGCGCCAGGTGTCGATATATCCACGCAGCCGCTCGGGCATGGGCCCGTCGCTCAGCCAGCAATAGTGAATCACCTTGGGTATCATAGGCACTTNTGGTCTTCATGGGTGGATATATGTCGCTCTTTCTTTTCTTCGAGTATCTCGTCGATAGCGATAAGGATACCGCTTTCCTCCACGTTGCCGAATTCGTCGTTCACGGCTGTGCCCAGCATCCTCATCGTGGGCGAGAGGCTCATATAGGCATTCACCAGCGGCGGGATATTGTCGCCCCGGCTGCGCACCTCGGCATTGAGTATTTTGTAGTCGGCCTTGAAGCTATTGCCCGTGAAGATACGCTCCATGGCGCCCTTGTCGTAGTTCACGGGCAGGGGCCGGATGGGTGTCACCAGATGGTCGGGGTCCGGGAAGTGCTTGTGCAGGAAGTAGAGAATCATGTCGCGGCAGGCGGCCGTGTAGCTGGGATACATAGTCATCTTTCCGAAAAGATATCGCAGCTCNGGATGGATCACCGTGAGCGAGCCCANGCCGTCCCANAGGTTGTCGAGCACGTAGATNGCCTTCACGCCTGCACGCGTGCTNTGATATTCAAGTCGNACGAANCTGCGGCCCAGTTCGATGGTATAGGGCAGAAACTCGCGCAGGAATTTTTCGGANAAATTAAACATGTGGCTGGTGGCGATACGCGGCCGGCCGTCGGCCTCGAAGCGTATGTCGCTGCCATATATATATCTGTAGCCGCCGAGTATCTGCCGGCTCTCGGGGTCCCACACTATCAGCTGGCGGCAGGGCGGGTCCATGGTGTCGTAGCTGTCGATGTCGCAGCTATGGCCGGTGCCTCCGCCTGCCGTGCGGAATGCTATCTCNCGCAGCCNGCCGATCTCGCGCATGGTGTTGGGAGCATTGTGTGCGTCTACCACATACAGCAGGTTGCCGCCGCGGTTGGTGTGGCGGAGAAAACGCTCGGGCGTGAGTTCGCTCTCGATCAGCTGCGGGTCTACCGGGGCAATTATCTTATCCATGGGTGTGATGGGCATGGGCAGTTGTTGGAAGATTATATACGATGGTCCTGATGCNCTCGGCCTCTTCATCTCCGGCNGATGCAAGCGAAGCGTGAGGGATAGGGCGNCCGCAAGTCACGGTGAATTTTTTGCCACGNCTGGCAAANACTTCGCCGGGCAGGAGCACCATCTCGAAGTTGAATNTGAGGCCGGCGCGCACTCTGCGTCGCGCAGCATCGTAGAAGCGGTCGCTGTTTCGGCCGTCGAAATAAAGCGGCACTATGTCNCGACCATAGCTGCGCGCCTTGCGCAGAAACATTTTATTCCATTTCAGGTCGGCAATGGTGCCGTCGGCGCCCTTTCTCGACACAAGGCCGGCAGGAAACATCAGCACCGGAGCATCGGAANCCATGGCGGCGTCGATGCTGCGGGCGGTGTGGCGCCCCTGCGCGCCGTGCTTGTTGACGGGCACAAAGCACTCGCTGAGCGGCTCGATGGCCATCAGCAAGTCNTTTACCACCACCTGCAACTCGCATCCGAAATATTCCGACAANCGGGCGATAAGGCCGATGCCGTCGAGGCCTCCCAGCGGATGGTTGCACACNAGGAGCACACGGCGATGCGACGGCGGAGGCAGGCATTCCTCGCCCTGCAGCGTCACCTCCACGTCGAGGTCGCGCAGCACACCGCGGCAGAAGTCGGAGCCCCGTCGNGGAAAATTGTGCCGGAGCANCTCGTTAAGCCNGTCCTGACACACGAGGCGCTCAAGCCTGCGCCGCAGAAAACCGGGCACAAGCCGGCTCCAGCGACCGAGGCGGTCGTGAAGCACCTGCTTGAGATCTATGCGCAAAGGAGCCTGCGGTGTCATAATATGAATTTTGACACAAAATTAGCTAAAATTAACGATTGTACCACATTTCAGCCGTTAAGGCGTGTTAAATTTGTGTGCAAGGCTTTTTTTAACTACTTTTGCAGCGAAATGTCGACGGAATTAGAGCGCATATTCAATTCGCTNCGCGACGCGTGCCATGCGTCACCGCTCCTTTATGGCATCCCCGTGGGATTCTGCATCGTGGGCATGACCAATCTGCTNCTGCCCGGAGCGTCTTTACTCACCACATCAATGGGCTGGGCTCTGATTTTTGCNGCAGTGGCGCTCCCGAGNCTTCTGTGCAGCTGGTGCACACGCACGGCCGCCTGGATTCTGTGGGGTGCATCGGTGGTGATGACCNTGGGCGTGATTGTGAATTGCCATTACTACGTACACATCTGGGGCTGCGGAGATGCCGCTCGCCCCATTCTCATGAATCTCGACCACTGGAGCGCATGGAACAATGCCCTCTACAACCTGGGAGTGGACCACGCCGTGCAATCGGATTGGCCTGCCGAGGGCTACGGGCGATTCATCGGATTGATCATGGGAGGCACGGNTGTGGATATCGCCATTCCGCTGCTCTTCAACTGCTTCTGCGTGCTCGCCACGATTGCTCTTACCGCNGCGATAGCCNCGCACTGCGCTGCCGGCCNGGCAGATTGTAGCAAAACCGCGCTATGGGCCATCGTGCTTATGGCGCTCATGGTCGACCTTATAGCCTCCGGNGCAGGCNTGCTCAAGGACGCCCCGGTGTCGCTGGCCACGGCGTTGACGGCATGGGCAGCTCTGCGTATGCGNCNGAAAAGCAACGTGCTGCTGCCGCTTGNAGCAGTGGCTGCGGCCATATTCATCACATTCTATGTGCGCCCCAACTACCTCACGGTGCTGATTGTGATTGTTCCGGCGATGTGTTCACGNAGCACACGCAACATTGGCCTCGCGGCCATTGTGGTAGCCGCCTGCGTGATACTTCTGGCCTATGCCCATATCGAGCGAGCGGCAGCTACNGTGCAGGAGCACTTCAGTGCCGAGCTCATCACCGGACTCGACGACTCCGACTTCGAGCCGCAGCACGCAGCCTATTACGAAATATTCTCGTTTTACTTCTCGGCCCCCTTGTGGAAACGCCTGCTACTGCTGCCGATTGCCATGGGCGTCCAGTTTCTGATTCCCCTGCCCTGGAATTGGGCCGGCAATCTGGCCTTCGGGCCTTTCGTGGCGATAGCCTACTTCGGCTTCTGCCGCTACTTCACGGGCCTGCTTGTAGCGTTCTACCTATTCACCACGCTTCGCAGGAAGCAGATCACGCTAGCCCTCAGGCTATGCCTCGTGGGGCTGCTATTCTATGCCGGCGCTGCTTATATATATGGGGGCACGGTGTCGCGCTACGGCATCCCCCTGCTGTGCCTGCTCGTGCCCTGCGCAGCGGAGCTGTGGGCACACCGCCGGGAGCATCCGGCGCTGCGCGCGTGGCTCATCATCGGTGGCTGCGGCGTGGCGACCGCGCTTATCGCATGCTATATCCTTTCAGCATAGGCAACCATTGACAAAGCCCCTCGTACCCCAATATTTTTTAAGGCCGAGGAACGCGGGGGCTTAATAACGAAAAGAGCCACTCCTCGCGGGCGGCTCATCTCTTGCGGTGTCTCTAACACTAAATACCTAAAACCATTTAATCCTTTTTACGATATCTGAATAACCTGATCAGAACCGGAATCTAAGACCTAACAATTATTTACACTGCAAAATTAACAGCACTCAGCCACATTGCCATAGCCATATAACTGCAATATAAATAAAATTAAGGGCGTATAATTATTATAAGATTGTATTTCAGCTATTTAATTACGCGCCAATTGTTATGAAATATAAGTATTAATATTGGATATAACCGAGGTTACGCCGGAAAATCCTCGCTTACGGATGAAATTTCCGGGTGGGCGGAGAGCATATCGAGGAGCTCGCGACGAGAAGAAAACACTATGCCGGATGGCCCGAACGACTCCACGCACCTTCCCTGCATTCTGCCCAGCGCTTCCACGAGAGCCGAGCGCTGCACACCCCAGATGGCACACAGATTGCGCAGCGGAGCTTCAATGGCAATATTCTCGCCCGACTGCTGAGTGAGCATCAGCACCCAGAATGCTATCCGCTCTTCAAGCGAGCCCGACGACAACGACATCAGGCCCGTAACGCTTTTCTGGGCGTTCATGGAAATGATATTGAGGTAGTTGAACATAAACACGGGGTCGGAATTCAAGATCTTTACGTAGTCGCTCTTGCTCACCTGCATGATGCCGGTGTCTTCAAGAGCAAAAACGGTGCAAGGATAATTAGTGGCACGGCCGAAAAGAAACTCCGGCGCTACCACATCGGGCGCCCTAAGCGTCTGCGACACTGAAATGCGCCCATTACGGTTGGCCGTGGTGAGTCTCACGGCGCCGCTCACCACAAAGGTGATGTGGGTGCAGGGTTGCCCTTCAGTGATAATTGTTTCTCCCTTAGGATATTTAAGAAAATGAAACTTTGCCTGCCCTACGGTATTACGCATGGTCTCGGCACTCACACCCCGGAAAAGGGGCAGCTCCATCAATAAATCAAACATGCTGCTCATAAATACAATATTTAAATTAATAACAGCAGCAAAAGCTATATAGTTGGGATCCCACCCTTAAAAATATCGCGCGAATACTTGACAAACGCCTCTAAAAGTATTAATTTTGTAGTCGATTGCAGCACTTAGCTCTCATGACACAGAAACGCTCCCATCACATAAGCGTCTTTGGTTCGCGCGCCACATCGGTGGTGAGCGTTGCTTTGGTGCTCATACTCATTGGCCTCGTGGCACTTATGACCGGAGCCGCCCGTGCGGCCACCGACGACCTGCGCCGCGATCTGGGCTTCACGGTGAAGATGGAGCATGGTGCATCCACATCCCAGCTCAACAACGTGAAGCGCTATCTTGCCGCCGCCCCCTTTGCCGAAACATTCGTATATGCCGGCGCCGATGACATACTGGCGCAGGAAGCCGAAATCATAGGCGAGGACATCATGCTGCTCGTGGACGAAAATCCCTACGGGGCGGAATTCGACGTGCGCCTGCGCCCCGCCTACGCCTGCAGCGACAGCATCAGCGGAATCGTGGAACGTATATCGACACTGCAAGGAGTTGAAGACGTGCTCACCGACACCGGCGTGATAGACAGCGTGAACCACAACCTCACACGCCTTATGTGGATAATGCTGGCCGTGGCCGCAGCACTGCTGGTGATATCGTTTGTGCTGATAAACAACACCGTGAGCCTCTCGGTGTATTCGCGTCGCTTCATTATCCACACCATGCGCCTTGTGGGTGCCACCGCAGGATTCATTCGCCGGCCCTTCATCAAAGCCGGCGCCATGAACGGGCTCGTGGCCGCGTGCGTGGCCTGCGGCGTGCTTGCCGCCGTGCAGGCATGGGTGATGAACAGCGACCCGGCTCTGGCCACTGTTCTCGACTGGCGCGTGAGCGCCATGATTTATGTGGCACTGATAATACTGGGCATGCTGATATGCCTGCTGGCATCGGCATTCGCCACCACGCGCTACCTGCGCTCCGATATCGACGATTATTACATGAACTAAACGGTTCGTAAAAATGGAATCAACAAAGAAAAACAACGGAATTATGCCCGAAAGCGACTCCCAGAAGCCTCTGGGACGCCGCAACTTCATAGCGATGGCTGCTGCAGGGGCGCTCATTGTGCTGGGATTCATCCTGATGCTGGGCGCACCATCCACCGAGACCGAATTCAACCCCGATATCTTCAGCACGCGCCGCATAGTTGTGGGCCCGGCACTGGCGTTCATCGGCTTCGTGGCTATGGCTATAGCCATCATTATCAAACCCGTAAAGAAATAATCTCGCAGCTATGGATTGGCTTAGTGCCCTGATTATGGGAATCGTGCAGGGACTCGCAGAGTACCTGCCCATCAGCTCCAGCGGCCACCTCGAAATATGCCGCGACCTGCTGGGCCTTGAATTGAGCGGCGCCGAGAGCCTCGAATTCGACGTGATGCTGCATGTGGCCACCGTGCTCAGCACCATCGTGGTGCTCTGGAGCGAATTCAAGCCCCTGTGCATCTCGTTTTTCACCTTCAGGCGCGACGACAACTTCCGCTATGTGCTCAAGATACTCGTGAGCTGCATCCCGGTGGCTATCGTGGGCCTGTGCTTCAAAGACGTGATTGAAGGCTTCTTCGGCGGCGGCCTGGGCATCGTGGGCGTGTGTCTGTGCATCACGGCCGTGCTGCTGTCGTTTGCCTACTTCACCCGCACGCGTCCCGAAGAGAACGGCAAGGCTCCGCGAGGCCGCGACATCACCATGCTTGACGCTTTCATCATAGGTTGCTCGCAGGCGGTGGCCGTGTTGCCCGGCCTGTCGCGCTCCGGCACCACCATAGCCACAGGCATCCTTCTGGGCGACCGCCGCGAGGAAGTGGCCCGCTTCTCCTTCCTGATGGTGATTATCCCCATCCTGGGCGAGGCCCTGCTGGACCTCAAGAAGATGGTCGGAGGCGATGTGGCAGCGGCCACCGGCGGCGAGATAGGATGGCTGCCTATGCTCGTGGGATTCCTGGCTTCGTTTGTGGTGGGCTGCATCGCATGCCGCTGGATGCTCAACATAGTAAAAAAAGGCAAGCTCGTGTGGTTTGCCGCATATTGCCTCGTAATGGGCATAATCTGCATCGTCACTGCTTTTTAATGGACTTTATTTCCGGAGAAATAATATGCGTGGACAAGCCGCTGGGCTGGACCTCGTTTGACGCCGTGAAGCGCATACGCGGCGCCCTCACGCGCCGTCTGGGCGTGCGCAAGCTCAAGGTGGGGCATGCCGGCACTCTTGATCCTCTCGCCACCGGCGTGATGATCGTGTGCACCGGACGAGCCACAAAGCGCATCGAGGAACTACAGGCCGGCGTGAAGGAATACGTGGCCACGATAGCGCTGGGAGCCACCACGCCGAGCTTCGACCTTGAGACGGAAATCGACGCCACCTACCCCACTGCCCACATCACCCGTGCCCTCACGGAAGAGGTGCTACGCAGCTTCACGGGCCGCATCGAGCAGGTGCCCCCTGCCTTCTCGGCCTGCAAGGTCGACGGCAAGCGTGCCTATAAAAGCGCGCGAGCCGGCCGGGAAGTGGAGCTTAAGCCCCGCTCGCTTATGATCGACGAGCTGGAGCTGCTGGAATTTGCCCCGGAGAGCATCACCCTGCGCGTGGTGTGCAGCAAGGGCACCTACATCCGCGCCCTGGCACGCGACATTGGGCAAGCCCTCGGAAGCGGCGGCCATCTCACGGCCCTGCGGCGCACGCGCGTGGGCAACATAAGCATCAACGACTGCATGAGCGTGCAGCAAGCAGCCGATATTATCGCCGCTGTGCCGGTGGAGTACCCCGACTGGTATGAGGGCCCGCGCAAAGATCAAGCCACTGTTTCATAAAAATCCAATAGACACTATTTCTTATATAAGATGAAGCTTTCACAATTTAAATTTCGTCTGCCCGACGAACTGATAGCTCAATACCCTGCCGAACACCGTGACGAATCCCGCATGATGGTGCTCCACCGTCGCAGCGGCGAAATCGAGCACCGCCTCTTCAAAGACATCCTCAACTACTTCGACGACGGAGACGTGATGGTGTTCAACGACACTAAGGTGTTTCCGGCTCTGCTCTACGGCAACAAGGAGAAAACCGGGGCACGCATCGAAGTGTTTCTGCTGCGCGAGCTCAACGCCGATATCAAGCTATGGGACGTGCTGGTGGAGCCTGCCCGCAAAATACGCATAGGCAACAAGCTCTACTTCGGCGAAGACGAGTCGATGGTGGCCGAAGTGATCGACAACACCACCTCGCGCGGTCGCACGCTGCGCTTCCTCTACGATGGTCCACGCGACGCTTTCAAGCGCGACCTCTACGCCCTGGGCCACACGCCGCTGCCTGAATACATCAAGCGCGAGCCCAACGAAGAAGACGCCGAGCGATATCAGTGCATCTTCGCCCGCAACGAGGGCGCCGTGGTGGCTCCCGCCGCAGGCACCCACTTCTCGCGCGAGCTGCTCAAGCGCCTTGAAATCAAGGGCGTGAAGCAAGCGTTCCTCACGGAGCACAGCGGTCTGGGCAACTTCCGTGAAATAGACGTGGAAGACCTCACCAAGCACCGCATGGACTCCGAGCAGCTCATCGTATCGCCCGAGCTGGTAGCCACGGTGAACGCAGCAAAGGACGCCGAGAAACAGGTGTGTGCCGTGGGCACGAGCGTGCTTCGCGGCATGAGTACGGCCGTGAGCATGGGCGGACATCTGCAGCCCTACGACGGCTGGACGAATAAATTCATTTTCCCGCCCTACGATTTCACCGTGGCCACCTCGATGGTGAGCAACTTCCACATGCCCTACTCCACCATGCTCATGATGGTGGCTGCATTCGGTGGCTACGACGAAGTGATGCACGCCTACTCCGAGGCCGTGAAGGAGCACTACCGCTTCGGCGCCTACGGTGATGCCATGCTCATACTCGACAACTGATGGAGCAACTGATACAACAGGCCACAACGGCAGCAGGCTGCACCCCCGAGCAGGGACGCACAATGGCCGAAGCCCTGGCTGCGCTTGTGCGCGAACGTGCCGGCAGGCTTGATTCGGTAGCCGTTCCCGGCTTCGGAACTTTCACTCCGGAAAAAGTAAAGGAACACGTGGAGACCGACTCTGCCGGCCGTAATATGCTCATGCCTCCGGGCATAACCCTGAAGTTCAACCCCGGCAGCATGCTGCGCAAGCACTTATCGCTCAATGAATAGCACCGCCACACTACCCGAAATAGCCGAAGCTCTTGCTGCTGCAGCCGGCGTGGACCGCGACACGGCCACACGCTTCGTGGTGCAGCTTTTCTCGGCCGTGGAAGCGCAATTGGCCACCACCGGAAAGGCCACACTCTCTGGTATCGGCAGCTTCAGCAACACGGCCCGCGGAATAATGTTTGAGCCCGATCCCGCGCTGGCAGCCGCCATCAATGCTCCTTTCGCGATTTTCGCTCCCATGGAACTCTCGGAAGAGGCCGCCCGCGACTTTGCACACGCAGAACCCGCTGCAACTACACCCGAGCTTGAGCCTGTGGCTGAAATCTTAACCACTACGACGCCGGAACCGGAAGAGGAAGTGCTTCCGCCGGTCTACGTTCCGCAGCCCACACTCAAAGAAGAGCCTGAGGCTGAAGAAAGCACTGATACTAAGGAAGAAAACAACGAAGAACTTCAGGAAATCGAGCCCGACGTACCGGATGAAGATCAAGACGCGGAAGCCGTAGAAGAAGAAGGAGAAGGAGAAGGAG
>JAAVEC010000018.1 GCA_014801485.1 Bacteroides sp.
CTAACAAAACTATGTGCCTAAAAATATTCCACACTCGGGTAGTTTTTTAACAATTCAACCGGGTTTTGCGACTGATCCACATTTCTTTTTGCACCTTTCCAAAAGAAATCAACGGTGTATGAGTAATTCATAGTTATCGGTGCCGCGGTCATCCCCTCGTTGGCGTTTAGTTATTGCACGAAAAAAGCGTAGGAATCTGTATCTGTTGCCGTCCTACTGCTTGAGGCGTCTCGCATTGCCTATCGATAGTCGGACGGCAACCGCAGAAGCCCACGCCAGTATATGCAAGCTATACATCGCCACGAATCTCTCACGAGATTGCGTGCCGAATGTAGGACGTTACATAACCACGGGCATCTACCGTTGCTCAATCCTTGACTATCGATTAAAAAGTTTGCGAGACATTTCAAGCAGTCAAGAATCAGCGCGGATAAACGCTTTCTATGTATTTATTCAGGAAGCCCGGATGTGCTGCCTGATACATCCCGCTCCGCATAACCCCAGACCAGGGCATCTGCATTACGGTCTGCACCGCAAAATTATATATTTATTTTGGATTTGCCAAATTTTTGCTTTTCTAAGCGTCAGTGTGGATGAGGATGGCTTGCACAGAGGCGCAGAGATTATTGGACTTCCTGTGTATCAGGGCTTTTGTGCTCTGTGCCTCTGCGCGATGGATACTCTCTGAGAAATGGAGATACAAAAGAACAAAAGCGCCAAAAGGAACAAAAGATGTTTTTGTTTCTTGTGTTCCTTTTGTGGTTTTGTATCAGATTTTTAGAGGGTGCAGGTAAGGCGTTTGCCGTGAGGGGATGGAGTGGACGCTTTGAAAAGCGTCCGTACTGCCTGGGTATTAGTAAATTACATTAATCTCTGCGGCTCTGCGCGAGGTTTACCCCTGATAGGGTGGACGCTTTGAAAAGCGTCCGTACTGCCTGGGTATCAGGGCTTGTTTTGCTCTGCGGCTTTGCGCGAGATTTCCGCAGGAAAGCGCAGGACGCGCCATGGCGCGTCCCTACATTGCTGATGGTCAGCTCTTTTGCGATGTGCGATTCAGATGCCGAGGTCGAGGGAGACGGGGCAGTGGTCGCTGCCTTCGATTTCGGGGTGGATGCGGGCGGCGCGCACCTGCGGGGCGAGGCGGCGGCTCACGAGGAAGTAGTCGATACGCCAGCCCACGTTGCGCTCGCGGGCACGCATGCGGTAGCTCCACCAGGAGTAGGCGCCGCGGTTATCGGGGTGCAGCAGGCGGAAGGTGTCGACGAAGCCGCAGTCGAGCAGCTGGCCGAATGCGTCGCGCTCCTCGTCGGAGAATCCGGCGCTGTGGTGGTTGGTGGCGGGGTTGGCGAGGTCGATCTCGTTGTGGGCCACGTTGAGGTCGCCGCACACCACCACGGGCTTCTCGGCATCGAGGCGCTTGAGGTAGTCGCGGAAGCGGCTTTCCCACTCCAGGCGGTAGGGCAGGCGGGCGAGCTCGCCCTGGGAGTTGGGGGAGTAGACGTTGACGAGGTAGACGGGGCCGAGGTCGAGGGTGAGGATGCGGCCTTCATTGTCGAATGTGCCACACTCCACGGCTGCGGGCCGGATGCGCGTGGCGGTGGCCGTGCCGCTGTAGCCCCGGCGCTCAGCGCTGTTCCAGAAAAGCTCGTAGCCGTTGCCCAGGTCGTGGGTCATCTGCTCGGGCTGCATCTTGGTTTCCTGCACGCAGATGCAATCGGCGTCGAAGGAATTGACGGATTCTATAAAACCTTTGGCAAGGGCGGCTCGCAGGCCGTTGACATTCCAGGATACTAATTTCATGGGTTATACGGATTGAAGTGAGAGTACGGTGTCGAGCACGGCCATGGCTTCTTCGGCTGTGGTGACTTTTTCGATGGCGAAGCTGCGCTTTGTGCCGTTCTGGCGGATGCGCACGCGGGCAGGGTTGAGCTGGAGATAATTGATGAGTCGGCCAAACATCGGGCTTTGGTAGTAGGCGGCATTGCTCTCGTCCACGAAGTAGAGATACATGCTGCCCTGCTTGAGCACCACCTTCTCCACGCCCAGGCGGCGTGCCATGCGGCGGAGGCGGGGGATGCGCAGCAGTTCGGCGGTCTCGCGGGGGATGCGGCCGAAGCGGTCGCGCAGGCGGTCGGCAAAGGCGCGGAGGTCGGTCTCCCGGTCGATGCTGTCCAGCTCGCGGTAGAGGGCGATGCGCTCGCTGGCCTGAGGCACGTAGGTGGCCGGCAGGAGCAGTTCGAGGTCGGTCTCCACCACGCAGTCGGCCACGAACTGGTCGGCATCGTCGGCTTCAGCGCCGGCGGTGGCCGTCTCGGCAGTGATGGTGCCGGCAAATTCTTCGGTGCGGAGCTCCGTGACGGCTTCCTTGAGGATTTTCTGATATGTCTCGTAGCCCAGGTCGGCAATAAATCCGCTCTGCTCTGCTCCCAGGAGGTTGCCGGCGCCGCGTATGTCGAGGTCCTGCATGGCTATGTGGATGCCGGAGCCAAGGTCGGAGAAGCTCTCGATGGCCTGGAGGCGGCGTCGCGCGATGTCGCTCAGGGGTTTGCCCGGAGGCACGAGGAGATAGCAGAAGGCCTTGCGTGCGCTTCGTCCCACGCGTCCGCGCAGCTGGTGGAGCTCGCTGAGGCCGAAGTTCTGGGCGTTGTTGACGATGATGGTGTTGACGTTGGGCATGTCGATGCCGCTTTCCACGATGGTTGTGGCCAGAAGCACGTCGTAGTCGTGGGCCACGAAATCGGCTATGGCCTTTTCAAGTTTCTCGGGCGGCATCTGGCCGTGGGCCACGATGGTGCGGGCGTCGGGCACGAGTCGCCGGATCATATTCTCCATCTCGTATAGTCCCTCGATGCGATTGTTGATGAAAAACACCTGACCGCTGCGCGCCATCTCGAAGTTAACGGCCTCGGCCACGATATCGTCGCTCAGAGAGTTGACCGACGTGAGGATGGGATGGCGATTTGCCGGCGGCGTGGTGATGGACGAGAGGTCGCGCGCGCCCATGAGCGAAAACTGGAGCGTGCGCGGGATGGGCGTGGCGCTCATGGTGAGGGTGTCGACGCTGGTCTTCAGTTGCTTGAGCTTTTCCTTCACGGCCACGCCGAATTTCTGCTCCTCGTCCACGATGAGGAGACCCAGGTCGTGCCACTTCACGCTCTTGCCTATGAGCTTGTGGGTGCCGATGAGGATGTCGATCTTGCCAGCTGCGAGGTCGTCGAGGATGGCCTTTGTTTCCTTGGCTGTGCGGGCTCGCGAGAGGTAGTCCACGCGCACCGGGAATTCGGCCAGTCGCTTGCTGAAGGTCTGATAATGCTGATATGCGAGCACGGTGGTGGGCACGAGCACGGCCGTCTGCTTGCCGTCTACGGCAGCCTTGAAGGCTGCGCGCACGGCAATCTCGGTTTTGCCGAAGCCCACGTCGCCGCATATCAGGCGGTCCATGGGTCGCTCGCTCTCCATGTCGGCTTTCACGGCTTTAGTGGCCGTGAGCTGGTCGGGGGTGTCTTCATAGATGAAGCTTGCCTCAAGCTCGTGCTGCATGTAGCTGTCGGGCGCGAAGGCGTGGCCCCGCTGCTGCTTGCGCTCGGCATAGAGGCGTATAAGGTCGCGGGCGATATCCTTGAGCTTGCCTTTGGTGCGCTCTTTCAGGCGGTTCCAGGTTCCGGAGCCAATGCGGTTGATCTTGGGTGGCACGCCCTCCTTTCCCCGATACTTGGCCAGCTTGTGGAGCGAGTGTATGCTCACAAACACGATGTCGTTATTGGCATACACGAGCTTGATCATCTCCTGCGTGCGACCTCCCACGTCGGTGCGCAGCAGGCCGGCGAACCGTCCCACGCCATGGTCGATGTGCACGATGTAGTCGCCGGGCTCGATCTGTCCCAGTTCCTTGAGCGATAAAGCCATCCGGCCGCTGCGCGCACGCTCGCTGCGGAGGGTGTATTTGTGGAAGCGGTCGAATATCTGGTGGTCGGTGAACACGCAGATGCGTGCCGTGTGGTCCACGTATCCTTCGTGCAGCGTGCCGTCCACTGCGGTGAAGGGGATATCGTCGCCACGGTCGGCGAAAATGGTGCGCAGTCGCTCGTGCTGGTTGGCATTGTCGCTGAGGATGCACAGGCGGTAGCCCTCGGCGAGGAGCTTGCCGAACGATTCGGTGATGAGGTCGAAATTCTTGTGGTAGATACCTTGCGGCGAGCAGCGGAAGTCGACGGCGGCTGCCGGGGCACCGGCTATTTCCGGTGCTGCCGCGATGTGCAGCTTGCGGCGGGCTTGCAGGTCGGCGGCAAAGGCGTCGGGATCCACCACGTTGCGGAGGGCGTCGAGCTCGCTCTCGCCGGCAATCACGGCCGCTTCGGCCGGGCTCTCGGCGGCGATAGCCCGCACGCGCTGTTCGAGGCGCGCGGCGTCGCGCACTGCCACAAGCGTGGCCGGCGCCATAAATTGCAGCAGCGACATGCCTCCGGCCGATGCACTCACGTCGGCCGTAACGGCCACGCTGTCGAGCTTGCGCTTGCTCAGCTGCGTCTCTACGTCGAATTCCCGGATCGTGTCGATATCGTCGCCGAAGAAGTCGATGCGATAGGGCAGCTCGTTGTTGAAGGGATAAATGTCGAGAATTGACCCTCGCACGGCAAACTGCCCCGGCTCATACACGTAGTCGCGCTCGGCAAAGCCGTTGTCGCGCAGCCAGCGCTCCGTCTCGGTGAGGTCGGCCCGCGAGCTGGCCGCAAGCGAGAGCGTGTGGCCGCTGATGTGGTCTTTGCCGGGCACACGCTCGGCGAGCGCTTCGGGATAGCTCACTACGAAGCGCAGCTCGCCCGCGGCGATGCGCTGCAGGGCCTCCACACGCAGGATGCGGTTGGGCTCGTCGGGCTGTCCGTACTTGATGTCGCGCTTGTAGCCCGAGGGCATCATTGCTACAGCCTCCTCGCCGCAGAGGCGTGCGAGGTCGAAGTAGAGATAGCCTGCATCATCGAGCGAATCGCCCACAACCAGCACCGTGCCATCCTGCGCAGGCATTGTGGCCAGGAGCATGGCGGCCGACGATCCGGCAAGGCCGTAGGCCGTGGCATCGGGGTGCTTCAGCGCGGCCCTCAGAGCCTTGGCGCGCGCCGGCGTCATGAACGCCTCTTTGAGCTCGGCGAGTGTCATTTGCGGGCTGGTGCAGCCAGCAGGCTGCGATATTCGGCGGGGTCGTGAAGCAGGCGGCGAGCGCGAGCCAGAGTGCTGTCGCCGGGAAGGGTGCGACGCACGATATCGGCATCGCTGAAGTAGCGGCTCGAAAGCTCGTCGTCGATAATATCGCGTATATCGGCCGAGTGGTGGTCAAGGTCGTGGTTGAGGTCGTGGCGCAGCAGTGTCTCAAGTGCTGCAAATTGAGTTTTCACGGAGTCGGTCATATAACCCTCGCGCTCGGCCGCCTCGCGCAGATATTTGAGGCCGGTCTCACACACCTTGTCGTAGCTGAAACGTGCCGGGTCTATGAAGGCCTTGAAATCGTTGAAGATGCTGTCGGTGACCTCGAAATCGTCGGGCGAGCCGATACCCTCGGGATGCTGCGATGCATAGCGGGTGGCGTAGTCGAATGCCCAGTTGTCGGCGATTATATTATATATAAGGCGGTTCATGGGCTTGCTCTCGACCTTTATGTCGGGGGTGATACCGCCGCCGTCGCGCACTTCGCGTCCCGCACGGGTGTGGTACACGTTGGTGAGGCTGTCCGGAATACGCGCCACGGTGCCGTCGGGGTTGCGGTGGCTATAGTCGATGGCCTGCACGAGGCGTCCGCTGGGGATGTAGTAGCGCCCGGTGGTGATTTTCACGTATCCGCCGTAGGGCATGGGGCGGGTGGTCTGCACCAGTCCCTTGCCATAGCTGCGCTCGCCCACCACGACACCGCGGTCGAGATCCTGCATTGCTCCGGCCACGATTTCGGAGGCCGATGCGGTGCCGCCGTCGGTGAGCACCACCAGAGGCAGATCGCGTGCCTGGGGCGCCTGAGTGGTCTTGAACACTTTGCGGGCATTCTCGTCACGGCCGCGCGTGTTCACGATTTCCGTGCCTTTGTCCACGAAGTTGCCGGCCACCTGCACGGCGCTTTCGAGCAGTCCGCCTCCATTGCCGCGGAGGTCGAGCACGAGGCCTCGCAGACCCGGAGCACGCAGCATTTCGGCCACGGCGTCGCGCACCTGTGAGGCAGTTTTTTCGTTGAAGGTGGTGACGCGGATGTAGGCCACGCTGTCGGGGAGCACGCCGTAGTAGGGCACGGGGTTTACCTTGATTACGCCGCGCGTGATATCGAATGTGAGCAGCGAATCCTTGGAATAAGGACGACGCACGTCCACGATCACGTGGGTGCCGGCCTGACCGCGCAGGCGCTTGCTCACGTCGCTGATGTCCATATCGGGGCCCACTGTGTCGCCGTCGATGCGCAGGATGCGGTCGCCGTGGCGGATGCCGGCCTCACGCGCCGGCGACCCCCACTGCGGCTCCGTGAATAGCACCTCACGGCCACGGCGCTGGATGGTGCTGCCCACTCCGCTGAACTGGCCGCTTGAGATCTGCAGGAGCTGGTCCTGCTCGTCGGCGGGGTAGTATTCGGTGTAGGGGTCGATGGTGCCCAGCATGGCGTCGATGGCCGTGCGCATTGATTCGGTGGCGTCGATGGTGTCGACGTATTGCGTCTGGATTTCCTTGAAGAGCGCGTTGAAGATGTGCATATTGCGCGCCACCTCGGATTTGTTGCTGCGGGTGGGCGACGCTGCCGTGGCCGATATTATGAGCAGGGCCACGGCTGCCAGCGATAACAGAATTTTTTTCATTTTGTACCGGCTTAATTTTGGAGAGATGTCTATTGGAGAGATGTGGTGCGGGCTTCGATGTCGTGGCCCAGGAACACGCCGGCGCGCGCGGCGAAAGCCGCGGCATCGTCGGTGGTGTAGTAGCGAGTGTGGCCTCCTCGGCTGATGGCCGAGTCGATGTCCTTGTGGCGCCCGAGATAGAGGAGAAGACTCGAAGCCACTATGCGCCCCTGGCACACCAGGTCGATACCGGCAGGCACGGCGGCGCGGATTTTGTCGTAGAGCAGCGGGTAGTGGGTGCAACCCAGGATTATGGTGTCTATGTCCGGGTCGCGTGCCAGCAGGCGGTCTACGGCCTCGGCCACAAACCAGTCGGCACCGTCGCTTGCGGCGAATCCCTGCTCCACGATGGGCACCCACATGGGGGCGGCTTCGGCCACTACCCGGAAGCCGGGATGAAGCTTGGCCACCTCGATGTCGTAGCTGCCTGAAGCCACCGTGCCGGGTGTGCCCAGCAGACCCACGACGCCGGTGGCGGACAACTGTCCCACGGCCTCGGCCGTGGGACGTATCACTCCCAGCACGCGCCGGCGGGGCGCGATGCGGGGCAGGTCGAGCTGCTGGATGCTGCGCAGCGCCTTGGCCGACGCCGTGTTGCACGCGATAATCACCAGCGGGCAATCATGGTCGAAGAGCCAGCGCACGGCCTGCAGCGTGTAGGTGTAGACGGTGTCGAAGGAGCGCGTGCCATAGGGAGCCCGCGCGTTGTCGCCCAGATACAGGAAATCGGCGTCCGGGAGCGCGTGTTGCAGCTCCCGGAGCACGCTCAATCCTCCGAATCCGGAGTCGAAAACGCCTATGGGCCCTTGTGGCAGCATCAGCCTATGCGCTCGCGGATTGCCTTGGTCTCCTCTTCATAGCCGGGCTTGGCCAGGAGCGCAAACATGTTGCGCTTGTAGGCTTCCACGCCGGGCTGGTTGAAGGGGTTGACTCCCAGCATGTAGCCGCTGATGCCGCAGGCTGCCTCGAAGAAGTAGATGAGGCTGCCCAGGGTGCGCTCCGTGAGGGCGTCGATGGTGATGAGGATATTGGGCACGCCGCCGTCGATGTGGGCCAGGCGAGTGCCCAGCTCGGCCATCTTGTTCACTTCGTCCACGCGCTTGCCGGCCAGGAAGTTGAGGCCGTCGAGATTGGCGTCGTCGGAGGGGATGCGCACTTCGTGGTCGACGTTGCTCACGGAGATCACTGTCTCGAAGATGCTGCGCTCGCCATCCTGGATCCACTGGCCCATGGAGTGCAGGTCGGTGCTGAAGTCGACGGCTGCGGGGAAGATGCCTTTGTGGTCCTTGCCCTCGCTCTCGCCGTAGAGCTGTTTCCACCACTCGGCGAAGTAGTGGAGGCGGGGGTTGTAGTTGACGAGAATTTCGATTTTCTTGCCGGCGCGGTATAGGGCGTTGCGCGTGGTGGCATATACCTCGGCGCTCTTGTCGGCTCCGCTCAGGATAGCCTTCTGGCGCTCGCGTGCGCCGTCGAGCAAGGCCTTGATGTCGTGGCCGGCGATGGCGATGGGCAGCAGGCCCACGGGGCTGAGCACGGAGAAGCGTCCGCCCACGTTGTCGTCGATCACATAGGTGGTGTAGCCTTCCTCGGTGGCCAGGGTGCGCAGGGCGCCTCGCTTGGCATCGGTGATGGCCACGATGCGGCGTGCGGCGGCCTCGCGGCCCACGGCAGCCTCAAGCTGCGCCTTGAGCAGGCGGAAGGCGATGGCGGGCTCGGTGGTGGTGCCGCTCTTGCTTATCACCACGATGCCGAACTGCTTGCCGTGGAGATACTGCTGCAGGTCGTGCAGGTAGTCTTCGCCGATGTTGTGGCCGGCAAAGACGATCTGCGGACGCACGTCCTTATTATATACGTCGAAGGGGTTGCCCAGAGCTTCGAGCACGGCCTTGGCGCCGAGGTAGCTGCCGCCGATGCCCACTACCACCACCACCTCGCATTCGCCGCGCAGGCGTGCAGCCGTGGCGTTGATGCTGTCCACGAGGCTGTCGGGGGTGTTTTCGGGCAGGCGCACCCATCCCAGGAAGTCGTTGCCGGCACCGGTGCCTTCAACGAGAGTGGCTACGCTTTCGCGCACTTCAGAGGCCATGGCCTCGATTGCTTTCTGGCTCACCGTGCCCAGGGCATCGGTGATATTCACGTGTATATTGTTCATGATGCAGTTATGATATTTTTCTTTTGCAAAGGTAATAAAAAATGGCGAGAGTGCAAAAAGATAATACCCCGCGGGCCATGTAGCCCGGCGGGGTATTGCTGCGGAAGAATCGACCGGCTCCTTATCGCGGACCGGGACCACCGGGGCGTCCCGGGCCGCCGGGGGGCGGACCCATCGGTCCGTGCCAGCGGTCGGCGTTGCGGTCGCGTGGCTGCTCGCCGGCCTTGAAGGTGGTGAACTTGTAGGCGAAGCTGAGCATGAAGTATCGCGTCAGGGAGTTGTAGCGCGTGTCGTCGATATAGTTGGCCGTGACGTTGCGGCTGATGTTGCTGCGCTGCTGGAGCAGGTCGTAGGCTCGCAGCGACACGGTGGCGTTGCGTCCCTTGAGAAACTGGTAGCTGATGCCTGCGTTCCACATCCATTCGTTGGTGTCGAATCCTGCGGAGTAGCCGCTGGTGGCTGTGTAGCTCAGGTCGGTGTTCAGCACGAGGCCGAATGGGGCATACCACGTGGCGTTGAATGTGCCGCCGTAGTTGTGGACGGTGCGTCCGGGCTGCGATGCGAGGCTGTTGACCACGTGCTGCAGGCTGTAGCGCGGCCGCAGCTCAAGCTCAAGGGACGTGGGGCGCCAGGCCAGGCTGAAAGATTCGTTCACGTTGATCTGGCCCGAGACGTTGCGGTCGCCGTTGTTGAAGCCCACGCCGCGGGCATAGTAGGCCATGAGGTGGTTGTTGAAGGTGAATGTGCGGTTGCGCAGGGGCTGCGAGAACATCGTCATCGCGCGCACGCTCCACACGCCGTTCACGTTGGCATAGGTGGTGGTGCGTCCGCCGGTGGACTGGTCGAAAGTGGTGCGGCTCACGATATTGTTCTGCGTCATATTGGCCATCACCATAGCCATGATGCTGCGCTGTGCCTCGGGGTTGAAGTCCTGGAAGCGCAGGTTGAGGTTGTGGGTGAATGTGGGTTTCAGGTCGGGATTACCGATCACGATGTTGAGGGGGTCGGTTTTGTCGGCCACGGGCTGCAGCTGGCTCATAGACGGCTGCGACGAGCGGCCGTTGTAGAACATATTGAGGCTGCGCTGCTTGTTGAACTTGAGCCGCAGGCGCAGGAAGGGAGCAAAGTTGAGCACGTTGCGCTCCGGGATGGAACGGGCGTCGTTGATAAGGTCGATGCTGCGGCTGCTCTGCGGCACGAGCGACAGACCGCCCTCCAGGTTGGTGTTTTTCGACACGTGCTTGTAGCCCAGGCGTATATCCTGGCTGAAATAGGTATTTCGGAAGCGGTTGCTCAGTTCGTCGTTGAATATGAGCTCGTCGCCCACAACGGGCGCTCCCTCCCAGCCATCGGGCCACTCCACGGGGTGGTCGTAGGTGAGGCGGTCGGCATTGTTCCAGCGGTAGTTGATGGAGTAGGATAGGGTGAGGAAGTTGCCCTTGCGTGCATCGCCCAGCGGTTCGGTCCAGCTGGCACGCGCCCTGACGGAGTTGCTCCAGGTGTGGTTGTCGGTCCACTGGTCGTATAGGTCGGTGGAATCGGAGAGCTGGAAGAATCGGTTCCAGGAGTAGCTGTCGGAGCGTTCGCGCACGTTGCTGAAGCTGTAGTTGGCGAAGATGGAGAAAGAGCGTCCGCGGCGCTTGCGGAAGCTGTGGTTGTAGATAAACGTGCCTCCCACTTCCACGGAAGTGCCGCGCGAGTCGTCGGTATTGAGGCTGCGCGTCACCGGGCTGCGCAAGGCATCTCCGGCGCTGGTGAGCGACGAGTCGTTGCTGTGGGAGTCGTTGCGGTTCCATGAGAATCGCGGCCGGAAGTCGACGGTGTTGAAGGAGTCGGGCTTCCACTGCACGCGCAGGTCCACTCTCACGTTGTGGCCTTTGTCGCGGGCGTCGCGGCCGGAGTTGTAGTAGGATGTGGAGTCGGCGAAGAGGTACTGTCGGTCGGTGAGCTGGCGGGTGTCGCGGTCGGAGTAGCTATACATCACGTCGCCGCCCACGCGGAATATTTCTTCTTTGCCCACGTTGAAGTTGAGGCCGAGCGCGCGGGAGGTGGTGACGCCGCGGCTGCCGCCGAAGCGTCGGAAGCGTCCGGAGGCTCCGTCGCCGAAGCCCATCTCGTTCACGTTGTTGGTGCCGCCGAGGAATGTAATCTGGTTGCCGTTCCAGAAGCGGTTCACGTTGAAAGAGCCTTTGTATCTGTCGTCGGTGCCGTAGCCACCCTCAACCGTGCCAAACCATCCGTTGTTCATGCCTTTCTTCACGGTGAGGTTGATCACGGTCTCTTCCTCGCCGTCGTCCACGCCCGTGATGCGGGCGAGGTCGCTCTTGCGGTCCACTACCTGGAGCTTGTCGACCATATTCACGGGCAGGTTGCGCGACGCCACCGTGGGGTCGTCGGCAAAGAATTCCTTTCCGTCGATGAGTATCTTGCTGACGCTCTTGCCGTTGGCGGTGATTTTGCCTTCGCTGTCCACTTCCACTCCGGGCAGTCGCTTGAGCAGGTCTTCCACCACGGCGTTGGGCTGGGTCTTGTAGCTNTCGGCGTTGAACTCCACGGTGTCTTCCATCACTTTGATGGGAGTGCGGATACCGAGCACGGTGGCCTCCTTGAGCATAATGGAGCCCGGCGAGAGCAGGAGCGTGTCGAGGCGCATGCTCTTCTGCAGGCGTATGTCGCAGGTGCGTGGNGTGTAGCCCACGTAGGACGCCTCCACGATATAGCGGCCGGCCTTGACGTTGTCGAGGGTGAANTTGCCGTCGATATCACTCACGGCTGTTTTTACGANAGAGCTGTCGCGTGCGGCGAGCAGACGCACNGAGGCCTGGATGAGCGGTTCGAGCGTTCCGCTCTCGGCCACGGTGCCCCGTATGTTGAAAGCGTGTGCCGATGCAGCGATAGTGATTGCCACAGNTGTGGCGAGTACCCGTTGGAATAGATGTTGCATTGTGATGTAAAATCGGCTCTTGTTAAGAATTGACAATCTTTAAGACGCTTTTTTGCAAAAAAGTTTAATAAGGAGCGACTTTTTTTAATTTTTTTTGCATTTCTTGGTGAATTGTCAAAACAATTNTTTATCTTTACGCGTTGTTAAACACATCCATACAACTTCTAATTATGAAAAAACTCGTTTTAACTATTGCTGTCGTTATCGCACTGGGTGCTTCGGCAGTATCGTGCAGCAAGGCTGCCGGCGACACCGGTGCCGACATGAAGTCGAAGATTGAAAACTGCACCAACCCCGACAGCCTGCAGGCCTANGTGGAGCAGGCCAAGGCCTATGCCGAAAAGCTCGTTGCNGAGGGCAAGGTAGAGGAAGCCAAGAANTATCTTGAGCAGGTGGAACCCGTGGTAAAGGAAAAGGCTCCCGCTCTTGCAGGCGCTNTCGCCACCGTTGAAACTGCCCTCGACAAGGTGAAGGACACCGTGGGCCAGGCAGAAGAGGTTAAGGGCAATGTGGAAGCCGCCGCCGATAGTGCCAAGGCAAGCGTAGATGCCGCCAAGGAGCAGGCTGCCGAAGCTGTGCAGGATGCCAAAGATAAGGTGAACGAAGCCAAGGATGCCGCCAATGAGGCCGCTCAGCAGGGTGCTGAGGCTGTGAAGCAGGGCGCAGAAGCCGTGAAAGGCCTCCTGAAGTAAAATACCTTCTACAATAAAAGCTACCCGCCGAAGNAATTCATGCAACGGCGGGTAGTTTTTTTATTTTGACAATTTGACAATTTGACAAATCGTCAAATTGANCCTCNTCTCNGGCTGAAGAAAGAAAACCCGGGCTGCGCANAACGCGCAGCCCGGNTTTTGGTTATTTCAGCGGCAGTGGCTTATTCGGCGCACTTGGCTTTGATGAACTCGCGGTTGAGACGGGCGATATTGCTCAGCGAGATGTTCTTGGGGCACTCGGCAGCGCAGGCACCGGTGTTGGTNCAGTTGCCGAATCCGAGCTCGTCCATCTTGCGCACCATNGCACGGGCGCGACGCTTNCGCTCTACCTGNCCCTGGGGGAGGAGTGCAAACTGGCTCACCTTGGCCGAAACGAAGAGCATAGCCGAGCCGTTCTTGCAGGCGGCCACGCATGCGCCGCAACCGATGCAGGTGGCGGAGTCCATGGCTTCGTCGGCAATGGCCTTGGAGATGGGCAGATTGTTGGCATCCTGAGCGCCTCCGCAGTTGAACGACACGTAGCCGCCGGCCTGCTGGATCTGGTCGAAGGCGTTGCGGTTGACCATGAGGTCGCGGATTACGGGGAATGCGGCGGAGCGCCAGGGCTCGATGGTGATGGTGTCGCCGTCGTTGAACTTGCGCATGTGGAGCTGGCAAGTGGTGATACCCTGCACGGGGCCATGGGGATGGCCGTTGATGTAGAGCGAGCACATGCCGCAGATACCTTCGCGGCAGTCGCTGTCGAATACTACGGGCTCTTCGCCTTGCTCCACGAGGTGCTGGTTGAGCATGTCGAGCATCTCAAGGAAGCTGGAGCCGGTGCTGACGTTGTCGAGGTGGTAGTCCACGAACTGTCCCTTCTCTTTGGGGCCACGCTGACGCCAGATTTTCAGATTTACGCTGATAGTATGTTCCATTGTAATTGTTGCTTTAGAGATAGGGATTACGACTTGTAGTTGCGGGTCTGAACCTTGATGGCTTCATATTTGAGGGGCTCCTTGACCAGGATGGGCTTGGCGCCTTCGCCGGTGTATTTCCAGCAGCTCACATACATGTAGTCCTGGTCGTTGCGCTTGGCTTCGCCGTCTTCGGTCTGGTACTCCTCGCGGAAGTGTGCGCCGCAGCTTTCGTTGCGGTTGAGGGCGTCGATGGCCATCATNTTGGCNATCACGAGGAAGTCTTCGAGGCGGAGAGCCTTTTCGAGCTCGGTGTTGAGGTCGTCGGCGTTGCCCACGATNCGCAGGTCGGAGTAGAATTCCTTGCGCACTTCTTCGATTTCTCCGAGTGCCTTTACGAGGCTCTGGAGTGTGCGTCCCATGCCCACGAAGTTCCACATCACGTGTCCCAGGCGCTTGTGAATCTCGTCGGGGCTCTTGGTGCCCTTGATGTTCATAAGCTTCTGGATGCGCTCGCGCACGGCTTTTTCGGCGGCGTCGAATTCAGGCGCGTCGGTGCTGAAGCGCGGAACCTTGATCTGGTCGCTCAGNTAGTTCTGCATGGTGTAGGGGAGCACGAAGTATCCGTCGGCNAGGCCCTGCATGAGGGCAGATGCTCCGAGGCGGTTGCCGCCGTGGTCGGAGAAGTTGCACTCGCCGATGGCGAAGAGGCNNTTCACGGANGTCTGCAGCNCGTANTCCACCNAGATGCCGCCCATGGTGTAGTGGCTGGCNGGGAAGATCATCATGGGGGTCTCGTAGGGNTTGTCGTCGGAGATCATCTGATACATGTCGAAGAGGTTGCCGTAGCGGTCGCGCACGACGTCTTCGCCCAGACGCTCGATGGCATATTTGAAGTCGAGATACACGGCGTTGCCGGTGCCCACGCCGTAGCCGGCGTCGCAGCGCTCCTTGGCAGCGCGCGATGCGATGTCGCGGGGGCAGAGGTTACCGAATGCCGGGTAGCGGCGCTCNAGATAGAAGTCGCGGTCTTCGTCGGGTATATCGGTGGGTTTCTTCTTGCCGGCGCGGATTGCTTCGGCATCTTCCTTTTTCTTGGGCACCCAGATGCGNCCGTCGTTGCGCAGCGATTCGCTCATGAGGGTGAGCTTGCTCTGGTCTTCGCCGTGNACGGGGATGCAGGTGGGGTGGATCTGGGTGAAGGCGAGGTTGGCCAGGTAGGCGCCCTTCTTGAAGGCCTGGATGGCGGCGGAGCCGTTGCAGCCCATGGCGTTGGTGCTCAGGAAGAAAGCGCGGCCGTAGCCACCTGTNGCNAGCACCACNGCGTGGGCGGCATAGCGCTCGATTTCGCCAGTGATGAGGTTGCGCACGATGATACCGCGGGCGCGNCCGTCGATNATNACGATGTCGAGCATNTCGCGGCGGTTGAANNNGCGCACNNNGCCNTTNTNGATCTGGCGGTTGAGNGATGCGTAGGCNCCNAGNAGGAGCTGCTGGCCGGTCTGGCCCTTGGCGTAGAATGTGCGGCTCACCTGTGCGCCGCCGAAGGAACGGTTGGCCAGCAGGCCGCCGTATTCGCGGGCAAAGGGCACGCCCTGCTCCACGCACTGGTCGATGATGTTGTTCGACACTTCGGCGAGGCGATAAACGTTGGCCTCACGCGAGCGGAAGTCGCCGCCCTTTACGGTGTCGTAGAAGAGGCGATAGACGCTGTCGCCGTCGTTCTGATAGTTCTTGGCTGCATTGATACCGCCCTGGGCTGCGATAGAGTGGGCACGGCGGGGGCTGTCCTGGATGCAGAAGTTGTATACGTTGAAGCCCATTTCGCCCAGCGTGGAAGCGGCGGATGAGCCGGCCAGGCCGGTGCCCACGACGATGATGTCGAGGTTGCGCTTGTTGGCGGGGTTCACGAGTTTCTGGTGGGCCTTGTAGTTGGTCCATTTCTCAGCGATAGGACCTTCGGGAATCTTCGAGTCGAGCTGATACTCGGGGAGTTTGTAGCTTTCGATGTCGGCGAATTCCGGCATGATGGACGTGGAGTCGATCATTCCATCGAGTTTGTTCAAATCGATCATATCTTGAGAAGTATTAGTTGTTTTGGTTGATGCTCTTTGCATACTCTATGCTCTGCTCTACGTCCCGTGCAGCGCTTGCGAGCTGCTCTACGGCTGTGAGAGTGAGGTCGGGGCACTGCTTGGCGGCAGCTTCAACGATGGCGTTGGCGCTTGCTACGAACTGCTCGCACTTGGGGTCGGTGAAGAACTGGCGCATCACTTCGTTCTGGTCGATGCCCTGGGCCTGTGCCTGCTTCACGGCGTGGGTGAAGTCGGAGGTGAGGGTCTCGTTCATCTCGGTGGCGCGCTCGCTCCAGAATTCGCCATACTGCTGCTGGAGCTCTACATTAGTAGTATAATAGTTGTTGCGTGCCATCACGGTGAATACCACAGCCTGGGCGATAAACAGTGCCACGACGATGCTCGTCCACCACAGCGAGATGCACTTGAGGCGGGGCATCCAGGTGTTGTTGTTCCAGCCGTAGGTCTGGAGCATCGACCACACACCGTGGTTCATGTGGAACCACAGGGCGATGAAGCCGATGATGTAGACGACGGGAGTCCAGATGTTCTGGAAAGCGAGCTGCAGGTAGAGCGTTCCGAACTCGGGGGCTGCAGGAGCACCGTTTACGGTGGCCCAGTCGGCGGAGTTGTGGCTCACGATTTCGGCGAGCTGCATCTTGGCCCAGAACTGAATGAGGTGCACGATGAGGAAGGCTACGACCACGATACCCAGCACGAGCATGTTCTTCGACGACCATTCCACGCCGGGGGTGTGGGCCGTCACGCGATAGCGGTCGTTGCCGCGTGCGCGGCGGTTCTGCACGGTGAGCCACAGTGCATAAATAATGTGTATGATGAACAGAGCTGCGAGGCCCATGGATGCCACCAGAGCATACCAGTTGGCGCCCAGAAAGCCGCAGATGCTGTTGTAGGCCGTGGGCCAGAACAGGGCCACTGCGTTCATCACCGCGTGAAATGTTACGAATAGGACGAGACATGTGCCGGTGAGGGCCATCACGAACTTACGTCCTATGGATGAGCATGTTAACCACATAAATGATTGATTTAGGGATTGATTATTTTGATTTTGCGAATTTTTTGGAGAATGTTTTCCAAGTGCAAATTTAAGCCTTTTTTTGCAAGCCAGCGAATATTAACATAAAAAATGCACTTTTTCCTTAAAAAAATCATCGAATGCGAGAACTTTTTTTCGGGCGCCGTTGTTATGCACTATGTAGAACTTTAACAGCCGTCTTCTCTAAACTCAAAAATTCTCATTAGTCATGAATGCATCAATCATCGTAATCGGCATCCTCGCCCTCATGCTCGGTCTCTCACTGGTAGTTTTCTGCAATGTACGCCAGCGTCGCGAGCGCATGTCTATGCCCGCAAGCAAGCTTGCCGTGGATTGGGAAGCAGCAGCCGAAAAGTATCAGGGACGCCGCCAGGCCGGCTGGATGGCATCTTCCGTGGGTATCTTCGCTCTGTATCTGGCGGTGATTTTTTAAATGACTGATCACAATAATTTATTGTACGGCGTTTTGCCGTACGAAAAAAAATAGTTAACTTTGCGGCGGCTTGCCCCACTAATGGGGCCGGCCGCCGTTTCGACTTGCAAAGTGCAACACAAATAAAACTCATTAATTATTAATCGCAGGGCCGCGAGGCCATGCCCCTTAAAATCAATCCAATAGACTTACAACAAAAATCTTCAGCTGAATTATGGAAAATGAACTGAACGCAAGCGACCAGGGCGAGAAGAAACCGAAACGCCCGCGCATAACAGCCCAGCCGGCCGCTGAGGCTTCCGGCACGCACGCTCGCTACGACAGCTACCGCCGTGCCCCCCAGGACGATGACCGCGAACACAACACCTATCCCCGCCGTGCTCCTTACCAGCAGCGCCAGCACGACGGCGAGAACAACGGATACCAGCCCCGCTACAACAATAACAACCGCTACGGCAACAACGGAGCCAATCAATATCCCCGTCGCAGCTACGACTACAACCGCCCCTCCCAGGACGCTGAGGGCGCAGAAGGCACCGAGGGCTCGCAGCAGGGCTATCAGCAGCGTCGTCCGGCGTATCCGCGCCAGGGTAACTATCAGCCCCGCTACAATAATAATGGCGGCAACCGCTACGACAACAACAACGGCGGCTATCAGCCCCGCTACAACAATAACAACCGCTACGACCGCTCCCAGGGCACCGCAGAAGGCGACGCCGGAGAGGGCCAGCACGGCGGCTACCAGCCCCGTCGCTACAATAACAACGGCGGCAACCGCTACGGCGGCAACGGCGGCTACCAGCCCCGCTACAACAATAACAACCGCTACGAGCGCAACGATGGCGAAGCGGGCGAGGGCCAGCAGGGCGGTTATCAGCCGCGCCGCTACAACAACAATAGCGGTGGCAATCGCTACAACAACGGCGGCAACCGCTACGGTGGCAACAATAACCGCTACGGCAATAACTCCGGCGGCAACCGCCGGCAGGCCCAGAACGGTTTCCCTGCGCGCGGCAAGAGCTTCACTCCGCGCCCCAAGCGCATCGAGTATGAGCAGCCCGTGCCTGATCCCAACGAGGAAATCCGCCTCAATAAGTATATGGCCAATGCCGGCCTGTGCTCGCGCCGCGAGGCCGACGAATTCATCCAGCAGGGCCTGGTGAAGGTGAACGGCCAGGTGGTCACTGAGCTGGGCACGAAAATCACGGCCAAGGATGTGGTGGAATACGACGACAAGGTGGTGACTCTTGAAAGCAAGTGCTATATCCTGCTCAACAAACCCAAGGATTGCGTGACCACAAGCGATGACCCCAACGGACGCACCACCGTGCTCGACCTCGTGAAAGGCGCATGCAACGAGCGTATCTATCCGGTGGGTCGTCTTGACCGCAACACCACCGGCGTGCTGCTGCTCACCAACGACGGCGACCTGGCCTCGAAGCTCACTCATCCCAAATATGTGAAGAAGAAAATCTATCACGTGTGGTGCGATAAAGACATCTCCGAGGACGACATGCAGCGCATCGCCGACGGCATCGAACTTGAAGACGGCCCCATCCACGCCGATGCCATCAGCTACGCCACGGAGACCGACCGCAACCAGGCCGGCATCGAGATTCACAGTGGCCGAAACCGCATCGTGCGCCGCATCTTCGAGAGCCTGGGATATCACGTGACCAAGCTCGACCGCGTGTACTTCGCAGGTCTCACCAAGAAGAACCTGCCCCGCGGTCGCTGGCGCTACCTCACTCAGGAAGAAGTGAACTTCCTTAAAATGGGATCTTTCGAATAAGAATCAATACTTGATATGAAACGTACAAAGATTTCTACCATATTCTCGCAGCCCGAGCTCGACTCTACCGTCGACGTGATGGGCTGGGTGCGCACCCGCCGCGGCAACAAATACGTGCAGTTTGTGGCCCTTAACGACGGCTCCACCATCCGCAATCTCCAGGTGGTCTTTGATATGGCCAAGTTCAGCGATGAGCAGCTCAAGGCCGTGACCACCGGCTCGTCCATCCACGTGAAGGGCAAGCTTGTGGAGTCGCAGGGCAAGGGCCAGACCGTGGAGGTGCAGGCCGAAGAGCTTGAGGTGTTCGGCACCGCCGACGAAACCTATCCCCTGCAGAAGAAGGGCCATTCGCTCGAATTCCTGCGTGAGAAAGCCCACCTGCGTCCCCGCACCAATACGTTCGGTGCCGTGCTGCGCGTGCGTTCGGCCCTGGCTTTTGCCATCCACAAGTTCTTCCAGGAGAAAGGCTTCTTCTACCTCAACACGCCGCTGATCACGGCCAGCGACTGCGAGGGCGCGGGTGCAATGTTCCAGGTCACGACTCTGCCCCTCAACGACCTGCCCAAGAACGAAGACGGCAGCGTGGACTATAGCAAGGACTTCTTCGGAAAATCCACGGCCCTCACCGTGAGCGGACAGCTTGAAGGCGAGCTCGGCGCCACGGCGCTGGGTGCCATCTATACTTTCGGCCCCACCTTCCGTGCCGAAAACAGCAACACGCCCCGCCACCTTTCGGAGTTCTGGATGATCGAGCCCGAGATGGCCTTCTATGACATCGAGGACAATATGGAGCTGGCCGAAGAATTCGTGAAATACTGCATCAGGTATGCCCTCGACACTTGCCGGGACGATATCGAGTTCTTGGCCGAGCATTACGACAAGGACCTGATCTCCCGCCTCGAAAATGTGCTGGCGCAGGACTTTGTGCGCCTCACCTACACCGAAGGCGTGGAGATTCTGGAGAAGAGCGGTCGCAAATTTGAGTTCCCCGTGCATTGGGGCACCGACCTGCAGAGCGAGCACGAGCGCTACCTCGTGGAAGAGCACTTCAAGCGCCCCGTGATACTCACCGACTATCCGAAAGATATCAAGGCCTTCTATATGAAGCAGAACCCAGATGGCCGCACTGTGCGCGCCATGGACGTGCTGTTCCCTGCCATCGGCGAAATCATAGGCGGCTCCGAGCGCGAAGCCGATTACGACAAGCTCCTGGCCAGCATCGACGAGAGAGGCATCCCCATGAAGGACATGTGGTGGTATCTCGATACCCGCCGCTTCGGCACCGTGCCCCACAGCGGCTTCGGTCTGGGCTTCGAACGCCTGGTGCTCTTCGTCACCGGCATGACCAACATCCGCGATGTCATACCCTTCCCGCGCACACCCAACAACGCTGAGTTCTAACCCAATTATAGCCCTTGCGGGGCGCGGCTATCCGCGCCCCGCATTCATTTCCGTTCACTCCGATGCTTTCGTCTCTGCATTCACGACTGAAAAAACTCGACAGTCTCGACTGGCGTCCTCAGCTTTTTCTGCTCGCCGTGCTTTCGCTGATGCTGCTGCCATGGCTGGGCGATATATTGTTCAACTCCAAGGGGGAGCCGCGCGAGGCTATCGTGGCAGTGTCGATTCTCGACAGCGGCAACTGGATCCTGCCCACGAGTTTCGGCCACGACATTCCGTATAAGCCCCCGTTTCTGGCATGGCTGATAGCCGTGTTTTCGCTGCTTTTCAACGGTGGCGAGGTGAATGAATATCTTTCGCGCCTGCCCTCGGCGCTCGCTTATATTGCCTTGTGCTGGGGCACCTTCCGATGGGTGGCCCACGTGCGAGGATGGCGCTTTGCCATGATTGTGGCCCTCATGCTGGCCACCAGTGTGGAGGTGTTTCGCGCCGGCATCGCATGCCGCGTGGATATGGTGCTGACGGTATGCTCGGTGCTCCCGGTCTTCATTCTCGACCGCAGCCGCGGCAATCATGCTCTCTGGCGATATGTGGCCGCCGTGCTGCTGCTGAGCTGCGCCACCCTCACCAAGGGTCCTGTGGGCACACTTCTGCCATGCCTCGTGGCCGGGGTGTACTTCCTGCTTGCGGGCGAGCGTTTCTGGCCCACGCTGGGCCGGCTCTCTGCCGTGTGCCTTCTGTCGCTCGTGATTCCTGCACTGTGGTATCTGGCAGCCTGGAAGCAGGGCGGCTCCACTTTCCTTTCGCTGGCGTATGAAGAAAATATCCTGCGCCTGCTGGGCAAAATGCCTTATGAAAGCCACGTTAATCCCTGGTGGTACAATTTCCTCACACTCGCAGCCGGCCTCCTGCCATGGACGCTGCTGCTCATCTTGGTGCCTGCCTGCTTGCGTAGCCGTATCTTCAACCTTGGGCGTCTGCGCCGGTGGATTCGTCGCCTTAGTCCGCAGGCTCTCCTTGCCGCCACAGCCGTGGTGATTATCGTGGTATTCTACACCATCCCCGCCAGCAAGCGTAGCGTGTATCTGTTGCCGGCATATCCATTTCTGGCCTATGGCCTCGCGGCGGCCTTTCTCAAGGTGCGCGGCTGCTGGCCTTCCGCTGTGATGGCATGGCTTCTCTCAAGCCTCTCGCTCGCCGCTCCCGTGGCTGTGCTGCTCTATGGTGTGGCCCACGACAACCATATCTCCGAGCTGGGTATCGTCACGCTACTGCCGCCGCTGGTGTGCGGAGCATGGTGGGTGCTCAGGCGCGACAGGCCTGTGTGGTCGGCCGTGCTGTGTGCGGCAGCCTTATATATGATGTATGCCGGAGCCGTTGGGCCCATGGTGCTCAATCCGCGCAGCGATCGCGACGTGGCCCTGCGGCTTGCTACTGAACGACCCACCGGCCACATCTATCAGCTGGGCAATCTCCCCGGCCAGCGCGCCTACACCCTCAACTACTATCTCCACGACCGCGTGCTTCCGTGCGCCCAAGCACCCTCTCAGGCCCCTGCCGGATCGCGCATGATTGTGCTCGCAGGCACCGACACCACAGGGCTCGCAGCCGCAGGCTGGAGCCGCCCCGACACCGTGCTGACGCGCAGTTGCGACTTCCGCAGTCCGCTCATGATTTCAGAAAAATTGCGTTGAATCGAACCATTTTGCTTCCCGCTATGTTTTATAGACGTGAGTGGTCAACAAACCACTTGCAAGGAAGAGAAAAATTCTTTTAACTTAATTTAATTAAATACAGTTTGCCCATTCGTTTTAAACGGATAACTTTGCAACGCATTCACAACGTATTCAACAACAAAGAGATGAAAAAGACTATTCTTTCCGCTGTCCTCGCACTGGGTGCCCTGACAGCAGCAGCGCAAGCCTATGAGCAGCCTAAATTCTTCGACAATTGGTCGATCGGTCTCGACGGTGGTGGCACCACACCCCTGAGCCACCATCCCTTCTTCGATAGCATGCGCGGCGCCTTCGGTGCCCACATCCAGAAGCAGGTGACCCCCGCATTCGCGCTCGGCGTTGAGGGCCTTGCAGGTGTCAACACCTCCAGCTGGGGCCCCGTAAAGAGCACCACCGCTATTGACAATAGCTACGTGGGCATGTATGGCGCACTTGACCTGCCCACTTTCTTCGCAGGCTACAACCCCGACCGCTTCTTCTCGGTAGAAGCCGTGCTCGGTGCAGGCTGGGGCCATACCTACTTCAACAAGGCCGCCGGTCCCGACGACAACTATCTCACCGCCAAGGCAGGTCTTAACTTCAATTTCAACGTTTGCCGCCATCTCACCCTCGCCGTTAAGCCCTCCGTGGCATGGAACGTGCTGGGCCAGAGAGACCGCTATCAGGAAGGCGGTTTCAACGTCAATCACGCAACCTTCCAGATCCTCGCCGGTCTCACCTACCACTTCGGCCCCGGCTTCCAGGTAGTGCGTCCCTACGACCAGGCAGAAGTTGACGCCCTCAATGGCCAGATCAACGACCTGCGCGGTGCTCTTGACGCCACCATGGCAGCAGCAGCAGTGACCGAAGCTCAGAATGCCGAACTCGCAGCCCAGCTCCAGGAATGCCTCAACCGCAAGCCCGAGGTAGTGAAGGAAGTTAAGGTGAGCAACCAGCTCGAAAGCGTGCGCTACGTATTCTTCAAGATCGGCAGCTCCGTGATCACCAAGGACCAGCAGCCCAACGTGGAAATGATCGCCGCCTACATGAAGAGCCACCCCAACTCGAAAGTGATCGTTCGTGGCTATGCCTCCAAGGACGGTAACCTCGACTTCAACATCAAGCTCGCCCAGAAGCGTGCAGAAAGCGTCAAGAACGCTCTCGTGAAGGGCTACAAGATTGCAGCCGACCGCATTGAAGCACAGGGTGAAGGCATCGGCAACATGTTTGAAGAAGAATCATGGAACCGCGTGAGCATCTGCACCCTCGAAAACGGCAACAAGTAAACGACCCTCACTCATAACCAAAACCACACGAAGCGTCCCCGCCCCAGCAGGCGTGGGGGCGCTTTGTCAATAAACCCAAATATATATCTTACAACTATACTATGGAAATTTTCACCACCATAATAGGCTACCTCGCCTGCGTGTGCATGGTCTTCGGCTACCTGCCCCAGGCCATAGTCACCATCCGCACTCGCGATACCGAAGGCATCGCCCTCAGCACCTTCTGCATGATGGGCCTCGGCAGCATCTTCTTCATAGTGCAAGGTGCCCTCCTGCACAACATCCCTCTGCTGGTGACCAACCTCATCACCGCACTCTGCTCCCTTATAATTTTCGTCATAAAAGTGCACAACGACGCAAAAAAACGCCGCGACCAATAGCGCGATACAAAAAATATCATTATCTTTGCGCACTTAAAACAAAAAAATCAACATCCTATGTACTGGACACTTGAACTCGCATCTAAACTTGAAGACGCACCCTGGCCCGCCACCAAAGACGAGCTCATCGACTACGCCATGCGCTCAGGAGCTCCTCTCGAAGTAATCGAGAATCTTCAGGAAATCGAAGACGAAGGCGACACCTACGAAAGCATCGAAGATATCTGGCCCGACTACCCCTCGAAAGAAGACTTCCTATTCAACGAGGAGGAGTATTAAAGCGATAATTTCGCGTTAGCAACTGATAATCAATGGCCAAGCAAAAAAAATATTTGTTTGGCCATTGGTGTTTTACCACGTTTTACCTCTTAGTTTTCTTGGATCAGTCGCAAAACCCGGTTGAATTGTTAAAAAACTACCCGAGTGTGGAATATTTTTAGGCACATAGTTTTGTTAGCCTGAAAAGGAAGAAAGGTATATCTGTTACGCCCCTGAACTGACTCCTGAAGGCTTTGACTTTGGCGTTGAAAGATTCAGCTCCGGCATTGGTCGAGCGGTTGATAAAGAAATTCAGTATAGTATCATAGTGGTTACGGAACGTTTCGGTAACCGTTCGGAACTGTCCGCCATCCATTTCATCAACTTTGTTGTACCACCGGGCTAAATTCAGGCGTGCCGTATCCTTATCAACTTTCTGGTTGAATATATCGGTCAAATCCATTGCAAGATCATAGGCTCTTTTCAGTTCGGGGTAAAACTCAAATATGATATCTGCTCTCCTCTGCTGGGACTGAGTCCATTTAGTGGCATGCTTGGTCAGAATGTATTTTGCTCTTGCGAGAAGTTGCTTTCGTGTGTCGCCGTTGGCATAGCGGAACGGTACATAAGCAATCCCGGCCTTACGACATCGGGCTATTTCTTCATTCTCCACATCTCTTGCCATCCATCGCAGCGATATGCGCAATTCATCAATGGCATCATAGTAGAGCTTATGCACATGGAACCGGTCGTTTGTTACTGTCGCTTTGGGGAATGATCGCCGTGCGATAAGCATCATCGAGGATGACAAATCGAGGGTTATTTCCGTGACAGTTTTACGCCTGGCCAACGGTATCCTTTCCAGTACGGCAATGACCGTCTCTGCCTTTGTTCCACGTATGGCAGCCACTAGTGCTCCCTTGCCGCCATGCGCATCCCGGTTTGTCACAAACGTGTAGAGTTCGCCGCAACTCAACGACGATTCGTCTATCGCAAGATTCGGTCCAATATTCTGAGGATAAATAATATATTGCTCAGCATGATCAAGCTGCTTCCACTGCCTGTAATCGCTGAAACACTCTTTGTATTGCCTTGACAGATTAGCCCCGTTTACCCCATAATGCGCTGCTATTGAGCGGATGCTTTCAGGGGTCGATTCAATCCTCCTCTTTTAAAAAAGCTACGAACTCCGGAGTCAGGCGAGAACCTTCTTCTGTCAGATCGTAGTCATAGGTAAAAATGCTTCCATCTTCTGTATCACGCCATTTACGCCGGCGCACATGAAGATAAACAGCCTTTCCTCGGATTGGAAAATCCTGTATGACGCGTTCGTCAGTGAATCCGTATTCCCTTACCGTTCCCTTTTTATGATCTTCGCGTGACATGAATCCACGCTCATCGAGCCAGTAGTCCAGACGATCCGGAGACTCTTCATAATTTACAAACTCAAAGTTCTCCGTGATAACTTCCGGAAATATCGTTTTCAGTACCTGCATTTGTTTCATGCTGCAAAGTTACCGATATTACCCATATTTTAACAACCTACTTTTTACATTGATCC
>JAAVEC010000019.1 GCA_014801485.1 Bacteroides sp.
AGCCCACCACCGAGCAGCTCGACCAGCTCGTTGTCGTGGGTTACGGCACACAGAAGAAAGCCAACCTCACCGGCGCCGTTGCCACCGTGGATGTAGCCCGCGTGATGGACAGCCGCCCCGCCACCGACGTGGCCAAAGCACTCCAGGGTGCCGTGCCCGGCCTCACCATCACCAGCGCCAGCGGTGATATCGCCGGCAATCCCACCATCAACATCCGCGGCGTGGGAACGCTGTCCAACGGCCACACTTCCAACCCCCTTATCGTGGTTGACGGTGTGCCCGTAGACGACATGAGCTTCCTCAACCCCGAGGATATCGAGGACATCAGCGTACTGAAGGACGCCGCTTCGAGCGCCGTCTACGGTACCCGCGCTGCCTTCGGTGTGATCCTCATCACCACCAAGACCGCCAACAAGAAGGACCGCGTATCGGTGAAGTACACCAACAACTTCTCCTGGGGCCGTGCCACCGTGCTGCCCGAGCCCAACACCACCGTGAACCAGCTCAAGGTGGCTATGGACGACACCAACCCCGGCGGTGATACGGAAATCTTCTCGATGTACTACGCCGACCTGCTTCCCTTCGCAGAGGCATGGGCCGCTCAGCACAACAACAAGCCCTACACCTCCTACGTGGAGCTGCAGCCCTTCCAGAGCGCATCGAATGTGGGCGACTACTACGTGTTTGATTTCAACACCAACAATATCTCGCCCATCACCGGCCTGCCCATGCAGACCAACCGCTTCATGAGCTATGCCGACTGGGACGTGGCCAAGACCTTCTTCCGTGCAGCTCCCGGCCAGAAGCACAACGTGAGCCTCGAAGGCTCCAGCGGCAAGACCAACTACCGCGTGAGCTTCGGCTACGACAGCCGCGAAGGCCTCAACAAATTCTCGCCCGACAAGATGGCCCGCTACATGGCCAACGCCAGCATCGACACCGAGATCTTCAGCTTCCTGAAGGCAGGTGCACGCTTCAGCTTCTCGGACAAGGAATACACTTCGCCTCAGCTCAACCGTAACTCCTATCAGTATCTGTGGCGCTTCCCCGCGTTCTTCGAGATGCCCGGCTACGTGCTCAACGAAAACGGTCAGCCCCAGAGCTTCCGCAACGACGTGACCGTGCGCCTCGACGGCCACCGCGACAAGACCATCACCACCCAGACCCGCATGCAGGGCTGGATGCGCGCCACGCTGCTGAAGGGTCTCACCCTGCAGGCCGACTTCACCTACGACCTGCGCAACCAGAACAGCGATGCTTCCGTGGTGCCTTATACTGCCTATAACAACTGGACTCCCGGCAATAACACCCTGGGCAGCTGGACTCCCTACAGCCAGGCTACCTCGTCGGCCGCTCAGAGCAACTACCGCAACGCTATGTGGACTGCCAACGTATTCGGCACCTACGAGCACAGCTTCGCCGAGAAGCACAACCTCAAGGTGATGCTCGGTTGGACCGCAGAGCAGGAAGAATATAAGTATTTCTACGCAAGCCGCACGGGCCTCGTGGACTACGACCTTCCCAACATCAACCTCACCAACGGTAGCACCTACAATACCAGCGGCTCGCACACCCACCGCGCCACCACCGGTTTCTTCGGCCGCGTGAACTACGACTACAAGGGCATCTACCTCCTGGAGGCCAACGGCCGCTACGATGCATCCAGCCGCTTCCCCGCCGCCGACCAGTGGGCATTCTTCCCCTCGTTCTCCGCAGGCTACCGCTTCTCTGAAGAAGCCTACTTCGAGCCCGTGAAGAGCTGGTGGAGCAACGGTAAGGTACGCGCCAGCTACGGCCACATCGGCAACGAAGCCGTGGGCACCAACCGCTTCCTCTCCACCGCAAGCCAGGTGGCCCAGACCAACGTACACTGGCTCAGCGGCACCCAGAAGATCACCGAATACAGCATGCCCACCCTCGTATCGAGCACCCTCACCTGGGAGCGCATCGTCACCACCGACGTGGGTCTCGACCTCGGCTTCTTCAACAACGCCCTGAACTTCACATTCGACTGGTATCAGCGCGACACCAAGGACATGCTCGGCCCCGGTTCCGAACTGCCCAACGTGCTCGGCGCAGGCGCCCCCTATCAGAACAACGGTGAGCTCCGCACCCGCGGCTGGGAACTCGGCGTGAGCTTCAACCACAGCTTCGGCGACGCCGACTTCTATGCAAGCTTCAACATCGGCGACGCACGCACCAAGATCACCAAGTGGAACAACGCCAACGGCCTTATCTACTCCTACCTGCCCACCGAGAGCAACTACACTCCCGGCCAGTACTTCGGCGATATCTGGGGCTTCGAGACCGACCGCTACTTCACTGAATCCGACTTCAACTTCGTGCCCAACGCCGATCCCTCCAAGCCCGGCAGCTACGTTTATGCCGACGGTGTGCCCAGCCAGACTTTCCTTGAGAACGGCTCGTTCCACTACGGCCCCGGCGATATCAAGTTCAAGGACCTGAACGGCGACGGCGTGATCAACATCGGCGACCCCGACATGAAGGACGAAAACGGCAATCCCATTCCCACCCGCACCCTCCGCAACCATGGCGACCTCAAGGTGATCGGCAACGCTCTGCCCCGCTATGAGTACTCGTTCCGCCTGGGCGGTGCATGGAAGGGCTTCGACCTCGACCTGTTCTTCCAGGGCGTGGGCAAGCGCAACATGTGGGCCACCGGTTCTACCATCATCCCCATGTGTCAGAGCGCGCTCGGTACTTTCACCAACCAGCTCGGCAACTACAACATCGTTAAATACGACAGCGAGACCGGCCGCATCACCGAATGCATCATCGACCAGAGCAATGAATATCCCCGTATGTACTCCGGCGCCGACGGCACAGGTACCGTGGGCAGCATAGGCCAGGGCCACTTCAACTTCTATCCCCAGAGCCGCTACCTGATGAACCTCGCCTACCTGCGCCTGAAGAACCTCACCGTGGGCTACACCCTTCCCGCCGACATCACCAAGAAGGCTCTCGTGCAGAAGGCCCGCGTCTACTTCAGCGCCGACAACCTCTTCTTCCTCTACAACGGAGCAAGCAAGTATCAGCTCGACCCCGAGCAGACCAGCTCTTCCAACGCCTCTACCCAGGGTGCCAACGGCGGCCAGGCTACCTACGGCCGCGTAACGCCCTACCAGCGTGTGCTCTCGTTCGGTCTTCAGGTTACATTCTAAACTCTCACAACTGAACACATGAAAAAACAATATATTCTGGGTGCAATCGCCGTTGCCGCCGCCATGGGCTCCACGAGCTGTGACGACTTCATCAACGACAACCGCTTCCCTCTGTCGCAGCAGACAGTAAACAACACGTTCTGGAGCAACAAAGAGAACGTGCAGAACCAGATCAACTACTTCTACGAAGACTACTCCGGCTATGGCAACGGCAGTGGCAGCGGCACCTTCTACTGGAGCTGGCTGAGCGACGACCAGAGCGGCCGCACGGCCTTCAAGGACTGGACCTTCATCACCGTGCCTGCTTCGAGCGCATCGTGGTCGGCTCCCTACGTTGAGGTGCGCCGCGCCAACCTCGTGATCGCCGGCGTGGAAGGTTCGTCCCTCACCGAAAACGAAAAGGCCAACTACCTGGGCCAGGCCCGCCTGCACCGCGCACGTAGCTACACGGATCTGATCCACCGCTACAACGACGTGCCCCTGGTGGAGACCGCGCTCGATCCCTCCGACGAAGCAGCCCTCTTCGGCCCCCGCACTTCCCGCAACGAAGTGGCCGAGTTCATCCTCAAGGACTTTGACTTCGCAGCCGAGAATATCGCCACCCAGAGCAGCAAGACCACCTTCTCGAAGGACCTGGCTCTGGCTCAGAAACTCGAATTCTGTCTCTTTGAAGGCTCCTGGGCCCGCTACCACCAGAAGGACGAGACCCGCGCCAAGAAGTTCTTCGAGGAAGCCGTGAAGGCCGGCGAGGCTATCGCAGCCCGCTATCCCATCGGTGCCGACTACAGCGCCAACTACCGCTCGGCCCGCACCGCCCTTGGCGACTACGCCGCCCTCTCGGCCAACAACGAGATGATCTTCATCAAGGAATACAATGAGGGCGTGTTCATGAACTCCATCACCGACTATAGCAATGCCTCCGACGGCGTGGCCGGTATCACCAAGGACGCTTTCGAGAACTACCTCTTCCTCGACGGCCGTCCCGCAGCAAGCACCACGCTGGATAAGACCGACCTGGGCGTGCCCACCGACAACGGTATCGACATCAGCAACCTCCTGGCCGTGCGCGACCAGCGCCTGGCTCAGACCACCTATCCCGGCGTGTGCGCCCAGGGTATGAGCTGGAGCGCCAGCAACACCGTGGGCATGTGGTCCAGCACCGGTTATGGCGTGAGCAAGTTCAACAACCCCGCAATGCCCTCCAACGTCGTGAACGAAATCAACAAGGGCTACCTCTGCGCTCCCCTCTATTGGGGCGCCCGCCTCTACCTGGGCATCGCCGAGGCCAAGGCCGAGCTCGGCACCCTCAGCGACGCCGACGTGACCAAGTACATCAAGCCCCTCTGGGACCGCGCAGGCATCGACACCAGCGTGCTCAACAAGGCATGGCTCGAAAACCTCAACGACCCCAAGAACAACATGGGCGTGAGCAGCCTGCTCTGGGAAATCCGCCGCTGCCGCCGCTGCGAGCTCATCATGGACGACAACATCCGCTACTGGGACCTCGTGCGCTGGCACAAGCTCGACCTGCTCGACAGCTACCAGCACCCCGACATCCTGCTGGGTGCCAACGTGAGCAACGCTCCCGCTGATTACGCTCCCGCCATTCCCCAGACCAACGGCTACGTGAACGGCACGTTCGGCCAGGGCCGCACATTCAACGAGAAGTACTATCTCTATCCCGTTCCCTCGGGCCAGATAGCTCTCAACCCGGCTCTCACCCAGAACCCCGGCTGGTAATCGACACCTCTAATACTTAATATCCCCTCCATGCAGGAGGTAGACGCCCCCGAGGCGTTTACCTCCTGCTTTTTTCTTGGGGAGGAGAGGAAGGAAAATCCGGATATAAGATAGAAGTGAAAATAATTGAAAATATGTATATAAATATTAAATATCGGGTGTTTTGCACATTTTTATAGCTTTTGACGAGGATTTTTTGCTGTGGAAGTCTTACCTTTGTAGGGTAGGGGCATATCATGTGTCTCTCGCAAGCTTTTATGAAAAAAATATTAGTAGCTCTTTTTGCTCTCGGTGCCGTTGTTTCGGGCCGTGCAGCGCAGGCGGCTCCGGATAAGGCCGCAGTGGCTTCGGTCATCAATGCTTATCTGCCCGGAAGTTCGGGTTTTGTGGTGAAAGTGGATAGCATCGACCTTGATGCTCGTGCCCGCAAGGCCACCGTATATTGCAACGAGGCGGCTTCGTATCTGTCGCTGGATGCGCTGCGCACGGCGGCTCTCACGGCTGAGGTGGGCAAGGCTCTGGGCGAAGATGCCAAGGGCTATAAGGTGGACGTGCGTGCCGCCGGCCACAGCCTCAACGATCTCGCCCGCTTTGCCTCGAAGGCTCCGGCTGCTCCGCGAGAGAAGCTCCCCTTCGTGGTGGACAAGAGCGCTCAGCCTGCCCCCAAGGGTCTTGACGGTGCCAATATTGCGCTGTGGCAGAGCCACGGCTGGTATTTCGAGCCCAAGCTCAACCGCTGGGAATGGCAGCGCGCGCGCATCTTCCAGACCGTGGAAGATCTCTACACGCAGAGCTACGTGATGCCCTTCCTGATGCCTATGCTGCGCAATGCCGGTGCCTACGTGATGAGTCCGCGCGAGCGCGACACAAATCTCACGGAGATTATCGTGGACAACGACGGCTCCTTCGCCCATCCCGGCTATAGCGACGATGCCGCCGCGTGGAGCGATGCCGGCGTGCCTGCCTTTGCATATCGCCGCGCCAAGCTGCGCAACGACGAGAATCCCTTCCGCGAGGGCACGGCCCGCAAGGCTACTACCGTGAAGCGTGCCGACAAAGCCACCACCGCCCGCTGGAATGCCACTATCCCGACGGCCGATGACTATGCCGTGTACGTGAGCTACGCAGCCCTTCCCAATGCCACCACTGATGCCCGCTACACCGTGCTGGCAGCCGACGGCGAGCATGAATTCACCGTGAACCAGACCATGGGTGCCGGCACCTGGATCTATCTGGGCCACTTCCCACTGGAGGCCGGCGAGCAGACCGTGGTGGAGCTCTCCACTTTGGGCTCCAAGGCCGGACGCGCCATCAGCGCCGACGCCGTGAAGATAGGCGGCGGCATGGGCAACGTGGAGCGCATCGTGAAAGAACCGCTCGACAGCATCAACTACCGCTACGTGGGCAGCGGCTATCCTCGCTTCACCGAGGGCGCGCGCTACTTCCTGCAGTGGGCCGGAGCTCCCGACAGCGTGTACACGCCCAGCGGCAACGTGAACGACTACAACGACGACTACCGCAGCCGCGGCCTGTGGGTGAACTGGATGGCCGGCGGCTCGTCGATGCTTCCCGGCCGCGAAGGCCTGGGCGTGCCCATCGATCTGAGCTTTGCCTTCCACAGCGATGCCGGCACCACGCGTGACGACAGCATCATCGGTACCCTGGGTATCTACAGCACTGCCAACGGCAAGCTGGGCAACGGCTCCACGGCCATGGCCTCGCGCGACTTCACCGACCTGGTGATGACCAACATCGTGGATGATGTGCGCGCGCAATTCGAGCCCGCCTGGACCCGTCGCGGCATGTGGGACAAGAGCTACTTCGAGGCTCGCGTGCCCGCCGTGCCCGCAATGCTGCTGGAGCTGCTCTCGCACCAGAACTTCGCCGATATGAAATATGGCCTCGACCCCGAGTTCCGCTTCACCGTGAGCCGTGCTATATATAAAGGTATGCTTCAGTTCCTGGCCCACCGCGACGGACGCCCCTACGTGGTGCAGCCCCTTGCCCCCCGTGCGTTTGCCATCAGCACCACCGCCGAGGAAGGCCGGTATCGCCTCACCTGGGAGGCCACGCCCGACAGCCTTGAGGCCACGGCCATGCCGGCCTACTACCTGGTGCAGGAAACCATCAACAACAACGGCGCTTTCCGCACCATCGCCAAGGTGACGGAGCCCGAATACGTATACGATGCCCCCGACTCGGCCATCCATTGCTTCCGCATCATTGCCGGTAACGACGGTGGTGTGAGCTTCCCCTCCGAGACCCTCGCGCTGCGCTACGACGAGAACGACGCGCAGCCCGTGCTGGTGGTGAACGGATTCACGCGCCTGAGCGCCCCCGACTGGTTTGACAGCGGCGAAATCGCCGGCTTCTACGACACTCGCGACCACGGCGTGCCCTATATCGAGGACATCAGCTTCATCGGCAGCCAGTTTGAATTCCGCCGCGACATCCCCTGGATGGACGACGACGCCGCAGGTTTCGGTGCTTCGCGTGCCGACTATGAGGACAAAGTGGTGGCCGGCAACACCTTCGACTATGTATATACCCACGGCGAAGCTATCTCGGCCGCCGGTCGCGGATTCATCAGCAGCAGCGTCGAGGCATTCTGCCGCAACGGCGCACAGCCCGGCCAGACCATAGACCTGATCCTGGGCAAGCAGAAGGAGACCGCCAAGGGCCGCGGCGTGTACGGCACCAAGTACAAGACCTTCCCGGCTGCCCTGCAGGAGCGCCTGCGCGAGGCCACGAAGGGCGGAAGCTCGGTGTTTGTGAGCGGCTCCTACGTGGCCACCGACCTCTGGGATAATCCCCACAGCAGCGCCGAAGTGGCCGAAGCCGACAAAGCCTTCGCCCGCGAAGTGCTGGGCTACAACTGGCGCGTGGGTCAGGCCACCGTCGAGGGCGGAGCCTATGAAGTGGACACCCGCTTCCCGGCCTTCACCGGCGGCAACTACAGCTTTGCCCAGACGCTCAACAGCGACGTCTACGCCGTGGAGTCGCCCGACTCCTTCTTTGCCGCCGATCCCAAGCGCGGCTGCACCCTGATGCGCTACACCGAGAACAACCTCGTGGCCGGCATCGCCTTCCAGGGCGACGGCTACCGCACCGTGGTGCTGGGATTCCCCTTCGAGACCATCGACAGCATGGCTGCCCGTGAGGGTCTCATGAATCAGATTCTTAACTTCTTCAAGAAATAATGCTATGAAAGCAATCACCTGCTTCCTCCCCTATGCCGACGCAGCCCAGGTGCTGCCCACCATCGAGGCCCTCAAGGCCGAAAACGCCATCGCACGCATCTGCCTGCTCGCAGGCCCTGATGCCGACACCTCCGCCGTGCCCGCCGGCTGCGACGTGGTGCCCGCCACCGATGGCCTCAACGCCTCCTCCACCATGCGCGCTATAGCCGAGGCCACCGACACGGAATTCATCCTCCTCTACACCAAATACAACAAGCTCGTGCCCGGCTACCACGCCCTGGAGCGCCTGCTGCGCCTGGCCGCCGACAGCGGCGCCGGCATGCTCTATGCCGACAGCTATGCCGTGGATCCCGAGGGCAAGCGCACTGCGGCTCCCGTGATCGACTATCAGGAGGGTTCGCTGCGCGACGACTTCAACTTCGGCTCGCTCATGCTATTCTCGGCCGCAGTGTTCAAGCTGGCTGCCGCCGGCATCGACCGCGACTATAAGGCCGCCGGCCTCTACGACCTGCGCCTGCGCGTGAGCCGCATCGCCCCCATCGTGCACGTGAATGAATATCTCTACACCGACGTGCAGCTCGACAACCGCCGCAGCGGCGAGAAAATCTTCGACTACGTGGACCCCAAGAACCGCGGCGTGCAGATTGAGATGGAGCAGGCATGCACAGAGCACCTCAAGGCCGTGGGCGGATACCTGGAGCCTGAGTTCGACAAAATCGAATTCGGCGCCGAGCAATTCCCCGTTGAGGCTACGGTGGTAATCCCCGTGCGCAACCGCGTGCGCACCATCCGCGATGCCATCAACAGCGTGCTCTCGCAGAAGACCGATTTCCCCTTCAACCTCATCGTGGTCGACAATCACAGCACCGACGGCACCACCGAGGCCATCGACGAATTCACCGATCCCCGCGTGATCCACATCATCCCCGAGCGTGAAGACCTGGGCATAGGCGGCTGCTGGAACATGGCCGTGGACGATGCCCGATGCGGCAAATTCGCCGTCCAGCTCGACAGCGACGACGTCTACAGCGGCACCGACACTCTCCAGAAGATCGTGAACGCCTTCTATGAGCAGAACTGCGGCATGGTGGTGGGCACCTATTGTCTCACCGACATTGACATGAACACCATTCCCCCCGGCATGATCGACCACAAGGAATGGACCCCCGACAACGGCCGCAACAACGCCCTGCGCATCAACGGCCTGGGTGCACCGCGTGCATTCTACACGCCCATGCTGCGCGCCATCAAGGTGCCCAACACCAGCTACGGCGAAGACTATGCCCTGGGTCTGGCCTTCTCGCGCCACAACCAGATAGGCCGCATCTACGACGTGCTCTACTTCTGCCGCCGCTGGGAAGACAACAGCGATGCCGCCCTCGACATCAACAAGATGAACGCCAACAACCTCTACAAGGACCGCATCCGCACCTGGGAACTCCAGGCACGCAAGGCCCTGAACGCTCAGAAGAAATAAGATGGCCGTAAATTCTGCTCAAATAGCCGATTTCCTTGCCGCCCAGTGCGCCGAGTGGCCCCTCGCGGCCCGCAACTTCGGTGCCCTGGACGGCGTGGAAGTGCGCACCGTGGATATGCCCGGCTGGACGTTCAAGGTGCAGTTCAATCCCGCGCGCATCGTGAGCAGCGGCGCCAAGGTCGACGCCCGCTCGCTGGCCGAGCGCCCCTGCTTCCTATGCGATAAAAACCGCCCTGCCGAGCAGCGCGGAATAGAGTGGGGCGACTATACCATTCTGGTGAACCCCTTCCCCATCTTTCCGCGCCACCTCACCATCCCGGCCAACGACCACACGCCGCAGCGCATAGCCGGCCGCGTGGCCGACATGCTGCGCCTGGCCACGGAGCTGCAGGGCTACACCGTGTTCTACAACGGCCCGCGCTGCGGAGCCTCCGCTCCCGACCACATGCACTTCCAGGCCGGCAACAGCGATTTCCTCACCCTGGCCGAGGCCATCGACGGCGCAGAGCTGCGTCCCCTCGTGGTGGATGAGGATGGAGCCATGCTGGCCGTGGCCACGTCGTTGCCCCTGAACGTATTCGTGATCGATGCACCCACGCCCGAAGCCGGCGCCGCACTCTTCGACCGCCTCTACGCAGCCATGCCCGTGCCCGAGGGCGAGGAAGAGCCCATGCTCAATCTCCTCGCCTACGCCACCGACGGCGAAGGCACGCGCCTGGTGGTGGTGCCCCGCAAGCGTCATCGCCCCAGCTTCTACGGCACCGAGGGCGAGGGCTGCATGCTCCTGAGCCCTGCCAGCGTGGATATGGGCGGAGCATTCATCACTCCCCGCCGCGAGGACTTCGACCGCATTGATGCCGAGGTGCTCACGCGCGTATTCGACGAACTTTGTCTTTCCGACGACGAAATAAACAGCATAGCAGATAATGTGCAATAAAGCTACAGAACGCCCCACGGTATCGGTGGGTATCATCACAGCCCGGGCTGTGGATATAGTGTTTCACGGTGCCTTCTCAGCAAGCGACGGCAGCCGCGTGGAAGGTGCCATGCACTTCGAGGAACTTCCCGAAGCCATCGAATTCACTCCCTTGCAGCCCGATGCCCGCTTTGAGGTGAAAGACGTGGTTATAGGCGTGGACTTCCACTGGGAGCGCCGCGAGAATCAGGCCTTCGAGGGCAGCCTGCGGCTGAAGCCCTCGCAAGACGGTATTATAGTGATCAACGTGATCGACGTGGAGAGCTACCTGCGCAGCGTGATATCGTCGGAAATGAGCGCAACCTCCTCGCCTGCGCTTCTGCGTGCCCACGCAGTGATCTCGCGTAGCTGGCTGCTGGCCCAGATCGACAAAAACCGGCGCATATCCCAAGGCGACCAGAAGGCCTACGAAATGCTCGTGACCGATACAGAAATATGCACATGGCAGGACCGCGAAGACCACACGGAATTCGACGTGTGTGCCGACGACCATTGCCAGCGCTATCAGGGCGTGACGCGCCAGACCACTCCCGCCGTGGCCGAGGCCGTGGAAGCCACCTCCGGCATGGTGCTTCTCGACCCCGACACGCGCCTGCTGGCCGATGCCCGCTTCAGCAAGTGCTGCGGCGGCGTGTTTGAGCTCTTCGAGAATTGCTGGGAGCCCGTGCACCACAGCTATCTCACGGTGCGCAGCGACGCACCGGATCCCCTGCTGTATCCCGACCTGCGTTACGAGCCCCGTGCGCGCGCCTGGATCGAGGCCTCGCCCGATGCTTTCTGCAACACCACCGACACCCGTGTGCTCTCGCAGGTGCTCAACAACTACGACCAGGAAACCACCGACTTCTACCGCTGGACCGTGCGCTACAGCGCCGAGGAGCTCACCGCCCTCGTGCTCAAGCGCACCGGCATCGACTTCGGCCTCATCACCGATATGGTGCCCGTGGAGCGCGGCACATCCGGCCGTATCGTGCGCCTGCGCATCGTGGGCACGCGTCGCACCGTCACCCTGGGTAAAGAACTCACCATCCGCCACGCCCTCAGCACCAGCCATCTGCGCTCCTCGGCCTTCGTCGTAGACCGCGACGGCGACGACTTCGTGCTGCGCGGTGCCGGATGGGGCCACGGAGTGGGACTGTGCCAGATAGGCGCTGCCGTGATGGCCGACAAAGGCTACACCTGGCAGCAGATTCTGGCCCACTACTTCCCCGGAGCTCTTATCGAGAAAAAGTATTAATACCTTATAGAATATCATGAACGCAAGTAAAAAAAGATCGCCCTGGGCATGGATTCCCACCCTGTACTTCGCGCAGGGACTGCCCTACGTGGCAGTGATGACCATCTCGGTGATCATGTATAAGCGCCTCGGTATCTCCAATACCGATATCGCGCTCTACACCGGATGGCTGTATCTCCCCTGGGTGATCAAGCCCTTCTGGAGCCCCTTCGTGGATATCATCCGCACCAAGCGCTGGTGGACCCTCACCATGCAGTGGATAATAGCTTTCGCACTGGCCGGCATAGCATTCTCAATCCCCACGCCATTCTTCTTCCAGCTCACGCTGGCGATATTCTGGCTCGTGGGATTCACCTCGGCCACGCACGATATCGCGGCCGACGGCTTCTATATGCTCGCCCTCACGGAGCATGAGCAGTCGCTCTACGTGGGTATCCGCTCCACGTTCTACCGCGTGAGCACCGTCGTGGGCCAGGGCCTGCTTGTGGTGCTCGCAGGCGCTATCGAGACCGGCACCGGCCTCGACGCCGTGAAGGTGGGCGTGGAAGTAGACCCCTATGTGGCCTGGGAGGCTCCCGTGATGGCCGATCTGGCCCTTCAGCAGCCTCAGGACGCAGCCGAGATGAACTTCTTCACCGGCGGCGATGTGGCCGCTGTGGCAGTGAAAGCGCCCGCCGAAGCCACCCTTGCCGACGGCACCACCGTGCCCTTCGGCACCTATGCCGCCGCAATGCGCGACTCGGTGCGCCGCAGCAACGAGCGCAACGGCTTCACCGCGGCAGCCGCTGCCGCCACCAATGCTCCCGCCGCAGCAGCCGCCGAGAGCGACGGCCCGGGCGCGTTCACCCGCTGGGTGGCAGCCACCTTCGGCGAGCAGCGTGAGGCTTCCGGCGAGGCCGTGGCCAATACCTTTGCCATCCGTGGCGTGCGCCTCAACAAGAAGCCCGCGCCCGGCGAGACCGTGGTAGTGAACATGACCCACAACAGCGGCGACGCAGGCATCAAGCTCGTGGAAGGCGACCGCCTGGTGTTTGACGAAAACAACTGGGACCGCACCGCATGGCTCTACTACGATATCGACCACAAGATCAAGCAGCCCGTGAAGGCCGGCTTTGAAGGCGCCAGCGGCAATATCCCCATGGCGTGGCTCGTGGTCTTCGCCGTGCTTTCGGCCTTCTTCCTGGCCGTGGCCATGTACCACAGCTGGGCGCTTCCGCGCCCCGAGAGCGACCGACGCGATGCAGCCACCCGCACCGGTGCAGATATATTCCGCGAATTCTTCGACACCTTCCGCAGCTTCTTCGCCAAGAAGCAGATATGGGTGGCCGTGGCCTTCATGCTTCTCTACCGCCTGCCCGAGGCGCAGCTGGTGAAGCTCATCAACCCCTTCCTGCTCGATCCCATCGACAAGGGAGGCCTGGGTCTCAGCACAGGCGAAGTGGGCTTCGTTTACGGCACCGTGGGAATCATAGGTCTCACCATCGGCGGTATCGTGGGTGGTATTGTGGCTGCCCGCGGCGGCCTCAAGAAGTGGCTCTGGCCCATGGCCTGGAGCATGTCGCTCACCTGCCTCACATTCGTCTACCTCAGCTATTGGCCCACCCATTCGCTCGTAACCATCAACATCTGCGTGTTTATCGAGCAGTTTGGCTACGGCTTCGGCTTCACTGCCTATATGCTCTATCTCATCTACTTCAGCGAGGGCGAGCACAAGACGGCCCACTATGCCATCTGCACGGGCTTCATGGCCCTGGGCATGATGCTGCCGGGCATGGCCGCCGGCTGGCTGCAGGAGACTATCGGCTACCGCCACTTCTTTGTGTGGACTATGATCTGCTGCGCAGCCACCATCGGTGTGTGTGCCTTCCTCAAGATCGACCCCAATTTCGGACGTAAAATAGAAAAAGAATAATGAAAAAATCAATCATACTGGGCCTGGCTGCCGCCATGGCCCTCGGCGCCGCCGCGCAGGTGAAACCCGGCGTGGAAGTGCTGCGCGACCGCGGCTTCGACATCCTTCAGGGCAAGCGTGTGGGCCTTATCACCAATCCCTCCGGAGTAGACAATAAGCTGCAGAGCACCATCGACATCCTGCACTCGGCTCCCGGCGTGGAGCTCAGGGCCCTCTATGGCCCGGAGCACGGCGTGCGCGGCGATGTTCATGCCGGCGACCACGTGGACAACGCTGTGGATCCCGCCACGGGCGTGACCATGTTCTCCATCTACGGCAAGTACCGCAAGCCCACCCCCGAGATGCTCGACAGCATCGACGTGCTCGTCTACGACATCCAGGACAACGGCTGCCGCTCTTTCACTTTCATCTCCACCATGGGCCTGGCCATGGAGGCCTGTGCCGAACTGGGCAAGGACTTCGTGGTGCTCGACCGTCCCAATCCCGCCGGCGCCAATAAAATCGAGGGCTGCATCGTGGAAGACAGCTGCTTCTCCTTCGTGAGCCAGTTCCCCATTCCTTATCTCTATGGCCTCACCCCCGGCGAGCTCGCCACCTACCTGAACGAGGAAGGCCTGCTGCCCGACGGCCGCAAGGTGAACCTCACCGTGGTGCCCATGGAGGGCTACGACCGTAGCATGACCTTCGGCGACACCGGTATGCCCTGGGTGCTTCCCTCGCCCCATCAGCCCAATGCCGAGTCGGCTCTCTACTATCCCGCCACTGGCATCCTGGGCGAGCTCTACTACGTCAATATCGGCGTGGGCTACACGCTGCCCTTCAAGCTCGTGGCCGCCGACTGGATTGATGCTGCCGAACTGAGCCGCCGCCTCAACGGTCTGGACATCCCCGGCGTGATGTTCCGCCCCATCCATATCAAGCCTTTCTACAGCACCGGCAAGGACCAGAACCTGCAGGGTGTGGAAATCTACGTGACCGATGCGCAGGCTGCCCCTCTCACGCTCATCCAGTTCTACGTGCTTCAGGAACTGGCCGATATGTATCCTGATCGTCGCGTGATGGATGCCGAGGATGCCGCCAAGCGCTTTGGAATGTTCGACAAGGTCGTGGGCAGCAAGAATATCCGCAGTCTTTTCACCCCGCGCCACCGCGTGGAGGATATGATCGACTACTGGAATAAGGACGTGGAGCCCTTCCGCGCCGCTTCGTCGAAGTATTATCTTTATAAGTAAAGGAGGCGTCTATGCCAGGAATAGACGGCCTGCACAAGCAATTTGCAAAAGCCCTTGAGGCGCTTGACCCGCGCCCCGAGGTGTATACCGATCGCCTGCGACGCCTCGCGTGGGGCACCGACGCCGGATTCTACCGCCTTGTGCCTCAGCTCGTGGTGCGTAGCTCCGGCGAGGAGCAGGTGAGCGCCATCCTGCACACGGCGTCGTCGATGGGTGTACCCGTGACGTTCCGCGCCGCCGGCACCAGCCTCAGCGGCCAGGCTATCACCGACTCTGTGCTGCTCGTGGCCGGCAAGAACTGGGAGGGCTACACTATTGGTCCGGACGCTGCCACCATCACCCTGCAGCCGGGTATCGTGGGCGAGCGTGTGAACGAGATTCTCAAGCCCTACGGCCGCAAATTCGATCCCGATCCCGCCTCGAAGCGCTCTGCTATGGTGGGCGGTATCGTGGCCAATAACGCCTCGGGCATGAACTGCGGCACCCACGCCAATAGCGACAGTGTGCTCATCTCGGTCCGCATCGTGCTGGCCGACGGCACCGTGCTCGACACTGCAGATGAAGTGAGCCGCGCCGCGTTCCGTGCCTCACACGCCGCGCTTCTGGCCGAAATTGAGGCCATCCGCGACGAAATACGCGCCGATGCCGAACTGGCCGCACGCATCCGTCGCAAGTACAGCATCAAGAACGTGACGGGCCTGAACCTGCGCCCATTCATCACCTACGACGACCCCTTCGATATCATCGCCCACTGCCTCGTGGGCAGCGAAGGCACGCTTGCTTTCCTCAGCTCCGTGACGATGAGCACCTCGCCCATCAAGCCCTGTGCCGCAAGCGCAATGCTCTACTTCGGCAGCATGCGCGAGGCAGCGGAAGCTGTGGTGGCGATGCGCAAGGGCGCTCCGGTCGACAGCTGCGAGCTCCTTGACGCCAAGTCGCTGGCCAGCGTGGGCACGCCCGGCGTGCATCCCGGCCTTACGGCTCTGCTGCTCGACACCAAGGCCGATACTCCCGAGGGCCTGCAGAGCAACATCGACCGAATCATGGAGGTGGTGAACGGCTTCAAGCTCGTGGGCGAAGCCCACTTCTCCACCGACCCGGCCGAAACCGCATCGTGGTGGAGCATGCGCAGCGGCGTATTCCCTGCCGTGGGAGGCACCCGCCCCATCGGCACCACCGTGCTCATCGAAGACGTTGCTTTCCATATCGACGACCTCCCGGCCGCCACCGTGGAGCTGGCCAAGCTCATCGAAGACTGCGGCTATGACGACGCCTGCATATATGGCCACGCACTGGAAGGCAACTTCCACTTCGTGATATCCCAGAGCTTCGACACGCCTGCCCAGGTGGAGCGCTACCGCCGCCTGATGAAGGGCGTGGAGCAACTCGTGGTCGACCGCTACGACGGCTCGCTCAAGGCCGAGCACGGCACCGGCCGCAATATGGCACCCTTTGTCGAAAAAGAGTGGGGAGCCAAGGCCTTTGGATTCATGAAACGCCTGAAGGCGGCCATGGACCCGCAGGGCATCCTCAATCCGGGCGTGATTTTCAACGACGACCCCGAGTGCTTCATCAAGAATATCAAGCCGCTGCCGCGCGTGGACGAAACCGTGGACCGCTGTATAGAATGCGGTTTCTGCGAGGTCAATTGCGTGAGCTGCGGTCTCACCCTCTCGGCTCGCCAGCGCATTGTGTCGCAGCGCGAGATAGTGCGCCTCAAGGGACTCGACACCCCCGAAGGGGCAGCTGCGGCAGCCGAGCTGGAGCATGCATTCAAATACTACGGCGTCGATACCTGCGCCGGCGACGGCCTGTGCAGCACATCGTGCCCCATGCGCATCAACACCGGCGACCTCGTGCACAAGCTGCGCGAGCGTGCCTTGCCTCCGGGCTCGGCCGGCTACCGCATCGGTGTGTTTGCCGCGCGCCATCTGGGAGGCATCAGCAAGGGCTTGCGCGCCACGCTGGCCACGGCACGGATAGCCCACGACGTCTTGGGCGACAAAGCCACGGATGCCGTGGGTCGCGCTCTGCACAGCGTGGGATTCCCGCTCTGGACCTCGGCGCTGCCCGGCCCGTCGCATCCGTCCCGCGATAAGGCCGAAGCCGCCGCTCTGCACCACGGTGTGCGCAAGGTTGTCTATTTCCCCTCGTGCCTCAACCGCGCTTTCGGTGCCACCCCGGAAGGCGGCAAGAAGGTGCCGGAGCTCATGGAGGTGATATCGCGTCTCTGCGCCCGTGCAGGCTACGAAGTGGTGTTCCCGGCCGATATGAGCGGCCTGTGCTGCGGCCTCACGTGGGAAAGCAAGGGTATGCCGGCCGAGGCCGATGCCAAGCTCGCGCAGCTCGAAGAGGCCTTGTGGAAGGCTTCGGAGCAGGGCAAGTATCCTGTGCTCTGCGACCAGAGTCCCTGCCTGCATCGCATGCGCGAGCACATCACGCGCATGAAGCTCTACGAGCCTGCCGAGTTTATCCACGATTTCCTGGCTCCGCATCTGGAGTTTGAGCCTGTGGATACACCGGTGGCCGTGCACGTCACCTGCTCTACGCGCCGCATGGGCCTTGCCGACAAAATTATTTCGCTGGCACGCATGTGCTCGCGCAATGTCACGGTTCCTGCCGAGGTGGGCTGCTGCGGCTTTGCCGGCGACAAAGGCTTCACTTTCCCGGAACTCAACCGCTGGGGGTTGCGCAAGCTGCGCCCGGCCATCGAGGCTGCCGGAGTGAAGGAGGGCTATTCCAATTCGCGCACTTGCGAGATAGGCCTCACTTCCAACAGCGGCGTGCCCTACAAATCAATTGCTTACCTCGTGCTTTCGTGCACTACTCCAAAATCCGATAAAGAATGACTGCAAAATCAAGCGGCTCGCGCCTGCTCGCTCTCGATATCCTGCGTGGTATCACCATAGCAGGTATGATTCTGGTGAATAACCCGGGATCGTGGGGCCACATCTATGCTCCTCTGCGCCACGCCGAGTGGCACGGCCTCACGCCCACCGACCTGGTGTTTCCCTTCTTCATGTTCATCATGGGTGTGAGCACATATATGTCGCTGCGGAAGTACGACTTCAAGCTCTCGTGGCCGGCGTTCCGCAAGATAATCAAGCGCACCGTGCTGATATTCTTCATCGGATGGGTGCTCACGTGGCTGGCAGGCACGCTGCGCCGCTGGAGCGGCGACTACAGCTTTGTCGAGGCCGCGTGGAACTTTGAAAACATGCGCCTGCTGGGCGTGCTGCCGCGTCTTGCTATTTGTTATGGCGTGGGTGCCACTCTGGCACTCGCTCTGGGCCGCAAGGCTCTGGCATGGACAGTGGCCGGAATCCTGGTGGCCTACACCATCCTGATGCTTGGCTTCAACGGCCTTGTGTTCAGTGAGGATAATATCATTGGCGTGGTGGACCGCGCCGTGCTGGGAGTGAACCACATGTATGCCGAGACAATCGACGGCGTCACCATCAAGTTTGATCCCGAGGGCCTGCTCAGCACCATTCCGAGCATTGCCCACATGCTCATCGGCTTCCTGTGTGGCTCGATGCTCATGGCCGTGACCGACAACCGCGACCGCATCAACCGCCTCTTCATTCTGGGCACTATCCTCACCTTCGCCGGCCTTCTGCTCAGCTACGGTATGCCCATCAACAAGAAGATATGGAGCCCCACTTTCGTGCTCACCACCTGCGGCCTGGCTTCCAGCCTCCTGGGTCTGCTCATCTGGATTATCGACATGCGAGGCCATCGCCGCTGGTGCCGCTTCTTCCAGGTGTTCGGCGTGAATCCGCTGTTTTTGTTCTGCCTCGGCTCGATCGGCGGCGTGATTCTGAGCGTGGTGCGCTTCGGCTACGATGGCGGCACGATTTCCATCCACAACTGGTATTATCGCGTGGTGTGCATCGGCGTGGCCGGCGGAGACGCCGTGCTGGGCTCGCTGCTCTATGCCCTGAGCTATATTGCCCTGGTGTGGTTTTTCGGATATATTCTCTTTAAGAAAAAAATATATATTAAGATATGATACTGATTGCAGACTGCGGAAGCACCAAGATAGACTGGTGTGTTGTCCGCCAAGGAAAGGTTGAGAAACAGGTATTCACCTGTGGCATGAACGCCGTGATGCTCACCGAAGACGAAATGCGCGAGCGCATCGCCGCCGAGCTTGTGCCCGAACTGGCCGACCGCGCCGCCTCCATCAAGGCCGTGTATTTCTACGGCGCCGGATGCATATCGCCGGAGGTGTGCGGCAACGTAGAGCGCGCCATCCGTGCCAATATCCCCGCTGCCACGGTGGAAGTGCACACCGATCTGCTCGCCGCCGCCCGTGCCCTCTGCGGCCGCAAGCCCGGCATCGCCTGCATCCTGGGCACCGGCTCCAATTCATGCTTCTATGATGGCGAGGCGATTGCCCGCAACGTGTCGCCCCTGGGATATATTCTGGGCGATGAAGGCTCCGGCGCCGTGCTGGGCAAGCTCCTCGTGGGCGATGTGCTCAAGGGGCAGTTGCCTCAGGAGCTATGCGACAAGTTCCTGAAGAAGTACGACCTCACGCTGCTCGACATCATCCGCCGCGTCTATAAGGAACCGCAGGGCAACCGCTTCCTGGCCTCTCTCACACCCTTCCTCATCGAAAATATCAAGGAACCTGCCATCCACGCTCTGGTGATGCGCTCGTTCGGCGCCTTCTTCACGCGCAACATCTCGCACTACGACGGCATGTGCGAGCCGGTGGTCAACTTCATCGGCTCCATCGCTTTCTACTATCGCGACGTGCTCGAAGAGGCAGCCCGCGAGTGTGGCTACACCGTGGGCACCGTGCTCAAGAGCCCCATGGAAGGTCTCATCAGTTTCCACTCCTAATTCCACCACATCATGGCATTCGTAAAGATTTCCGAACAACCCTCTCTCTACAACGACCTGGAGAAAAAAAGCATCAGCGAAATCCTCCACGACATAAACAACGAAGATAAGAAAGTGGCACTGGCCGTCGAGAAGGCCATCCCGCAGATCGAAAAGCTCGTAGAAGGCATCGTAAGCCGCATGAAGCGCGGCGGACGCATATTCTACATGGGCGCCGGCACCTCCGGCCGCCTGGGCGTACTCGACGCTTCCGAGATTCCTCCCACCTTCGGCATGGACCCATCATGGGTGATCGGCCTCATCGCCGGCGGCGACACCGCCCTGCGCAATCCCGTGGAGAACGCCGAAGACGACACCAAGCAGGGATGGCTCGACCTGCAGCAGTTTGGCATCAACGACCGCGACACCGTGATTGGCATCGCAGCCTCCGGCACCACGCCCTACGTGATTGGCGCGCTTGAGGAATGCCGCCGCCACGGCATCCTCACGGCCGCAATCACATCCAACCCCGATGCTCCCATCAGCCACGCCGCCGATATTGCTATCGAGATGGTGGTGGGTCCGGAATACGTCACCGGCAGCTCGCGCATGAAGAGCGGCACAGGCCAGAAGATGATCTGCAACATGATCACCACCTCGGTGATGATCCAGATGGGCCGCGTGAAAGGCAACAAGATGGTGAACATGCAGCTGAGCAACGCCAAGCTCGTCGACCGCGGCACGCGCATGGTGGTGGAAGAGCTGGGCCTGCCCTACGACGAGGCCAAGCGCCTGCTGCTCATGCACGGCTCCGTAAAGAAAGCTGTCGACGCCTATCGCGAGGGTCATGAATAAGTATCTCTCTGCTGCAATCCTTGCCGTGGCAGCTATGGTGGCGGCTCCTGAAGCCGAGGCCCACAACGAGCTCTGGGGCCAGCGCGCGTCGCTCTTTGAAATGCTGGGCACCGACAGCACCAGCATCGTTTTCCTGGGCAACAGCCTCACCCACGGCTGCGAATGGCACGAACTGCTTCAGAATCCGCGCGTGCTCAACCGTGGCATCAACGGCGATATCGTGCAAGGCCTGCGCGACCGTCTGCCATCCGTCACCGCAGGCAAGCCGGCCAAGATTTTCCTGCTGTGCGGCGTGAACGATATCAGCCACGACCTCACGGCCGACAGCATCGCCACTGCCCTGGGCGAACTCATCGCCGAGATTCGCACCTCAACTCCCGAGACGCGCCTCTACGTGCAGTCGCTCCTGCCCATCAACAATTCCTTCGGCCGCTATAAGGCCGTATTCGGTAAAGAGCAGACTATCCGCGATGTCAACGCGCTCCTTCGCCCCATTGTGGAGCAGGCCGGAGCCACTTGGGTCGACATTCACACCCTCTTCGCCGATGAAGATGGCAACCTGCGGGCCGACCTCACCAACGACGGACTGCATCTCCTCGCCCCGGGCTACATCATCTGGCGCGACGCCATCAAGCCCTACGTGGACGAGTAAGCCGCACAAGACTTATAAATCGTATTAACAGCAGCAGGTCTTGCCCCTCGGGGCAAGACCTGCCTTGCTGTTATCGCAATAATCAAATTTCCTGATGCAAAATTACCACACAAAACCCACGACCGCAATACCCTAAACAAAGTATTTTGGTCGCCCTATAGCGCCGTCGCCATTCTCCACGCAGCGTATCCCCAGCCTCTCTAATCTTGCGGCGAGCTTCTTTTATCGTGGCACAGAAGCGAAATGTGGCAGCTTCTGCGGTATTCTCTGATAATTAATGTACCTTTGTGTTCTTAATACTTAGGTCTGATTATGTTAGGAGCAATTATAGGCGACATCGTGGGCTCGCCTTACGAATTCAACAACACCTCAAATCCTCGCTTTCCTCTCTTCGGAAAGGAAAGCGAATTCACCGACGACACCATCTGCACAATTGCAGTGGCTGATGCTCTCTTGACCGGGGAGAGCTTTGGCTCTGCTCTCCGGCGCTGGGGGCGCAAGTATCCCAACCCGAAGGGGGCCTATGGTGGGTCGTTCAATGCTTGGCTTCATGCCGTGAGCCCGATGCCCTACAACTCTTGGGGCAATGGAGCCGCCATGCGTGTGTCTCCTGTCGGTTGGGCTTTCAAGTCCGAAGCCGCGACGCTCCGCGCGGCCATCGCGTCGGCTGCTCCCACCCACAACCATGTGGAGGGTCTTATCGGTGCTTCCGCAGTGGCTCGTGCCATCTATCTGCTTCGCACCACAGACAGCCCCTCGTTCCTCAATGGAGAGGTGGCAGCCCTTGTGGACGCTTCCTATGGCAAGGACTGGGCTAAGCACGTTCCTGCTCGCGGCGTCTTCGATGAGACGTGTCAGGGCTGTGTGCCCCTTGCGTTCCTCATCTGCTCCGAGTCCGGTGGCTTTGAAGACGCCATTCGCCGGGCTGTCCTGTATGGTGGCGACTCTGACACTCTTGCTGCGATCGTAGGCTCGCTTGCCGAGGCTCGTTGGGGTATTCCGGAAGAAATCAAGGAGAAGTCTCTTGGATTGCTCCCTTCCGATATGCGTTCTGTTATCGATGAATTCTCTAACAAATTCGGCTATAAGTAGTAGCTTAGATAAATACTCAGCCGCGTTTCAAGCACGCCCGGATGCGTGAAATGTGACACTACGTTGCAGTACATGCCGGTGTCATCTCAACCGCAATTGCCCGAAATGAAAAGAGGGGGAGCCCAGGCTCCTCCTCTCTCTGTTTTTATGGTTTGATTCGGTATAGATTATTCTCACTTTCCCCTTAGCTACCGGCATTTATTTCCTACACCTCAGCGCGATGCATTTCATAATGGGGCGAGCTTCGGCCCGGGTGTAGGTCAGCTCCAGCGTTCGTTCTGGCGCTGGGCGAGAGTGTTTTCGGCGGGGTTGTCGCAGGGATGCCACAGCTTGGTGCCTCTAAGGGCGTCGGGGAGATACTGCTGCCGTACGAAGTTGCCCGGATAGTCGTGGGCGTAGAGATAGTTGTGGCCGTAGCCCATCTTCTTCATGAGCGTGGTGGGGGCATTGCGCAGGTGCAGTGGCACGGGCAGGTTGCCGCTCTTTTCCACTTCGGCAAGGGCGGCGGCGATGCCCATGTAGGCCGAGTTGCTCTTTGCGCTCGTGGCCAGATACACAGTGCACTCGGCCAGCGGGATGCGGCCTTCGGGCATACCTATCTTCATCAGGGCGTCGAAAGTGGCGTTGGCCAGCAGCAGGGCATTGGGATTGGCGAGGCCTATGTCCTCGGCGGCGAGTATGATAAGGCGTCGGGCGATGAATTCGGGGTCTTCGCCGCCGGCTATCATTCGGGCGAGCCAGTAGAGGGCGGCATTAGGGTCGGAGCCGCGCACGCTCTTGATGAAAGCCGATATTATATCGTAGTGCATCTCGCCCCCCTTGTCGTAGGCCTGCGGATTCTGCTGCAGGTTTTCCGTTACGGTTTTATCGTTGATCACCAGCGGGCGACCTGCCGGGGTGGCCTGATCGAGCAGTTCCAGGATGTTCAGGAGCTTGCGGGCATCGCCACCGGCAAAGCGGAAAAGAGCGGTGGTCTCGTCCACCTTGACGTCGCGACCTGATAGCACCTCGTCGTGGGCCAGCGTGTGGTCCAGCAGCTGCCGGAGCTCGTTCTCGTCGAGGGGTTTGAGGGTGTAGACCTGCGCGCGCGACAGCAACGGACGTATCACTTCAAAGGAAGGATTCTCCGTGGTGGCGCCGATGAGCGTGACCACGCCTTTCTCCACGGCGCCCAGCAGGCTGTCTTGCTGGCTCTTGCTGAAGCGATGGATTTCGTCGATAAACAGGATAGGACGCCCCTTGGAGAACATGCTCTCGCTCTCGCGGCGGCACTGCTCGATCACCTCGCGCACGTCTTTCACGCCCGATGTCACGGCCGAGAGCGTGTGGAACGTGCTTTCGGAGGCTTTGGCTATGATGCGGGCAAGCGTGGTCTTGCCCACTCCGGGAGGACCCCACAGGATGAATGAGGCGGGGCGCCCCGATTCGATCATGCGGCGAAGTACACCGTTGGGTCCCACGAGGTGGGTTTGTCCCACGTAGTCGTCGAGAGTGGAGGGGCGCATTCGTTCGGCCAATGGTGGTAGTGACATAGCGTGCGGTGCTGGGTTGATTGTGATAATATATAATATAATAGGTGTACCGGTATTGCACCGGCACACCTATTTATGTGGATTCTGATTATTCGCCCAGGAGGGTCTTGACGGCGTTCATCTTGTCGGCATATTCGGCAGCCTTATCCTTGTCGTGGGCCACGTTGCCGTAGTACACGTAGAGGAGCATGTAGGCTTCCTTGTAGAGTCCCAGCTGGTTGGCGCTGTTGGCAGCGTCCATGTTGGCGGGATCCTGGTCGAGGAGCTCGACCACCTTCAGGTAGGCATTCGCTGCCTGCTCGTCCATGGTGTTGCCTTCGTTGCGTGCCATGGAGAGACGGCCCAGGCGCTGATAGAGGGCAGCCTGAGGCTCGGCACCGGCGATGGCCTTGTTCACGTATTCGAGGCCGCGGTTGCCGCAGAGGGCGCGCTGCTCGTTGTTGTCGCCGGCGGTAGCGGCTGCGTTGAGGTAGCGGCCGGAGGCGGTGAAGTAGTCGTTGAGGCTGGGAGCTTCGAGCGTCTGGATATAGGCGTCGTAGGCCTCGGCGGCCTTCACGTAGTCCTTGTTGTTGGTGTAGACGCTGCTGAGCTGCTTGAGCAGTTCGCCGTTGTCGGGGAATTTCTTCACGGCGGTTTCATACTGTACCACAGCCAGCGAGTCCTGGCCGATACCGGTGAGGGCCTCGGCATACATCACGTAGTCGTTGGTGTTGATCAGGGGGTTGCCGTTGTTCTTGGCGAAGAAATCTGCGGCAGCCTTTGCGCCCTCGGCGTGGTTCTCCATCTTGATGAGGTCGATGAAGCGCATGCGCTGTGCCTGGAAATTGGTGGGATCCTGAGCGAGCACCTCATTGGCCACGCGCAGCGAGTTGGGATAATCCTCACCCCAGTAGAGGAGCACAGAGTAGCGTGCCTTGTCTTCGGGGAAGTGGTTGGGGTTCTGGATATACTGGCCGTAGAGGTCGGAGGCCTTTTTCCAGTGGTTGCCGCGGAAGTACTTCTCGGCGAGCTCGCGCTGGGCCAGTGCGGAATTGGGGGTGCGGTTCAGCAGTTCCTCAAGCTTCTGGATGGCAAAGTTGGGGTTCACGTTGAAGTAGGCGTTGGCATATTTCACGTAGCCTTCGGGATTGTCTTCCTCGAAGGTGATGGCCTGCTCATACTTGCCTGCGGCGGTACCCCAGTCCTGCTGTGCGGTGGCCATGTCGCCCTCAAGGATGTAGATCGAGGGCTCCTGGTTCTTGGAATCCTTGTGGGCCTTGTCGAGCTGTTTCTGAATCAGTTCTGCGAAAGCCACGGGATCGGCGTTATAGTAGGCGCGGGCGATATCCACGGTGATTTCGCTGTTTTTCTTTGCCAGTTTCTGAGCGTTCTTGAACTGTGCTTCGGCAGCGGCTTTGTTGCCGGCCAGGAGGTCGAGCGCACCGAGGCCCACGTAGTTGTAGGGATTCTCGGCGTTGGCGGCCACGCCCTGGTCGAAATACTTCTTGGCAGCGGCCTTGTCGCCTTTGGCGAGCTCGGTCTGTCCCAGATAGTAGCATGCTGTGGCCTTGTCGGTGGATGCGTCGTTCATGGTGCGCTCCAGGATGGTCTTGGCGTTGTCGTACTGGCCGGCCTTGTAGTATTCGATACCGTCCATGTAGCCTTGACTTTGTGCGCCTGCCGCCAGCGTGCCGGCGAGGAGCATAGAGAGGATAGCTTTGATTTTCATCATTAATGTGATATGATTTGTGTTGTATTATTCAGGTTCGGGAATTTCTTGTGATCAGTCTTCGCCCAGCTGCACCACCTGGATGCGGGTGCGGGCGGGTAGAATACCGGTCTTCATGATGATTTTCTGGCCTGTCTCGCCTGTCACGAAGCTGTAGAAGCCGCTTGCGAGGCTGCCGCTCACGCCGGTGGTGACCATGTAGATCTGGCGGAATAGCGGATAGGTGCCGTCGAAGATGTTCTGCTGGTAGGGCTTGTAGGCCGTTACTTCATCGTTTCGGCGAATCTTCAGCACCTTGATATCGTCGCTCAGGGTGGCGCCCATCACGGGCTCATCGCTCAGCATCTGCACGGCCAGGGAATCGGGACTGATGTCGGCTCCGGCCATGTCGGAGGTGATCCAGCTCACACCCAGCACGCCTATGGCGTTGCGGTTTTTCTTCACGGCGTCAAATACCTTGGGCACGCTGCCCTGAGCATAGACGTTGGGGCCCAGCTCGCCACCGTTGAGCAGCGAGTCGCGCATATAGCTCACGAGGCTTGAGCCTTTGTCGTCGAATATCACGGCTATTTCGCCCAGCTTGCTGGGCTCCAGGTCGTTCCATTGGCGGCTGCTGCCACTGAGGATGTCGGCCACTTCGCCCACGGTGAGCATTTCGATGGGGTTCTCCTTATTGACGATGAGAGCCACGGCGTCCACGGCAATCTTGGCGCTCTTCACCACCTTCTTCTTGCTGCGCAGCACGCGCTTCTCCTGATCGGTGAGGTCGCGGGCAATAACGATAGTCTTGGTGTTGAGGCTCATGAGCGAGTCAATGGCCACGCTCTGCGGCTCGTAGCGGGCCAGGATATGGGCCTCGGGATACTGATACTCAAACACATCGATCTCCTGCTGGAGGATGTTCTGGAACGACGCATCACACACCATAGTGGTGGTGCCGGTGGTGGAGGAATTGGCCTTTTTTTCGTATTTCAAACACGAAACGGCGCCTGTGCTCATCACGAGAGCACAGGCGGCCATGAGTATGTTGCGGTAGAGTTTCATGCGTCAATAGCTTGTGTCAATGCCTTTTATCTGCCTGTAGGCTCGCCAGATGCCGTAGATCACGAGCATCACGCCCACGACGTAGCGGGTCCATGCCCAGTCGCCTGACCATCCGAAGTAGTTGATGAGCAGAAGCACGCCCATGCCCACGTAGACGATGATCATGATGATACCGAAGATGTTGCGCATCACGGCGGGGGTGCCGGTGCCGGAAGTGCGCTCGCGGGCGTTATCGTTTTCGCTGTTTTTGTAGTCGTATTCGTTCATAGTGCTTGAATTTTGATAGTTTAAAACGTGTATATTCTAAACATATCTCACGGGCATTTGGTTCGCTACGGCACGGAGTTTTTGTCCATGCCGTAAAGTTAGCTATAAAACGCGAGAAAACGGCGCTGCGACACAAAAAAACGCATTGCTTCCCCTCTTTTTTAATTATTTTTCACGCAAGAGCCGTCGCCGGCTCAGGCTTATCGCTGCTCGGCGCAGAAGATTACCTGCTAAGCAGGCACGGGTAATCGGCGGAGCGAGGAAGCAGTGGTAAATGGACGTCGTTCAAGAAACGCTCTATTCCAGGCGGCAGCCGGGGGCGAGGCGCGCCCCGCGCAGATAGTCGGCGGCGTCCATGCGCTTGCGTCCGGCGGGTCGCACGCTCAGGATTTCAAGCACGCCGCCGTCGCCGCAGGCCACGGCCATTCGGCGCTCGTCCGGCAGCAGGGAGCCGGGTGGCAGGGTGCTGGTGTCGGTGGTGCGACGGGTGGCGAATATCATCATCTCGGTGTCTTTGCCATCGGTCTCGTGCAGCACGGTCCAGGCGGCAGGGTGGGGCGAGAGGCCGCGCACGTGGTTGTGGATAGCGGCTGCAGTGGCGGTCCAGTCTATGCGGCAGGTGTCTTTGAATATCTTGGGCGCGGGAGTGGGTTCCTCGCCCTGAAGCAAGCGGTCCTGCGGCACGGGTTCAAGGTCGCCGGCCACGATGTGGGCTATGGTGTCGAGGGTCACGTCGGCTCCCAGGTGCATCAGGCGGTCGTGCACGCTGCCGGCGTCTTCATCCGGCCCCACTTCGATGCGCTCCTGACGCAGGATGTCGCCGGTGTCGATTTCCTGCTTGAGGAAGAAGGTGGTGACACCGGTCTCGCTGTCGCCGTTCATCACGGCCCGGTTGATGGGGGCTGCTCCACGGTAGCGCGGCAGCAGCGAGGCGTGCAGGTTGAACGTGCCCAGCTCCGGCATGGCCCACACCACCTCCGGAAGCATCCTGAAGGCTATCACCACGAAGAGATTGGCGCGCAGCGAGCGAAGCTCCTCAACGAACTCCGGCGCCTTGAGCTTCTCGGGCTGCATCAGGTGCAGCCCGTGCTCCACGGCATACTGCTTTACGGCCGATTGGATAAGCTTGTGGCCACGGCCGGCCACTTTGTCGGGCATGGTCACTACGCCCACCACGTTGTAGCCCTCATCCACGATGCGGCTGAGGCTTTCCACGGCAAATTCCGGGGTGCCGAGAAATACTATGCGCAGGTCTTCCTTTTTCATTCCTGAGTGTCGCTTGAGTTCATGTCGAAGGCTTTGATACCTATGGAGTTGTTGCTCACTTTGCCGGGGTTGCCGGTGTAGAATACCTTACCGCTGCCGGCGCCCAGAATGCGCAGGCGCTGCGTGGCGCAGCAGTCGATGGAGCCGGTGCCGGTGACGATGCACTTCACTTCCTTGGCTTCGAGATTGCCGGCTTCAATGCTTCCGGTGCCGATGTTGTTGAGCGACAGCGACGCTGCGCGTCCCGAGAGCACCAGGTGGCCGTTGCCGGTGGATATGCGTGCGCCCACGCTGCTGGCATATATGCCCTTGACGATGAGCTCGCCGTTGCCCACCACCACGGCACTGAATTTGGTGAGGGGGCCGTCGAGGAGCACGGTGAGTGTGCTGTCGCCGGAGTTTTCCACCTTGGCCAGGGCGGCCGAGCGCACGTGCACCGTGGGCAGCCCCGCAGGCGTACCATCCTCGTCGGTAGCGAGCTGCACCTTAAGGCGATTTTTGCCGCTCTCGAATATAAGCTTGTCGGCCATCTCGGGCGTGCATTCATAGGTGATGATGCCGGCGGAGTCGGTGCTGGTGTGGTACACCACGTTGATGCCGTCGGTCACCTGAAGGTTGGAGAAGTCTTCGAGTTTCAGCGAATACTGCTGAGTCTCGGCTGCCGCCGTGGCCGCGGTCAGGGCCATGAGGGCCGTAAACAGTAGGTTGCGCAGTTTCATAGGGTCAGATGTTGGATGCTTTGCCGCGGCCGTCGATGCGTCCGCTCACGGTTTTGATATTTGCGGTGGCGGTGTTGTAGCGTATCGCGCCGGAGCCCGATACGGATATGCTCAGCGAGCCCGAGCCGAGCTCGGTGGCGTTGAGCGAGCCGCTGCCGCGCAGTGCCAGCGACGACTTATCGGCGTGGCCGGCCACACTGGCGCGGCCGCTGCCGCACAGGGTACAGTTGAAGGCAGTAGCGTCGAGGGCGTCCACTTTCATGGAGCCGCTGCCGGTGACGGATGTGCTCACGTTGCGCGCCTTCACGGCATCGAGCAGCATGGAGCCGCTGCCTGTGAGGCTGGCCGTGAGGTTGAGGCAATGAGGGGCCATCAGCTTCACACTGCCGCTGCCGGTCGCTACCACGGTGAGCTCAGTAGAGATGTTGACCCCCGTGGCCTTCACGCTGCCGCTGCCCGTGAGATTGATCTGGCGCAGGTCGCGCCCGCAGTACACCACCACGCTCTGCACCTCCGTGGCGTAGTTGAGGAGAGGACTTTCGGCCTTGTAGCTGATGCTCAGCGTGCCGTCGGTGCACGTCACCGCCACGCCGGGCAGAGCCCGCTCCGAGGCATATATGTTGACGCGTCCGGCCGAGTCGGGGAACTGGCGCAGCTCCACGGGGAGCGAACCCACGACACTGAGCGCCGAGAACGTTCCGGCGCGCATCGAGCGCTCGGAGGCTGTGGCCGTCACGCACGAGGTGTGGGCGGCAAGGGCCAGAAAAGCTAATAACGATAGGAGTAGGGATTTCATTACTGTAGGGTAGGGAGTATGTTGAGTTCTATATTTTTCAGCACGTCTTCGAGCGCCTCCGGCGTGGGCGCCTGGAGCATGGCTATGCGGGTGGCGCGGAAGTCGGGAATGCCCTTGAACAGCGGCGACGCGGCCAGATGGCGCCTGATGTGCAGTATTCCCCGGTAGCCGTCGATGCGCTCGATGCTCTCGGCTATCTGGCGGCGCAGCAGCCCCAGCTTTTCCACCGCGCTCAGGGCCGGCGGCAGCGGGTGGCCGGCATCGGCTGCCATGGCGCGGCGGATATCGCGAAACACCCAGGGAGCGCCTATCGACGCGCGGCCCACCATGATACCGTCCACGCCATAGCGGCGGAAGGCTTCCACGGCTTGCTCGCCGGTGGTGATGTCGCCGTTGCCTATCACGGGAATCGTGAGGCGCGGGTTTTCCTTCACGCGGGCGATCATTTCCCAGTCGGCCGTGCCGGTATACATCTGCGAGCGGGTGCGTCCGTGCACCGTGAGGGCTGCGATGCCGCAGTCCTGCAGTTGCTCGGCCAGGTCTACGATGATGCGCGAGTCGTGGTCCCAGCCCAGGCGCGTCTTCACCGTCACCGGCAGCTTCACGGCCTTGACCACGGCGCGTGTGATTTCGAGCATCTTGGGCACGTCGCGCAGCATACCCGCACCCGCGCCCTTGCCGGCCACTTTCTTTACCGGGCAGCCGAAGTTGATGTCGATTATATCCGGAGCCGCTTCCTCCACGATACGGGCGGCCTCCACCATGGGTTCCACCTCCCGGCCATATATCTGGATAGCCGTGGGGCGCTCGGCCGGATGAATCTCCAGCTTGCGCGTGGTGGCTGCGATATTGCGGATGAGAGCGTCGGCCGATACGAATTCCGAGTAGGTCATGTCGGCACCCATTTCCTTGCATATCAGGCGGAATGATGCATCGGTGACGTCTTCCATCGGCGCCAGTGCCACGGGGCGCTCGCCCAGGTCGAGATTGCCTATTCGCATAGCTCGCAGATGAGGGTTGCGGATGATGCGTCGGTCACGCGCACGCGCACGGTGTCGCCGGCGCGGAACGAGCCGCGCGGAAACACGCAGGTCTTGTTCTGGCCCGTGCGTCCCACCCACTGCGCCGTGCTGCGGCGGCTCACACCCTCCACCAGTACGTCGAATTCGCGGCCTATGTCGCGGCGGTTGCTGGCGGCGCTCAGCTCGTTCTGCAGCGCTATCATGCGGTTGAGACGGTCGATTTTCACTTCTTCAGGCACGTTGTCGGGCATGGTGCGTGCCGCCAGCGTGCCGGGACGCTCGGAGTATTTGAACATGAAGGCCGAGTCGAAGCCCACGGTGCGCATCAGGTCGAGCGTCTGCTCGAAGTCGTCCTCGCTCTCGTCGTGAAATCCCGTGAAGAGGTCGGTGGTGATGGCGCAGTCGGGCATGGCGGCGCGTATGGCTTCGATACGGCCCAGATACCACTCGCGGGTGTACTTGCGGTTCATGGCCTTGAGCACGGCGTTGCTGCCGCTCTGCACCGGCAGATGCACGTGGCGGCAGATATTGGGATGCGCGGCCATCACGGCTATGGTGGCGTCGCTCATGTCCTTCGGGTGCGACGTGGTGTAGCGCACGCGCATGTCGGGAGCGCTCTCGGCCACCATGGCCAGCAGGCGGTCGAAGGTAATGGGCTCGCTGCCGTCGCCCTCGGGGCGATAGCAGTAGCTGTTGACGTTCTGGCCCAGCAGCGTCACCTCCTTGAAGCCGCGGCTGCGCAGGTCGGCCACCTCGCGCAGGATGCTCTCGGCAGGCCGTGAGCGTTCGCGGCCGCGCGTGTAGGGCACGATGCAGTAGGAGCAGAAATTGTTGCATCCGCGCATGATGCTCACGAAGCCGCCCACGCGGGCAGCTCCCAGGCGCGCCGGCACCACGTCGCGATATGTCTCGGTGGTGCTCAGCTCCACGTTGATAGCCTTCTCGCCGGCCTCGGCGGCGGCAAAGAGCGCCGGCAGGTCCAGATAGGCGTCGGGGCCGGCCACGATATCCACGCCGTGGCGCTCGATGAGCTCGTGCTGCAGGCGCTCGGCCATGCAGCCGATCACGCCCACGATGAGGCGCCCGTGGCGCTTGCGGCGCATTGAGGCGAGATATTGCAGGCGCGCCACGATTTTCTGCTCGGCATTGTCGCGTATCGAGCAGGTGTTGAGCAGGATTGCGTCGGCATCAGCCACGTCGTCGGCCATCTCGTAGCCGGCCATCTGCATCACGGAGGCCACCACCTCCGTATCGGCCACGTTCATCTGGCAGCCGTAAGTTTCTATGAATAAGCGGCGCGGCATTGCACCGTTTGGAGCATTTTCTGTCATTTATTGCCGAAATATTTGTGCTATTGCACAAGAATCATTAATTTTGTGCAAAATTACAAAAAAAGCGGCGCATGCACAAGAGATTAACATCCCCCGTGGCATGCCCACCTGAAAAATACGAACACATTCGCAATGGCATTCAACAACATGACGGCTCAGGAAGCCGCCGAAATGATTAAGAATGGCGATACCATCGGCACCTCGGGCTTCACAGCCCCCGGCTCGCCCAAAGCCATTTCCCAAGCCCTGGCGCAAATTGCAGAAAATGAGCACGCCGAGGGTCGTGAGTTCAAGATCAACCTCTTTACTGGCGCTTCCACGAGCGACAAGGTGGATGGTATGCTCTCGCGTGCCAATGCCATCAACATGCGCGCTCCCTACCAGAACGTGCCCGACCTGCGCAAGCGCATCAACAGCCACGATACGCACTACTTCGACCGTCACCTCTCGGAGATGGCCCAGGAAATGCGCTACGGATTCTACGGCAAGATGGACTATGCCATCATCGAGGCTGCCGATGTGACGCCCGACGGCGAAATCATCCTGGGTTGCGGCGTGGGCAACGTGGCCACCTATGCCACGCTGGCCGACAAAATCTTCATCGAGCTCAACCGGAAGCTGCCCCACAGCCTCCTGGGCATGCACGACGTGTACACGCCCCTGGATCCTCCCCGTCGTCGCGAAATACCCATCTACAGCCCCAGCGACCGCGCCGGCTCGCCCATCCTCAAGGTCGACCCCCGCAAGATTGTGGGCGTAGTCACCACCGACAGCTACGACGGCGTGAAGCCCTTCACGGCCGTCGACGAGGTGAGCAAGCAGATAGGCGGCAACGTAGTGAGCTTCCTCGTGAGCGAATACGAGAGCGGACGCCTGCCCAAGGAGTTCCTGCCGCTGCAGAGCGGCGTGGGCAACGTGGCGAATGCCGTGCTCTACGACCTGGGCGAAAGCACCCGCCTGCCCAACTTCCAGATGTATACCGAGGTGATCCAGGATGCAGTGCTTGAGCTCCTCAAGAAAGGCAAGTGCACATTTGCCTCCACCTGCTCCATGACCTTCTCCGACCAGACCGAGGAAGAGCTCTTCCGCGACCTCAAATACTTCCACGACAAAATCGTGCTCCGCCCCGCCGAGATAAGCAACAACCCCGAGGTGATACGCCGTCTGGGCGTCATCGCCATGAACACCGCCATTGAAGTCGACATCTTCGGAGGCGTCAACTCCACCCATGTACTGGGCACACGCATGATGAACGGCATCGGTGGCAGCGGCGATTTCACCCGCAACGCCTTCCTGAGCATCTTCTCTTGCCCAAGCGTGTCGAAGGGCGGCGTGATCAGCAACATCGTGCCCATGGTGGCCCACCCGGACCACAGCGAGCACAGCGTAGACATCGTGGTGACCGACCAGGGCATCGCCGACCTGCGCCACAAGGATCCCGTGCAGCGCGCCTACGAAATCATCAACAACTGCGCGCACCCCGACTATCGTCCCCTCCTGCTCGACTACCTCAAGGCAGGCAAGGGCGGCCAGACTCCCCACACGCTCCGCGCCGCATTCGAGTTCCACAACGCCTTCTCCGAAACCGGCGACATGCGCAACGCCGACTTCAGCAAGTATCTCTGAACGATCAATTAGCTTCATAACGCCAATCGGCGCCAGGGTTTCTCTCTGGGCGCCGATTGTGTTTTTGCGTTGTTTAGTGCCGTTTTTCTTGCAATTCTACTGTGTTTTAAGTAGCTTTGCAGCTGCATATTTTATTATATTTACCATTATGCGCCGGATAATCAACCATTTCACCGACGACGACCTGTATAAGTTCACGATGTGCTGCGCCGTGATCGACAATTATCCGCGCACGCAGGTGCGCTACAGCTTCATCGACCGCGCCCATAGCGTCTATCCCCCCGGATTTGCCGAGGCCCTGCGCGAGCAGATCGCCATGCTTGAGAGCGTGGTGATCACGCAGGAAGAAATCGATTTCATGAAGCGCAAGTGCAGCTATATCCCCCACTGGTTCTACAGCTACCTGAAGGGCTTCCGCTACGACAGGCGCCGCGTGGCGGTGGAGCAGGATGCCGACGGGCACCTGAGCGTGGAGTTTGAAGGTCCTTGGGCCGAGACCATTCTGCTTGAGGTGAAGGTGCTGGCCATCATATCGGAGCTATATTATATAATGACCGGGGAAGCCGCGGGCTTTGATCTCGACCGCTGCGCGGCCACTGCAGTCGGGAAGGCCGAGCGGCTGCTGGCCGCCGGATGCGTCTACAGCGACATGGGCACGCGCCGCCGCGCCTCTTTTGCAGTGCAGGACGCCGTGGTGGGTGCGATGGCCGCCCGGGCCCGTGCGATACCGGATGCTCCCGGGCAATTCGTGGGCACGAGCAATGTGTATTTCGCAATGAAATACGACCTCACGCCCATAGGCACCATGGCCCACGAAATGGTGTGTGCCATCGCCGGCATGTATGGGCCGCTCATGGCCAACCATCTGGCGATGAAAGCCTGGAGCGGCACCTATCGCGGAGCGCTGGGCACGTTTCTCTACGACACCTATGGCTGGCGCATCTTCAGCCTCAACTTCTCGGAGGATTATGCCAATATGTTCAAGGGACTGCGCGTGGATAGCGGCGACAATATCGAGCAGCTCGACCTGATCGTCGGGAAATATCGCTCCCTGGGCATCGACCCGGCCACCAAGCAGGTGATATTCAGCAACGCGCTCGACGTAGACCGTGCCATTGAGCTGCAGCGCCTCGCCGCAGGGCGCTGCAGGCCGTCGTTCGGCATAGGCACGCATTTCACCTGCGACCTCCCGGGCGTGCAGCCGCGCAATATCGTGATCAAGCTTGTGGATGTGAAGATCACCGAGTCGTGGCCGTTCTATTCATCCACGTGCAAGCTCAGCGAAGACCACGGCAAGTACACCGGCGATCCGGCCACCGTGCGCCGCTTCCTCGACACTCTTCACATCGGCTGAGGCAAGGCGGGGACGGCTACAGCAGCTCCGATTCCTCAACGATGATTTCGGGGAGCTGGTCGTTGTAGAGCCCGAAGATAGTGCCGGCTATCGACAGCACGAGGCATAAGGCTATGAAAATCAGTATGGCTTTGGTGGTGCGTTTCATTTTTTGTTCAGATATTGAGAGTACATTTCCGCCAGTTCCGCTGCAGTGATGTCGAGAAGCTGCAACTGCTTGAACACTCGGTCGATGCCGCCATCGTCGATGAATTGGCGGCGGCGCTGCTCCTTCACCCTCCTGGCACCGTCGGGCGCCACGAAGAATCCCAGGCCGCGCTTGTTGTAGATCACGCCCAGCGACGAGAGATGATCGTAGGCGCGCATCACGGTGTTGACGTTCACCATCACGCTCGCGGCGTATTCGCGCACGGAGGGAATGCGCTCGTCGGGCCTCAGGCGCTGCATCACCACGTCGTCGGCGATGGCGTCGGCTATCTGCAGGTAAATTGCTTTGTTCGAGTCGTTGAATTCCATCACATGCGGTCGATTATCTCCTGTTCTTTGATGCGGAAGTAGGCCGTGATGAAGCAGAAGAGTGTGAGAATCACGATGCCGGCCATGTAGAAGCGGGGTAGCCAGGTGTTTAAATCAAGCGTGCCCGTTCCCACCCATGATGCATCGTGGAAGAATCCCACGGTGAAGCCCACAGCAAAGGCGAATATCATTTCTATCACGAAGCATGCGCCCACGGTCTTCAGGAAGGGATGGCGCGGGAAGAGCGTGCTGCCCAGCGCATACATGGCCTGAGACCCCAGGAAGCTCAGCACAAAAGTGTGGCCTATCTTATCAGTGATCACGCGGCAACCGCTGATGAAGCTCACGTGGGAGCACGACTCGGCGTTCATGAAAATTGATAGAAGCCACTGACGCACCGCATCGCTGATCTCCCAGCACAGGATGGTGACCGCGGCTACGCCTATGATGCTGATGGTGAAGCGCGAGGCGTATTTCTCAAGAGTAGAGGCCGGCGACATTATCTCGTTGAGACGCTCGCCCGGTGTGGCCCAGCCGGAGAGAAACAGCGAAGCGCCCAGCGTGGTGAACAACGACACTTCAAACCAGCACACAAACGACAGCGCTATCTTCTGGGCCAGCAGATAGTTCAAGTGGCCGTCCTTATAGGCCACCAAAGTGGCTAAATAGCCCACGAACAGCTCCGAGAGAATCATCACGCCCAGCATGGCGGCCACGCGCATGAGCCAGCCGTTGCGCTGCATTATGAAGTCGCGGCGCAGCACGGCTGCGAAGCGCGAGGGATCGAATATCTGAGATGTGTTCATTGTTCCGGAAATAAGCGTTTTATGGTTTCGGGTTGCTGAGAAGCCAGTTCAAAGAGGCTTTCGAGGTTGATTTCGGTGTCGTAGCTGCCGTCGTTGGGCAGCACGGCCGAAATGCCGCCTATGGCAGGCTGGGCGTAGAGAGCCCGCGAGGCCACCTCGGGGTCGGTGGTGTGCACGAAGGCCAGGCGCGCTGCTATGGCTGCGGTGGAGGCGTTGAGCAGCACGCTCTCCGGCGAGATTATCAGCACGTGGTCGAGCAGTGTTTCCACGTCGCGCACCTGATGGGTGGAGATGATTATGGTACGCTCGTCGGTCATGTTGGCGGCCACGAATCGCCTGAATGCCATCTTGCCGGGGATGTCGAGGCCGTTGGTGGGCTCGTCCATGAGCACCAGCGGCGTGTTGCAGGCCAGGGCGAAGCTCATATACACCTTCTTGCGCTGGCCCATCGAAAGGCTCGTGAGCTTATAGGGCATTTCGGGATCGATCTCAAAGGTGGTAAGGTGGCGCTGCATGTCGTCCATGGAGAAGCGCGGATAGAGTGGTGCGTTGATTTCCACGAAGCGCTTCAGGGTGATAGGCGGCAGCGTGAGTTCCTCGGGCACGATCATTATGGATTGCAGAGTGTGGGGCAGGCGGCTGCGCGTGGGAGTGCCGTCGAGCTTCACGCAGCCGTGGTCGGGAGTGAGCAGGCCGGCTATGAGATAGAGCAGCGTGCTCTTGCCCACACCGTTACGGCCCAGTAGCCCGTAGGTGCCACCGGGGATGATTTCCAGCGAGAGATTGTTGATGGTGTCGCGGTTGCGACCCGGATAACGAAACGAAAGATTGTCGATTTCAAGCATAGTCACAGTAGGCATATTATCAGCAGCAGCACGCTCAGCAAGGCCGTGAGAAACCCCGATGAAGCGATAGCGGTGAGTGTGATGGCTGCGGTCAGCATAATTTGATGTATAGTGTAATAGTGTGGTATGACACTGCAAAGGTATGACACCTTTTTTAATTCTCCAAATATTTTCTCAACTTTTTTCGTCCCGCAGGTGTTTTAAGCACTGATACCATCGACTTCACGCGCTTAACATATATTATATGAACGTCGTTGAGCCATCCCGGGCATGCAGGCGTTATATAGTAAAAGTGATGAAAAAGCATAGCTGCCGCCCGGCGGCAGCGGTTCCCCCTACGTGCCGAGTAGTGATACTGGGTATTTAGGCTCTCATAAATAAATAGTTGAAACGTGGAGAGGAGAGGCAAGCGATTGCCCCTCCTCTTTTCATTTTGCTATATTTCAGTGATTTGAAGCCCTAAGGCGACTGTTTCAGTCGTGCCAGGTGAACGATTCCTTGATAGTGAGGGGCAGGCGCGAGGTGATGGCGTCGGATGCGGTGCCCACGAGGATTTCAAATTTGCCGGGCTCGATGGTCCAGAGCTTGGTGGCCGGGTCGTAGTAGGCAAAGGCTTCTTTCGGAAGATTCAGGCTCAGGGTGGTGGTGGCGCCGGGAGCGAGTTGCACCTTGCCGAATGCTTTCAGCTCCTTGTAGGGGCGGTCGAGGCTGCTCTTGACGTCGCGCACGTAGACCTGCACCACTTCCGAGCCGCTGCGGCTGCCGGTATTGGTCACGGGCACGTCCACGGTCACTCCCGAGGCTTCCGTGAACCGGCCGTCGCCGGCGAGCTGCGCTTTGCCCAGGTCGAAGGTGGTGTAGGAGAGGCCGTGGCCGAAGGCGAAGTTCACGCGCGAAGGCTTGAGACGGTCGGTGTGGCGGTAGCCCACGCCGAGTCCTTCCTTATACCGTACGTCGCCGTTCACGCCGGGATACATTTCCGCATCGGCCGTGGCGTGGGGAGCATAGTCGGTGAGTTCCTTGGCAAACGTGAACGGCAGCTTGCCCGAGGGATTGACGTCGCCGAATATCACGTCGGCAATGGCATTGCCGGCTTCGGAGCCTATGTACCATCCCTGCACCACTGCGGGCACCGCGTCGAGCCAGGGCATGGAATAGGCGTTGCCGGTGAGGTTCACCACCACGGTGCGGGGATTGGCGGCGGCGAGAGCTTCAATCACTGCGTCCTGATTGTAGGGGAGCGAGAAGGAAGTGCGGTCGGTCGACTCGGCGTCCTGATGGTCCGACTTGTTGAGGCCGCCCACAAACACCACCATATCGGCCTCGCGCGCGGCCTTTACGGCGTCGGCGATGAGTTGCTCGGCGCTGCGCTCGTCGTTGAGGTCCTGGCCGGTGGTGACACCGTTGTATTCGCCGGTGACGTCGCCCACGTAGCCGCGCTCGTAGGCCACGTCTATGCCGCGGCCGGCAGCCAGGGCACGGATGCCGTCGAGGGGGAGCACCTCGCGCTGCACCTTTAGCGACGACGAGCCGCCGCCCACGGTCATCATCTTGATGGCGTTCTCGCCCACCACGAGCAGCTTCTTCACATCGGCCGGCACGGGCAGCAGGCCGCCATCGTTCTTGAGCAGCACTATGCCCTCGCCGCCTATCTTGCGGGCAGCGGCGTAGTGCTCGTCGCTGTTGAGCGAGCCGTAGGGGCGATTGCGGTTCATTTCGGTGCGCATTATCAGGCGCAGCACGCGGGCGGCCTTGTCGTTGAGGTCGCTCTCGGGCAGCCGGCCTTCGAGGATCAGCTTCTCGTAGGGCTTGGCCAGGAAATAATCGTCGTAGGCATTACTGGCGCCCCAGTTGAGGCCGTTGGTCCATGAGCCGAATTCCATGTCGAGGCCGTTGCGGGCCACCTTATCGGTGTTGTGCACGGCGCCCCAGTCGCTTATGGCCACGCCATCGAAGCCCCAGTCGCCCTTGAGGATGTCGAGCAGCAGCACGGAATTCTCGCATGCATGGTCGCCGTCGTATTTATTATAGCCGGGCATTATCGACCACGCACCACCCTCGGTGACGGCCGCCTTGAATCCCGGCAGATAGATTTCGTGGAGCGTGCGGTCGTCCACGAGCACATTCACGTGGTCGCGGTCCACTTCCTGATTATTGAGCGCGTAGTGCTTCACGCAGGCGGCCACGCCGTTGAGCTGCACGCCCTGCACGTAGGGCACCACCATGCGCGACGTGAGGTAGGGGTCTTCGCCCATATACTCGAAGTTGCGGCCGTTCAGGGGCGTGCGGTAGATGTTGACGCCCGGTCCCAGCAGCACATTCTTGTTGCGGTAGCGCGCCTCCTCGCCTATGGAGCGTCCGTAGAGGGCGGCCATCTCGGGATTCCAGGTGGCGGCCAGGCAGGTGAGGGCAGGGAAAGCCACGCACGAGTCGTTTGTGGCGCCGGCCTGGTCCCATTCGTCCCAGAGCACGTCGGGGCGGATGCCGTGGGGGCCGTCGGTGCACCATATTCCGGGTATTCCCAGGCGCTGCACTCCCGGCGAGCTGAATTTGCTCTGGGCGTGAATAATACCTATTTTCTCGGCAAGGGTCATGCGCGAGAGGGCATCCTGCACGCGTGCTTCCAGCGGCTGAGAGTCGTCGAGATACACCGGCGTGGCGGCTTGCATGACTGCCGCCGAGCATAGCAGGGCGGCGGCCGTAATCTTGGATAATGCGGTCATTATTTGTTCAGTTCAATGGCGTTGATATAATTGTGGTGGCGCAGCATATTGGCTGCCTTGGCGTTGTGCACGTATTCGCGCAGCAGGCGCCGGCCCTCCTCGGGCGAGCACAGCTTGCGGGCCTCGCGGATTTCGGAGTAGGAGCCGCGGGGCGCCTCCACGAAGGCCACGAGATTCTGCCAGCCTTCGGGCTCGGCCACTCCGGTCATGGAGCTGTCGTTGATTTTCTTGTAGGGCCAGAAGGTGTAGCCTATGTTGTGATCACGCATCACGTGCACGAAGTTGTTCATCCACTCGTCGCTGTTGTGGCCTATCTCTCCCATATACATGGGCAGCCCTGTGGAGTCGCGGAAGGCGATGTAGCTGTCGATTGCCTCGGCCGTGGGCTCGCCGCCGTAGCGGTGGCAGGTATACATGATGTTGTTGTCAAACTCCCAGTCCGTGAAGTTGCCGAAGTAGCTGTTCCACTGCGGGCCGCCCAGCAGCACTATATGGTTGGGGTCGTGACGGCGGATTTCGGCCGTGGCGAGCTTGTAGAGGGGTTCCAGGGCAGCGTTGAGCGAGTCCCGCTCCTCGCCTTCCCAGTAGGTGGCCACGGGTTCGTTGGCCAGCTCGTAGCCCAGAATCACGTCTTCATCGGCATAGTGTGCGGCGATGCGCCCCCAGATGTCGGCAAACTGTCGCTGTGCCGTGCTGTCGGTCATGAGCCAGGGATACCCGTAGCTGTCGTCGATATTGTCGCCGGTCTGTCCACCGGGGCAGTCGTGCATGTCGAGGATCAGGCGTATGTTGTTTCGTCCGGCCCATGCCACGCAGCTGTCGATGCGCGCAAATCCCTCGTCGGGATTGTTGGTGCCCATGTAGTCTTCGGAGGTGAAAAGCTTGTAGTGGAAGGGCACGCGCACGGTGTTGGCGCCCGTCGAGGCGATGAAGTCAAAGTCTTCGGCCGTGATGTAGTTGTCTTTGAAGTCCTGCCAGAATTCTGCAGCGGCAGTGGGGCCCACCAGCTCGCAGAGGGCTTCGTTGATCATGCGCGGGGAATTGACGCGGCGGAAGCCAAACATGTAGCCCTCCGGATTGAGCCAGTTGCCCAGGTTGGTGCCTTTGATGTAGAATTTCTCGCCCTTGGAGTTTACGATGTCGTGGCCTTCCACGCGCAGGAAGTCGGGCCCGGAAGCTGAGGCCTCCCCGGTCTTGTCGTGGCACGAGGCCACGGCAAGGAGGGCGCCGGTAAATAAAGAAAGTCTTAGAAAGCGGGTAATCATCATATCAGAGAATGTTAGGGGTGGTCCACACCTTGGTGGCTGTGCATGCGGCCTTGGTCTTGCAGCCGCCTATGGTAAATTCAAATTCGCCTTTTTCGAGGGTCCAGCGGCCGTCGTAGCCCACGAATGCCAGGGCCGATGCCGGGATGGTGAACTCCACCTTGCGGCTTTCGCCGGGCTTGAGGTTGATTTTCTCGAAGCCGCGCACGCGCAGCACGTCGGGGGTGATCGAAGCCACCAGGTCGGAGCTGTAGAGTATCACGGGTTCCATGCCCTCGGCAGCGCCGGTGTTGCGCACCTCCACAGATATGGTGATGTCGTCGTCGGCGGTGAATTCGGTCTTGTCCACGGCGATGCCGCTGTATTCAAATGTGGTATAGCTCATGCCGAAGCCGAAGGGCCACTGCACGTCGATATCGGCCGAGTAGTTGTAGGCTCCGCTCATGGTGGCCACGGTCTCGCAGGGCTTGTGGTCGTAGGTGGCGAGGGCGTTGATCCAGCGGGGGTAGGTGTAGGGGAGCTTGGCGCTGAAGTTGCGCTTGCCCGATAGGAGCAGGGCCAGGGCGTCGCCGCCGTAGTTGCCCGGCAGCAGCACGTCCACCACGGCGGCTGCCAGCGGCTCGATCTCGCGGATGATGCGCGGGCGGCCTTCGTTGAGCACCAGCACTATGGGCTTGCCGGTCTTGGCCAGGGCCTTCACGAGCTCGGTCTGATTCGCCGAGAGGTGCAGGTCGTTGGTGTTGCCGGGGGTCTCGCAGTAGGAGTTCTCGCCTATGCAGGCCACGATCACGTCGGCATTGCGGGCGGCGGCCACGGCGCGGTCTATGCGCAGGTTCTGCTCGGCCTCCCAGCGGCCATAGTCGGCCACGTAGTCCATGCCCTGCTCCAGCACCACGTTGGCGGCGCCGTATTCATCGCGGAGCGCCTCATAGATGGTGTTGTAGCCTTCGTGATACACGGGCTCGTCGGTGCCCTGCCACGTGTAGGACCATCCGCCGTTGAGCGAGCGCATGGAATTGGCGTTCGGTCCGGTCACGAGGATGCGCATGCCGTGGGCAATGGGCAGCACGGCGCCCTCGTTCTTGAGCAGGATTTCGCTCTGCACGGCCAGTTCGAGCGCCTTCTCGGCGTGCTGCTCGCTGCCGAAGAGCGGATATTGGGCGGGATTGGTGGCCGGAGTCTCGAAGAGGCCCAGGCGCAGCTTGAAGCGCAGGATGCGCTTCACGGCGTCGTCCACGCGTGCCTGCGCCACCTTGCCCTCCTGCACGAGTTCCTTGAGCAGGGTGCAGAATTCCACGTCGTAGGGCGTCATCGACATATCCACGCCGGCATTCACGGCCAGCATGATGGCTTCCTTATAATCGGCGGCAATCTTGTCGCGGCGCCAGAGATTGTGGATATCGGCCCAGTCGGTCACGATCATGCCGTCCCAGTCGAGTTCTTCCTTGAGCCACACCGTGAGCATCTCATAATTGGCGTGGAAGGGCATGCCGTTGTTCACGCCCGAGTTCACCATCACGGAGAGGGCTCCGGCGCGGATTGCCTCCTTGAAGGGATGGAAATACTTCTCGCGCAGGTCCACGGGATTGATCGAGGCGGGCGTGCGGTCTTTGCCCGTCACGGGGTTGCCGTAGGCCATATAGTGCTTGAGGCAGGCTCCCACATTTTGCGGGCCCACGTGGTTGGGGTCGTCGCCCTGATAGCCCTTGACCATGGCCACGGCCATCTCGCCGTTGATGTAAGGGTCTTCGCCGAAGCTCTCCCAGATGCGGCTCCACACGGGATTGCGGCCCAGGTCCATCACGGGATTATATACCCAGGGGATGGAGGCGGCGCGGCTCTCGTAGGCGCAGATTGCCGCACCGTCGCGCACGAGGTCGCGGTTGAAAGATGCAGCCATGTTGATTTCCTGCGGGAAGAGCGTGCCGCCTGTGGTGTAGGTGGTGCCGTGATTCTGGTCCACGCCGTAGATATCGGGCACACCTATATATTTCATCGAAGCTTCCTGGATACCGCTCACGAGGCGATACCACGTATCGAGGTCCTGAGCGTGGCCTTGTGCGGTGTTCAGGATCGACCCCACGCGATAGGTGTTGAAAATGGTATCGAGCTTGGCCGGGTCAAGCACCACGCTTCCGTCGGAGAGGCTGTCGGCACACACGAGGTCGACCACCACTTCACACATCTGGCCCACCTTGTCGTCGAGCGACATTCCGGAGAGAATCTTCTCCACGCGGGCTTCTATTTCTTTGTCGACGGGAATAGCCGGGCCGGCATTGCCGGAGCCGCCGTCGTGCCCACACCCTGCAAGCAGGGCGGCAGATGCAAGAGCTGTGAGTATTTTTCGCATAATGATATAGAGATTTTGGTTTGTGGCGTAGTTCATGGCCGGCGGAAGAATGCCGTTTTGCACATCAAAAATAGTAATTATATATAAATAATGCCCGCGCAGGTATTAATAAGGTAAATATGGCTCCCGGTTGCACGCCGCAATGCGCTGATTATTAGCTGTCGGTGTTTTTGGCGGCCCGAAAATAAGTAAATTTGCGGCATGCCGTAGAGGTTGAAATTTTGACATATTATTATTAATTATTATCTTTGCTCCGCTCACCAGCACACGCAAGTACTACCATGACTGCATCTGCCCTCCGCTCCCTATGCCTGCTCTGCGCCCTCTGGGCGTGCGCAGCCGTGCACGCCGCTTCGCCGCAGGTGGAGGCAATACTCGCACGCCTCGACTCGGTGCTTGCAGCCCACGACGAGCTCGTGGAGAAAAAAGAAATGCGCATCGACCACATGCGCCACGCGTTCAACTCCGCCCCAAGCGACGCCGAGCGCCTTGCCATGAGCCGCCGCCTCTACGACGAATACACGGTGTACGATTCCGATTCGGCCCTGCTATATGCCCTCACCACCATCCGGCTGATGGAGCGCACCGCCCCGGGCGACTACGACGACCTGGCCGCATGGCGCCTCAACGAAGCGTTCATCTACACCGTGCAGGGACGCTTCGAGGATGCCCTGGCGGTGCTCAACGCCATAGACACCTCGCGCCTGTCGGCCGAAGTGAAGGCGAGATACTTCTACACCGCGTCGTATGCCCATTCGATGTACTCCATGTACCTCCACGACAACCACGAGCAGTGGAGAGACCACCTGGCCAAGGCCAACGCCTATCGGGATTCCATCTGCACGCCGGGCCTGCCCCGGTCTGAGGAATGGATGTGGGTGCCCCTGTCGATGGCCACCGATAAGGAGCATAAAGACATCTCCGGGCTGGACGTCTCGGCCATCAGGCAGAGCGTCGACAATGCCACCGAGCCCACGCGCCTCAATGCCATTAACTCCTACTGGCTGGCCCGATACTACGAAGTGGCCGAAGAACCCGACTCCCTCATATATTATATGGCCAGGGCTGCTATTTTCGACGCTCAGATAGTGAACCGCGAGATAGCCGCCTTGCACGAGCTGGCTACACATCTCTTTGATCGCGGCGACCTCAACCGCGCCTATAACTATCTGCTCTACGACGTCAGGCAGGCCAACCTCTACCACAACCGCTACCGCATTGTGGCACTCTCGAATATCCTCCCCGAGGTGCGCGATGCTTATCGTGCCGAAATCGAGAAACGCGACCGCAGGCTGTCGGCCTTCGTGTGGGTGCTGGCGGCGCTTTCAATAGTGCTGGCCGTGATGATTCTTGTGATAGTGATAGAATTCAGGCGCCTCAGAAACACCCGCAATCTCCTGAAGATTGCAAACGACGAACTCAGCGCCTCGATCGCCCAGCGCGACAAAGCCATCGACAGCCTGGAGCAGTCAAACGCATCGTTGTCGGATGCCAATAAGCAGAAGCTGGGCATCCTCGCGTACACTTTCAAGCTCACCACCCAGTATATCAACGCCCTTGAAGACTACCGCAAGAAACTCCTCAAGCGCTATCGCGCCCGGCAGATCGACGAGCTGGGCGTGCTGCTCAACAATCCCGATCTGATCAAGGAGCAGTATCAGGAGTTCTACGAGAGCTTCGACAGGATGGTGCTCTCGATCTTCCCGGATTTCGTGGAAGAATATAATGCCGCCGCTGCCGCCCCCGACCGCGTCTCGGCCGCCGCGATAGCCCGGACCCGTACACTCAACACACGCCTGCGCATCCATGCACTGCGCCGGCTGGGCGTGACGAAGAGCGCCGACATCGCCGCCATGCTCAACGTGTCGATCCGCACCGTCTACAACAACCGCAGCAACGCCGCAGGCACTCCCGAAGAACCGGAGAACTAAGGCGCCGGTGGCGCCGCGATTTACTGAGTTGTAGAGGGTAATATATTGATTTCCAATAGATTAGCTCTGCTGAATTTTACTTTATTTGTACCGCGCTTAAAATGCTTTGGCGCATTGGTTAATTTTGCATAATCCGAAGAAGGCCCAAGAGCTTTCGGAGGCTATTTATTACAGAAACTCATAAATCTAATATTAACCAACAAATCCAGTAGCATGGAAAAACGCAAACATCATGTGATTGAACGGCTTCTGTCGTTCGTTGCTATGTTCTGGTTTGCCGGATTGTGCGCGTTTGCACAGAATATCACGACAACCGGAACGGTGACAGATGAGGAAGGTGAGCCGCTGATCGGTGTATCGGTGCTCGTCCAAGGTTCCACTCACGGTATCACGACCGACCTCGACGGCCATTATACCATTACGACAGCTCAAGGCTCGAAACTCGTATTTTCGTATGTGGGCTCGCAGACACAGACCCACGACGCCGTGAACGGCGTGCTCGACATCACACTCCTGCCGCAGTCTAATATGCTCGACCAGGTGGTGGTTGTGGGCTACGGCGTGCAGCGCAAGAGCGACGTCACCGGCGCCATCTCGAAAGTGGACGGTACCTCCCTCGAAAACCTCACCGTGAACAATCCCACGGCAGCCCTTGCCGGCAAGACCTCGGGCGTGCAGGTTGTGAGCACCTCCGGTGCCCCCGGATCAAGCCCCACGATCCGCGTGCGCGGCTACTCATCCAACTCCGACATGGCTCCCCTCTACGTGGTGGACGGCATCCGCCTCTCCGATATCTCAGGTATCGACCCCAGCCAGATCGAGTCGATTGAAGTGCTCAAGGACGGTGCGTCGGCAGCCATCTACGGCGCGCAGGCAGGTAATGGTGTGGTTCTCATCACCACCAAGGGCGCCGACCGCAACAACAGCGGCTCCATACGCTACGACTTCCAGTACGTGAACGAGACCGTGGGCCATCGTCCGGCCATGCTCAACGCGCAGGAATACATGACATATATGGTAGAGGCCGGAGCACTCGCCCAGGATGCCTTCGTGGCCGGCGGCTGGAACGGCAAGACCGATACCGACTGGTTCGACGTGGCATTCGGCAGCGGCAGCCAGTTCAAACACACCGTCACCTTCGAAGGCGCGAGCGACAAGGGCTCGCTGCTCGCTTCCGTGGCTTATCTCACCAACGACGGCCCCGTGCGCGGCAACTCCGACTACTACAAGCGCCTTTCCGGCAATATCAACGCCGACTACCAGATCAAACCCTGGTTCAAGGTGGGTACCACCGCCATTCTCGAACGCTGGCAGACACGCACCGTATCCGCGTCCGACGGCTGGGGTGCCATGCTCACATCCGTCTATGCCCTCGACCCCCTCACTCCCAACACCGTGAGCCCCGCAGATGTGGCCGGCTACGCCAATATGATGGCCCACCAGAGTGAACTCCTCACCAACGCCAACGGCGATTACTACGGCATATCGGCCTTCTACACAGGCGAAAACGTTCATCCCATGATTATGCGCGACCGCCAGACCGACAAGAACTCCGGCTTCAACGTCACCGGCTCGGCCTACGCCATATTCAACCCCTGGAAACCCCTCAGCATCACGTCGCGCTTCGGCTATCGCCTTTCGTCGAGCCACAACTCGCACTACGAAGTTCCTTACTTCGGCTCCGTGCAGGCCACCAGCCCTAACCTCTCCATCAACGCCGCCAACGGCACAGGCGTTTACTATCAGTGGGAAAACTTCGCCAACTACAGCCAGACCTTCAATGAAGTGCATGCCGTTTCGGCCATGGCCGGTCTGTCGTTCCAGAAAGACGTGTACAGCAGCACCTACGGCGCTGCCAACCAGGATGGCGACGTGCCCGCTATTCCCGTGAACAATCCCGAGCTATGGGGCTATCTCGACTATGCCAACGCCGGTGCAGCCAAGGGCGTGGGCGGCGGCGAGAGCGTGAGCACGCAGTACTCGTGGTTTGGCCGCGTGGGCTACACCTACGACAACAAGTACATGGTGCAGGCCTCCCTGCGCGGCGACGCCTATGATAATTCCAAGCTCCCCCTCACCAACCGCTGGGGCTACTTCCCCTCCGTGAGCGCCGGCTGGACCATCAGCCAGGAAGACTTCATGGGATGGAGCCGTCCCGCAATGGATTTCCTGAAAATCCGCTTCTCGTGGGGTAAGAACGGCTCGGTTGCTCCCCTGGGCGGCTACTCCTACGGTTCCATCATCGGCCCGTTCGACGCAGGCAACTACGGCTGGGGCCAGTGGGGCAACGCCGTATGGACCTGGGACACCACCCAGAGCGGCAGCTACAAGTGGTACAACGGCAACGGTCCCACCACCATGGGCAATAACGAACTCTCATGGGAGACCATGACGCAGTGGGACCTCGGCTTCGACGCCCGCTTCTTCAACAACCGCCTGTCTGTGGGCTTCGACTATTTCCACAAGACCACCGACGGCCTGCTCGTGAGCGGCGTGGTGCCCACCCTCTCCCTCGGCGGCGTCACCTCGCCCATCAATGCAGGCGGCGTGCTCAACGAGGGCGTGGAGCTTGATCTGGGTTGGCAGGATCGCGTGGGCGACTTCCGCTACAGCGTATCGGCCAACGTATCGACCCTGCGCAACAAGGTGACGAAGCTCCATCCCACCGTACCCATCATCAACGGTACGTCGTTCTCCAACATCGTTGTCACCCGCTTTGAGGTGGGCGAAAAGGTATGGCACTTCTACGGCTACGACTACGCCGGCGTCGACAGCGAGACCGGCCGCGCGCTCTACTGGGTGGAACGCGACGGACAGCGCGTGACCACCGACGCTCCCGAAGAAAGCGACAAGACCAACATCGGCGACGCTATCCCCGACGTGACTCTGGGTCTCAATATCAGTCTTGCCTACAAGGGCTTTGATTTCAACCTCAACGGTTCGGGCCAGTTCGGCAACCAGATGTACATGTGTATCCAGCGTCAGGACCGTCTCACGTCGAACCGCATGAAGGACGTGTTCTACACCGACCGCTGGACCGAAAGCAACCGCAACGGCTCAATTCCCTCCGCCATCGCCATCAACCAGGGCACCGATGCCGAGCGCTATCTGTTCTCCTCGGCAATGGTCACCGACGCATCCTTCTTCAAGATCCGCCAGATTCAGCTGGGCTACACCATCCCGAAGGCAATCACCCGCAAGGCATTCGTGGAGAACTTCCGCGCGTATGTGTCGCTCGACGATTTCTTCACCTTCACCAAGTACAAAGGCCTCGATCCCGAAGTATCGGCCGGTACGGGCCCCAGCCAGGGTCTCGACCTGGGCGGATATCCCGTGACCCGCAAGCTGAGCGTAGGTTTCAACGTAACGTTCTAAATTCAAACAGAATTTCGCAATGAAAAAATCAATATATTCAATGCTTCTGGCCGCCGGCCTGGGCATGTGTGCGGTTAGTTGCACCGACGAGCTCGACGTTCCTCAGAAAGGCGTGTACGAAACCGACAAATACTACTCTACCGACGATGAGGCCCTGAGTGCGCTCGCTCTCTCGATGTCGTACATCAACAACATGGCCTTCGAGATAATCCAGTCCATCAACTGTCTCAGCGACGACGTGTGGCCCGGCGGCTCAAACGCCGGCGACCAGCCCGGCCTGCACCAGTTCTCGGGATTCTACATCTCCACCGAGAACGATAAGGTGAAAAACATCTACTCCTTCTGCTACCGCCTTATCTACTTCTCCAACGTGCTCATCGAGAACGTGGAAGGTAAGCCCGACGCCACTCCCGTGATGAAGCAGTGCGTGGCCGAGGCCTACTTCCTCCGCGGCTGGGCCGAGTTCTATCTGGGCGTGTTCTGGGGCAATCCCCCCATCGTGGATCATGTGCTTCAGCCCGATGAATACAACAGCGTGTACAACTCCGAGGACGGAGCCATGCTCGATCAGGCTGCGAGCGATTTCCGCCATGCCATAGAGTCGAACGCCCTGCCCGTGAAGGCAGCCCTCGGCGACAGGACCAATCTCGCCCACTGCACACTGGCAGCCGCACAGGGCTATCTGGGCAAGGTTTATCTCTTCCAGAAAAAGTATAAGGAAGCAGCCGAGACTCTCGACCTCATCATCGACAGCAAGAAATACGACCTCTACCGCGGCGACTATGCCGATGTAATCAAGGCTCCGTCGAACTGGAGCGACGAAGGCATCTTCGAAATCAACTGTCCTCCCGGCCAGACCGATGCCACAGCGCCCCAGCTTATGAGCTACGTCTACCAGTATCAGGGATGGCGCGAAGATTTCTTCGATTTCACCAATCTTGCCGCCGAATTCCAGGCCAACTTCAACACCACCGGCTACGGCTTCTTCAACCCCACCGGCAAGCTGGCGGAAGCCCTCATCAAGAGCGACGGCAAGGACGGCTACCGCACTACGTCTGTGGTGAAAGACCAGAACTTCGTGGAGAATGTGATGGGCGTAGCCAAGAAAGCTAACGCACCCGCCCACGGCCACGGCCTCTATTGCGGCTGGAAGAACCGCTTCGAGTGGTCCGACGTGGCCATGAACTGGGGCGGATGGTCGCCTTTCCCCGCCACCAACTTCCGCTACATGCGCTATGCCGAGGTTCTGCTCAGCGCCGCCGAAGCCCACTTCATGAACAATAAGCCCGATAAGGCTCTCGACTACGTGAACGAAGTGCGCCGCCGCGCTCAGGCCGCCGAGTACACTTCCATCGACATGGACAAGATCAAGCTTGAGCGCCAGGTGGAACTGTGCATGGAAGGCCAGCGCTTTATGGACCTCGTGCGCTGGGGCGATGCAGCTACCGTGCTCGCCACCCAGGGCCAGAACATCGAGAAACTCGATATCGATGCCTCAGGCAAATGGATTCTCGTGCCCGACGACGCATCCAGCCCCTCCTATGGCTTCAAGGCCGGCCGCAACGAGCTTCTTCCTTACCCCAAGGAGGAAATCGATCAGAACCCCAACATAATTCAGAATCCCGGCTATTGATTGAAGGTTAAATATTTGTTTAGGTAAAAAAGACAATTCGTCCGGGACCGTGCTGCTGTGCGGTCCCGGATTTTATTTTTACAACAATCGGGCCTGTCCTAAGATTCCGAAAATCACACCCTGATGATAAGCAAAAAAGAGAAGAACGGCAGTGCGGGCCCGCACTGCCGTTCTTCTCTTTACCTGCAAGGACTACTCTTCAGTTTTTTGGAGAAATCGGGCTTGTATGGTCCCGTATATTAAAAAACTGAATATAGTCAAACGACTATCACCTTTACCCGAATAACTCGGAATGACTGCCAACTCTAATAAGTTTTATTAAATGCTTGGTCTCATCAATCCATATCAAAAGGAAGTCACCTTCGATATGACATTCCATATATCCTGCGTAATCACCATGCAGCATGTGGGCTCTGTATTTCTCCGGAATAGTCGCGCCCGTGCGTAAATAATTGTCAATGAAGTAGTACAACTCCATTAACTTCTTAGGATTGTTGGCAAACTTCTTTAAGTCCTTCTTGAATTGTTTGCCACTCTTAATTTCTTTCATTTCAAATCAAGAGATTTCAGAAATGACTCGTAACTATCCATACTGACAGTGGTGAGATTATCTTCATCCTCAGCCTCCTTCATGGCGGCCACAGTTGTTGCATTGGGAGTATTATAAACTACATCCATCAAAATAGTTTCAACATAATTGTTGAGGCTGCGATTATCTCGGGCGGCTAATTGCTTCAAACGTTCCAGGAGTTCTTCGCGCAGACGGAACATGGCAGATTTTCTAATTATTGCTGCTTCCATAGTGCTATCATTTATATTGCAAAGATATATCACTTTTATTTCACAAACAAATATCTCGGAAAAAAATATTAAACCAAGATGACCTTGTTATTTTTGCGGTGGCACGGCGGTGATGCCGTCGAGGCGCAGGCGGCCGTCGGCTATGAGGCGGCGCAGGGCTTCGGCTGCGGCCGGGGCGCAGGCAGGCCACCGTCGGGATATATCGCTGATGCGCAGGCCTCCCGGAGCGCTTGCAGCTTCCATTATTTGCTCAGGCAGCTCGGCAGGCACGTGCTCGGCAGCCTCCCGGCACACGTCGCAGCTTCCGCACGGAGCGGTGTCGGGCTGCCCGAAGTAGTCGAGCATGATGCGCACGCGGCATTCGGCCGTGGTGGTGGCGAAGTGTATCATGGATTCCACGCGTTCCTCGGCCTTGAGGCGGCGCAGGTCGTAGACCTCGCGCGGCATCACTATCTGCTCGCGCGGCACGCGCCGGTAGTGGAAATACACGTAGGGTGTGAGGCGTCGCGGGATGTAGTGGAGCACGTGCATGCGCGAGAGCAGCAGCATCTGCTCGTAGAAGACCGAGGCGCTCACGCCGGCTGTCATGGCCAGGCGATGCTCGTCGATGGGCACATAGTCGGCGAAGATGCCGCCGTAGGTGCGCAGCAGGGCCATGAGCACGCGCTCCGTCACGGGTTCCAGTTTCAGGCCATAGAATTCGTCGCGCCTCACCGTGGCCACCACCCGTGCCTGCATGGCGGCATCGTCGTTGTATTCTATATAGCCGGCACGCGATAGCAGATGGAGGGCACTGCGGGTGGGGCGCTCGGGCAGGCCGCGCGAGGCGCAGAACGCCGCGGGGTCGAGGTCGTAGACCTGCTCATAACCGTCGCCCATGCCGATGTCGAGATGCACACACAGCTCGTCGTAGACGCGGCCAATGAATTCCTTTGGCGGAAATTCCTCGGCCACGCGCCTGCGCAGCGTGGCCGTATCGCTGGGCGCCAGGAGTATCACGGCGAAGGATGGCAGGCCGTCGCGCCCGGCACGCCCGGCTTCCTGATAGTATTCCTCAAGGGTGGAGGGGAGATCGAAGTGCACCACAAGGCGCACGTCGGGCTTGTCGATACCCATTCCGAAGGCATTCGTGGCCACTATCACCCGCGTGCGTCCCTCTCGCCACGCGTCCTGGCGCTCGCTCTTGAGCTGCGGGTCGAGGCCGGCATGGTAGTAGTCGGCCTCGATGCCCTCGTGGCGGAGCATGGCGGCGAGCTCCACGCAGCGGCGGCGCGAGCGCACGTAGACGATGGCCGTGCCTTGCGTGCGCTCCAGCACGTGGAGCAGCTGGTGGTCTTTGTGGGGTGTGCGCCGCACGATGAAGCTGATGTTGCTGCGGGCAAAGCTCAGGCTGTGGACGTGGGGCACGCGCATCCGCAGCTTGTCGGCGATGTCGGCCACCACCTCCGGCGTGGCCGAAGCCGTGAGGGCCAGCACGGGTGCTTCCGGAAAGAGCTCGCGCACCTGCGCTATGTGCAGGTACGACGGCCGGAAGTCGTAGCCCCACTGCGATATGCAATGGGCCTCGTCCACCACGATGAGGCTCACGTCCCAGCCTCGAAGCTCTTCCAGGAATGGCTTGCGACGCAGCTTCTCAGGCGCCAGATACACTATCTTGGCGCGCCCCAGGCGTGCGCGGTCGGTGGCGTAGCGGGCCTCGCGGCGCGTGAGGCCTGAGTGCAGGCACGCCGCGGGAATGCCGCGCGCGGCCAGGTTGTCCACCTGGTCTTTCATGAGCGAAATCAGGGGCGTGACCACTATAGTGACGCCCGGCAGCATGAGCGCCGGCACCTGGAAGGTGATGCTCTTGCCGCCGCCCGTGGGCAGCAGGCCTATGGTGTCGTGGCCGCCCAGCACGGAGTCTACTATCTCGCGCTGGCGCGGACGGAAGCTGTCGTAGCCCCAGTATCGTGCGAGGGTGGAGAGAGGCATTACACCTGGGTGTGGATCTGCTTCACGAGCAGCTGCAGCGACGAGGTGGCGTTGCGGTGCTTGTTTTCCTCGATGGTGTAGCAGATGTTGAACGGCTGGCCGGAGTGGATGTGCTTGAAATAGGGAGCCATGTTGAAGGCGATGGCGTTGATCACCTTGCCGCTGGTATCGTCCACGAGCTCCAGCTTGATGTGCTCCAGGTTTTTGCCCACGAGCTTGCTGGTGCCGAAGTCTTTCACGCGCATGGTGCAGAAGGTGGGCTTCTGGTTGCCGGGGCCGAATGGGTTGAAGAGCCGCAGTGTCGACACGAATTCCGGCGTGATCTGCGAGAAGTTGATGATGGCGTCGATATTCACCTGCGGCGTCATCTGCTCGGGCAGGATGTTGGCGGCCACGTATTCCTCGAAGCGGCGCGAGAATTCGTCGATATTCTCCACCTTCATGGAGAGGCCCACGGCATAGGCGTGGCCGCCGAAGTTCTCAAGCAGGTCGCGCGTGGAGTCCACGGCCTTGTAGACATCGAATCCCTGCACCGAGCGCGACGATCCGGTGGCCAGGCCGTTGGCCAGCGTCAGCACCACGGCGGGCTTGTAGTAGAGCTCCGTGAGGCGTGAGGCCACGATGCCTATGATGCCTTTGTGCCAGTGCTTGTTGTAGATCACGATCGATTTCTTGGGCGAGTACATCTCGCCGCGCTCCTTGAGGATGGCGTTGGCCTCCTCGGTCACCTGCTTGTCCAGCTCCTTGCGGTCTTTGTTGTACTGGTCGATGGCCACGGCCAGCTCGGCGGCGTCCTTGGCGTTGCGCGCCACGAGCAGCTCCACGGCCTCGCGGCCGCTCTGCATCCGGCCCGATGCGTTGATGCGCGGGCCTATCTTGAAGATAACGTCGCTGATGGTAATTTCCTTGCCGCCCAGGCCGCAGGTGCGGATTATGGCGCGCAAGCCCATGTTGGGATTGCTGTTGAGACGCTTGAGGCCGGCATAGGCCATCACGCGGTTTTCGTCTACCATGGGCACTATATCGGCCGCGATGCTCACGGCCACGAGGTCGAGCATGGCTTCGAGCTCGGCCGTGCCTATGCCGTTGCTGATGCTGAAGGCCTGCATGAACTTATATCCCACGCCGCAGCCGCTCAGGTGGGGGCAAGGGTAGGTGGAGCCTTCGAGCTTGGGGTTGAGGATGGCCACGGCCGGCGGCAGCTCGTCGTCGGGCACGTGGTGGTCGCATATTATGAAGTCGATGCCCAGAGATGCTGCATAGGCTATCTCGTCGTTGGCCTTGATGCCGCAGTCGAGGATGATGATCAGCTTCACGCCCTGCTCCGCGGCAATGTCGATGGTGCGGCGCGATATGCCGTAGCCCTCGTCGTAGCGCGTGGGGATGTAGTAGTCGATTTCAGAGTAGTAGTTCTGCAGGTAGCGGTACACGAGCGCCACGGCCGTGGTGCCGTCCACGTCGTAGTCGCCGTAGACCATGATGCGCTCCTTGGCGCCCATGGCACGGTTGAGGCGGTCTACGGCCTTGTCCATGTCGGGCATGAGGAAGGGATCGTGCAGGTCGCGCAGCGAGGGGTGGAAGAATTTTTCGGCCTCGGCCACGGAGCGTATGCCGCGCTGCACCAGCAGCTCGCTCACGGGCGACACCGCCGCGAAGCGACGCGCCAGCTCTGCTTCGAGTTTCTGCTCCTCGGTGGTGAGGGGGAGGTAGTTCCACTTGCTTATAGTCATATACGATATATCCTTAGAAATGAATACCCAGCCCCACGCTCGCATAGTGCAGATGGGGCAGGAAATGAGTGTCGCCGTCGCCGTATTCCACGTTGCCGCGGTGCAGATAGGAGTAGCCCAGGGTCATGAACGAGGCGAATCGCTTGCCGGTGGCCAGGTTGATGCCCAGGCCGCCATAGGCGTAGAGGCCAGAGCGGTGCACGCCGCCGGGGAAGGTGTTGTTGGCCACGCCCACGCGTGTGTCCATAAACAGCAGGCGGCGCCGCGACGAGCTGAAGTCCGTGCGAAACATCATGAACACCGGATACGTGCGGCACGAATTGGATGCCATCACTTGCGCTCCGGCGCCCACGCCCAGCATCTTTATCCACTTGTAGCGCAGGCCCACACCGCCCGATAGGTCGATAGACGACATGTTCTGGCCGCTCATGTCGATGCTTCCGCCCACCTGCACACCCCAGCTGAAGGTGCACTTGGCCAGCAACTCGGCCACGGATTGCTGAGCGGCCTGCCCCTGTGCCGCCGCACGGAGGGGCAGCAGCACCGCCGCGGCTATTGTCAGGATGGCCACGAGGCGTTTCATAAGGCGGCGGGTTTGCACAGTTCCACGCATGCCCAGTCGTCGCGCGAGCTGCGCTTCACGGGTTGCAGCCCGGCCTCGCGGGCGGCTTTCTCCACCATGTCGCAGTCGGCCGTGTAGAAGCCGCTCAGAAGCAGGGTGGCTCCCGGGCGCATGGCCGCGGCATATCGGACTACGTCGGCCAGGATTACGTTGCGGTTGATATTGGCCACCACCACGTGGGCCGGAGCCAGAGCTTCGAGCAGGGCGGCGTCACCGCGCAGCATGGCTATCTCGGGGTGGCCGTTGAGGCGGATATTCTCGCAGGCATTCTCCCAGGCGAAGCTGTCGATTTCTATTCCCGTCACCGGCACGGCGCCGCGCATGGCCGCCAGAATGGCAAGGATGCCGGTGCCTGTGCCCACGTCGATGAGCGAGCGGCCTTCCAGCTCCTTGTCGAGCAGGCTCGTGAGAATGAGGGACGTGGTGGCGTGGTGGCCGGTGCCGAAGGCCATCTTGGGGTCGATCACGATATCGAATTCGGCGGCGGGCACATCCGTGTGGAAACTGCTGTGGACCACGCAACGCTCGCCCACCACGATGGGCTTGAAGTAGTTGCGTTCCCACTCGGCGTTCCAGTCGCGGCCTTCCACAAACGTGGCGGCGGCAGTGACCACGGCATCAAACGGAAAATCCTCCAGCACGGCGCGCACGGCGTCGTCGCTATAGGCAGCGGCCGGCACGTAAGCCGTGAGGCCGCTCTCGTCCGGCACGAAACTCTCGTAGCCGGCGTCGCCCAGCATATAGGCAAGCACATCAGTGGCGTCGGCGGAGCAGGGCTCTACGTCGAGGCGCAAGGCGTAATAGTCGTTCATGCCACAAAGATACGCAAAAAAAACGACTTTTCAGCGGCATTATTGCAGCAGCTTATTTATAAAAAATTGCGCAGAGCCGCAGAGATAATTAAAGAGTTGTATTTCAATATAGTACGAACGCTTTTTAAAGCGTCCCCCCCCCCGGGTGGATGTAATTACGGCTGCGGCCACCCGCCCTGCGTCAACGGCTGTAACTTCATCGGCTTTCTACTTGCCGCGGATAGTGCGCACGAGGCCCAGCACGCGCTTGCCCAGCTGCCAGGCCATTATGGCCGAATTGGCGTAGCCGATGGTCGAGAATACGTCGCGCATGGTGCGCCAGCTGCGGGTCACGGGATTGCCCGTGCGCAGCTCGCTCCACTGGCGTGCGAGCTTGATGCGCTCGGCTGCCACCTGCGCGGTGTTGCGGGCGCGCATGTAGCGCATTTCGTCCAGGGTGTAGCCCTGCCAGGGTTTATTGGTCGTGGGTGTCATTGGGCTGAGGATTGGGTTTAACGGCAGGAGCGTCGGGGTCGTCGAGTATCAGGCGGCTCACGAGCCGTGCGATGGGGTCGGTGATGAGCCGGCGCCGCATGGCCACCACCACGATGAGCAGCAGGGCATAGAAACCGGCCACGATGAAGTAGGCGCCATGGGGCGTGAGGCTGGCCAGAAGGCGCGCGGCGCCTATGCTCACGAATAGGAGCACGGCCGTGACCAGGATTGTGGCTATACCTCCCAGGGCTATGGCCGACATCAGCAGCGTGAGCCTCTCGGCTGCCGACAGACGTACATTGTCGAGCGTGCCGCGGGCTATGCCCCATAGGGTTGCAAGCACTTGGCGCACTGATGCTTCGCTTTCGGTGTATTTGTCGCTCATGTGATGAGGTTTTTAGAGGGGCGGATAGGTGATAAAAGTAAGGGCAGCCGCCGAGTGAATCGGTCGGCTGCCCGGCTTGCGGTTGTATCCGGGGGGGGGATGCAACCGGCGGAGAGAGAGAATGAGAAAAAATTGTGCGTTCAGTTCCCGGCTGGCGGGTAAAGGCCCCGACGCCTCAGGGCCTCCTTTATCTTTGTGCGCACCACCCAGCCGGGGGCAGTGGTGAAGAAGGCCACCACAGCGGCGCCCGCTATGGCGCCTGCGGCGAATGTGCGCTTTCTGTTCATTTCTTTACGGATTCGATTTCAGCTGCAATCTGCTCTGCAATTTCTTCGGCGGTGCCGTTCTTGAACGGGCAGTATTCATCGATGATTTTCTTGATGTCGCGACGGGTGCGCTTGCCCGACTGGGGAGCGAGAAGAAGAGCTGTGGCTGCGCCTGCAAGGGCTGCGCCTGCAACGGCGAGGATTACGCTGGTAGTTTTCATAATCGAGGAGTTTTTATTGTTTTTATTTGTTTTTCGATTTGTTTACTATCATAACACGATCCGGGCCGTTTTTGTTCACTACCGGTTGAAATCGATTGCGTAGAAGGCCTGCTTGCCGCTCTCGGGATAGAATCCTGAGATAAACATCACGCGCTCGCGGGCGTCGGCCTGCAGCACGCGTCGGGCCAGAGCCTTGATTTCGTCGGGCGACGACACGCGCGCCTGGTTGATGGCCAGGATCACGAAGCCGGGACGCACGCCCTGGGCTGCGAAGGGGCCGTCGGAGTCTACGCTTTCCACCTGCACGCCGGCCGATATCTGGAGCTTCTGCAGCTGTTCGCGGTCAAGGGCTTTGAAGGTGGCGCCTATCTTGTCGGGGCTGAGCTCGCGCACGGTGGCGGTGGTGCCCTGGGCATTGCGCAGCACGGCGGTGGTGGTGAGGTGCTTGCCGTCGCGCAGGTAGCTGATGGTCACGCGGTCGCCGGGGCTGAACTTGGTGATGGCTTCCTGCATCTGGGCCGTGGAGAGGGTGGGCAGGCTCTCGATAGCGGTGATGATATCGCCGCTCTGCAGGCCGGCCTCGCGGGCGGCCGAGCGGTCTTCAACGCTGTCTACGTAGATGCCGGCGGTGGCACCCTTGATGCCTTTCTCGGCCACAAACTCGGGCGAGAGCTCCACGAAGCGGATGCCCAGGAGGGCACGCTGCACGGTGCCGTACTGCTTGAGATCGGCCACCACTTTCTGCACTATCGACGTGGGGATGGCAAAGGAGCAGCCGGCGTAGCTGCCGGTCTGAGAGTAAATCGCGGTGTTGATACCCACGAGCTCACCGCGCAGATTCACGAGCGCACCGCCGGAGTTGCCGCTGTTCACGGCGGCGTCGGTCTGGATATAGCTCTCGATTCCGCCGGTGGCTGCCGTGCGGGTGCTCGACGATATATTGCGCGCCTTGGCGCTCACTATGCCGCTGGTCACGGTGGACGTGAATCCGAAGGGATTGCCCACGGCCAGCACCCATTCGCCCACGTGGAGGTGCTCGGAATTGCCCATCGGAATCACGTGCAGGTCGTCGGGAGCCTCGATTTTGAGCAGGGCGATGTCGGTGGTGGGATCGGCACCCACCACGGTGGCGTCGAAGTTGCGGTTGTCGTTGAGGGTCACTTCGAGGTGGTCGGCGTTGGCGATCACGTGGTTGTTGGTCACGATATATCCGTCGGCGCTGATGATCACGCCGGAGCCCAGGCCTATCTGGCGCTGCTTGGGCTGCTCCTGCTGCTGTGGCTGCTCGGGCACGCGCTGGCGACCGGGACCGCCGAAGAAGAATTCAAGGAAGGGGTCGGAGAAGGGATCGGCATAGCCCTGGCCGCGGCCGCGTCCGTAGCTCTGCTGCTGGGGAGTGGCGTAGCTCTTGACGCTCACCACGCCGTTCACGGTCTGCTCGGAGGCGCTGATGAAGTCGGCCTGCGAGATGGTTGCCGCGGGTGCCTGGATGGTTATCGACTCTGAGGCGGCTGCCGCGGAAGGTGCAGTGTCGGGAGCGGGCTGGCCGCAAGCCTGGAGCGACATGGTCAGCGCGCATGAAGCAGAAATGATGAATGCTTTCATAGTCTTATATTATAGTTGTGTTAATGATTGTTCAATTTAATAGACTCAGTGCACAAATATAATCCTAAAAACTATTGATTAATCGCTCGTTATGATATTTTTGCTAAAATTGGCGCTGTTTACGGAATGTTATAAAAACGTGTGTTAAAATGCATAATTATTGTTAACCGGCAAATGTTGGCGTTTGTTAATTTGCCTTTTACCGGCGCGTTGAGTATCTTTGCAAAGTGAAAAACCGCCTGCTCATATTATTTATGGCACTGCTGGCCCTGGCATCCCTCCCGGCCTGCCACTCCCATCGCACTGTGGCCCGTGGCGGCCACGGACGCGTAGCGCCCGCGCGGCCCGCGTCGCGGCCGGTGGAGCTGCCATCGCATCCGGTAGTCACCGGCAGCGGTGCCGATAGCAACGACGCCGAGGTGGTGAGCCGCCTCATCGAGGGAGCCCGCTCCTGGCTGGGCACCCCCTACCGCTATGGAGGCACCGATCGCGATGGCGTGGACTGCTCGGGATTCGTGCAGCGCCTCTTTGCCGATATCGCCGCAGTGTCGCTGCCCCGCAATTCGCGCAAGCAGGCCGAGGATTGCCGTCCCGTGGCTCGGGAAGGGTTGCAACCGGGCGACCTGGTGTTTTTCAACGGTTCGCGCGTGGGAGGCGATATCGGCCATGTGGGGCTCTACGTGGGCGACCAGCGCATGATCCACGCTTCCACCAGCCGTGGCGTGATCGTGAGCGACATCAATGCCGATTACTATGCCTGCCGCTATTGCGGCGGCGGTAGAGTGGCCGCAATCACCTATGGTGCGCGTGGCCGCAAGCCCAAGGGCGCCAAGGCCGCTCCACAGCCCGTCCAGCCCGAGCTGCCTGCTCCCGTGATGATTCCCGCCCCAGAGCCTTCCGCCCCTGTGGCGGCTGCGCCCGCATCCGTCACGGTAGTGCCCCATGCCATCAGTGCCCGTGTCGACAGCGCTTTCGCGATCCTGCGCATGACCGAGCCCGACACCATCTGCTCCGACTGGATGGATTAGGCCCCACAAAAGCCCGTAAGCTACGTAGGGCCAATAATCTCTATACCTCCCCCCGTTTTGTAATCAGAAAGGCTTGCGGTATTTATCGTCGGCAGAATCGTCGAGGATGCTCAGGTACGATGCGTAGCGCGATTGGGCGATGCGACCTTCTTCTATGGCGGCTCGCACGGCGCAGCCGGGCTCGTGCACGTGGGTGCAGTTGCCGAAGCGGCAGTCGCGGCCGATGGCAAACATTTCGGGGAAGTAATGGCTCACGTCGGCCTTGTCGAAGTCGACCGTGCCGAAGCCGCGCACTCCCGGGGTGTCGATTATGCACCCCTCGGGGTCGCCCGGCAGATGAAAGAGCTCCGAGAAGGTGGTGGTGTGCATTCCCTGGTCGTGCACGGCCGAAATTTCGGCCGTGCGCTGCTCGATACCGGGGATGAGATCGTTCACGAGCGTGCTTTTCCCCACGCCAGAGTTACCGCTGAAGAGGCTCACCTTGCCGCGCAGCAGCTCGCGCAACTCGTCCAGGCCCTCGCCGGTGCGCGCCGATACGCACACCACGTCGTAGCCGATGCTTCGGTAGAGATACACCACGGCCTGGAGCAGCTCACGGTCTTCGGGCTCCGTGAGCAGGTCGGTCTTGTTGATGCAGAGCACCGCGTGCACGCGGTAGGCCTCGGCCGTGGCCAGGAAGCGGTCTATGAAGTTGGTGCTGGTGGTGGGGTGGGCCAGTGAGGCCACGAGCACGGCCTGATCTACGTTGGCAGCTATGATGTGGCTCTGCTTGCTCAGATTGATGGAGCGCCGCACGATATAGTTGCGGCGGTCGAGCACATCTATAATATAAGCAGTGCCGTCGGGCCCGGGCGCCCCCACGCTCACCATGTCGCCCACGGCCACAGGATTGGTGGTGCGCAGGCCTTTGATGCGGAAGTTGCCTTTCACCTTGCAGTTGATTTCGTGGCCGGGAGCGGTCTCCACCACGTAGTGGGCGCCGGTGTTGCGCACCACGCGGCCGGTCAGGGGGTAAGTGTGCTGTGTGTCAGTCATGTTTGTGGTCGCATCCGTCCACCCAGTGACGGGTGGAGGTGCATTGATGGAGGGTTTTGTCTACTATCCAGTGGTGGGTGGCCATTTGGTCGATTGTGTTCATTTCGTGGCTCACGAGCAGAATCGTGGCCCTGTTGCGCAGCCCCTCAAGGATATCATAGAGCCTCGCCTCGAAGTGCTTGTCGAGATAGCTCAGGGGCTCGTCCATCACTATGAGCGACGGGCGCGACACCAGGGCGCGGGCCAGAAGCGTGCGCTGCAGCTGCCCGCCGGAGAGGCGTCCTATGGGGCGCGAGGCGTAGGCGGCCATGTCTACGAGCTCAAGATACTCTTCCACCCGCGCTGCATCGCTGCACTTGCTGCCGGTCGACCGTCCCAGCAGGCCCGTGGCCACCACTTCACTCACGGTGATGGGAAAGTGGGAGTCCACGCTGTTTTTTTGCGGCAGATAGCCGATGGCAGGCGTGCATCCGCCGCAATAGTCCACGCTGCCGGAGGTGGGACGCAGCAGCCCCAGAACGATGCGCAGCAGCGTGGTCTTGCCGCCGCCGTTGGGGCCGGTGATGGCCACGAAATCGCCGTGGCGCACGGCTGCACTCACGTGGCGGAGCACCTCGCGGCCGTCGTAGGTCATGCCCACGTCGCGGAGCGTTATCAGATTATTGTCGTGAGATTTCATCTGCTATATATAATACTTGGGCCGCAATATCTGAGGCCATGGGGTCTATCTCGGCCGTGCGCACTCCCGAGCCGCGCGTCACGCTCATGGCCTGTCGCGGGTCGAGGCCGCGCTGCACCAGAAACACCCGCGCACCGCTGGCTGCTGCCGTGTTGATAGCCTCGGCTATGCCCGAGGCCGAGAAGTCTTTGCCCTCGGCGCCCAGCGCCACTTGCTGCAGGCCGTAGTCGCGTGCAAAGTAGCTCAGCGATGGATGCCACAGCATGAAGGCCCTGGAAGGAGCCTCAGCCAGGCGCGCGGCCGCTGTGCTGTCGGCCGCCGCCAGCGAGCGGTCGAGCGAATCGAGGCGCGCGGCATAGAGTGGTGCGCCCTCGGGGTCGAGCTGCATCAGCTTTGCAGCCATGGCCCGCGCCATGGCCCGCGCGGAGCGGATCGAGGTCCACACGTGCGGGTCGGGCAACCCGTGGTCGTGACTGTGGCCCTCGTGATGCACGTGGCCGCAATGATCGTGGGTGCCGTAGACGGGTTCCACCACGTCGGCCATGCTCACTACGGCATCGCCCCCGCGGCCCTGGGTCAGCTTCTGCTCGAATGGCAATCCGCCGGCCACGAAGAGCGCCTCGGCGTGATCCACGGCCATGCGGCTGCTCATGGATGGCTCAAAACTCTCGGGGTCGCCCCCGCGGTCCATCACTGTGGTGATTTCAAAGCGGTCGGCGGCCAGAGGGGCGAGCAATCCGCGCAGGGGCTCGATGCTCACGGCCAGGCGTCGCGCGCCTTCGGCATCGCTACGGCCGCTTGAACTGCAACCGGCCACCGCCACCAGGCACGCCGCAAATATTGTATTTCGGATAATTCTTAACATTGCCACAAATTTACAAATAAATTTTGGCTCAGCGCCGCAAATGCGCTATCTTTGCACCGTAAAATCCACAGATAAATGAAACTGTCGAAAGAAACTTTCTGGCGCACGTCGCGCGACTATTTTTTCATTACGCTTGGCATGGCTATATATGCCTTTGGTTTCACGGCATTTATATTGCCCGAAAAAGTGGTAATAGGCGGCCTGGCCGGTCTCGGCACTATCATTTATTTCAAGACGGGTATACCGGTGGCCGTATCGCAGTATGTGATCAACCTCATCCTGCTGGCCGTGGCATATAAGGTTGTGGGCAAGCGCTTCGTGATCGGCACCATCTACGGAGCCACGATGATATCGGTGTGGGTGGGCCTGTTTCAGCCGCTTTTCGCCAGCGGATTCACCAACGAGCCCTTTATGAACATCGTGATTGGAGGCACGCTCTGCGGCCTGGGCATAGGCATGACATTCGTCCACAACGGCAGCAGCGGAGGCACGGATATCGTGGCGGCCATGGTGTCTAAGCATTCCAATGTGAGCATCGGCCGCATGATGCTATATACCGATGTGTGCATCATATCATCGAGCTATTTCCTCTTTCATCAGGTAGATAAGATAGTATATGGCTTCGTGGTGCTTTTCCTCGTGAGCAATATGGCCGACCTGGTGATCAACACCAACCGCCAGGCCGTGCAGTTCACGATCTTCTCGCGCCACTGGCGCGAGATAGCCACGGCAATCAATAACGACGCGCGCCGCGGATGCACCGTGCTCACAGGCATGGGATGGTACAGCAAGCAGGAAGTGAAAGTGCTTCTGGTGATGTGCCGCAAGATCGAATCCGTCACCATCTTCCGCATCGTCAAGAGCATCGACAAAGACGCCTTTATCACCCAGGCCAACGTCAACGGCGTCTACGGCCAGGGCTTCGACGAGGTCAAGGTGAAGATGAAGCCCGAGCCCCACCGCGAATTTCCGCCCCGCACCCCCGCCCCCGGAGCCTCCGGCGAAGCCGCGCCCACCCCTGATCCGGGCTCCCTCGCGTGACATAATTAAGGCTTTAAGGCCTTTAACGCCCTTAAGCTCTTAAAAAAACATATCATTAAAGAAGCAGCGCGGCCCCGTTCGGGGTCGCGCTGTTTAGGGAATGGGGGAGGCGATTAGCACACGCCCTGGCCCATCATGGCATCAGCCACCTTCCGCCTTAATGATTTAATAATCTGCGTAGTTCAGAGATGTGTGCGTTGGAAATGCTGTGAGTAAGGCTGATTGATTTGCCTTTGTTGGATACAATCAGGCGGTTGAAAGCAACGAGATCGGTGTAAACATCGCCTAAAATTATCCGCCATACCCTACGAAGCGATTCGGATGGTATAACAAACCGTACTTCAGGGTTGTTGTGAGTGATGAACCGAACTAATTGGCGCAGAAAATAATGCGACGGCAACATTCCGGCAGCAAGTGGCTCAACTCCGATGCTCGGGTAGGGGTTGGCGTTGATTACGGCAATCTTATTATAGAAATCCTGATTGGTAGCAATATCAAGTTTGAATGCTAAACGGCGAAATTCAGTCAGCCAGAAGCGATAAGTCGGAGAGTTATACAAATCCATATATGAAATATGTAGCTGTTGATCAACGCTATACGTTTGATCGTAAAATAAGTAATAGCTGAGTTCTATCCATTTGTCGACGCAAATCTGCACACCTTCGGCACAACGTGGATCGCGGCGGAGCATAACGTTCTGGATGCGACTGATGAAGTCGTCGTATCTCGTTTCGTTACCCAGAACAATTACTTTTGCCCGCGTTGGACCACCGTACCAAGGCTCGGGGTATATATATGATGGATAGCACCTCGTTTGTGTCGCTTGTGTAAGATTGAATTTTCTTATAATCTCGCCGTCGCCCGGAAACATTATCCAGTGGCCGTTAGAGTACAATTCATAAGCTTGTTCTTCTTCTTCAAGAGCTGTTTTCCAGCCATTCATAGCATCCAATTCGCTAAAACGAATAAACCTCGGATCCTTGGCGAGATATGCTTTGCTTCTGTCTCCGGCAGGAAGACGGAATACCCTCATGAGATCCTCTGATAAAATCTCGATATCTGTCTCAACTGAATTATTGCGGTTTAGTATTAAGTATTTTGAATCATCAACGTTATTGACTCGTGCAAGCATTTGCCACAGAGCACGCCGGATAGAAAAATCAGATACGTGTGCGTAATTCTTTCTTATATAAGATACGTCGTCCTTTATGTCATGGCCATGCCAGATGGCATAGCCGATATCAAGAAGTTTTCTTTCAAGCGGATAGGTCTTATATTCATCGCATCCGCTGTCGAAGTAGGTTCGTGGAGTCATATAGAGCCCGTCTACCATATTTATTTGTTATAAAGGTTTGACATTTCTGTTATTTTAGCAGAAATTTTATCGCGAAGCGACTGGGGCGCAAGTACTTCCACTTTCGCTCCATGCGACAATAATTCCATTATGAAGTCGTAGGTGGGGCAGAGTCTGAGCCCGAATGTGATTGTTTTATCGTTCTGCTCGATTATCGTTTGCGAAGTATGTAACGGGCGTGAAATAAAATAATTAGCCTGCTCACGCTCGACTTTCAGTTTGACATTTTCGACTTGAACAGAGTTTTCTCTGATAATTCCGTAGGCATCAGCAAACAAATCGTCAACGTCAATCTGAGACGGTGAAATCTTTTCTCCCTTTTCAATGCTTATTATGCGATCAAGAGGAAAACTGTAGCTTGTTTTATTTTCCAATTCAGCTATCAGGTACCAGCGGCAACGGAACTGTTTGACTGCGATGGGCTTAACGGTATAACATGTTTCTCGCCTACGGTCGTAGTTATGCCGATAGCGCAGTTTGAGTCCGCGACCTTCGGCCAACGCATCAGTTATGGTAAAAAGCATCGACGAATCTTCTCCACTTTGCTCAGTACGTATGAATCTCCTCATCGACGGGTTGGCGTGAACGCGGTTGAAGAGCAATGCACCGTTAAGCAATTCCAATGTTGCTCTCGAATAATCAAGATTCGCCTCACTATCAATATAGTAAGTATTATTTCTGCGGTCGCATTCGATAGATATGTTGAACATCTCCTCCACTGCTTTTCGATGATTCTCGAAAGTCTTGTGGGGCAAAGGTTCTCCTGGCTTATTGATTCGGGTATGAGTCCAATCGTCACTTATGGTTTCGAAGGATACGGGTCCCTTACTTACAATTTCACCATACAGCCAGAGATAACGGGCGAAAACTGCGCTTTTGCTTTTGACAAGTTCCATTTTTAATTGAATTATGAGATTAACGGTGCAAAGATAAATACACCTTTCGCCAATTCAAGGCGAAAGGTGTATAAAAACTGAAAATTATATCGCTTGGAATTGTTGTGGCCTTGGCTAATTCTCGTTATAGCCGAATTCTTTGGTCTTTAGTTTCATTTTGTAGATGTTTTCGCGATCGATAGCCTGATATTCGGTGATATTAAGGGGGAGCACCTCAAGAATAGACCATTGGAAATGGCGTTCGGCATATTGTGGGTCGTTGTTGAGTAAGTTCTCCAACTGTTTGTTGTCGCCGTGGCCGTTAGTCTTTACATAAGTTTCCCATCGGCCGAAAATGCCACGGTTACCGTATGTGCTGCCGATATAATGTTTACCGTTGCTCAGGTCTGTGATGAGGTAGATGCAATGGGCAGATTTTAAGGCTGTGTGCCATGNGTTGTCAGCCGGCGAATTGATAACTGCCTTCAATTGTCCGAAAGACAAGATTGTATCTGCGTACGACAAGAAGCGTGGTACGCCGTCGGCGTCTTCAAAACCTTCATCGATTCGGATCACTGCTTTGGGATTTGTATAATAGTCCTGGCAATAGCTCACAGTCGCTTTACCCCAGTCGATTACAATTCGATGAGTCAGAGGTTCAAACGCTTCGACAATATCCATATCGCAAATAATATCATCGGGATTATAAGGACTCTGTATTCTGTTGCCTACTTTGTAGACGCCAACGAAGCGGGCCGTGGTACCTTTTTCACCTACAAAGGCAACCATATAATCGACGTCTTCAAATTTTCTACGGTTTTGCTCTTTTTGATACTTAAGGAAAGTCTCTTTATCGTAGCGATAAAGTTGATAAAGAGATCCTTGGACTTCCTTCCCTTCAATTACTTTAACCTTGCGGTTATCGGCATGCCGCATAAGTCTCACCGTTTTCGCCTTATCAAATTCAGGATCGCGTCCGAGCAATAGTTCCTGAATTGTGACGAAAGCGTCGGTTTCTTGTTTAAACGCTTTAATCTTGGATAAATCCATTTTTAAGAGTATTATTATTTTGTTTGTGATATGTTATATGGTGCATTGTCTAAAGAGCGAAAAAAAGGTTGCCACCCTTGCGCTCTTGTAGGTATCGCCAAACACCTGAATACACGCACAGATGGCAACCCATATTTGATATGAGTTGCACTGTGCCTTGTGTATTCTTAAGAGTGATAATTTGGCGATTTCACAAGAAGCAAGGCTTTTTTGTTTTCAATATGTTGTCTCTCTTGACCTTGCAAAGATAAACAATTTTTTCGGCTTACCTTTAATTATTTCTTCATTTTCATATTAAATATTTCTTTGCCAAATAAATGGTACAGCACAATCTTTTTCGTGCCATATTCATCTTCCAGATTATTGTCATCTAAATATTGTTTAGATAGATTGAAATATAGGCGCCCTTAGTGTGTCTTCTTAGATGATGCTTTTTGATTTACGGTTGAATAATTCTCACGAACGTATTGGCGACGAGCTATAGAAGGAAACGTTTTTTCAAAATGCTTCAACTCCTTTTCTAATTGCCCAACTATATTTGCTACCTGTTCGAAATTTAAGAGATAGTTATGACATTCAATTTTAATCAGATGTTCGTCAGGTGTAATTATCATTCCGTTTTTCCTGGTGCTTCTTCCGTTCGTTATAATTAGAAATTGTGTGTTTGCCAATTCAAATTTTAAAACGAAGTGATTCATGCCGGAATTATAACCCCAGTGGATTGAAAGAACGTCTTGGATATTGTCAGAGATTCTTTTCACTAAATAGTTGCCAATAGTGTTTATTAAATCTTTCTCCATATTTTTTTCTTTTGATTACAGGTGCAAAGTTAGATAGGGGTTAAGCCATAACGCAGCGAAAGATTTTAAAATTTGCAATTTAAGCAAGAAATTTAGTGTTTTACAACGGCCAAAGAAATAGAAATGTGGNTCTAAAATTCTTAATCTCCTTATAGTTAAATAAATAAAAGCGCGACCCCGAACGGGGTCGCGCTTTTATTTAGCTTTAGAGGCGATTAGCACACGCCCTGGCCCATCATGGCATCAGCCACCTTCATGAAGCCGGCGATGTTGGCGCCCTTCATGTAGTTGATGTAGCCGTCGGGCTGCTTGCCGTACTTCACGCACTGCTCGTGGATATCGCGCATGATGGTGTGGAGCTTCTCGTCCACTTCCTCGGCGCTCCACTGCAGGTGCATGGCGTTCTGGCTCATTTCNAGNCCNGANGTGGCCACGCCGCCGGCGTTCACGGCCTTGCCGGGAGCGTAGGTGATGCGGGCTTCCAGGAAAGTGTCGATAGCTTCGGGGGTGCAACCCATGTTGCTCACCTCAGCCACGAGCTGCACGCCGTTGGCCACGAGCTGCTTGGCATCTTCGCCGTTCACCTCGTTCTGGGTGGCGCAGGGCAGTGCGATGTCCACCTTGCGCTCCCAGGGCTTNCGGCCGGGGAAGAATTCGCTGCCGGGGAACTTNTCGGCGTAGGGTGCCACAANGTCGTTGCCGCTGGCGCGGAGCTCCAGCATATAGTCGATTTTCTCGGCATCGAGGCCGGCGGGATCGTAGATGTAGCCGTCGGGGCCGGAGATGGTCACCACCTTGGCGCCCAGTTCGGTGGCCTTGAGGGCTGCGCCCCATGCCACGTTGCCGAAGCCGGAGATTGCCACCGTCTTGCCATCGATGGTTTCGCCCTTTTCCTTGAGGATGCTCTGCACGAAGTAGAGAGCGCCGAAGCCGGTGGCCTCAGGACGGATGCGCGAGCCGCCGAAGCTCAGGCCCTTGCCGGTGAAGGTGCCGTTGTGCTCGTTCACGAGGCGCTTGTACATGCCGTACATGTAGCCCACTTCGCGGCCGCCCACGCCTATGTCGCCGGCGGGNACGTCGCGGTCNGGACCCAGGTTTTTCCACAGGCCCAGAATGAAGGCCTGGCAGAAGCGCATGATCTCGCGGTCGCTCTTGCCGCGCGGCGAGAAGTCGCTACCGCCCTTGGCGCCGCCCATGGGCAGCGTGGTGAGGGCATTCTTGAACGTCTGCTCAAAGCCCAGGAATTTCAGGATCGAGAGGTTTACGGATGCATGGAAACGGATGCCGCCCTTGTACGGGCCGATGGCATTGTTGAACTGCACACGATAGCCTATGTTGTTCTGTACCTCGCCTTTGTCGTCGAGCCACGTCACGCGGAAGGTCACGATACGGTCGGGCTCGACCATGCGCTCTACGATTTTGTTGCGCTCAAATTCGGGATGCTGGTTGTAGACTTCCTCTACCGACATGAGCACTTCCTTTACAGCCTGAAGATATTCTTTTTCACCCGGATGCTTGGCTTCCAGGTCGGCCATGATTTTATTAATATCCATGAGATATATTTTGGTATAGATGTAAGTGATTTACACCGCAAAAATAGCAAAAGAAAATGAAATAACCGCCGCTTTCGCNGATTAATTTGCGCGCTTTGCCAATAACCCGCGGCGAAACTGCGTTTATGNGNAAATGTTNNTGTAANGCTCTGTGTATCTGCAATATGTAGGGACGCACCATGGTGCGTCCTCCTGCTCATTAAGTATACCGGGTTAGTGAAAAGCACACGCTTNGCNATGCCTTTGTGTTGATANTCAGCGNTCTANCNTCTTGNCGANTCATNGCCGGCGATNATGGCGGCAATGGAGTCTACGGGCGGGTTNTGGGCCAGAATTCGGCCGTCCGGCGCTATGAGCAGGGTGCCGTAGGTGCCGGGCCGCAGGCTNTAGTCGCGCANCAGGCGCTCGGTGCGGCTTTCCGAAAGCCTGAACTGAAGCTGCTGGTTGAGGCCGTCGCGCTTCACGATTTCGTGAAAGAGGGTTTCGTTTTTGTCGAGATTGAAGGATATCAGCCCCACGTCCTGCGCCTCGCGCCNNTCNACCCANGNGGTGTAGCGNCCCACGGCTTCGCGCGATGGTGCATTTGTGGCGGCCCAGAANCTCAGCAGCACATANTTGCCCCGCAGTGCCTTGAGAGCCTCGCCGGGCTCGCTGTCGAAGCTCAGNGCCGGAGCCACGTCGCCCACGCGGGTGCGGGGGTGTCCGTCGCGATACGCCACTGATATNAGNAGCACGCTCACGAATATCGCGGCCAGNAATAATGTGCGCTTTACCGTTTTCATATCTTAATAACGCNCGGCGCACTCCGCCCGTTCAAAAGGCGCAAAAAAAAGAGTTGTTTCACAACAACTCTTTCCAGACCTTTATCCTTAATCTAATACTATAAAAAACACACATGCAAAGTTAGTGCTTTTTTTGGATATTCAATAGGTTCTGAAAAGAAAATTCGCAAAAATGATAAATTTTTTAGTGAAAAAACATTAAATCATTATCGCNATACCCGCATTTTNCCATTCAAGAGCCTGCTGTCTACTTCCTTAGATGCTATTTTGGCATTTGCACCCTCAGCGGAGCGAATGCTAAAATAGTATCATATCAGCCGGGGGCTCAGTGNAGCTCCTCGCGCAGCGCATAGCCGTTGCGCAGCGCTTCAAAACGCTCGGGATGGAGTTTCAGGGCAGGNGTATCGGCCAGCAGGGGATTATACGATGCGNCCACGGCGGCAGCCGTAACGGCGCNGGGCACCGCTGCCGGGGCAGCTTCTTTAAGGGCCACGGCCGGCAGCGAGAAGTGNGCCGTGAGTGCATCAATGGCCATCCGGGNNGCGCGCCATTTGCCCTCACGGGAATANCCGGCTATGTGGGGNGTGGCCACTGCCGCGCGCTCCAGCAGCCCTGCNGGGATTGCCGGCTCGCCCTCCCAGCAGTCGATTGCGGCGGCGCCGGCCTGNCCGCTGTCGAGGGCGTCGATGAGGGCAGGCGTGTCCACCACCGGGCCGCGTGCGGCGTTGATTATGATGGGNCGGCGCTCCAGCNTGGAAAAGAAGNGCGNGTCGGCAATATGCATGGTNGCATCNNGGCCGTCGGTGGTGAGGGGTGTGTGGAATGTCACCACATCGGCCTCGCGCGCCAGNTCGTCGAGGGTGCGCCACTGCGNGCCGCCCTCGGCACGGCTGCGCGGAGGGTCGCACAGCATCACNCGCATNCCCAGCGAGCGGCTCCACTGCTCCACGATGCGGCCCACATGGCCCACGCCCACGATGCCTATGCACAGCTCGCCGAGCGGCTTAGGCGAAATCGCGGCCACGGAGCCCAGCACATATTGCGCCACGGCGGGGGCATTGCATCCCGGNGCGTTGGCCACGGTGATACCATGGGCCGCACACCANGGCAGGTCGATATGATCGGTGCCTATAGTGGCCGTGGCCACGAAGCTGCACCGCGAGCCGGCCAGCAGCCCCGAGTCGCAGCGCGTGCGGGTGCGCACGATTAGGCCGTCGGCATCGGCCACGGCATCGGGCGTGATTTGCTCNGGGTCGAGATANTCCACCNTGGCGTAGGGTTCGAGCAGGCCGCGCACGAAGGGNACCTTGCTTTCAATCACAAATTTCAGTCTACGATCGCCCATATATATAATGAGAGGTAAANCNNGAGCAGCCCGGCGATGCCCATCCACGAGCGNCCNGAGCGGTGGATCACGAAGAATTGGGCGGCCTGCAGGGCTGCGCACGCATTCATCAGCGGCACGTAGCAGGCCACGTTGTTGTAGTCGATGGCTATGGCCAGGATGGTGAAGAATCCGGTGAGCACGATCATNCCGTTGTAGCTGCGGGAGCGTGCGTTGTAGGCAATCGTGCGGAAGAAGTCGAGCACTATCGCGGCTATGAACACCACGGCGGCCACCACCATGGTCGTGCCCAGGTGCACGCCCTGGCTGAAGTCNATGTAGCTCAGNAGCTTCACGGGTTCGGGCACGCGGATGTCGGCCGGCGACACTATTCCCAGCCCCAGCAGTATCCACCACGGAGTCACGAGNCCNATGGCAGCGGCCAGGGNGGTACGGGGGCTCATGATGCGCATCTGCCAGCATCCCACGAGCATCAGGGGGATATACACGGCGTAGGCATATTGCGTGGCTGCGCCCGCCGATAGAAGNAAAAACACCAGAAACACCTGCCGCCGCTTCCACGGCTGGGCGTAGCTGCCAAACATCAGGCCGATACACCCGAGAAGCACCAGCGCCAGAAGCGGACCGGTATAGAACCGCGCCGTGAGATGCGGCGTGGCACACTGCATGGCCGCAAAAAACACGGCGGCCAGCATCGTCATGCTGCGCAGCAGGTTGTAGCGGTTGTTCAGTATTATCAGTGCGGCCATTATAGCCACGTTGCAGGCTATCGCGGCCCAGGTNGAGACGTCGGCGTCGGAGAGCCAGGTGAAGGCAGGCGGCAGNGCTATACCGCCTTCATCCACCTGCAGGGGGGTACTGCCGTCCACATGGGTGCTCCATGCGGCGGCAATCATCAGCGCTCCCGCGGGCAGNGCGGCGTAGCGCGAGTGCAGGAATTTTGTGATTCTATCAGGCATCGCCCTTCTTTTTCCAGCCTCGCTGGCGCATCACGGGGCCGTCGGAGGGAGGCAGGGAGGGCTTGCGGCCCACGAGCGAACGCAGGGCTCCGGGATTGCGGCGCACTGCCAGCGGATTCTCCGGCGATGCGGCCTCGGGCCTGGATTCGGGCTGCTCGGGCTTGCGGCCGCCGGTTTTGCGCTGGCCTGCGGGCCACGGCTTTTTGTGGCCGCGGGAGCCGTCGCCGGGCTTGCGGCCGGCCGGTTCCGCGCTGCGGGCGGGGCCGTTCTTGAGTTTGCCGCCCTGGGCCAGGAAGGCTTTCTTATCGCCGTCAAATATCACGTATTGGCGCAGCTCGCAGTCGAGGGCGCCGTTGTAGAGGGCGATCTTGCGGCTTGCGGCCAGGCCTATATTGCGGAAGTGCTCGTCGCGGTAGCCTATGATCCAGGCCTGCCAGCCGCAGAATTCGTGCTTGAGCGTGCGGCCTATGGAGGTGTAGAGGGCGTCCATGTCGTCGGCCGAGATGCGCTCGCCGTAGGGCGGGTTGGTCACCACGAAGCCGGGCGTTGTCGGCACTTCTTCGGCGGTCCACTTGGCTATCGGGCGCACGGCCAGCTCCACGTAGCGGGCCACACCGGCGCTCTTGAGATTGGCACGGGCGATATCCACGGCCTTGGGCGAGATATCCGCACCGATGATGGGCACCTGCACGTCGCGCTCCTGGCTGTCGTCGTTGTAGATTTTCTCGAAGAGCTCGGCGTCGAAATCCGGCCACGCCTCAAACGCGAAGCGCTTGCGGAACACGCCGGGCGCGATGCCGGCGGCTATCAGCGCGGCCTCGCACAGGAAGGTGCCGGAGCCACACATGGGATCCACCAGCGGCACCTCGCCGTTCCAGCCGCTGAGCATGATGATGCCGGCGGCGAGCACCTCGTTGATGGGAGCCTCGGTATGGGCCACGCGGTAGCCGCGCTTGTGCAGCGACTCGCCGCTGCTGTCGAGGCTCAGGGTCACGTCGGTGCCCGAGATGTGCACGTTGATCATCACGTCGGCGTCGTGCAGTCGCACGCCTGGACGCTTGTCTTCGCCGTAGCGGTCCTTGAACCAGTCCACGATTGCATCCTTGATGCGGTAGGTCACGAAGCGCGAGTGGGAGAATTCGTCGCTGTAGGCCACGGTGTCGATGCTGAAGGTCTTGCTCAGCGAGAGGATCGAGCTCCAGTCGTAGGCCTTGGCCTTTTCGTAGAGCTCATCGGCATCGCGCGCCGAGAACTTGAAGAAAGGCTTGAGGATGCGCAGCGCCGTGCGGCAGCAGAAGTTGGCGCGATACAGCAGCTCGCGGTCGCCGCTGAATGCCACCATGCGGCGCCCTATGGTGATATCGGCGGCTCCCAGGCCGCGCAGCTCTTCGGCCAGCACGTCTTCCAGACCCTGGAAGGTCTTGGCCACCATTTCAAATGTTTCGTTGGGATTCATGCTGCAAAATTAACTATAATTTTTGATTGCAGCGGAAAAGAATAGCGGAAAATTAGAACCGCACGTCGAAGTGCTCGCGCGGAACTGTGTGAAGCCCCACGAATATGATTGCGCCGGCGCCGTTGGCAAACGAATGCCCGAAGGGCAGCGATCTCAGTTGCCTGAGCAGCCACTTGTCGCTGTCGCTGCCGCAGGCGGGGAAGTAGACCGTGGCGCCATTGCGCACGGCCTTCAGGGCCTCGCGTGCTTCTCCGGGCCGGCTGTTGCACATGATTATGAGACCGGCATCGGCCACGGAGCGCGGCAGCAGATTGGCTTTGGGGCAAGTCTGCGCAGCGATCGAGCACACGCAATCGCGCGCAGCGCTGCTGATGCACACAGCTATCGCATCGGGCGAGAAATGGGCGCATAGCCGCAGCCATAGGCGCAGGCTTTTCTGTCCGCCCAAGGGCCACTCGCCGGCCAGGCGGTCGGCTTGCTCATAGCCATAGTAGGGCAGGCGCTCGCAGATCACTTCGCGGATGAAGCGGTAGGCCGACGGCGAGTGAACGCCGAATCCTCGGCTGTGCCGCAGGCGCTTCCACCATCCCGGCTGCGGAATGCGGGTCATCGCCGGCCCTCCTCTGCCGGAGTGTTGCTGCGCACGAAGGCAATGAACAGCGCGGCAAGCACCAGCAGGTAGATCAGGCTCACGCACGCGTAGGCCACGGCTGCCGAGGTGTGGATCGAATCGGGGTCGAATATCATGGCCACATCATGCGTGCCGGCCGGCAGGCGCATGGCACGAAGCACGTAGTTCACGCGGGCCAGCTCGGCGGGCTCGCCGTCGATCGTGGCTTTCCATCCCCAGGGGAAATACACCTCTGAGAACACACCTATGCCGCCGTTGCGCGTGGTGGCGCGATATTTGATTTTGTTGGGAGTGTATTCCGTGAGCTCGATGGTGTCGCCGGGCACGAGCGAGGGGCATTCCGTGCCCAGCGCGGATGCGAAGCGGCGGTCGGCCACGGCGCGGGTGTGCACGTCTGTTGTCGATAGTGCCGCCATTTCGGCATCGGCGCCGTCCACGTAGTCCACGCCTTCCACGAGCCATGCCGGGCCCATGGCCGAGGTATTGACCACCACGGGGGCATCCTTGTCGCCGGTGATGATATAGCGGGCGTTGAGCATGTCGAGCACGCCGTAGGAGGCGGCCAGGGCATCGGCCACGTGGCGCTCGTCGCCCTCATAGAGGCCGCGCACGCTGTCGCTGCGCAGCGAGGGATCGTAGCCGTAGTGCATCACCGGATTGAGCCGGCGCTGGATCAGGTCCTCGAAGCGGTTGAGCTTGGCGGCATGGTAGCCGCCCACCATCCGGTGGTGATAGCTGCGTTGCGGGCTGTTGAAGCCGGGGATATCCATCACTCTGTAGGCCGGGTCGTTGTCCTGGAGTATGGCGCGGTCTATAGCGTCGGGCGCAAAGGGATCCGTGGCCGCCACCTCGGGAGTGCAGAAACTGCTGTGGCTCACGTAGCGCTTGTCGGTGCCGTAGAGGTCCACCAGCACCGCGCCTGCCAGAAGCACCACGGCTGTGGCGCTCTTGAGCTTGCCGCGCAGCATCAGGGCGATGAGTGCGAAGCCTATGAGCAGAAACAGCCCGGAGCGCATCGCATCGTCGCGCACCAAGCCGTAGCGCAGGCCTTCCACCACCTCCGCCACTGCGGGATTCGACAGCGAATAAGCGTAGGCCGATTGCTGGATTTCGGCCGGCGAGGCCCCGTATTGCTGGCCCATGCTGATAATCTGCTGCTGGATAGCCTGCGATGTGGCCTGATCCTGCGCGGTGATAGCCGAGCCGAAAATTCCGGGCGCCACCGCCGCCGCCACGCACAGCACCAGAGGCACCCCGAAGGCTATCCCCAGTGGCTTCATCATGCGCTTGCGGTCCTCGGTCGATGCGTTGAGCAGCTTCGTGAGGCCCATCACGCCCAGCACGGGCATTGCAAATTCGGCCACCACCAGGATGCTCTCCACGGCGCGGAATTTATTGTAGAGCGGGAAGTGGTAGATCATGAAATCCGTGAGCCACGCGCAGTTGCGTCCCAGTGCCAGCAGCAGCGAGAGCACCGTCACTGCAAGCAGGGCCCACTTCAGGGGGCCGCGCACCACGATGCAGCCCAGCAGAAACAGCGCACACACGATGGCTCCCACGTAGACGGGTCCGTTCGTGCCCTCCGAGTCGTTGAAATATTGCGGCAGGTAGCTCAGCATCTGGCCCAGAGGCTGGCCCTGATATCCGGCGGCGTCGGGAAGCCGGTCGAGACCGGCATACACCATCTGCCCTCCCTCGGGGCGGGCCGAAGCGCCACCCTTGATATTGGGCACGAGCAGCGAGAAGCTCTCGGCGCCACCGTAGCTCCAGCCCACGATCTGGTCGTAGGGCATGCCCCCCGTGGGGCGCTGAGCATCGGCCGCCCCGTCGCTGTGCAGGGGAGTGAGCTCGCTCTGGCTGCGCTTGGTTTCCTTGGAGTACTCGTAGGTGTTGTAGAGGCTCGGGGCATTCGCTCCTAAGGCCAGCAATCCGGCTCCCAGCGCCACGGCCGTAGCCGTGCACCAGCGGCGCAGCTTGCCCTCCCGCCACGCAGTGTAGAGCGCGGCAAGCGCCACCGCCACCATCACGAAGAAGAAATAATAACTCATCTGCGGATGATTGGCCGCCAGTTGAAGCATCGCAAAGAGCGACAGCATAGCCCCGCCGGCCACGTAGCGCCCGCGGTAGAGGAGCAGCAGGCCGCCTATTGTGGGCGGCACATAGCTCAGAGCCAGGAATTTCCAGATGTGACCCGCCCCTATGATAATCACGAAATAGCTTGAAAAGCCCCACGCGATTGCTCCCAGAAGCGCCACATACCAGCGCATCCCCATCACGTAGAGCAGGATAAGCATCCCCAGCATCATCATAAACAGCAGATTGCTCGGCTGGGGAAGCCACAGCCCGTACACGTCGTTCAGCCACTCGAAGAGAGCGTTGGATGGATAGCTGGGCGAAATCTGGAAAGTGGGCATGCCGCAAAATAGCGAATTGGTCCACAGCGCCTTCTCGCCCGTGGCATCATAATAAGCCTGAGCCTCATGGCCGTTGGCCAGACCCTGCTGCATATCGGCCTGCCGCAGGCTGCCCCCCTCCACGTTGTCGGGATAGAAAAAGGCGATGGATATCACGGCCATCACAGCCAGTGAAACAAAAAAGCCCCACACTTGCGAGTTGCGGGCGCTTGCTGTTATATCTTTCACAGTCATTGCTTTAGGTATTGTTTTGTACCCCGGAGCAGAATCGAACTGCTATCAAAAGTTTAGGAAACTTCTATTCTATCCGTTGAACTACCGGGGCTTGTGCATAAATGCGACTGCAAACTTAGCAAAAAAACGCCACATTTCCCACCTCTCCCCTCAAAAAAATACAAAAATGGCCCCGAGCCACGAAACCCGGTAAAACTCACAAGAGTAGATAAGAAGCTGTCCACCAGGCAGTAGGGACGCTTTTCAAAGCGTCCGCCTCAGGCAAGGCAAAAATCGCCCACAACCGCAAGGAGCCTGTTAAGTAGCGGTCTGCACCGCAATGGTACGGCATTTTTGAATCGCGCAATATTTTTTTGATATTGCTGAAGAATTTTACTCAGCCTCAGTCTTCGCTACTGGGGTAGAATTGGTTCAGCCCATTTGGGTAAAACCTCGACGTAGCGTTTTATCAGTTTTCCATTGCTGAGCCGGAACAAAAGCCGAGCTTCCGTGTCCTCGATTGAATTATCATAAATATATAGCCTGTCAACAATGGAGGATAAAATTTTGCAGTTGGCTATAGATTTGTCGTAACGGGATATGATTTTTGGAATGGGCACATCATGACCACCATTCAAAACCCTGTTGGCTACACGCTTTGCGTTGATAGTTGGGGATTCCGTGGAAACGAAAAACAAACGTATGAAGAATCCGGCCTGCTTTGCTCTGAGAATAAATTCAACCTTATCCATGGCCGACATAACGGTCTCAAAAATAAGACTTTTTCGCTCTTCAAGGCACCGTTCCCTCCAATCTTCGCAATATTCAGCAGCTTGGAGAACTGCTTCCTTACTGTTCCAATCTCCGAAAATATCGCGAGCCACGTTGTCGGGATTAATATACTCCGAATCTTCAAGCCATTCATGATGAAGAATCTTCGTGGTCACAGACGTTTTCCCCGACCCGTTAGGCCCGGCTATTACTATAAGAACAGGTTGATGATTACTCAATGCCATTCTTAATCCGGTCTATGGTGTCGCCCCATTTTTCTTGAGCAGCTTGCGTTGCGGCCTCTATGCCGGCTGCCACTCGTTCAGCTGCGCGGCGGGTGCTCTCACGGGCTTCTTCCGCAACCTCGCGCATAATCTGCTCCATGCGCTCATCGCCGGGTTCTTCCATGGACGTGAGCCGATATTTGTTCATTTCAGCTTCCGACATAATTTTTATCTTTTTCTGATTCAACGCCAAAATTACAAAAAAAGTATGAATACGAGCGGGACTTTAGGCGTATTTTTCTGGTTCGCTTTTTGCAATTAATCCGCCATTTCTCTCACGCCGGCGCGGCTGCTCTTTTTGTAGCCCGGATAGATGCGGAGCCAGGAAAGCCGGAAAAACTCGCGAGAGTAGATAAGTAGCTGCCCACCAGGCAGTAGGGACGCTTTTCAAAGCGTCCGCCCCGGGCAAGGAAAATCGCGCGAGAGCTAATACTCTACATTTATTTGAAATCTAAATAAACGCGCGTATATACATTGTCATAGCGAACCAATAGTTTGACAAAGGGATCAGAGTAACTCATATCCGGATATTTCAACACTATTTTATTTCCGTCTATTATAAAATCAAGTTTGGCCGTCAGATTTTCATTTCCGTAAGAGTAATAGGCTTCTACGGCATCGTCGATCACGCAACCCTTGGGGAATGAATACTTTACTGTGCAGTAATAGGCGTTGTCTAATTCTTTATTGACAGCAATGTGTTCATCCCATTCCGGAAGTTGTTTGATTTCGGGATAGCATTCGGCAAAGCTTACTTTAGCTCCGGCAATATCGTTGTCTTTGTCGTATATCCAGGAATCCACATACACGTTGTAATAGTTGGCTTTGATTGGATATGCTCGTGCTCCTGCTACAGTACGAATATCTTGTGCAAGCACGATTTGATAGAAGTTGCCGGGAGTTACTGCCACTTCCTGAGCTATCTGAGATAGATTTGGATTTTGGTTGAAACCGCCTCTTTTACCAAGGTCGGCGATACCGCAATATGAAGATGCGAAGTTGTAGGACGCATTTATGAACACATCAGAACCACCAATGGTGGTTTCACTATCTCCCACCATCATGTTAAGCGAAAGAGAGTTTGCGGGTATTTGGGGTTCATCGTCATTACTGCATGAGATAGCGAAGATGGCGAAGAAAGAAATTAGAAATAGGATCTGCTTATTCATACGTCTAAAAATTTCTCAGGTTCATAAACTAAGTGCAAAAGCAAAACGCTTTTGCTGAACAAAACTAAGCGACACGCATCCACATGTCGATGCAAAATTATCACTTTATGCTAAATCCCACAAATTTTCCTCCAAAAAAAGAATCAATTTTATTGCGACGTGACGCATCTGTTAAAGTATGCACGCATTTCAAAGCGTCCACCCCGGGCAAGGAAATACACACGAGAGTAGATAAGAATCTGATACTCAGAATGTAGGGACGCACCATGGTGCGTCCTGCCCCGAAAATACCGATTAAAAACGCGCCGCAAGCATTTATCCACCAACGATAAATTTCCGGAAATGTCACGCATCGTGAGTCCTGCCTGACCTGAAATTTCGTACCTTTGCAGGTAGAATATGGCAAATAAACCTAAATACAATTTATATATAGATGAATGTGGCGACCATAATCTTGCCACATACGACCGTAATTTTCCCATATTTACGTTATGCGGAATATTGGTACCAGTAAAGAATGTAAACACTTTCAAAAAAGCAATAGATGAACTTAAAATTGAGTTTTGGAATACTACAGACATAATCCTGCATTCACGTGATATAAGAAAGTGTGAAAAACATTTTGAAATATTATTTGATGATGATGTCAAAAAAAGGTTTTATGAGCGGGTCAATGAGGTGTTATCTGTTCAAGGAATTTATATTATAGTCTGTTGCTCGGTCCAGAAAGAGCGATGTATTGAAAATCACGGAACGGATGCCGACGTTTATGGTACAGCCCTAAAGTATGTTATCCAGCGAAGCATATTCTGCGTAGATGATAAAAGTCCGGAGGGAGGGGTTATTGATATAATCGTTGAACGGAGAGGCAAACGAGAAGATACCGCTTTGCTGAACTATTACAATAGGCTGAGATTTACGGGGATGCATTATGTAAGTCCTGAAAGATTGGCCAAACACATGGGGCGTTTCGGATTTAGTAAGAAAACTGAAAATGTATTTGGATTACAGGTCGCGGATTTGATAGCCTATCCAATATCACGTTATGTGCTGAACCCGGAAAAGCATAATCCGGCTTTTGATGTAATTGCATCAAACATATATACAAGTAAGGACAAACTTCTTGGATTAAAGATTTTTCCTGATAAGTAGAAGCAAAAAAAGGATCTCGTTTGAGACCCTTTTCCGACCGGGAGACACCCCAGCCCCTAAAATCGTTGCTTTCGCACTCGAAGTATTTCTTTATGGGGAAACTACCCTTTTTTCGTAGTGCAAATATAGTGATAATTTTGTTGACTACAAAATATCAATGCTCTAAATCAACAAAAAGTTTGTAAATCAAATGTTAATCACATAGCATCAAGAGCCTTTCCTTTCGGAAAAGCCCTTGATGCAGAGGTGTCGGAAGATAGGATTCGGCGAGGTCAATGCATCTGTTAAAGTATGCACGCATTTCAAAGCGTCCACCCCGGGCAAGGAAATACACACGGGAGTAGATAAGAAGCAGATACTCAGAATGTAGGGGCGCACCATGGTGCGTCCTGCCCCGAAAATACCGATTAAAAACGCGCCGCAAGCATTTATCCACCAACGATAAATTTCCGGAAACTAAGCCCTTAGAAATTCATTTCTCGAATCCTGCTTTTGTATTGCGCTGGCACGCAGTTGATTATGGGTGCATCTTATACATTCGCGTCATTGAAGACGAAAATGTGGTAATTTTCATCCTTATGGCTTCGTAACTTTGCAGTGTAAAACAAAACGACGCCCCTGAGCTCAGGGCGCCTTCCCCGGCCGGGATTTTACACCACCGCGAGATAATCAACCATATTTATTAACCCCTTTAATCTGCAAATCTACTTTAAATGTTTCACCGGTCTACCTACCACCCACGCGATCCCACCTGATCCATGGGACCGCTTCCGCAAGCTCCGACAATCGCGCGTCCTCGCAGCTACGGAAAACGTCCAGCCACCATAAACGTCTTCGGGCAAAACCCGTTGCAAATAACCGTACTTACGTGTAAAAGCGACTCTGAATAAGGGGTGCGCCATGGAGCGCCCTTACTCGGAGCCGCTTATATTCATGCTCGTGCGCCAGCACTGCTCTTTTTGTAGCCCAGATAGATGCGCAGCAGAATGATGGCGGCGAGGGCCGTGACGAGTGCGGCGGGTGTGGCGGCCACGTCGGTCTGCAGGGCGAAGGCCGATGCTGTGCGGGCCATTAGCTCGTAGATGCCGTCCACGATGGCGGCAAGCCAGCCGCAGGGAAGGCCGAGGGAGGATAGTGCGACCAGTACCAGCGCAAGGATGTAGAATGGAGTGAAGAGGATGCCGGCGATGATATTGGCCGGCAGAAAGAGCAGTGGCAGCTTGCCGAATACGGCTCCCACGATAGGCGCCGTGGCTATGGTGGCGCCCACGGGCACTCCCACGGCTGCGGCAATGGCGTGCAGGCGTGGATGATCGTGGGGGTCGAACGGGTTAAGCACACCCGAAAAAGCCAGAATGCCGGCCACGGCCGCGAAGGAGAGCTGAAATCCCACGTCGTAGATGGCTCCCGGGCGCCATGCCAGTATCACTATCGCAGCCACGGCCAGGGAGTTCCATGCCGAGGTGTAGCGCCCGGAAAGACCGGCGATAATCAGCAGCGAGCACATCACCGCTGCGCGCACAAGCGAGGGCGACAGGCCGCCAAGCATCGCAAAACTCCACACCGCCGCAAGCACCAGCGCGCCACGCACGTGCCGCAGCCTGCGGCTCAGGAGCAAGGGGCGAGTGAGCATCATGGCCAGCATGGCGATGATGCCCACGTGGAATCCGCTCAGGGCCAGCACGTGGGCCAGCCCGGAGGCACGGAAGTCGTCGCGAAGCGCGCGCGGTAGCATGCTGCCATCAGCCACCATCGTTGTGGCCACGAATGCCGCAGCCTCGCCGCTCAGGGGCGACGCGTAGACGGTGGATACTATGCCGGCAGCTGCAGGGGCTTTATATGCCGCCCGCTCCGGCGTGGCGATAGCCAGCAGCAGGCCGGCAAGAAGCGCCACGGGTGCCGGCGCGAGGAATCTCCATCCGCGCCACCCACACAACGCCGTGCACCCCACGGCGCCACCGGCGGCGCACAGAGCCACCCATGCCGGAGCTGCTGCCAGCAGTACTCCGCAGGCCAGCCCTATGGCCGCAGGCACGGCAGGGATCATGCTCCAGGGCGCCCGCATGGCAGCGAGCTATCAGGCGGCGGTGCCGGGGATGGTGTTGAGCACCACCAGCAGCGAGCTCACNCCTATCACTATCCACAGAAGCACNGCCAGCAGCAGGGGCTTGATGCCCACCTGGCGCACCGTGGCCAGCGATAGCGAAGCGCCTATCATGAACAGCGTCACCACCATTCCGCGGCGTGCCACCCATTCCATGGCACCGGTGAACCACCCGGGCAAAGGCAGNTAGGTGTTGGCCACCATGGTGAGGATAAAGATGAAGATAAACCAGGGTATCGACACCTTGCCGCTGCGGTCGCGGAAAATAAACATGGTCACGATAGCCAGCGGAATAATCCACAGCGCGCGCGTGAGCTTGATGAGTGTGGCTATCTGCAGGGCCTGCTCGCCGTACACCTCGCCGGCGCCCACCACGCTCGATGTGTCGTGGATGGCTATGGCGGCCCAGGTGCCGAATTGCTCCTGNCCCATGCCCANCGCATGGCCGATGGGNGGGAAGATGAAGAGGGCCACNGCGTTGAGGATGAATATCACGCCCAGGCTCACGGCCATCTCGTTTTCGTTGGCCTTGACCACGGGNCCCACGGCAGCGATGGCACTGCCGCCGCAGATGGCCGTGCCGCTGCTGATGAGGTAGGCCGTCTTGCGGTTGATGTGGAAGCTGTAGCCCAGAATCACGCCCATCACCATCACCGATACCACGCTCACNATGGAGAAGAGCATGCCGTCGGCACCGCTGCGCAGCGATTCGTGCAGATTCATGCCGAAGCCCAGGCACACCACGGCCACCTGAAGCAGATATTTGGAGCACTTCTTGTTGAATTTAGGGTANGGATTCTTGCATGTGAAGGCAAAAATCAGGCCGGCAAGCAGTGCCACGGGNGCCGTCACCACCGGCAGGCCCATGAGGTTCCAGGGCACCAGTATTATGGCGATGAGGGCGATGTAGATAATTTTGTTCATTATGATAATGTTGATAGTCAGCAGTTTGTTGTTTCGTTCCAGATGCGCCACGAGCCCTCGGCCTGAAGGTGCAGCATCTCCAGNCCGCTGCAGGTGGCCGCGCCGCGCGTAGCCGCCTGGCGCATAAACATCGTGGGATCGGGGTTATACACCAGGTCGAAGCAGGCATGAGATNCCGTGAGCGCGTCGTAGGGAATGGCCGGAGCCTCCTCCACTGCAGGGAAGGTGCCCAGAGGCGTGGTGTTCACCACCAGCAGGTGGGCGGCCATCACCTCAGGCGTGAGGGCTGNATAGCTGATGCGGCCCTCCCCCGGCGTGCGGCTCACGAGTTGCGGCTCTATNTCCATGCCGCGCAGGGCGGCCGTCACGGCCANCGANGCACCNCCNGTGCCCAGCACAAGCGCCTTTGCCGGCTTGGGNCGCCCGGNCAGCANCCCGAGCAGCGACCGGGCAAAGGCCGGAGCATCGGTATTGAAGCCGCGCAGCGAGCCATCGCTCTCCACGCGCACNACGTTCACCGCGCCCACCTGCCGCGCACTCTCGTCCAGCGACGCGAGCAGGGGNATCACCGCNTGNTTGTAGGGGATAGTCACGTTGAAGCCGCGCANGNCCGGATGCTGCGCGAGCAGTTGCGGCANCCCGCCGATGTCGGGCAGCTCAAAATTCAGATACTCGGCATCGATACCCTCTCGCGCAAACTTATCCGTAAAATAAGCCCGCGAAAACGAGTGACCCAGCCGTCGGCCAAGCAATCCATATATCTGCTTCCGTGCCATATCGGCCTCAAAGTTACGCCTTTTTCCCAAAATGGCCAAACGCAGCCGGTCGCACTTCAAAGTTCCCTATAGTTGAGAATGTGGATGCCGTCGAAATCCGGCATCTTGGCCCCGGAGTAAACCAAACTTTTTTCGCCGGCCAAGTCCGGGTAATTCTTCCCGAAATTATTCAAGCCCTTCGTGAAGTCCACGTGAAAAGTAGCGGATGATTTTATTTCGTAGCAATCGTATCGTGTACCGTTTTTTATCAGAAGATCCACTTCATTGCCGTTGGAATCGCGATAGAAGTACATCCCGCCTTCTAACCCATTGTTGAGCCTATCTTTGAGAAAATTAGTAACAATCATATTCTCAAACAGATGACCTCGCATCTTGTCGCGACCCAGTGTCTGAGGCGAGTCAATANCGAGCAGATANGCGGCTATTCCGTTGTCGGTGAAGTAGATTTTGGGGCTTTTCGTGAGGCGCTTGCGAGTATTGGTATAAAAAGGAGGGAGCATATATATGATATAAGATGCCTGAAGCACCGAGAGCCAGGAATTAATCGTGTTGACCGCCACGCCCAGCTCATTGGAAAGCTCTGACGCATTGAATATTGATCCTATGCGTGCGGCGCACAGCCTCAAGAAACGCTGAAATAAATCCAGGTCCTTGATTGCCAGCAAATCACGCACGTCGCGTTCAAGATAGGTCTTGATATAATGAGGGTAAAGCAGTCGTGGTAAGTTCTTCCCGCTCCACACGGCGGGATAAAAGCCGTTGTAGAGAATAGTGTCGTCACTATCGGTTTTATCGATTCCCGAAATTTCATCAAGGCTGAGAGGAAGCAGCTCAAATACGGCACTGCGTCCTGCCAGACTCTGCGTAACGTTCTTTATGAGCGAAAACTGCGAGCTGCCCGTGAGATAGAAACGCCTGTCTGGATTTTCATCCACGACTCCCTGAATATAAGATAGGAGCTCGGGCACGTGCTGCACTTCGTCAATAATCACGCCATCCGTAAAGGACGACAGGAATCCTCTTGGATCATTCAGCACGGCCATGCGGGTATCGGGATTTTCTACCGAGACGTAGGGCAACTCCGGATAGAGATGCCGCAGCAGCGTTGATTTTCCTGACTGACGCGGTCCGCTTATTGTAATGACGGGAAAGTAGCGCGCTGCCTCCTCTATTGCCGCCGACATGCTCCTATGTATATAATCTTCCATTACTTAACTGATTTTTATGCAAATTTTCAGTGNCACTGCAAATTTACATAAAATNCCATTAANCNCCAAATAATCAGTAAGNTTTTAAGAGCGATTAGTCTAAGTTTGTTCTTGAGATAAAGCGTTAGCGGTATAATAGCCCAATAAACCCCGGGGGNTATTTGTGTATATCACCGGGAANACGTAACTTTAGGGCGGTTAATTTTTNAGAGATAGCTGCGTTGAGCGGCATCTGCATTTATTTCTCATTAATGGCCTGATTATGGAGTTCTTGGTACTCGTATTGGTTGTGGCGATTTTCGTGTTTTCGCTACAANCCCATAATAGAATACAAATTATTGAGCGGCAGCTGAATCACTTGATTGAGCAGCTGCGCAAAACCAATGCCGGGGAAGANNCTGTCGCTCGCTATGATACNCCNGTGGCAGACATTCCCGTNGAGCCGGAACTGCCACGTGTGGANGAGGTGCCGCAGTTTGTTNTGCCGGAAGAAGCTCCGGAACAGCCGGCGGTCGCACCCGAGAGGCCGGAGAAAGACCCCAAGACTCCATTCACGCGCCGTATTGAAAAGCTCATAGGCGAGAATCTGATGAGCAAGATCGGCGCTCTGGCCCTNGTGGTGGGTATAGGATTTTTTGTGAAGTTTGCNATCGACAACAACTGGATAAACGAGGTGGCGCGCACGGTNCTCGGAATCCTTGTGGGCTTCGGTCTATGGGGCGTNGCCTATCGTCTGAGAGANACCTACCGCAGNTTCTCTTCGGTGCTTGCCGGTGCCGGCTTTGCAGTGTGCTTCGTNACCATTGCCGTGGCNTANAACTACTACGATCTGTTCTCTGCACCTGTGGCACTCTCGATTCTTGTGGCTCTCGTGGTGATGCTCACGTGGATTGCGCTCCGCTACGACCGCCGCGAGCTGGCCGTTACGGCCGTGCTGGGCGGNTACATAGCGCCGTTCCTGTCGGCCGGCCCCGACGGCAGCCTGATNACCCTGCTCGGCTANACGGCGNTNCTCTCGGCAGCCGCCTGCTTTATATCNCACAGGCGCAACTGGCCCGTGATTCCCGTGGTGGGAATGGTGGCCACGTGGATAATCGTGGCNGTCGCCACATTCGGAATGCGNGCCGATGTNTATGAATCCGTGGCCACAGCGTGCTTCTGCATTTTGTTCTACACCCTNTTCTCGCTGCCCATGGTGGCGGTGCTCAGGCGTGCTGGGCAAAACCAATTGCTATTCATCACGGTTATTGGCGCAGTTGTGCTCAATCTGATAGCCGTCCTCTACTTCGGAATATATGCGATGGAGTCTTTCGAGGCTATCAGTAAAGCAAGGGGAATNATNCCCNTGTGTGCCTGCGTGCTCAACGGCTTTTTATATCTCCGATATTGCCGCCGGAGCGGGGGCGTGGTGGCGGACCTCTTCAGGTGGATAACGATTATTTGCTGCGCGATATTCGTGCCCGTGCAGTTTGCTGATTTCAGGGTGGTCGGTGGNNTGTGGTCGGTCTACTCCCTGCTGCTCGCGATTGCNTATGTGCGCTATAAAAAAGGCGGATATCTGCTGGCCTCGTATCTTATCGCGATACTCGACTGGGCTANCCTGTGCATAGCCATGGTCATTACCTCCGGAGGCGGAGAAGAGATTGCATTGATGGCGAGTGGAGCCTGTTATATTGCCCTCGCTTATCAAATGCTTCGCCACGAAGACCTGTTCCGGCTTAGATTGGGGAATCGTGTGGCAATTTTCAGAGGTGTGACGCTGAACGTGGGCTGTGCTTTTCTCACGTGGGGCTTGGGTCTCTTCGCCACCGTGTTCATCCNCTGCCTGGATAACGGCGCTGCGGATTTTGCCGTTGCCATGGCTATTATGGCAGCGATAGCCGTGGCGTGGCGTCCCGACCACTATACGGCAGGATTCATGAGCCTCCTGGGNGTGCTTTGGCTTTCCTTCGAAATTCTGAGTGTCGAAGATTATAGCGTGGTTAATAAGGCGATAGTGTGGNCCGGAGTGGTCCTGCTCGGTACCGCTCTCGTGATTTTCACAAAAANGAGACTCCCGATGCTGCCGCCCGAGAGGCAGAATATGGCTCTGGTGTTTTTCTCCATAATCGGAACTACCTTCGTGATAGAAGTTTTGGCAACGGCTGTTGCCACGAGCGGCTTCACGTCGTATTATAGCGCTGCATTCTCCACGAGCCTTATTATTGCCGGCGCGGCTATTATGGCCNTGGGATTGCGCTACCGCCGCCAGGTGCTTCGCACTACGAGTCTGGTAATCTTCGGTCTGCTGCTCGTGAAGCTGCTGGCCTACGATCTCTGGCGGCTGCCCATCGTGGGCCGCATTGTCGTGTTCATCCTTCTGGGCGTAGTGCTTCTGAGCCTGTCGTTCTTCTATCAAAAGCTAAAGGATACTTTCTTCGCCCACGACCCCNATCATAGAGANGAAAGAGGCTCAACACGAAGTTGAGAAACAGAAGATAAGAAAGCAGCANAGCGNTCGAACTCAATGCCGTTCAGACTAAATACATTGAACTCTCAAAGTATTTGTCCGACCACACCTTGACAACCGACAGTTCGAGAAAGGTAGCAAAGAGTTAGACCGCCCGACTTCCAATCTCCCTTCAGTCATGAAGGATATGAACCGGACGCAGAGGCGGGGATTCAGACGGTNAACGGGAATCTTAGCCCACGCATAAGCAATATCAACCTCGTTATTAGCGTTGTAAATANCAGTCAACTTATTAATATCTCCCAGAAAATATGTAACTTTGACAAATGGAAATACGGACAAAAGCCTTTCTTATATTTCAAATTATTGTGGCAATAGTCACGACAATGCTGGCATCTTTATATTTTATAATATTGAGTTATATAACCAATGACAGATTTTACTTTGATTCCTGCATAATTGCATGCTCAATTTACACAATCTCTTATGCTTTATTCTTATTTCCAGCATGGAGGTTATGGAATGGCAAGAATTGGTATTCACTTTCTCTATTGTTATTTTCACTAATAACCGGATTTGCCGTTATATGTTTTATAATTGGTATGATAGATACAGGTGATTGGGGATTTTCTTTAGTTTGGGGAGCTACTTTATTATATATTGTTTATCTACCATTTATTATCATAAGCTCATGTCTTATCGGTTTGATTGGTAAGTATATTTCAAAAAAATATAATCGATAGGTTTCATAAATCCATCTAACCCATACTAAGCTGGATATCTCAATATTTGAATATAGTTTATGGTTTGCTTATCGCATTATTTACATAAAAAATCTAAAGAATTATTTTGCCCCTTATTTGTACTTCTTCTCTGTAACATGCAAATTATCAGGGCTTGGAATTTTAGTATTCCAACTGTTATTTATCTTCTTTTACTGATATATTCACGGTTTACTCGATATACAAGCACTCCATACAGAACAGCGAAAATAATTGCAAATAAGGCTGCCCCTCCTTTGATAAGCAATACATTTCGATAAGAAAGTTGCTTCATCCAAATTACGACAATCAACAAGAGGGCGATCGTGATTGAAATGGATATGACTGCGCAGTATTTTAATTTTCTATTAGCTGGTTTATTGTATAATTTTTTTATTTCGTCATGCGGACCAATTTCAATCATTCCCATAAGACCATAATGAACTTTAATTTTGTAATCAGCTTCCTATTGGTTATTTCAATAATCTCCTTTCATCATCACTTTCCAATACACTCATCTGATGAATGGCGATTTGGTTGAGTTTGATAAGTCTTTCGGATTGTGGAAGTCCCTGCTCGATAATACTGCATTAAGGCTTTCCATATTGGAGAGGCATATGAGTTCGTTGATTGATGCATAATCGCGGATATTCCCCTTCAATTCATGATTAACCTCACGCCATTGTTTCGCAGTCATTCCGAACATAGCCACGTTCAACACATCGGCTTCATTGGCATAAATAATGCTTGCCTGTGCTTTAGTGACCTCAGCCGGGATAAGATTTTGCTTGATTGCATCCGTATGTATTCGGTAGTTGATTTTCGACAACTCGCGTTTTGCCGACCAACCGAGCATTTTTTGTTCCTCAGTTTTAAGTCGCTGAAATTCCTCTATCAGATAAAGTTTGAACGGCACACTTATAGCCGACCCAAATTCAAACGCTATATCCTTATGTGCGTAAGTGCCGCCATACCGACCTTTCTTTACTATTATGCCGACTGCATTTGTACGCTCTATCCACTCAGATGCGCTAAGTACAAAAGAAGGAAGTCCGGCACTCATTCTAAAGTGGTCAAATTCGACCACTTTAAAATTGGGGTTATGTATCAATTCCCATGTTCCAAGAAATTCAATAGTGTAGCGGTTGCGTAGCCAGTTCTTGATTATATCGGCAGAGCGATTATCTCCCTCTTTGGCTGTTGCCATATCTGTAAGGGAGATATAATCATCACCATCAACTCCTATTATGGTAATGGGGGTATCTTGAACTGTGATTTTTGCCATTTGAAATAAGCATTTGTTTTAGAATGCAAAATTACTAAAAAAGATCTGTTATATCAGCGTAGGAAGCTGCTTATCAGAGAGATTTTTCTATAGTTGATTCAGATGATTTTCGATAGCCGATGCAAGATGTGTTTTGTCACACATTCGCATGGCATCTTGCCGACCTGAAACACCCTTGCAAGGGGAAAGTCTTTGACCCGATTTCAGAGTTTAACAAGAGCCAACATTGGATCTACAGCCTATTGAGCACTCTTATAGATAGAAATATTGTTTTCGTTATGTCATTTAACGCCAAATTTGTTTTTGTCAGAAATTTGTTGTAAATTCGTGACAAAATAATCGGTAAAAACGAATGCAATCTATTGAGAAAAAGATATTAACAAGTGTGGCTAAACGCGGAAGAGGCACGATTATATTTCCGCAAGATTTTGCTTCATATGGCACGCCGGATGCAGTTCACAAGGCTTTCGGACGGCTTGTTGCGTCTGAACAGTTGATTCGGGTAGCACAAGGTGTATATTGTTATCCAAAGATTGATAAGGTTTTGGGGTTGGGTATTCTTTATCCGACCATTGAGGAGATTGCCGCCGCTATTGCAAGGCGCGACAAAGCTAAGATTGTCCCGACCGGGACGTATGCGCTTAATAAGCTTGGGTTATCAACGCAGTTGCCGATGAATGTGGTATATCTGACTGATGGATCGCCACGTAAAGTAAAGTTGGAAGGTAACAGGGGCATTCAGTTCAAACATACTGCTAAAAAAAATCTGGCTTTTC